>NZ_LJSP01000013.1:14639-114612 GCF_001399995.1 Pseudoalteromonas sp. P1-11
AGGCTCTGCCTTGCCTAAAAACCAAACATACTGCTGCAAATTCAACCATCAAGGATCAACACGCCCTAATGAATACTGCTTTAAAAAACTTGCTGTTACTTTGCGCTTTTATGTGTTTTAAATTAAGCGCAAATACCCCCTACCAAATCCCTAGAAGTAGTGTTATTGAACTCACTGAGCCTATGACCAATCGGGTATATCCTGTTTTTATTCAGCTCCCTAAGTCATATAAAAAGCACCCTGAAAAAATATATCCAGTTATTTATTTAACCGATGCACCGTATACGTTTCCTATAGTGGCAGGTGCTACACGGTTTCCTATGAATACCGGAAAAATGCAGCAGGCTATTATAGTGGCCATTAGCTACGAAAAAGGCTCTAGAGGGTCTAATAGCAGAATTAGAGACTACACCCCAAGTAAGGCTAAAAGCTGGAAAAAGCAAACCGGTAACGCGCAAAACCACGCGCTGTTTTTAAAAAATACTGTATTGCCGTTTATACAAAGTAACTACCGAGCAAGTAGCACTCAAAAAACTTATATAGGTAATTCTTTAGGCGGTTTATTTGGCGTGACTATTTTATTTACGATGCCCGATTTATTTAACAATTATATAATTGGCAGCCCATCAGTTTGGTTTAATAACAATGCGATTTTAGCGCTACAAGCACATAAGCCTAAAGTGCCTACAAAGGTTTATATATCGGTAGGGGCAAAGGAAACCCCAAGCTTTGGTGAAGGGCAAAATATGGTGGCAGGAGCAAAGCAATTAACGCAAAAAATTAATGCACTTAGCAGTGAAAATATTGAATTAAAAAGCGTTGTTGTTGAAGGGGCGAGCCATGCAACGGCATTTCCTACTACAGCAATACAAGGGCTTGATTGGGTAACAGCAAATAAGCCCTAATATTTATAAAAGCACTAAAAGCTTAAGCGCTTTCAAGTTCCTGTTTCCAGTTTACTAATACTTCAATAAATTCTGGGCCTATGCCACAGCAGCCGCCAATAATGCTTGCGCCTTGGCTGTACCACGTTTTTGCAAAATCTAGGTATTCTGCAGGTGAAATATCACGATACGCTTGTGAGCCTTCGTTGGCTTTGTAATCGCTTGCGATAGGTGTAAAGCCATTAGCAAACGCGCCTAAAACAACGCTTTTATTTTGTTTAGCTAATACAGCGTTGGTATCGCTAAAGGCTTGCTCTATAACCTCAGGTATTGAGCAGTTAAAGAAAATACCAGTAACATTTTGTTCAAGCAAAGCCGCTACAGCGTCACTTACCAGCTCACCAGAGCGAAGTGTCGCTTGCTCGCTTACCACATCATTTAAGGTAAATGCGTAATAACATGGCTTGTTTGAGCCTTTAAGTACATTTGCCATAACGTGCGCTTCTTCAATGCTCGATATGGTTTCGCCAATCCATACATCTACGTGCTCGTCTTGCGCTTTATATAACGTATCTAAAATAGTAAAAGCGCGTTCGCTCTCAAATAGCTCTGGGCGGTAAGAGCCAAAGGCGGGTGGTAATGAGCCTGCTACTAATACATTTTGTTTAGCGTTTTGAGCTACGTCTTTTGCAATAACAGCTGCTTGCTGCGCAAGGGCTGAGCCTTGAGCTTGGTATAGCGCTTCACCTAAATGAAAGGGCACACAGGCATAACTATTAACGGTAATTATTTCAGCGCCTGCATCTATAAAACCTTGGTGAGCCTGCGTTACAAAATGTGGAGCTTCTATTAGTGCTTGTGCACTCCACAGTGGCTGTGTAAATGGCGCGCCAATGCGTTTAAGCTCGCGTCCCATGCCGCCATCTAAAATAGTTACTTTATTCATAAAGGATTTCTATACAACTAAACAATATGGCGCTATTCAACCATAATTTTTTTAGATTCATAATGAAACTTCGTCACCTTTAACATGAAAAAAGCTCAATGCTTTTTTACAGGCATAAAAAAAGCGACATCTCGCAAGAGAGTCGCTTATTTAAGCAGTCTAAACCTTACTTATAAAATACGTCTACCGTACCTTTTACTTTCATAAGTAAAGGCTGGCCGCGGCGGTCTAGCGCTTTAGGCGCGGCAATTTTAATCCAACCTTCGCTAATGCAGTACTCTTCTACGTCAAAGCGTTCTTTGCCATTTAAGCTTACGCCAATTTCGTGTTCAAACACTTCTTCTACGTAATGCTTGCTACGTGGGTTAATAGAAAGCTGATCAGGTAATGCTGGTTTTGTTGAATCGGTCATGGTTTTAATCTTTATTAAAAAGTGATGCGCTATTGTAGGCAATCCACTCAATACGCTCAAGGTTTAATGCTTAGCTACTCAACTTAGCTACACAATACAAAGCCAAGTATTAACAGTGCTATCCAAATGGTTTCGGCAACAATCATAATTATTGGTTTTAAGCCTACCTCGGTGAGTTTGCCTAGGTTTGTTTTCATACCAATGGCGGCTATGGCGGCAATTAAAAAGAACCGAGAAAGCTCATTTGTGGTTTCAAGCACAATAGCGGGTAGGTTAAAGGTGCTGTTTATAATCATTAAAATTACAAAGCCAATTAAAAACCCCGGTACTTTTGGCAGCTCGCCATGGTTACCTTTATTTGAGCTATTAATAACCACCATCATAATAAGTACTACAGGCAATAGCATAGCCACGCGTACTAGTTTGGTAAGTGTTGCTATATCGCCAGTTTCGGGCGATACCGAATAACCGGCACCCACTACTTGGGCTACATCGTGTATGGTGCCACCTAAAAATACCCCGGCGTTATGTGCATCAAATTCAAGGTAGTTAACCACAATAGGGTATAAAATCATTGCAATGGTCGACATGGCTGTTACGCCAATTACGGTAAGTAAGGTATCGCGCTCTTTATGCTCGCTGTTGGGCATAATAGATGAAATAGCCAGTGCTGCCGATGCGCCACAAATAGCGACTGAGCCACCGGTTAGTGCGCCAAAGCGTTTTTGCAAACCAAATACCCGGGCAAGTACAACCCCTAAAATAATGGTGGTAAATATAGCGCCAGCTAACATTAGCGCTGTTTGCCAGCCCAGTGTAATTAAATCGCCCAGTGCTATACGGGTGCCAAGTAAAACAATGCCTACACGTAAAACCGTGGTACCGGTAAAGTCTATGCCTTTAGCGCACGGGCTGTCGCTTTGATATAAAAACGACACCGCCATCCCCAATAATAAAGCAAACAACATAGCGGGTGCGCCATAGTGTTCACTTAAAAATAAGGCAGCAAGGCCAGTCATTGCAGCAATGCTGGCCCCTTGCCATAACGGGGAAACTTTTACCTTTAGTGCACCGGTTAAGCTTTGCATTAGGCGTTAGCTGCTGTCAGTGCAACAAGCACTTGGCGTTTACGCTCGCCAGTAAATGGGCGGCGGCCATGCATAGCCATTTCGTTATCCACTAAGGCTACATCGCCATCTTGCCACGCTAAATCAAAGGTAAATTCTTTTGATAGCTCAACAATTTTTTCAAGCCCTTGTTTAGGAATGGCGCTGCCATCGCCAAAGGTAATAGCAACCGATGGGTTTTCGCGAACGCCTTTCCAGCCCATGTAAGCGGCGATAAGTTGGTTATAAAAAACCTGTACGCCGTTTTCAAGGGTAACTACCGCAGGTAAAACCGGAGTAATTGCTTTTAAAGAGCCATCTTCTAGCCACTCCCACTTGTAACCTAGCTCGGTAAGTTTGCTGTGTGCTTCTTCTTTGGTTTCAACACTTAGGGTGCTTTTCCAGCTGCGACCTTGACCCGATGTAGCATCGTCGGCTGCGGGCATGTAAGTGGTGTACTTTAAGCCTTTTTGTTCAAAGTCATCGGCTAATTGGCTATCAAATTGCTTTAAAGCGCTAAATAATTTATCTGAGCGACAAAGCGGTGTCGCGCCGCCTTCCTCAGCTGCAGATTTACAAAAAAAGAACAGCTTACTTGGCGAAATAGGTGTTTGTGCCATTTCGTGATGAAGGTAAATTTCTACATCTTTGGGGGCTTCGTTAGCGGTAAATACACGCTCGGTAAAATTAATACGTACCGCGTTAGATAGCGACTCTTGGTACGTAAAGTTGTCGTAATCAAACCCCGCTGAAAACGTATCAAAGGTTTCGGCGCTATCAACAGGAAAGCCTCTAAACAATACAGCGCCTGAGCTGCGTAGTTTTTTAGCCAACTCGCTTTTGTTAGCGCGAATAAAAGCTACCGCTTCTTCAACGGTGCTGGCGTTATTGTTATTAACTACAATGCACGGAAAAACCGAGTCATCAAACGTTAATTGAGTAGGCACTTGGGCATAGTTAAGTTCGGTAGCTGACATTTTATTATCCTAATCGTAAATAGGGTGAAAACGGTTAAAGGCAGCTTCACAAAAGTGCCCAGGGTCGTTAAAACGGCGGTTGCTATTAAGCGCAGAAATTTGCGCCATTTCTTGCTCTGTTAATTCAAAGTCGAACAGCGCGAGGTTTTCTTTCATGCGTTCAAATTTAGAGGTTTTAGGAATAATGGCGGTGCCGCGTTGCACACCCCAGCGCAACACAACCTGTGCTGGGGTTTTGCCATGATTTTGCGCCGCAGCTTTTACTACGGTTTGCTCAAGTACTGACTCAGTTTGATCGGCCATTTCAAGCTCAAGGTACGAAAGCGCACCCAGTGGTGAAAACGCCGTAACCGGAATATCGTACTGTTTGGCAAGCCTTACTAGTCGCTCTTGGGTTAAATAAGGGTGCGACTCAATTTGCAGCATGGCGGGTTTAAT
This sequence comes from Pseudoalteromonas sp. P1-11, assembly GCF_001399995.1. Lineage (NCBI taxonomy): Bacteria > Pseudomonadati > Pseudomonadota > Gammaproteobacteria > Alteromonadales > Pseudoalteromonadaceae > Pseudoalteromonas > Pseudoalteromonas sp. P1-11. The sequence continues at coordinate 19,403 of NZ_LJSP01000013.1, forward strand.
TGTGGCGTAGGTCATTAAATCGTGAATAAGCGCGCTTGAGTAGTTACACACCCCAATGCGTTTTGCTTTGTTGTTATGTACTTGCTCTTCCATTGCTTGCCACGTTAAATGCAGCGGCACTTTTGCCAGCTCCATTTGTGGGTTTTGTGCATCTGGGTCTACAAACCACTCTGGTGGGTAGCGCGTTTCGATTGGTACAAACGTTTGCGCAATCGGAAAGTGAATTAAGTATAAGTCGAGGTAGTCGAGCTTTAAATCGCTCAAGGTTTTATCAATGGCAAGCTCTACATGCTCAGGCGCATGAAAGGTATTCCATAGTTTTGATGTTACCCATAACTCTTCGCGGGTACATAGGCCGTCTTTTATTGCTTGAGCAATGCCATCGCCTACTTGTTCTTCGTTACCGTAGTCTGATGCGCAGTCAAGATGGCGGTAACCTGCTTTAATAGCTTGGTACACCGTTTGCGCGCAATCTTCTTGTGCTACTTTCCATAAACCGAACCCGACTGGCGGGATGTTATTTAATGAACTCATTGGGAATTCCTGTTAAAATTGCATAATGACTTTGGTCTTGTATAAGACATAAGTTATTATACGAATCTAACAGTGTCAACACTGTGTTAACCGCAAGGCAATAAATGAAAGGTGTTAAAAAACCTACAGGCAGCAAAAAGGCAGCGTTTGCTGCCTTTAAAAAATATTTAATAAGTATGCGCTAATATAACTTACTCGCGGCTAAAGCGCGGTTAATTAATCAAGTTCTATTTGGTAGTGGTAATGATCGCTACGGCATTTGCTTAAACGGTATTCAATGCGTTTACCTTCGATTGATTCGGTAATGCGCGATACCAACAATAAAGGGTTACCGGCTTTAATAGCGAGCATTTTAGCGTCGGTTTCATCTGCTAAAACGGCTTTAATGCTGTCTTGGGTTTTATGCACGGTTTGGTTAAATTTGGTTTGGTAGTAATGATACAATGTGTGCGGAATATCACTACTTTGATGTATATCAGGAAAGAAGCTTTGTGGTAGATATATAGTTTCGCTCATACAAAATTCGTTATCGAGAATGCGTCTGCGTACAAGCTTAGTAACTTTGTCTTTTTTATTAAGTTGCAGCGCATCAATAACATCTTGTGGTGCAGGGCAAAGCTCAACCGACAATAGCTCGGCTTTAGGTAGGTCGGCGCCTTTACCGTCAGCCTGTAGCGGAAAAAACCTAAACAGGGCATCTTGCGCGGTATGCTCAGATACAAACGTACCAACACCTTGGCGGCGAGTAACTATTTTATCGTCGGTTAATAAATTAAGCGCTTTACGCACAGTGCCTTGGCTTACGTTAAACTCTTCAGCAAGGCGAAACTCGCTCGGTAATACTTCGCCAGGTACCCAGCGTCTTTCAACAATGAGCTGTTTAATATAATCAGCCACTTGTAAGTAAAGTGGTTGAAAAGCCAAGCTTGGGCCACTTAATTTGTGATCAAACATAGAGTTACTCATTGTTATTTACCATTAAATTTAATCCACCTGTATTTATATCATAGGTGAAACTTTTTGCGCAGTTTTGCGCAAGCTCAATTAATTGTGAACTATTGAAATACAGTTTGTTTTTACATTATGCCTAAAAACAAATCGTTACACTACAATAGCGCACACGTAGGATATTTAAAGTGCTCAGTATTTCGTTAGAACTCATCTTGCTTATGGCGTTGTGCCTAAGCCTTGCCACCATAATGCAAACGCTTAGCGGGTTTGGCTTTGGGTTGCTGGTGGTTGCAAGCTTTACGTTGCTAGATGTTTTACCGCTCACTGCCACCACCTTTTTAGTGAGTTTATTGGGTTTAGTTAACTCAACCACTGTGGTGGTTAAAAATCGCAGTACAGTAAAAGTGCCCGAGCTTAAACTTATGTTGTATACCGGTATTCCGCTAATGCTGTTAGGTTTTATATTGCTTGAATATATGTCGGCGCATTTAACGCAGTTCTTAAACTTTATTTTAGGCATTAGTATTTTGCTATGTTGTGGCTTAATGCTAATTGGCCGTGATAGAGCAAATAAGCAAAGCGGGCGTGGCTCGTTTTTAATTGCCGGCGGCGTAAGTGGCTTGCTGGGTGGGCTGTTTTCAACGTCGGGGCCGCCGCTGGTGTTTCAGTGCTATAAACAAGCTTGGTCTATTGAGGCCATTCGTAGCACCTTACTTGCGGTATTTACCATTGGTGGCCTAGTCCGTGTTGGTATTGCCTTATTTGGCACCTTACCCGAACTCGACATTATGTTTTTAATTGCAGCGGCCATACCGCTGGTATTATTAGTAACGCAATTTGCTCGTAAATTAACGCCTTACGTTGATGCAAAATGGATTCGTATAATAGCAATTGCATTGCTTGGCCTAAGCGGCGTTTCGCTGGTGGCAACATCGGCACCGGGCATATTTTAAAAGTAACGATGTAAATAATTCATCTTAGGGTTATTTACATTGACATGGGGATTACAATTATTTAACTTGTGTCTTATACAAGACTAATAATTGGTTAAGGAACTCCCATGAATGCATTTGAATTACGTGAGCCAGACTGGAACGCAATAGAGCCAGCACGCTTAACTGCAGAGCCTAAATTACAAGGCCATGTGCTAGTTTTACCAACTCAATTTGGCGAGGTCAGCGTTACCATAAGCCAGTTTGGTTTACGTTTAAATGCAGGCTCCACGCATGACGAGACGTTTAAAATATTAACCACCACCCCTTCAAACTTACCGCTATCACTTAATAAATTAGACCAAGGCTTTGCAGCCACCGCCGGTGAGTACCGCTTAGAATTTTACAGTGACCCTTTTTACTTTAAGCTTTATAAAAACGATAAATTAGTACAGCAATCAGCAACCGATGGCCACTTTGTGCGCCAGCATCGTTTACCGCCACTGGCGAAAACTGATAACGGCTGGATTTTAAGCCTAGAGCTTAATTACGACGAAGCCGTTTACGGCCTTGGCGAAAAATGGGGCAAGCTTGATAAACGCGGCCAGCTTATTCGCTCATACAACCACGATGCGCTAGGCGTCAACGCCGAAAAGTCTTATAAAAACACACCGTATGCATGGAGCCCAGAGGGCTGGAATTTATTTGTACACACGCCAGCGCCCGTTACACATGGCGTAGGTTACGCGCTTTGGTCGCAACGTGCTTACGTGTGTTTAGTAGAAGATGACGCGCTAGATGTATTTTTATACCAAGAGCAAACGCCTGCACAAAGTATTAATCGCTACTGCGAGCTAACTGGTTTTGCACCGGTGCCACCGCAGTGGAGTTTTGGGGTTATTTTATCAAAAGCGTACTACAAAGATGCCGACGAGCTATTAAGTGTCGCCCGCGAAGTACGCGCTAAAAACATGCCGTGCGATGTAATTACCCTTGATGGCCGCGCATGGCAAGACACCGACACCCGCTTTGCCTTTGAATGGGACCCAACACGTTACGCCGACCCAAAACCTGTGCTTGATGAATTAAAAGCCATGGATTTTAAAATTTGCGTGTGGGAATACCCAATGATCTCGGTGAACAACCCATTATTTGCTAAAGCGGCCGAAAACGGTTGGCTAATAAAAGACAAACGCACAGGTAAAGCGTATCAATACGAGTGGGATTTAAGCCCCTTTGGCGAAGTACTTACGCCATTACCAGAGTCGGGTATTTTAGATTTTACTCATCCCGATGCTTACGAATACTGGCTGGAGTCGCACAAGCCATTGTTTGAGCTTGGCGTAGATATGATAAAAGCAGACTTTGGCGAACAGTTAGAAGACGAAAACATGGTATCGCACAGTGGCGACAGCGGTATTAGACTGCATAATGTTTATAGCATGCTGTACAACCGCTGCGTTTATGAAGCCGCCGAAAAATACTGTAAAACAGGGCCATTTTTGTTTAGCCGATCTGCATGGACTGGTAGCCAACGCTTCCCAGCACAATGGGGCGGCGACCCACAGGCCGATTGGCAAGGTTTAGCGGCGAGTATTCGCGGCAGCTTAGCGTGGGGCATGTCGGGCGGGCCATTTTTTGCAACCGACATTGGTGGTTTTTATAAAGATACGCGCGATGCAGAGCTTTATGTTCGCTGGGCGCAAGCGTCGGTATTTAGTGCACACATGCGTTTACATGGCATTGGCCCACGCGAACCGTGGTCATACACCGAGCAAGCAAGTGACGCGGTATTTGCAGCGCTTAAATTACGCTATCAGTTAATTCCGTACTTACAAGAATGTGCAGAGCAAGCGCAGCAAACTGGGCTGCCTGTTCAGCGTGCTATGGCATTGGCGTTTCCTGATGACGTGCTGGCACATAGTTTTGACCAGCAATTTATGTGCGGCGAAAAACTCCTTGTGGTGCCATGTGTTGTACCAAACGGTAAAGTTAAGTTTTACTTACCGCAAGGGGAATGGGTGCGATTCCCTGATGGGCAGGCGTACCAAGGCGGCAAGTATTACGAAGAAACACTTGAGCTTACACAAATGGCCGTATTTGTTCGTAAAGGCGATACGCTCATGCTAGGCCCAGAGGTTCAACACACAGAGCAAGACATGAGCCAGCTTACAGCATGGCCAAAATAAAACTCGGTTAATAGCAAACACACACAACACACGTAACACACACAATAATAAAGATATTAGCTTACTTTTTACCGAGTAAAGTAAGCTAAAAGGGGCGCAAGATGGAAGGTATGAACATTACCATGACACTGCTATCGTGCTTGGCGTTTATGGCGCTGGTAGGATATATTTCGTACCAAAAAACCAAAGGGGAAGTTAACACCCAAGACGGCTACTTTTTAGCGGGGCGTGGTTTAACGGGTACATTTATAGCGGGGTCGATGATCCTCACTAACTTATCGGCCGAGCAACTTATTGGCCTAAATGGCTCAGCGTATGGTTACAACCTAAGCTCAATGGCGTGGGAAGTAACAGCTGGGATATCAACCATTATAATGGCGCTGATCTTTTTACCACGGTATTTAGCCGGCGCGTTTTCTACCCTGCCTGAATTTTTACGAGATCGTTTTGACGATACCGTACGCCGCATGACGGTGATCTTATTTATGGTAGGGTATTGTTTTATAACGATCCCTTCTGTTTTGTACTCAGGATCAATCGCCGTTCTTAGGCTGTTTGATGTGCCCACCTTATTAAACTTAAGCTATCAAGCAAGCTTAATTGTCACCATTATTATTGTGGGCTCCGTAGGCGCTATTTACGCGGTATTCGGCGGTTTAAAGGCGGTTGCAGTATCAGATACCATTAACGGTGTTGGGTTATTAATTATTGGTATTTTAGTGCCTACCCTTGGCCTTATTGCCCTTGGCGATGGCAACTTTGCCGATGGCCTAAGCACACTGGTAAACACCGATACCGAAAAGCTTAACGCCATTGGTAGCAGTGACGATCCCGTGCCATTTGGCACCATTTTTACCGGTATGATCCTCGCTAATTTATTTTATTGGGGTACCAATCAGTACGTGATCCAGCGTACACTAGGCGCTAAAAACTTAGTAGAAGGCCAAAAGGGCGTGTTGTTTTCAGGGTACTTTAAAGTGCTAGTACCCTTTATGATGATGATCCCAGGCGTAATTGCGTATCACCTTTATAAGCACGAAAGCTTACAAACCATAGATTTAGCTTACCCACATTTAGTTAAAGATGTACTGCCTCAGTACTTATCTGGGTTCTTTTTAGCGGTGCTACTAGGTGCGGTATTTAGCTCGTTTAATTCACTGTTAAATAGTGCCGCCACGTTGTTTTGTTTAGATGTATACAAACCCATGAAAAAAGACAAAGTAAGCGACGAAAAGCTGATTAAAGTGGCCAAAATTACCAGTATTGTAATTGCTGTTTTATCGTTTATTACCGCGCCATTACTGATGTTTGCGCCAGAAGGTTTATGGCACATCATTCGTGTATTTACCGGATTTTACAACATTCCGGTCATCACAATTGTGCTCGTGGGGTTATTTACTCGCAAAGTGCCTGCACTGGGCGCTAAAGTGGCTATTGTTTTTCATGTTATTGCCTACACTTTGCTTAAATTTGTGTGGGATGTAGATATTAACTTTATCCATATTTACGCCATATTATTCTTTATTGAGCTGGCCATTATGTTAGGTATTGGCTACTACAAACCTCTTGCCACACCATGGAACTTTACCCGCAAAGCCGAGGTAAACCTAAGCCCGTGGAAATACGCACTGCCTTGCGCGATTGTATTAGTGAGCTTAATTATAAGCTTGTACATACTGTTTTCTCCGCTTGGATTGGTGGGTGGCACCAGCGTGTACTTTGTACCAAGCTTAATTGCTGTTTGGACTAGCGCCTTTGTGCTTAGCTGGTGGAGCGTACGCCGATGGCATACACGCTATACAAGTAGCTTGGCGCATATTGGCGTTGCTAAGGTACATAATACCAATTCGCAATAATACTTAATCATTTTGCGGGGCTAAACGTGTCGCTACCTGCGTTAAAAAATTCTCATTTAGAATAACTAAATAGCGAATTTTTTGCCTAGCTATCAACACGTTTTTCCAGCCAGTTGGTATATAACGCGGCGTTATATTCTTTATACAAATTTTAAATCACATTTTATTCACATAATGTTTGCAATAGAACATAAGTTTGTTTAAGTTTATATCTCTTATATAAGACATAAGAGGTATAAGGAAAATAACTACAACACTCTGGCACCGCTTTTTAGCAACCCACACACTTGCTAGCGCGGTAATTTAACAGCACACACGCACAATTTGGAGAATGACATGAGAGCTAAAAAGTCCGTCTTAAGCTTGGCAGTCACGTTAGCAATGACAACGGGTTTAGCACTAAGCACGCAAGCACATGCGCAGCAAGAGCAAACTGAACAACAAGCAGAGCAAAACAATAACGACCAGTTTGAAAAAATTGTTGTTACCTCACAAAAACGAACACAAAGCCTAAACGAAGTACCGCTTGCGGTGTCTGTGCTTAATAGCGACCAGATTGATTCGGCGTTTGCTAATAACATGGAAGGCCTGCAGTCACTTGTGCCTTCGGTCAGTTTTAGAAAAGGCACCACAACCCGTAACTCAGCGCTAACAGTGCGAGGTATTGGTACTATTTCGTTTAGTATTGCTGCTGAGCCAAGTGTGGCAACCGTGGTTGATGGCGTGGTGCTAGGTCGCTCTGGCCAAGCCTTTGCCGATTTATACGATGTATCTCGCATTGAAGTACTGCGCGGCCCACAGGGTACCTTATTTGGTAAAAATGCCTCGGCGGGTGTGGTAAACATTACAACCAAAGATCCTTCGTACGACACCACCGGCAGCGTAGAAACCTCGTTTTATCAAGACAACGAATACCGCTTTAAAGGCGTGGTAAGCGGCGGCTTAACCGACGACTTAGCAGCAAGCTTAACCGTGTTTAAAGGTAAGTTTGATGGCTACATTGATAACGTTTACAACAACGAAAAAGTAAACGGCTACGACCGTGAAGGCGCACGTGCTGTATTTAAATACGAGCCAAGCGATGATTTAAACGTAAAATTTATTGCCGAATTTTATAACGCCGACGACGACTGTTGTGCCGATTTAGAAGCCCTGCCAAGTGGCCGTAACCCAGATTCAGACGCAGCCCCTAACAGCAACGGTATTGTTGATGGTGTGGCCGATATTGACCTAGACCAGCGCAAAGTTGATCACGACTATGAGTCGCGCACTATTGACGAACACAGCGCGTTTTCGGTACAGGTTGATAAAACCATTGGCGACTACACATACACCTCTATTACTGCGCAGCGCTCGTGGGATAACACCGAATACCGCGAAGGCGACTTTACCTCAATAGCTGGCGACAGTAACGAACCGGTATTTGGCGCGCCCTTTCAATTACACGATTTAGGTGCTCAGCAGTGGGATCAGTTTTCGCAAGAATTTAGAGTTACTTCAAACCTAGCGGGTCCGTTTAACTATGTGGCTGGCTTATTTTACTGGAACATGGACTCGCAACGTAACTTTACCCGTGACGCAAGTTGTCAAAATAACGGTGGCCAACTAGACGCTGCAATGGCGTATTACGCACAAAATAACTTAACCGGTGCAGAGCTTGATGCCGCATTGGCCGACTTAGACGCCTACACACAAAGCTTAGGTGTAAGCTGTAATGCTAACGATATTGTATCGGCAACCGCGTACATGAGCACCGAGTTTAACAACTGGGCAGCCTTTGCCGATGGTACTTACGATTTATCTGAAGACTTACGTGTACTGTTTGGTATTCGTTATACCGACGATGAAGTGTCGTACACACACCGCCGTGTAAGCAATGACGAATTTGGTCGCACCGGTGTAGGTGTACGCTCAGCAGCACTAAATACTGACGAATCAGGCAGTGCAGAAGAAACCAACGTGTCGGGTCGTTTAGGTATGCAATACGATCTAGGTGATGGCCAAATGGTTTACGGTACTTACTCGCAAGGCTATAAAGGCCCTGGTTTTAACGTGTACTACAACTTTAATCCAGATAACGATAGCCGCGAAATATCGCCAGAAGAGTCAGACGCGTACGAGTTAGGCTACAAATACGCAAGCCGCGACTTTGTATTTAACTTTGCCGTGTTTAGAACCGAAATTGAAGGCTTTCAAGCCAATAACTTTGACTGTTCAGACGGCACCTGTATTACCCGTTTAACCAATGCTGGTGATGTAAGTACACAAGGTGCTGAGGTTGACTTTATGTGGGCGGCTACCGACTCACTTACTTTAACCGGTGGTATTGCGTACATTCAGGCCGAAATTGACGAGTTTAATTGTCCGGCAGAAGTAGAAGCAGGCTCATGTACTGACCGCTCTGGCTTAGATGTCCCGTTTTCGCCAGATTTAAAATACTCACTAAGTGCTGATTACTTTATTGAAACCGAGCACGACTTTAATATTCATATAAACGGCTCTTACATTTACACCGACGAGCAATACTCAGACCTACCAAACAATGTAGGCGAGTTTAACCCAGCAGCGTTACTGCCAGATTACGGTATTTTAAACGCAAGTGTGGGTTTATCGTTTAAAGATGATGCATTTAGAGTATCGCTTATTGCTAAAAACTTAACCGATGAAAGCTACGTAACCACCTACAGTGGCGACAACTTCCGTTACCAAATTCCGCGTGATGCAGAGCGCTACTTTGGTGTATCGTTTAAGGCACGTTTTTAATTTTATAAATATATCCTTGTGAAAATTGTGCTAAGCGCAGCGTTTAACCCGCTGCGCTTTTTTGTGTCTTAATTTTGTCATGGTTTAGTCATTGTTTTTTAATTAAAAGTACTCTTAGAGGTCACATCTATTTTCTATAGTGCAGCGGTTACTTATTTGAGGTTTACGCTTCAAGCAAAAAATAACCACTACACAATGGGAATAATAAAGGATGAAAATTAAAAAAGTTGCTGCGGCAGTTGGCTTAACGTTTATGTTAAGTGCTGCAAGTCATGCCGATGTATTACCACAAAGCCAAACAGATAATGACTGGTATACAAATGCCCAAACTACACTCGCCACAAAAACTGCGCTTGCACAAAGCCAGCAAACAACAAAAGCTAAAAACGTTATTTTGTTTGTAGGCGACGGCATGGGTGTATCTACCCTTACCGCAGCACGTATCTTAAAAGGACAAAGAGCGGGCGATTTAGGTGAAGAAGGTTATTTAAGCTTTGAAGAGTTCCCGTACTCAGCACAAGTAAAAACATACAACGTAGATGCACAAACACCAGATTCTGCAGGCACAATGACCGCGATGATCTCAGGGGTTAAAACCGATGTAGGCGTTATTGGTGTAGACGAAGACATAGAGCGCGGTGTGTGTTCAACTGTATCGGGTAATGAGCTTTTAACAGCAACAGAACTTGCTGAAATTAAAGGCCTAGCAACCGGTGTTATTTCAACAGCGCGTATTACCCATGCAACGCCAGCGGCAACCTATGCAAAATCGGCAGACCGTAACTGGGAAGATATCTCAGACATGCCAGAAACCGAAACTGCATGTGAAGACATTGCATCGCAATTAGTTAATTTTGAAAAAAACCTAGAAGCACGTTTTGTAGGTACCGACGTAGACGGCCTTGATTTCGTAATGGGTGGCGGACGTCGTCACTTTTTACCAAAAGATGAAGCAGCTAACTCAGCAGATGCACTTAGCGCTGTAGAGGGCGATCGTACTGATGAGCGTAACTTAGTTACTGAGTGGCAAACACAATACCCACAAGGTACTTATGTTATGGACCAAGCAGGCTTTGATGCCATTGCTGACGATGCCACTAAAGTGTTTGGCTTATTTAACGAATCGCACATGCAATACGAAGCAGACCGCGCAAACGATATTGCCGGTGAGCCATCGCTGAGCGAAATGACCAGCAAAGCAATTGATGTATTAGGTAAAAACGAAAACGGCTTTTTCTTAACCGTTGAGTCGGGCCGTATTGACCACGCACACCACGCGGGTAATGCCTACAACGCACTTAACGACACCATTGAATTTGCTAAAGCTGTGCAAGCTGCGGTAGATAATACCAACCCAGAAGAAACCCTTATTTTAGTAACCGCCGATCACAGCCACGTATTTACTATTGCTGGCTACCCTAAACGCGGTAACCCAATTTTAGGCCAAGTAGTTGCGGTAGGTGAAACCACACCAAGCCTTGCTGCCGACGATATGCCTTACACCACAGTAGGCTATGCAAATGGTTTAGGGTTTAGAAACTTAGTTGATGAAACAGATGCCGATGCAGCATATACAACTGGCCCAGTTGCTGGGCGTGTAGAGCTTACTGGCGTTGATACTACCAATGTTGGCTTTCACCAAGAAACCACTGTCCCTCTTGGCTCAGAAACCCATGCCGGTGAAGATATTTCGCTGCATGCAAAAGGCCCAGGCGCACAGCTAGCTCAAGGCGTAATTGAGCAAAACGTAGTATTTCATTTAATTAATCAAGCTCTTGAACTAACTCAGCAATAATGGCGGCTAACATGAACAAATTAACAGTACTTTCTTTAGCAGTAATGGTCGCGCTAGCAGGTTGTAGTGACGACGACAAAGACGAAAATAATATTCTCGCGGTAGATAACACCATTGCAGTAGGCTCTGAGCAATGTGTTAATGGCGGCGTAGAAACCCAAACTGGCGTAGATACAAACGGCAACGGTGTGCTAGATAGTGACGAAGTTACCTCTTCTAACTTAGTGTGTAATGCACCTGCTACGTCACTTACCAGCGAGCAACTTGCCACCCTAACGACTAACGCATGGTATGGCGATGCACAAACAAAGCTTGCGGCAACACAGCAAGCTAATAGCGAAGTGGTTACTGAGTCTGGCAAAGCGAAAAACGTTATATTATTTGTTGGCGACGGCATGGGTATTTCTACCGTAACAGCTGCACGTATTTTAGCAGGCCAGCTTGAAGGCGGTTTAGGTGAAGACTACCAATTAAGCTTTGAAAAAATGCCGTACTCAGGTTTTGTTAAAACTTACAACGTAGATGCACAAACGCCGGATTCTGCAGGCACAATGACGGCAATGGTATCAGGTGTTAAAACCGATGTGGGCGTAATTGGCGTAGATGAAGACATTGAACGCGGCGACTGTGCCACGGTAACAGGCAACGAACTAGTTACCTCGTTAGAGCTTGCTGAAATAGCAGGTAAAGCAACCGGCCTTATTTCAACAGCACGTATTACCCATGCAACACCTGCAGCAACGTATGCTAAATCGGCTGACCGTAACTGGGAAGATAACTCAGATATGCCAGAGGGCACTGAAGCCTGTGAAGATATTGCATCGCAACTTGTTAACTTTGAAGCCAACTTAGAGTCGCGTTATGCGGGTATTGATGTTGATGGCATTGATGTTGTAATGGGTGGCGGACGTCGTCACTTTTTACCAAAAGATGAAGCAGCAAATTCAGCCGATGCAGTAAGCGCAGTAGAAGGCGACCGTACTGATGGCCGCAACCTAGTAACTGAGTGGCAAACAACTTACCCAAGCGGCACTTACGTTATGGACCAAACTGGTTTTGATGCAATTAGCGACGATGCCACTAAAGTATTTGGTTTATTTAACGAATCACACATGCAATACGAAGCCGACCGCGCAAACGATGTAGCGGGCGAGCCTTCGCTTAGCGAAATGACCGAAAAAGCAATTAACGTACTAGATAACAACGACAATGGCTTTTTCTTATCGGTAGAAGCAGGTCGTATTGACCACGCGCACCATGCGGGTAATGCCTATAATGCCCTAAACGACACAGTAGAATTTGCAAAAGCTGTGCAAGTGGCAATGGAAAACACTAACCCAGAAGAAACGCTAATAGTAGTAACTGCCGATCACAGCCACGTATTTACTATTGCAGGCTACCCTAAACGTGGTAACCCAATATTAGGTAAAGTTGTTGCCGTAGGCGAAACCGAGCCAAGCCTAGCTGCCGACGATATGCCATACACCACAGTTGGCTACACCAACGGTGGCGGCTTTAGAGATTTAGGCGATGAAACCGATGCCGATGCAGGTTATGCATTTGCACCTGTTACAGGGCGTGTAGATTTAACCGATGTTGATACAACTTCAGCGGGCTTTCACCAAGAGGCACTTGTACCACTTGGCTCAGAAACTCACGCAGGTGAAGATGTTGGCGTATACGCAATGGGCCCAGGCGCTCACTTAGTTACAGGCACTAACGAGCAAAGCTTTTTATTCCATGTAATGGACTTTGCAGCAGACTTAGTAACTACCGCTGATGAAAAAGTAACGCCATAAGTAATTTAATACGTACGCTCAGCACATAAAGTACGTATTAAAAATGAGGTATTTAAAAACAACTCGTACGCTGTGCGAGTTGTTTTTTTATGTCATAAAAATGCCACTGTAAATGGGTATGGTAATGCCTATTACAGTGACGTTTAAATAAGAGATAATTTAATGAAACTAGCATTATTTTTAATGGCAACACTTGCCAGTACCAGCACCCTAGCGCAGCAATGTAATATTGATAGCGCGCATTTAAAAGCCGACTATAAAATTACCAATACTCATAAAAACGAGCAAAGCACGCAGTCACTTACGCTTTGGCGAAACAACTCACAAGTTGCGCACCAACGTGAGGTTATTACCGAGCTTTGGCAGCACTTAGCTAACAAGCAAATTCGCCCAATTCGTTATTTTAATGCTCAGCAACGCGGTATTGAGTATCAGCCATCTGAGGTACGCGGTGTACAAAGTTGGAGCGCTAAAAATCAGCTGGTGGATACGCATTTAATCGAAAAAATGACCCTAGTTAACACCCAAGGCAACGGCTGCGATGAAGTAAAAAACTACACACTTTCTGAGGGCGACAATCAATTTAAACTCGCTTTATTTACCAAATCGAACTTAGTTAAAAGCTTTAGCGTAACCAATAAAAAAAGCCACACTCACACTGAGCTTAACCTAAATGATGTAAGCAGCAATAAAGCAGAAATAACCGCACAGTTTGCCAAGTGGGATCGCTTTCAAACCACCGACTACGCCGACATAGGCGATAACGAAAACGACCCGTTTTTAGCAAAAATGATCAACCTAGGCTTTATAGAACACGGCGCAACGGGGTTTTATAATCAGCAAGGTAAAGCGATTCAAGGTGGGCACCACCACTAGGTTTTAGCGTTTTTAAATGTAGTAGCTCATAGCTGAAAGAATGACAGTTATGAGCTACAAGTAGGTATTTAAAAGTAGATTAATTTTAGCCATTCCCGCCCAAGTAATACTGCAAACAGTTTCCCATTTTTATAAAACGCACACCGCCTGCCGCATAAGATTTATAGTTGGTAATAATTTATACTATTTGATACTAATAGAAGTTCACACAATAGGGACATTTAATTGCTAAGGGAAGTTTATGCCAGAATTCAAAATCTTAAACAACATCCTTGATTATATGGAATCTAAGGGGCTTACATATAAGAGTGTAGTAGTCACTATTAATGAGGAACTTGTTGAGGAAGTAAATACTATAAATAAAAGCTCCCACACTTTAGAAGAATTACAAAAGGCGGCAGATAAGTGTTTTGCTCATGAATGGCTCAAACGTAGAGGTGAGGGTGGGGATAAATATACTCACTTATATATAACACCAAAAGGCATTGGAGCTGCGAGGTCAAAACAAAGGTCTGAGGAATTAAAAAAATCTCGTTCTTTTCTGAAAAAAACTTCTGATTATATTGAAGAGCACAAAGGATTATTTATTGTCTTCGGTTTCTTATTAACACTCGCTACATTCGCACTGAAAATCTTCGGAGATAAGTAATGAATAATAAAAAATTTACGATCTCTTTGAAATGTTTGTTTTGTGACAGCGAGCTTCAGAATGATTCTGAAATAGAGTTCAGTTCTGGCGATATGCTTGAGTGCAAAGAATGTGGTGAGCTAAATGATTACGATGCATTGGTTGACGTTGCAATTGATGAAGGCAAAGAGCTCGCTGAAAAACATGCAAAAGAAGAAATTGAAAAAATGTTCAAAAAGACATTTAAGTAAACGTAATCTTATAAATAAAATACAAACACTATCGCCTGACACTACTCAATATGAGAATCATCAGGCTTTTTGGGTCTATCAGCTAGCTCTGTTAGGCCGTCTTCACAGTCGCCGCTGTCGCAGGTATTTAAATCACTTTGTGCCTGCTTGTCTTGTTGCAGTACTTGTTTTAAATCTTCCATACGTTGGCGCACGGCTACACCGTAGCTGGCGTCGTCGCCCCACAGTTCGGCAAGTTGCAATACAGCAGCGCGGTCGTGGTCTCTAAATAGTTTTCCGGCGCGCTGGGCATCTTCTTTATTGTTACCTAATAGCTCTAATGCATCTACCGCTAGGTTAATGGCTGAGTCGACCGTTTCGCGGTTAAAGGCATCTACTTTTAAATTAAGTAATTGATACGCGTGGCGGCGGTCGATAGCGCGGGCAACAATTTTAAGCTGCGGGTAGTTTTTATGCGCAAGCTTAATAATTTCGAGGGTTTTGTCTGCATCGTCTATTGCCACAATTAGCATTTGCGCTGTGTGCGCGCCTGCGGCTTCTAGCAGCTCTTGGCGGGCAGCATCACCATAAAATACGGTATTGCCAAAGCGGCGTAGGAGTTCTATTTGGCTTGGGCTGTGATCAAGTACAGTAATGTCGTAGCCTTGGGCGTGTAATAAGCGCCCCATAATTTGCCCAAAGCGCCCGTAGCCTGCAATTATAACGTGTTTAGCACTGCTAATTTGCTCGGGCTTATCAAACTCGGGCGCACTGTTACTGGTGCGTTTTTGTAGCTGCTCGTAAGCCATTAATAGCAGTGGCGCAACCAACATTGAAACAGCCACCACTAACGTCACTAGGCTTGTTTGCTCTGGCGTTAATATGCTTAATGTAGTGGTTACACTTAAAAGTACAAAAGCAAATTCGCCGCCTTGTGCCAGCGCTAGTGCAAACAGCAAACGCTGCTTTTTACTAATATTAAAGGTGATAGCAAGGACAAATAAAATACAGGCTTTTACTACAATAAGCAGCGCAACGAGTGCAATAACGGTTGTAAATTCATCCGCTAATAATTCAAAGTTGATTGATGCGCCAACAGTGATAAAAAACAGCCCTAACAGTAGGCCTTTAAAGGGTTCTATATCGGCTTCTAGCTCGTGTCTAAACTCGCTTTCGGCAAGGACTACACCGGCTAAAAATGTACCGAGTGCCGGTGATAAGCCAATACTTTGCATTACAAGGGCAATAGCCACCACTAAAAATAGCGCAAAAATAGTAAATATTTCACGCATGTGGGTTTGAGCTATGTATCTAAATAACGGGGCCGACACATATTTACCGCCGGCAATAATAGCGGCGATAACCGCTACCGATACGCCAACTTGTTGCCATACCGGCCAGCTTGCAATAATGGAGTCGCTAATGTCTTTTGAGCTACTTTGCGGCGCAAAAGCCAGTAGTGGTAGGAGCGCTAAAATAGGAATAATGGCGATGTCTTGAAATAATAAAACCGAGAATGCATTTTGCCCGGCTTCTTGCTTTAGCCAGCCTTTTTCTTCAAGGCTTTGCAGTACAATAGCGGTTGATGACAGCGCCAGCATTAAGCCAATAGCCAAAGCGGTTTGCCAGTGCATGGTAAAAACCCAATAACAAAACGCAAAAATAGCCGCGGCGGTAAGTACGACCTGTAAGCCGCCAAGCCCTAATATTGAATGGCGAAGCTTCCATAAACGGGCTGGTTGTAGCTCAAGGCCAACCAAAAACAGCATCATTACTACGCCAAACTCGGCAAAGTGCATTACATCTGTTTGATCGCCCACAATACCCAGGGCGTAAGGGCCAATTAGTATGCCCGCAATTAAATAACCAAGTACCGAGCCAAGTCCCACTCGCTTGGCAATAGGTACAGCCACTATGGCCGCCGCTAAGTAAATTAAAGCTATTTCTAACACGCGTATATCCTAATAGTATCAAGGCTTTTAGCATGGCTTAGTGGCTTTAAAAATACAATGGGTCAAGTGGCTGAAAATGGATCATTTAGTCATAATTAATCGGCTACTTTTACAGGGCCGTTAATGTTATCAATGCTTACATCGCCTGAGCCCGATTCGGTAATGGTAAGCCCCATAGCGTGGTTTACACGAATATTGCCCGAGCCATCTTCAATGGTTACGCTTGCTTGCACGTGCTCAATGACTAAATCGCCAGAGTTATCGTCTACATCAACCGCACCATTAATATTATTAATGGCAATGCTGCCTGAGCCGTCTTCAACAGTTAAGGTGCCGCGCACATTACTAATACGCATATCGCCCGAGCCATCATCAACTTCGGCGTTGCCGCTAACATTATTAATATTTACGCTGCCAGAGCCATCGGTAAGCGCTAAGTTACCAGTGATGTTTTCAAGGGTTATATCGCCTGAGCCATCTTCAATGGTGAGGTTTTTAGCGCTGTTGATAGATAAGCTACCTGAGCCGTCTTCTATATCTATATTATTTTGCATGGCGCTTATTGCAATGTCGCCAGAGCCATCATCAATATCGAGCATTAAATTACTTGGCACGGTAACCACTAAATCAATGTGTGGCGATTGGCCGCTGTAAAAACGCATACCGCTGGCAGTATTATTGTTAGCAACTAAGGTAGCTTGTTTGCCATTTTGCTCAAGGGTAAGTGTGTATTCGTCTTCAATGTCGGCGGTAAAAATTGTGGCATCTACACTTATGCTGGTGGCATTGGACGAGCCTTTTATTTCAAGAGAGCCTGCACCGCTTAATACGTTTAAGTATTCTAGGTTATTACTTGGCAGTGATAACTGCTGAGTTTGTTTTACTGAGGCAACGCTTGGCGATATATGAAACACACAGCCGCTTAATAATAAAATGCCGCCAATAAGTGAAAGTGGTTTTGTAATGTTAGATACAGTTGATGAACTCATGTTTAGTCCTTTGTGTTTGTTATTTATGCTTGTTTTGTATAAGCATAGTAGAGCAAAAGCGAGACCAACTTTAAGTTATTGATTTTATTAGGGTGGCATATGTTTATGAAAAGTGGATTTACTAATAAGTGGTTAAATACACTAAGAAGTAATTAAAAAAGGATGCACATGGCATCCTTTTTAAGTGTTGGCTTTTAGGTTATTTATTAAAAGCTGTAAGTAATATTACCGTATAGGAAGCGCCCGTCTAATCCGTACGGTGCATATGGCGTGTACGGGAATATTTGGCCAAAGTCAGAGTAACCAATGTTATCTACCGTTGCTTGTGGGTACTGATCGAACAAGTTGTTTGCACCTACTGCAAACTTCCAGTATTCGTCTGGGCGGTAGGCAACTTCTAGGTCGGTTATCCATTTAGGATCTATGTACTCATCGCGATCGGCGGTAGTTGAAATATCAGCTACTTCACCGTAGCGCGTTGCACGAAGGGTGGTTTGCCATTCGTTAAAGTTCCACACTGCTGATAGGTTCCATTTGCTATCTGGCGTGCCTTCTTCAAAGCGGCCTACTTCACGGCGTGCAAATACCACGTAGTCGTCACCTAGTGAGTTTAGCTCGCTTGGGTTGTCGTTTACGTGCGTTACTTCGGTATCGTTAAAGTTAGCCGCTACGTTTAAGCGTAAGTCACCTAAATCGCTTAAATCTAAGTTGTAAGTAGCAACAATATCAACACCTTGCGTGCGCGAGTCGATAGCGTTAGTAAAGTAACGTACGCTTTCTGTATTTAACTCACCAGCATTTTGCAGTATTTCTACTACGGCATCGCCTTCTAGGTTTTCAGACAAAACAATACGGTCATCAATATCAATGCGGTAGGCATCTACTGTTAGGCTAAAGCTGCCTTGCGTGTACATAAAGCCCGCTGTTACGTTTACAGATTCTTCTGCATCAAGCGGCTGTGCACCTAGTGCTTGCGCTGCTGCTGAATCGGTTGGGAATAAACCCACTTCAAACGGTTCGTTGTTCTCAAGCACGGTAGAGATTTGGCGGTACGAGCTTTGAGCAAGTGATGGCGCACGGAAACCTGTGCTAATTGCACCACGCAGAGATAATTTTTCGTTAATGCTGTAACGCGAGGCAAGTTTAGAGGTAAACGTATCGCCAAAGTCGCTGTAATCTTCGTAGCGACCTGCTAAAACAAGGTTCCAGTTTTCTGTTAGGTAAGTATCAAACTCAACAAACACGGCTACGTTGTGGCGGCTTTCGTCGGTTACGCTTTCTGGTCCAAAACCAGCTAATACTTGTGCGCCACCGGCTGCAATTGGGTTACCGTCGCTATCAAGAGCGGTAATGTAAGAGGCTTCTTCGCCTTGCTCTATTTTGTAACTTTCGTGGCGGTACTCTGTACCTACAGTAAAAAATACGTCATCTGGCAAGCCAAAATCTAGAACTGTATTTGCCGTAGCGTTAACTAAAAACTGATCGTAAACAAGTGCGCCGTTGTCAAATTCGGTTGGGCTGTCGGCACCTAGCGATGTATTAATGCTATTTACAACGCCAAAGCCAAAGTCGTTACGGCCGTAGTTGGTACTTACATCCCACGTCCACTCGCCTGTTTCGCCTTTTAAACCTAGTGCAAATGAGTAATCTTGTACGTCGGTTTCAATTTGCGGTAAAAAGCCGTCTGGGTAAACTTCTAACACGTTGCGGCTGTCTTTTGCACGGCGGTAAAAACCACCTGAATTACCTTCGCGTTTTGAGTAACTACCAAATGAGTAAAGGTTATAGCCGTTATCAAAGTCGTAACCCATGTTATAAAACAGTGCGTAGTCTTCAAGGTCGGCTTTACCAAAGCGGTGGTTGTAACGGTCGATGGTAAATTCGCGTGGGTCTAGGCTGCCATCTTCTAGGCGGTCGTATTGCTCGCGTGGGTCAAAGCCTGAGCGTTGCGTAGAGTCGTTATCGCGATACTCAATTGATACGTTTACAAAGCCGTTATCTAAAAGCTCAAAACCAGAGTTTGCGCTGATTGTACGACTTGCGCCGTCGTTTACTTCGCGGTCGGCGCCGGTATTAAAGGCAAGGTTGCCATCGGCATCTGCGTAGGTGCTCTCTAGCTGAGGTACGCCAGCCATTTGGGTGTCGTACTCGCCGTAGGTTACGCTTACGCTGCCGCCTTCTGAGGCATCTTTAAGTACAATATTAATTACACCGGCAATGGCGTCTGAGCCATACTGCGCTGCTGCGCCATCACGTAGTACTTCTACGCGTTTAATGGCTGAAGTTGGGATCATGTTTAAGTCAACAGCGGTAGAACCACGGCCAACAACACCCGCTAAGTTTAATAGCGCGCCAGCGTGGCGGCGTTTGCCATTAATAAGCACTAGGGTGTGATCGGGTGCTAAACCACGTAATACAGCAGGTTTAGCGTGGTCTGTACCATCACCCATGGTGGCGCTTGGGTAGTTAAAGCTAGGTACTTGGTTGGCCAGTATTTGGCTAATTTCTAGCTGACCCGTGCTTTGCATATCACCACTGGTAATAATATCTACAGGTACGGTACTTTCGGCAATACTGCGCAGGCTTCTGCGGGTACCGGTAACCGAAATCACTTCAATACTTTCTTGTGCTTGAGTGTCTTGTTCTGCAGCAAATGCAGGAGAATAAGACGCGCCAAGCGCAGAGGTAACGGCCAGGCTAAGTGCTACTTTTTTGGCTGATAATTGCTTTAACATGATGTTGATTCCCTTAAGGGCTGCTGACTATTGATTTTTCAAAGGAGCGCATAATATAGAAGGCACTACCTGTGTGCAAAGATAAAAACTGTCTAAGTTATTCTAAGTTGTTAACAACTAAAATGACAGTTTACGCCCGCTATAGACGTTTAGATCGCTCGAGTTGCAATCTTGTGTCGAATGGTTGCGAATTCAAGGGAAGTGTGAGTAAAAGTTATTAAAAAGTAAAAAGGCCACGCGAGTGCTTGGCCTTTATTTATTTTATAAATTACGCAAAAAATTATTCAGGCGCTACTTCTAACGTCGTGAATAAAGCATAACGACCGGCATCTACGCCTTCTTCGTTTACTTTAACTTTGTTAGAGGTTTCGATTAGGTATAGGCCTGGCTCTTTCCAGGTTGTGCTAAACATGCCGTTTTTGTCGGTTGTTACTTTTATTTCGCCACGTTCGTTACGGTAGCGTGTATCGCCTTTTAAAATGCTTACTTCAATGCCTTCGCCCGCTGGCTTGCCATCTTGTAGTAACTGAAAACGTGCTTGCTCGCCAACAAATAAATCGTTTGGATGCGTTGGGCCGCTAAGCTCAAGGCCTAAACCAAGTTGTGCAGGCTTAGAAGTACCGTTACGGCTTACAAATGTATCTACTGTAGATATAACTTTAGTTGTGGTTACATCTTTTGCATTGCTTGGTAATTTAGCTTCTGACTTTTTACCAAATACGCGCTTGCGCTTACCTTCTTCGTTTTTGTAGAAGGTCATGTACATTGGCTTTTGCGTCATGGCAATGTGGTAAGTGCCTTCTTCTTTTAGGCTTACCGCCGCTGAGCTTTTACGCTTTAGGTAATAAGCACGAATGGTCTCAGATACTTCTTCGCCGTTTGGTGCAAGGGCCATAAGTAGAGTGTCGTCGTACTCTGCGCCTTTTTCTTTTGGTTTAAAGGCTTTGTCGGGTGCAAATATTTCGTTAGAAATACTCGCGTCAATCATTACGTAGTGCGCTTTGTCGCCAGATAATGACGTGTGCGAAGGTAATAACCAGCGCCCATGTGCACTTGCCGATGTAGATACCAGCGCCGATAAGCTAAGTGCGCCAATTAAAGCCGTTTTTAATAAATTAATTTTCATTGTATTTCCTTAAATTCAAATGATTAAGTAGCAGCTACTTAGTGCTTACGGTTACAAAACTTGTAGAAAATTCTTTTTTACCTTCAATGGTCACTTTGCCAGCTTGCGATAAATCAAGCTCTACGCGGCTGTAATCACGGCCGCCTTCTTCGCGCACAACCTCAATGTTTAAAAGGTATTTGCCAGGCTTTACGGCATTGCCGTCTAAATCTTTACCTTGCCAGTCAATGGTGTAAGTACCTGCGCGCTTAGTGGCGCCGCTTATGCCGTCAAAGTTAATGTCGGTTTTACCTGCTTTACGCCACCATTGGCGCAGATCTTTAAACCATTCTGCTTTTTGAACCCATAGCGCAAGCGTCGTTACGTGTTTACGCTTTGGCGTTTCTAGCCAAACAGCTACGTATGGGCGGTGGTAAGGTTGTACATCAAGATCGGGTAGGGTTAATTCAATCTCTAGCTGTGGCGTTTGTGCCTGCGCAGTTGTTTGAAATAATGCGGCAACCATTAATAGTGCTGCACTTAGTACCGTACTTACTTTTAACATTAAGACACTCCTTTAATTTGTGGCACCCAACATAAATAAATAACCAAAGGCGTTGCTATGCCTAAAACGGTTATCCATATTCCTGCTAAGCGTTTTTTTCTGTTTTGAAATAAAATAATCATCCCGGTGATTGAAAAAATAATCATCAATACCGCTGAAATATCAATAACCCAGCTCCACACGGCGCCACTGTGGCGGCCTTTGTGTAAATCGCCAATCAGGCTTAAAAAGCCACCGGTTTGGTAATCTAGGTTTAGCTCACCGGTTGTAAAATCAAGCTCTGCGTAAGCAAAACCTGCCGGTAGTGGGTAGTCGAGCATAACCAGCGCGTCTTCTTTTTCCCACTCAATGCTTTTAACTTTAGTGAGCGCGTATTGCTCGGCAAAAAACGCTTCTATGTCTGGGTAGAGGGTGGGTAATGTATCTAGTTGAGTATTTGCTTTAGCCATTAACGCTTGAGGAATAGCGGTACTTACTTGGCCGTTGCTTTTGTCGTTTTTAAGCCAATCAACATGGTTAAGTACAATGCCGCTAACGCAAAATAAAATAAGCAAAAAAAACAAAGCTGTAGAAATATAAATATGGAGCGCACGGCTTGTGCTGTACAAAGCCCGCTTATTAATAAACGCCATAAAAACAGTAATTAAATTAAATTTAGAACATGATAATCATTTGCATTAACTATTACAAATTTACTTACTTAACTTTACATTAAATTTTTGGCTAAACGGTGTGTGCATGCAAAAAAGGGCGGTTATTTAGCACTTGGTGGGTGCGAGGGCCTTAAAATTAGGTAAATCATAACGGCTATTTCAATTACGCCAACAAGGTAAATAACCCAAACAGGGGCGTTTGAGTAAAGCAAAAATACAAAACCAATAAGCATACCAATCGCGGCGTAGCATTTTGCTTTTACAGGCACTACTTTATGCGCTTGCCATTGTTGTAAGGTAACGCCGTAGCGAGGGTGGTTAAGTAGCCAGTGTTCAAGCGCCGGTGATGAGCGAGTAAAGCAGGTAAGCGCAAGAATAAAAAAAATGGTGGTAGGCATAACCGGCAGCACAATACCAATAATGCCAAGAGCCACTAACAATAACCCAAGTGCTTTAAGCCATAAGTTTTTATAACAAATAAATACTGCTTTTATATTCACTTAGGCTCTTTTAAGTAATGGCTGTTAGTTAGGATTGTAGGCCAAATAGTTATAAAATCGAACCCTATAAACGCAAAAAAGGGCAAACTAAGTCTGCCCTTTTAAAATACTAAATATGTTTTACTTATTTAGAAGTAGTAACCTACGTTGATGTTAAAGCGACGTTCTGTGTCGCCATCACCTGCAACAGAGCCACCAATAAATGGCTGGTTACGTGCTTGAATAAAGTCAAAGTAAGTAAATAATGCACCGGCCGATACGCTCATGCCTGTAACGTTCATCCACGTATCTGGGCTGTCGTCAGACTTGTCGTAAATAATGCCGTAATCGTTGTAAAATTGAACGCCTGTTACTGGGCCCCAATCAAGCGATAGGTCGTAAGCTACGTTAAAGTTGGTCATGGTTGCTTCGCTTGATACGGTATCGTAGTAATCAAACGCGCCAACTACAAAGCGGTTGCTGTTGTCGTCTAGGTCGTAGTCGTACTCGCCGTGCTGAAATTGAATATTCCAGTTATTAATTTGGCTATTTACATGAAACGCCCACGCGCCGTAGTTACCTGCACGGTCGTTACCGTCGTGCAAACCACCGCTTAGTAGTGATACGCCAATATCGGTTTTAGCGTTTTCACTGTGCTCAATTTGATACACTGTACGACCAGCAAAGGTATTGTACTCACCAAGGCGTGAACCTGGTGCGTCGTAGGTGCCTTCGGTTGTTGCACGGCTACCAACAATATCGTAAGAGTAACGTTCGTTAACTTCTGAGCTGCCATCAACGCCGCCTACTTCATCATTTTTGAAAAAGCCGAGGTCTAGTTTCCAGTTGTCTTTAAGTTTACGGTTTACTGTTACACCTAAATCAAAGTCATCTTCTAGGCCAACGTAGTAGTTGGTGCTAAAAAAGTAGCTGTGTGAGTTGTATGGGCCGTTACCAAACGGTACAGGTGCAATACCAGCTTGCGCTTCCCAGCCATCTGTAAATTCGTAACCTAAGTATGCATACTTAACAATGGTCATGTAATCGTAAAAACGAAAATCACCATTTACAGAAATATCGCTAATTTCACCCGATAAGTTAAGGCGAAATACTTCAAAGTCTAAATCGCCGCCACGGTCTTGCGTGTCTTCATCGTAGGTGTTTGTGCTGTAGTTAAAACGTACGGCACCGCCAATTTTAATGCCTTCATCTTCTTGTTCAGGCGCAGCGGCGGCAACAACAACTTCTTTGTTGTCGGCCTTTTTACTGATCTCGGCAACTTGTTGTTCGTGTTGCTTGTTGATTTGGCTTTGCTTTGATTTTTCATCAGCAAGCTGCTGTTCAAGCAACTGCATTTGTTGCTTAAGCTGCTTTAATTGGCTTTGCAGTGTGTCGAGATCGGCTGCATGAGCAGTGCTTGCTGCACCGCCAAGCATTAGTGCTAGCGTTAATTTTGAGAGTTTAGTCATTGTTGATGCTCAGGTTTTGATTAAAAAATAAAAAAATTCAAGGTGCCCAAAAGCCCCTTACGAATGATGTAAGAACTAATTTAAATTTATTTTTTATTTTTTTTATTTATTTGGTGTTTGAGTTAACGCGCCTACCTCTAACAGAGGTGATGCGTCTAACTTATCAGCATCCATCATTGCTGCAACGCGTTGCATAGATGAAAGCAATAAACTTTGCTCCCACTCTGCAAGTGCAGAAAACTTTTCAATAAAGTGTTCTTGCAGTGGCTGAGGTGCTTTTTCTAGTAACTCTTTCCCTTGCTCGGTGAGGTATAAGCTCACTCGGCGTTTATCCATTTGACTACGAACGCGTGTTACAAGGTTTCTGCTTTCTATTCTATCAAGAATATTAGTTACAGTAGCCGGGCTTAAGTTAACATTCTGAGCGATACGGCTTGCTGTTATTCCATCGGTGTGCGCTACTTCTTGCATTATAAGCAATTGTGGGCCTGTTAAACCTGATGTTTTATTTAGCTGCTTAGAATGTAAGTCAATCGCGCGGATTACTTTACGTAAAGAAACTAATAATTCGTCATATTTTTGCATTTGCTTATCTCGTCGATGGGCCAAAGGTGTGCCGTAATCGCGAAATGTTACACATCAAATAAATTGAATTCAAATAATAAATTAAGCTTGAGCCCATGTTTATTGGTTTTTATTAGTTTGAGCAGAAACTAAAATAGTATAATTTTGTTTAAAACTTATTAAATGTTATTAGCATATTGTTTGCATTGTGGTGCGCACACTACGTATGTTGTGAATAATTGGCAAGTCTTATGGTTTAGACTTTAGTATTATACCCACCTGCATTAATACCTTAATAAATTTAACATGCGTTTGCCTAACCTTAGCTGCGGTTTTACTGCCCTAAAGCATGGCCATTATTTATACGCATTAGTGTTATTTATAACAGCTGTTATTAATTGGTAATTGTTTGTAAGTTAGCTGTGTATGTATTAATCGCCAATGAACAAATTATGCACGCAATGTTTAGTGAGTATAGCGTATACTTTGCACATGCATTATTGTTTATATGCACATGTTAAAAATCTTTAATATCAGCATTGTAGGGAAAAACATGAAATTATCGCCATCAGTTAGCATTGAACAAAGCGAAACCGGCCTAGAGTTTATAAAAGTTGCGAGCTCAAAGTGTGATGCAAAAATATTTTTGCAAGGCGGGCAAATTACCGAGTTCATCCCAAAAAATAACAAGCCACTTATTTGGGTCTCTAAAAATGAGACGTTTCAAGAAGGGGTGAGCATTCGCGGTGGTATTCCTATTTGTTGGCCTTGGTTTGGTAATCATGAAAATCAAGATTGGCCAGCGCATGGCTTTGCACGTACCAGTTTATGGCAAGCTGATGCTGTGCATGAAGATGATGAGCACATTACAATTAGCTTAAACTTACCCATGAAATTAGTTAACCCAACGTATTGGCCGCACAACTCGGCGTTAAAGGTTGAGTTTGTATTGAGCGAGCAATTACAGGTGCGTTTAACAACCACTAATTTAAGTAATAGCTCTTTTAGTTATACGCAGGCTTTGCACAGCTATTTTCCTACCTCAGATATAAAACACACCCATGTAGAAGGTTTACAAGGCGCGCAATATATAGAATTTGGCGAAGGGCCGTTTGCGCAAAATGCGCCAGTGGAGTTTACCCGCGAAACCGATATGGTTTATACCCAGGCCGCTAAGCAGCAACACATTCACACCCCAGATGGGATTATTAATGTAAGCCGCGAGAACTCAAGCTCGTGTGTGCTGTGGAACCCATGGATAGAAAAATCTAAGCGTTTATCTAATTTTGCTGACGATGAATACCTGAGCATGGTGTGTTTAGAAGCCGCCAATGTGTTAGAAGATAACGTGACACTTGAGCCTAAACAAAGCCATACGTTAGTTACTACAATCAGCTGGGCTTAACAGTCAGTAAATAGGAAAGGTACTAAAATCGTGTTTGATAATCAGCAAGTAATGGATTTACCTAAGCATAGCGAAATACAGCTCAACCCCTTGGCCGATAAAGCGTTACTGCACGTGCAACTTAATTGGCTGGCGTTTTACATTCCTTTTTGCGCGGTACTGTTTGCTGTTTGTTACTTTAACGAAGCGTTTGCTAACAAAGCACAAACCTACTTGCTGATAGGTGTACCTATTTTAATATTGATTTCAATGCTTTATAACGCCCTGAGTATTAAGCTGCAGGGCTTTGCGCTGCGCAATCACGATATTGCCTTTAAAAAAGGGGTTATTTGGCAGCAAATAACGATTTTGCCCCTCGCGCGCGTACAGCATATGGAAATTCACCAAGGCCCCATTGAGCGAAAACTAAAATTAGCCAGTTTAAAGCTATTTAGTGCCGGCGGGGTCAGTGCTGATTTACAAATAAGTGGTTTAACCCACGAGCAGTGCAAAAACATACGCCAATTTGTACAAAATTATCGCCAAGACGGCACACCCGCGCAGGTTGAATTAGCAAATGAGTAATACCATTAGCGAGGAGCAAAGTAGCTCACTACATTGGCAAAAAGTATCGCCTTGGGCGGTGTTGTATTTTGTGGTGTATTTTAGTGTGCGCTTTGTAAAAGACGGGCTTTTAAACCTGCTGCCTATGCTTGTGGTGTTTGTAACACAAGTAGAAAACAAGCTGTTTTGGGCGCAAGTTGTAGGTGCTATTGCGATAGTGGCACTGCTAATATATTCAATTTTATATTACATAAATTTTAAGTTTTGCATTAGCGACGATCACGAAATTTTGCTTAACAAAGGGGTGTTTAAAAAAGAGCGCCTAACGCTAAAATTTTCGCGCGTGCAAAACGTAAATATTGCTGAGCCCTTTTATTTTACGCCCGTTAATTTGGTTAATTGTATTTTTGATGCCGCAGGCAGCGTAACCCAAGAGGCGGTATTGCCAGGTGTTACCAAAGCCTATGCACAGCAAATGCGTAAACAAATTTTTGCCTTTAAAGCGCAGCAGCAACCCGACGAGCAAACACCCTCCAGCGAGCATTTTGAAGCAGAAAATAGCTTACGTATCAGTAATAAAGAAATCGCTAAATTTGGCTTAATGTCTAATATGGCTATATTAGCAATGGCCGCTATTGCGCCTTTTATAAATGTGTTGGTAGATTTTTTAGAGCAGCAAATTATTGCTAAGGTAGAAGGGTTTTATCAGCAAGAGCTTGGTTTACTGGCAAGTGCTGCAACCTTTGCCATGATAACGCTTATTGCTTTGCTTGTTTTAACGGCTGTGATGTTGTCGGTAGGTATGTCGCTTATTCGTTTTTATAACTTTGAGCTTTACTTTAAAGGTCAAAAATTTAAACGTATTGCTGGCTTATTAGAGCGTCATCAGTTGTCTATGAGCATGGATAAAGTGCAATCTATAGTTATAAAACAAAACCTAATGGGGCGGTTACTAAAGCGTTTTACCGTTGAGTGCTTACAAGCAAGTAGCGGCGGTATAGCGGCGGGCGTGGCTGCTAAAAAAAATAAACAAACCTTAGTGTTACCCGTTTTAAATAGCGAGCAAGTAGACAGCATTTGCCAATGGATTTACCCGTGGTTTAATAGCAAAAAATTGCAGTTTAACGGCGCAGAACGTGCCTTACTTTATAAAAACTTGAGCTTTTATGCCTTAATTCCAAGCGCTATTGTACTGTTAGGCTGTTACTTAGGTGACTTTAATGTCTGGCTTAGCTTGGGAGTATTACTTGTTTTAGCGGGATTAGTAACGCTTGCTTATCAGCGTTATGGCTATTATTTGCATGAAGACAACGGCCGTTTTTACATGGTGGTACGCAAAGGTATGATAGGGGTGCATTATCGTGTGTTTGAACTGTATAAAGCACAAAGTGCACGCAGTATTAGTACCTACTTTATGCGCCGCGCAGGGCTTAAAAGCCTGTATATACAACTTGCATCAGGATTTGCCTTTATGCCCTATATAAAGCAGCAAGATGCTGATTATATAATTGATTTTACTCTTTATCAGGCGGAGTCAACGCAGCGTAACTGGATGTAATTATACCAATCGACTTACATATTTAGACTTTTTAGGTTGCCAAATAAAGCGTTAACGGCGTTATTGATTTTGCATGTAAAACAAGGCATTGCTTAATTTAAAAGCTTATAAATTATACACTTTCATAAGCTTTGTTACATTTTTTTACTGCAACATTAGTTGGTTTAATAATACTCTAAGTGGTATCAATCATTTAAAGGATTATTATGAAAAAATCACTCATCGCTGCCTCTTTGTTATTAGCCACACCTACCTTAGCTGCTGATTGGCAAACTATTCATACCGAGCACTTTAATGTGCATTACAGCACCGAAAACGCCGATTATGCTAAATCGACAGCGGTCGAACTTGAAATAGTACGCAGTAAAGTGCTTGAGCAGCAAAACCGAGCGCTTGATAAAGTAGTTGATGTGGTGGTGTTTGATCCCCTAAATGCGCCAAACGGCTTTGCTTTACCTACTTCTAATAATCCTTTAATGGCCCTGTTTACCACGCCCCCGCAATCAGATACGGTGGTTTCTAATATTAGTGGCTGGCAGCAATTACTGATATTGCACGAATATATTCACTTAGTGCATTTAGCGCAGCCAACACGCAACACGTGGCAGCAAAAAATACGGGGTGTGTGGGATATTTACGACTTAACTTACAGTGATATGCCGCGCTGGGTAGCCGAAGGTTATGCAACCTTACTTGAGTCAAAAATGACGGGCCGAGGGCGACTATTTGATAACTACACTGAGTCAATACTCATTGAGTTTGCCCAGCAGGGGGCATTGCCTAGCTATAGCCAGCTAAGCGATACAGAGGGCGGTTTTATGGCTGGCTCTATGGCGTATTTAATGGGCAGCCGGTTTTTAAATTGGCTAGAGCAAACTTATTCAGCGCAAATGCTCGATTCTGTTTGGACACGTATGCAGGCAGTTAAAAAGCGCGATTTTAACGAGGCCTTTACTGGGATATTTGGCCAAAGTGCAGCTAAGTTATATGGCCGCTTTATTGCACAATATACCTATAAAGCTATGGCAAAAGAGCAGTCAGAGCCTGCGCTTAACAGCGAGCTGTGGTTAAAGCTTAACTTATACGCAAGTAATCCTGCGCTTTCAAAAGATGGCAGTAAACTTGCGATTGTTGAACGCGATAAAGATAAAAAAACCAAGCTTATTATTTATAGCACGCAGGATAATACTAAAGCTGAAGATGAATTTACAAAAGCACAAAAAGCGCTATTAGAAAACGATGCATTGGATATACCCGATAACGCCCCGAGTGTATTTAAACGTGAGAAAAAGCATGTATTAAATCAAATAAACAGAGCGGGAATTGCTAATCCACAATGGGTAAATAACAGTACACTCTACTTTAATGCTTATACACGTGAAGAGACGGGTATTTATAACAAAGTGTCTGATATTTTTAGTTATAACACCGAAACCGGAAAAGTTGAGCAGTTAACTAAACTTGCTGGCTTACGCCGCTTTAGTGTTACAAACAATGGAGAAACCCTTTACGCCGAGCAAGTACGTGGTGGCTACTCAGAATTAGTAAAAGTAGACTTAACAACGCAAACCATTACCCCTTTATTTACTAAAAGCTTAACAACAGCTTACGACTACCCAACTTTTAGCCCTGATGAAACCCAGTTAGCTTATGTATCAGCCAATTTGAATGAGAATTGGCAATTGTATATACAAGATATTGCCAATAATACTCGCCAAGCCGTGCCTATGCCAAACGGGTATCAATACCTAAGCCAACCCAGCTTTAGTAAAAACGGAGAAAAAATTTACTTTGTAGCCGGATTAAAAGGCTCAACTGATATTTATAGCTACCATATTGCAAGTAGCACATTAACTAAACTTACCCAGGGCCAAGAAGCCGTTGCCCACCCGCTAGAAACAAACGAAGGGGCATTACTTTATTTATCTATCACTGCTGATGGGCCTAATGTAAAGCAACTACCGAGTACGCTAGAGGGTGAAATAATCACTGATTTAGCACTTGATAATAGCGCGCCACTGCTTTTGGTTGATCAATACACTTTGCCTAAAGCAAAAATATATAGCGAAAATGTAGGTAAACAAAGCAGCTACGATGTGCTTGATCAGCATGCGAGCCTAGCGCTAGGCGCACAGTATTACTCGGCCGCTTCAAGTGCTTTAAATATAAATATTAAAAGTAGTGACTTACTTAAACAGTTAGACCTTCAAGCGGGCTATAGTGTTGATTTAAATGATGATGCTTTGCACGGTGGATACGCCCAAGCAAAATATAATGCACTGCCAGTTAAGCTTAAATTGAGTGTATTTGATTATGATTTAAATACCGCAAAACAATACCAAGCGAGCGAAAATGCAGAAGTATCTGCACGAGGTGGTTTTGCAGCCTTAAGTTACCCGATTAAATACGCGGCGTTTAGCATAACGCCAGAGCTGGCTTATAACTATACCGATTATAAGCAAGACTATAATAAATGGGCACGCATAGGCATTACACAAAGCTGGCAGTACGACCGCCAAGCATTTGCTATAGGGCAAAGTGTTAATGCCCAGTATTACGATGGCAGCAGTAAAAACAATAATTGGGATGGCTATGATTTAGCGGCCAAAGTATTTGGTAAAGCGTTTGATGTGCCGCTTTATATTAATTTTACTCAAAAGCAGCGCGAAGATAGCAGCTTAGCGCTAGGCGGATTTAGCTCAAACCTAATTAGCGAGCATCAAAATAGTGAGTTTGTGCTTTCATCAGAGCTGCCATTTTATAGCACAACTGCTGAGCGCTACATGGGTTATGGCGGTGGTTTTAGCTTTAAAGAAGGCATGCCCTGGCTTTATTACAAACAGCATCAGGTAGATGATGTGGTATACGCACAAAGTTATGGTTTAAAATATCAAGGCAATTTTAGCTTTGGATTAGGCCCAGTCGGTGTGAACGATTTAACCTTTAATATGGGATTATCGCGCGTAGAGGGCGATAGCTTTGAGGATGAAATGCGCGGCTGGTTTAGCTTTTACTACTCGCTTTAAGTAAATTGCTATAACACGCTAATGCACTTGTGTAATAAGTGCATTAGCAAAAGCCGCGTTTAAACTAATTTAAAATACCTATGGTTAATTGTGCTTGTTTAGCGACGCAAGCTTAGCTTGATATACGTTTAACCTTTCTTTATTGCGCTCATACTGGATGGCTTTTTCAAGCAAGCTTTGTGTTTGCGCTGTATTACCTTGTTGGTAGCGAATTTTAGCCAGCTCTAAATAGAGCTCCGATATATAAGGGGCTTTTGCAATGGCGAGTTCGAGTTGTTTTTTAGCTTGAGTGACCTTGCCCTGATGTAAGTTATTTTTAGCAATAACGAGTAGCTCGTAGGGATCTTTTTCTTTATCAACAAGCTGGCTTGTTAGGCGTTTTTCTAGTGTTTTATCTCCCAGCTCTTTTGCTAATATTCGATAGTTATTAATTAAATTTATACTTATATCGTTTCTATCAAGCGCGGTTTGGTAAATCATGTGAGCGCTTTTTAAATCGCCTGCACGGCGGTGCAGCACGCCGGCTATATTAAACAGCTCTGCATCGTTTGGGGTAAAGCGGTTGGCTTGCATAATTAAAGAGTAAGCCTTATTGAGATTGTTTTCGGCTAGTGCCGTGGCGGCTAAGTTGCTATAAAAATTAGAGAGTAAATCGTTATACGTAGCGCTGCCTGAATAAAAGCTGCCGCGTGTGGGGAAGTAATCAATTAACGTGCCTGCGCGAATTATTACAATAATATCTTCATCTGTTTCTTTTTTTGGGGCGTAAATTTTCGTTCTAAAGTGGTTAGCAACATAAATTACATTGCCTTCTTTGGCATACACAGGTTCGCTTGTCATTTCTTGAAAGCTGGTTTCGAGATTTAAAAGCTGCGCATAGCTTTGCGTAAGTATGGCTAAACTAATGCAGTTACCTTCTGAGCGTTCAATCGCTTGTTGGGCTGTGAGGGTGGCGCCATCATACTTAAAGTTGGTGAGCTGGTTTTGCAGGTAATTAAAAATAATTTCATCAGCGCGAACATTGCTTAAACGCGAGTGTGCGTAGGCTAAAAATGCGCTTTTTTCAGGCTCCGACAGCTCAAAAATACTGTGCTCGCTAGGTGTTTTAACCTGCTCGAACAGCGAGTGATTTATTATATGGGTAAGTTGTACTTTTTTAATTGGCGCTTCGGGCGGGGTGCTACTGCAAGCAGTTAGCAATAAACTAAGTGTAAAAACTAAATATTTCATATATCACCTCACTGTGATTTTTAACATTACAGTGAGGTGACTTTTTAATCAAGCACTTACAGTGCGGTGTTTACTTAAGCGGTTTTTTTGAGACTGTTTTTTACGCTTACGGCGAGTAAACCATAAATAAAAGCCAGTACCGCCAAGCCAAACTGGGCTTAAACCAATAACACACCAAATTATTTTACTAATGAGCCCTGCAAAATAACCAAAGTGTAGTTTTCTAAAGCTATCAATTACTTGCCAACCTACACCCACTTCGCGAATGTCCCAGTTAGCCATATGCTCGCCCGTTAGCTTATTGTAAGTCACGGTATTGGCATATTCACTGGCAAGCGGGTTGCTGGTATCAACCTCACCAAATAACGTTATGTTTTCGTCTGGCTCAAGCGGCATTACTAAAAACGTACCATTAAAGGTGGGTATTTGCTTTTGGCTGTCATCAAGTACGTGCTGAAAAGAAATCTCTTCATTGTATAAATCTTTAGTTAATACAAAGTGCTCTTCTTCTGCGTGTTCAATTACTTCGTGATACCACACCGCGCCGTTAAAGTAGCCGCCGGTGATGGCTAAAATTATAATAATTGGCGAGCCAATTACGCCGGTCATTTTATGAATGTCGCTAAGCACTATTTGCAGAGTTGCACGCCAGCGTACGCTAAATAAACGCTGCCAAAACTTACGATAAATAATAAGACCCGTAATACCCAGTACTAAAAAAAACACCGCAAAAAAGAACCCTAAAACAGTGCCAGTTTGCCCTGGTAAGCTTTTTAAATCGTTAAGTAAAAAGGTGTAATGTAAGTCTAAAAACCAGTCGGTAAAGTAATGGCTAGTACCTACTGGCTCCGATAAAATATTGCCCGTGTATTGATCTAAATGAAATTTATACCAGTCCTCTGTACCGCGTTTAATTAAATAAACCCGATCAGCAGTATTATCGTTAAATATTTCCCAGCTACCTACGACATACTCAGGGTAGGTTTTTTGAGTTTTTGTTATAAGTGTATCAATAGGTAAGCGGTTGGCTTGTTGTTGTACAACAAAGTGACTGTCTGGCATTAGTAAGCCGTCAATCTCGCTTTTAAATACCAAAACGCTACCAGTTATACTGATAACAAGCAGCGGAATAAGCGCTATAAGGGCTACCCAGCTGTGAATTTTAAAAAGTGTTTTTCTCATAGTTTATTTTTTGTGTAATTGCCACGGACCTGCGTATGATAACAATTATCAGTTCTATTTCATAGTTGTGCGATGAATGCACAATAATTGTTTTAGAGCGAGCCGATCTCTAGAGTAAAATGTGTTTAAGCTGTGGTGTAAGGTTGGTAACTTTTAAATGCAAAGAGGCTCTGGTGTTCACTTAAAGTAACGCTTTTTGTACAGCTATCTTGCCAGTGCCTAATATAGGTTTACGCTAATTTGTTGAGTAAAATGTATTCATCATTACAATGCGCGCTCACTTTAAAACCCTTTTAAAAACATATGTTTATTTATTGTTTCAGGCGGGTTTTATATTAACATTTAAGTAACGAGCGAGGTTGTTTTGGCGCACTATCTACCTATTTTGTCGGCTTTTATTTTAGTTTTTAGCTTTTTACCGCTATTGAGCAAAATTAGAAAGAATCGCAGTGTGTCGGGGTTATCACTATTAATGATGACCTTTGGTTTAGCGCAAAGCCTCTACTTTATTACCTACAATATTTATTTTGAACGCTACTTTATTGCTTTACCATTTTTTGTAACTGGAGCGCTAAGTGGTTTAATTTTATATTACTTTGCACGCTATAACGCCGCAAAAGCTGAACGTATACAGCTTGTGGCTATGCTTGGCTTTTCGTTATTACCTTTTTTATTGCTGTTAAATAAAAGCCTAGAAACATCATCGGTGCTCAACGCCCTTACATACGTAGGGCTGGTAATGAGCTCAGTGCGGGTTATGCCGCAAACGTATAAAACCTTACGCAGTGGCAATATTAGCAATTTAAGCGCCCGCTACTTTAGCTTACAGTTTGTAGCAGGTACCTGTGGCTTATTTGTAGAGCTAAGCAGTGCTATGCCCAGCACCTCGCATATTTTAATGTTTGTTATGTTACTACTTACAAATGCCGTGCAATTTGCATGTATGCAATATTATAAAATGCGCCCCGCAATGGCTTAACTATAAAATTAATAGTGATTATTTAATGGCTATGTGGCAGGTTTAAACTCTAATTAATTTAGGGGGGAACCTATGCAACTCACCATCCATCAAATTGATGCGTTTACCAGCGAGTTATTCAAAGGCAATTACGCGGCTGTGATCCCGCTTGAGTCGTGGCTTAGTGATGAGTTAATGCTTAATATTGGCGCTGAAAATAATGTTTCTGAAACTGCGTTTACTTGCCCTCAGGCAGATGGCAGTTTTGCAATACGGTGGTTTTCGCCATTAATGGAAATAGATTTTTGCGGCCACGCTACGCTCGCTGCTGCGTATGTTTTATGCGAGCAGTACAACCTTAGCCAAGTGCGCTTTAACGCCGCGGCTGTAGGGGAGCTTATTGTTAATAAAAATAGCGATGGTAGTTTTGCTATGACCTTTCCTAAACAAGCGCCAGATGAAGTACAAACTATACCTGATGCGTTGTTGAAAGGATTGTCTATACAACCTATTAAGGTGCTTAAAAACCGCCAAGCATATTTTGCTATATACGAAAATGCTCAACAAATTCATGATTTAACCACTGAGTCTGATTTGTTAAAAACCTTATATCCACTAGATGTGGTCGCCACAGCGAGTTCTGCTGAGTACGATATTGTGTCTCGTTATTTTTGGCCAGCAAGTGGTGGCGAAGAAGACTTTGTTACGGGCTCTATTCACACCGGCCTTGCCCCTTACTGGGCGCATCAGTTAGGTAAAAATAAATTAAACGCGTATCAGGCTTCAAGCCGTGGTGGTTTTATACAATGCGAAGTAGGCGAAAATACAGTGACCTTAACCGGTAACGCTGTGCGGTATTTAAAAGGCACAATTTATTTATAAATAAACAGGCCACGTATTACGTGGCCTGTTTGATTTAGTTAGTTAAGCTTCTAACGCTTTAGCTATTAAGTAATCAATATACTTTTTATGCGCTTTAGTTGCTGTATCGGCTCCCCATCCTACGCTTGTATCAGCTATTTGTGTTAACTGATAGAGCGCGGCAGTTTTTGCCAAATTGTCGTGTTTACTGGCTTTGCCTAGGCCTGCAATAGCAATAAGCTGATTTACATACTCAATTTGTAGATTGCGGCTAATAGACGTGCTCTCTTTGCTATCAACAAAAATACTGGCAGTTAGGTCGTCCATAAATTGCGTTAGGCTATATTCGTTACCGTACAACGCGGTGTCTGAAATACGCAGCATAACAGCAGGGTGCAGCAATTGCGCAAGTACTGTTTTTTGCATGCCTAAAATCATTTTGTGCGCTTTAGGGTCTTCATTTTTACCATAATGGCTAAAACCACGACGCTGTTGCTGTAAATAGTTATACAGTGGTTGCATGCTAGTGAGTACATCTGGCGCAAATACATATTTAGCAAGTATGTTCATTGCTTCTGTTTGGCGCTCAAGCGGTACGGGGGTAAAAGGTTTATCAGCATGCTGGTCGCCCACAACGGCACGTTCAACATATACGCCACCTATTTGGCGAGAAACAATGCCCGCTTGCGAGCGGTATTGGCCAAATAAACTATTAGCTGAGGTAACCAGTTGTTGGTAAGACTCACCTTTTACTGTGGCTTTATCTTTTAGCTCAGTAAATAGCTTATTAATTAGCGCCATACGGTCGGCGCCATAGGCTGCAGGGTTTGATGAAAGGTCGCCTATCATTACCCGTGGGTCTATATGGCGACCCGGTGCGCGCATGTCGTCGGCATCGTTACCAAAGGCAAGCGCATGCTCGCTAGAGCGCGCTAATATAGTATTTAGGCGTGCGCGCTCTGCGGCTTCATCTTCAAGGGCTGTGCTGTAGCCATAGTTTATAGCCCAGTCGTCATAAGGGCCTGGTTTGGTTTGAAAAATATCGCCTTGCTGTACACCAATGGGGGCTATGTTGGCCGGCGCATAATCCATCACTGAGCCTGTAACTATGCCTTGGGTTTTGGTTTTATCATGAACCTCTTTTTCATCCCACAAAATAGACGATTTCATATTGTGGTTTAAGCCTAGTGTATGGCCTACTTCATGAAGAATTAGCTGAGTTAAACCTTGGCGAATCATTTCATTGTCATCAATGGAGGCACCTGTTGCTAAGCCTTTAGCAAGTAATAGGTTTTGTTGAATTTCATGGCCT
The DNA here is from genome assembly GCF_001399995.1 of Pseudoalteromonas sp. P1-11. Classification (NCBI taxonomy): domain Bacteria; kingdom Pseudomonadati; phylum Pseudomonadota; class Gammaproteobacteria; order Alteromonadales; family Pseudoalteromonadaceae; genus Pseudoalteromonas; species Pseudoalteromonas sp. P1-11. The sequence goes on from NZ_LJSP01000013.1 coordinate 56,542, forward strand.
AGTGAGCAATTTAAATCGCCACTTGTGTGCAGGTTTTCGCCGTGGCTCATTGTGCCTTGTGTGTAAAGCGTGTCGTAAATCCAGCGGTTTTTCATAAACACAAACTCAAGCATAATGTCTGAGCCAAGTATTTCACCGGTTAGCGGGTTGGCAAGAGCTGGCCCGTAGCCACCAAATGGCGGTTTAGGTGATGATGTCCAACGTAATACGTTGTAGTTAATATCACCAGCATCCCAGGTTGCGTCATCGGGTTGTACTTTAACTTCTAGTGCATTTTTAAAACCGGCTTTTTCAAAAGCGCTATTCCAGGTAAGTACGGCATCGCGTATTGTGTCGCGCCACTCTACTGGGGTGGTATTTTCTATCCACCAGGTAATTGGCTTTACTGGCTCAGAAAGCTCAGCACTAGGGTTTTTCTTTTGTAGGTCCCAGCGTTTAATAACATCTTCATACGGTGCCCAATCGGTCGAGGTCATTAGATCAAATTGATTGGTGAAATAGCCTATGCGCGCGTCATCTTTACGTGGTTTATAGTCGTTTTTTGGTAATGCAACAAAAGAGTGCTGCACCTTTACAGAGACATTGCGCGGGTCGCTTACTGCGCTTGTACCACGCACGGTGGGGCTGGCATTACTAAATACGTAATCTACAACCACATCTAAGTTATTTGGGTAAGGACGCTGCTTAACAATACGCGACTTTTTACTGTTTAATTTACCCACTTTAAAGCGTTTTTTAGCTTTTTTATCGGCTGGGTTTGGCGTTGGCGATACCTTGTGTAGCGCCTCACTTAAAAATAGCTTGTTGACCATAAAGGCTATTTTTCCTTGCTCTTCTTTTTCTATTTTAATGCTGGCTAAAACGGCTTCGCTAATATTGGCATTGCTTGCTTTGGCAATGGCACTGTTTTGATCAAATTTATAGCGAGGGGTTTTGCTAACTATATCTATGCGGTCAAAGTATTTTCTAAACTCAATAAGCTTGGTTTCTCTATAGGCACCGCGATAATGCCCAGCATCAGTGACACCGTCCACTGTATGAGCAAAGTATACAAAAGGGGTGTTAAGCTGCGATTCGCTGATCACCATTAAGTGCTCACCGGTTTTTGGGTCTTGGTATAAATTAAAAATACCTGAAAATTCGGTTTGTCCTTCGACCATTTCGCTTAGGGTTTGTGGTTTTTTGTCTTCTTTTTTATCGCTAGCCAGTGCGTGGCCGCTAAGCGCTACACTAAGTGTTAGCGCAAGGGTTGTTAATTTCATTGTAATAATCTTTTTCGCTGTTATTTATTTAGTGTGACTGTACGTAAATTAAAATTTGTTCGCACATCTTCTCGATGAAATAATAGCCCAAACCTGTAATCTTTTGATTTTAAATGGTAAAAGTTTGTAACAAAATATAATAAATGCGATGAATAGCAGGTGTTTGTTAACGGGTACACAGCTATATTTAGTTCCCAATTTTATTTGTAACAGTTGCTTACAAATGTCAGGTTAATGTTTTATTGCGCTCTGTTATTATAGTGTTAGTAGAAATATGAGGTAATTAGGATATGCAATCAAATTCACTGAGATGGGTGTTCCCATTTGTAGCATTAGCCATTGGTGTAGTGGGCTTTATGGGAATAAACGCTATTGCACAAGAAGATCAAAGTAAAACAGCAGTAGATACACGCCCCACCGTGCAAGTTGAGCCTGTAGAAGCTAATAATCATCAAGTAATAATAAACAGCTATGGCGAAATAAAACCATTAGAAAATACGCAGTTGGCGGCGCAGGTGTCGGGCGAAGTAATTAGCTGGCACCCTAACTTTGTAGCGGGTGGCGTGGTTTCTCGTGGCGATACACTTATTAGCATTGAAAAAGACAACTACGAAGCAGCCGTATTGGTAGCCGAAGCCGATTTAGCGCGTGCCAAAGCGGCCTTAATTGAAGAGCAAGCGCAGGCAAAAGTAGCCGAAGACGAAGCAAAGCGTTTTCCGAGTAAGGCACGTACCGACTTGTTTTTACGTAAACCGCAGGTGCTAAGCGCCCAAGCAGCGGTTAAATCGGCGCAAGCCGCATTAAAAAGAGCGCAACGCGATTTAGAAAACTGCGATATAAAAGCACCTTACGATGCGCTTGTTATAAGTCGTAATGTGGGGGTAGGCCAGTTTGTGGCTATGGGCGCACAAGTGGCCGATTTAAATAATATAGAAACAGCAGAGGTTATTATTCCTATTGCTGGTTTTGATAGCGTATTTTTACCGGAGCGAATTAAGGGCATTAAGGCCACTATTATTCAAAAAGGCTTAAACAGTTTTACACGTGAAGGCGTGATTGACCGCGACCTAGGTATTGTAGATAACGCGACGCGCATGAGCAGCTTAGTGGTACGTATTGAAGACCCATACGGCTTAAAAACACAGCAACCGGCTATTAAATTTGGCAGCTACGTGCAGGTTAATTTTGCAGGCGCCATGCTTAATAATATTTACCGTTTGCCACAATCATTAGTTAATAACCAAACGGTGTGGATAGTTAACGAAAACCAAGAGCTTGAACCGCGCAAAGTAACCGTAGTGAGAGAAGAAGGCGAGTACTTTTATATTAGCAGCGGACTTAACGCCGATGATAAGTTGGTTACCACGTTACCTGAGTACCCACAAAAAGGCATGCAGGTTAAAGTGGCTGGCATGGGCGAGCCAAGTAACGCTAATACAAACACCGAAAGTAGCGCTGATGCGCAACAGTTGTAAGGTGTAAATTAATGAGCGAATCAATTGAAAAAAAACAAACAGGGTTAATAGCTTATTTTGCTAAAAACTCTGTTGCAGCCAACCTAATGATGGTTTTTATTATCATCATGGGGATTATTAGTTACTTAACCATTCAGCGCCAAATGTTTCCTAATGTAGAAATTAACTACATTAATGTTGAGGCAAATTACCCCGGTGCCTCACCACAAGAAATTGAAGAAAGCATTCTTATAAAAATTGAAGAATCACTAAAGGATGTGACCGAAATTAAAAAGGGCGTGTACCGCGCCTTTAGAAATGGCGGTAGAGCAAGCCTTGAAATTAACACCGATGCAGAGCTTACCGATGTACTTGATAAGGTAAAGCTGCGTGTTGATGGTATTGCAACCTTTCCTGCAGGTATGGAACCGGTCACCATAAGTCAGATTGAGTTTAGGCAAGATGTTATAGGGATGACCTTAGTTGCCGATTTGCCGCTGACAGAACTCAAACCAATTGCCAATCAAATTGAAGATGAGTTATTACAGCTATCTAACGTGTCGTTGGTAGAAAACGATGTGCCGCTTGATGAAATAGCCATTGAAATCGACCCAGACACTTTACGCCAATACAACTTAACCCTAAGCGATGTAATGACCGCTGTGCGTAATTACTCTGCTAATTTTTCGGCGGGGCAACTAACAACAGATGCAGGGATTATTTCTGTTCGGGTTGAAAACCAGTATTACTCCGGCGATGAGTTTAGGCAAATTCCGGTAAAAATAGGCGACTACGGCGCTAAGGTATTGCTTCAAGACATTGCTGTTATTAAAGACCAATTTACCGAAGGCGAGCGCTACTTTAAATTTAATGGCGAAAACGCAGTGTATATGTCGGTAAAGGCAACGCAAGATCAAAACATGATCCCCGTTGCCGATTCGGTTAAAGCATTTATTGAACAAAAAAATACCCAGCTGCCACCGGGCGTTAGGTTAGAGCCATTAATGGACATGACATACTACCTAAATGCGCGCCTTGATATGATGAAAGCTAACTTGTTTCAAGGAGCAATATTAGTCGCTATTATGCTTTCGTTATTCTTGCGCTTTAAATTAGCGCTTTGGGTAATGATTGGCTTACCAGTGTGCTTTTTAGGCGCCATGATGCTAATGCCTTTATTTGGTATAAGCATTAATATTATTTCGTTGTTTGCTTTTATTATGGTGCTCGGGATTGTGGTAGATGACGCCATAGTAATAGGAGAGGCCGCCTATACTGAGGTTGAAAAAAGCGGAGGCGGAGTTGAAAACGTCGTCCGTGGTGCTAACCGTGTAGCAACCCCTGCTACATTTGGTGTACTGACAACCATTGCGGTGTTTGCCCCGTTTACACTTTCAAGCGGGCCAGAAAGCGCCTTCTTTTACGGTATTGCCGTAGTAGTTATGCTGTGTTTAGTATTTAGCTTAGTTGAATCAAAACTTATTTTACCGGCGCACATTGCCCACACGCACTTTTCACCTATTAAAAAAGGGGGCTGGCGCGATAGGTTTAATACCCGCTTTTTTGGTTTTGTAAATGGCCCTTATAAGCGTTTTATATCGCGTTGTGTAGATTGGCGTTGGACAGTATTGTTTGGCTTTATTGCTATGTTTTTTATAAGCATTGCGCTGATCACATCAAATAAAGTACGCACTGTACCCACTCCTAAAGTGCCGCATGATTTTCCGCAAATTCAAATAGAAATGAATGACAATGTGTCTGATTTACAAACTATTGCAGCTATTCGTGAAGTAGAAGCCATGGTGTTAAGAGTTGATGAAGAAACAGAGCGTGAATTTGGCCAAAAAATAATTCGTGATGTACTGGTATTTAACCAAGGCAGAACGGAGTCTCAGTTACTTGCGCCGTTGGTTGATGAAGACTTACGCCCTTATAACGCGTTTGAACTTTCGCGCCGCTGGCGAGAAGCTATGCCAACCATTGCCGGTATTAAATCACTCACTATTGAAGATGATGTTGGCGGCGGTGGCGGCACTGGCGAAGGCGAATTTGGTTATTTACTGTTTGGCTCTGATATAGAAACACTTAATGCGGCAGGCCGTCGTTTTATTCAGCTATTGCAGCAACAAAAAGGCTTGTTTGATATAAGCTCGACCATTGACCCTGCTAGCAAAGAAGTGCAAATGAGCTTAAAACCTGTAGCTTACGATTTAGGACTCGACCTTGCTAACATTGCAAACCAAGTAGGCGCTAGTTTTTATGGTGGTGAAGCACAGCGTGTAATACGTAACGGCGAAGAAGTAAGAGTAATGGTACGTTACCCTAAACTGACTCGCGAAGCGTTTTCATCGCTAAAACACACAGTAGTTACTACACCGCAAGGGCGTGAAGTACTTTTAGGCGATGTGGTTGAATTAACCGAAACGCCGGGTATAAGCTATATTCGCCGTGAGGGCGGTTATCGTACTGTTTATGTGTACGGCAGTATTGATGAAGAAGTTATAGAGCCAGGCGAAGTAGTTTCGCAAGTAAAAGAAAACTTACTGCCGCAACTTAAAGAAGAATACCCAAGTGTAAAATCAGAGCTAGGTGGCGCAATAGAAGAGCAACAAGCGCAAGCTAATGAGCAGCTGCTGTTTTTTGTAGGCGGCATGATTTTAGTTTATATATTGCTTGCTGTACCACTTAAAAGTTATGCCCAGCCGCTTATTGTTATGTCGGTTATTCCGTTTAGTTTAACGGGGGCTATTTGGGGGCACTTTTGGTTTGATTTAGACATTAGCTTAATGTCGGGCTTTGGTTTAATAGCCGCGGCCGGCGTAGTAATAAACGACTCGCTGGTAATGACCGACTACGTAAACCAAGTACGCCGAGAGGGTGTAAGCGTTAAAAACGCGGTAATAGAAGCCGGTTGTGCACGCTTTAGGGCAATATTATTAACCTCTATTACAACCTTTGCTGGGGTTCTGCCCATAATGTTTGAAACCAGTTTACAAGCTAAATTTGTAATCCCTATGGCAGTAGCGCTAGGCTTTGCGGTAATGTTTGCAACACTAATCACCCTTATATTGGTGCCGTGCTTGTACATTATTTTAGGCGATATTGGCGGCGTGTTTAAAATGGCTTTTCGAAAAGTAGTTAGGCGAAAAGCCCCTATAAACCAAACCTCTTAAACTATTAAAAGCCAACTTTAACAAGTTGGCTTTTTAGTTATTTAGGGTTATATAAAAATCTCGGTTACATTCTTTTGTTTGAATAAGCTTTGCGCACGTTTTATAATCACTTTTTTCTGTTGGCAAATTAGTCGAAAGGCTAAGACGCAAAGTTTCCGGTCTAAGGTGTAAACTACGATAGCGGGGCTGCTGCATAATTTTTATACGGCATTGCTTGCCCTCAGTGTCGTTTTTGTGTATCCATATGATATGGATAAAATTTTGTGACTCTTAAGGTGTTACTGTGTTTATGCATACGTCGTTGGCCTGTGGAAAATGGTCAACTATAGGTTGTTTAAACCATCATACTCAATTGTTCATTGGGGATGTGGTTAGTGTAACCTTTTCAGACATGCAAGGAGTGCTTGTTGATTTATCGTTTGATTATAAAATCACCTCTTTAGAACAAGGTGAGCCTCATGCTTGGCCACGCTTAGTTGCTGAGTATATAAACGTGCATGTGCCCCTGGTAAGTGCAGGTAGAATGACCAAGCAAGGGTTAGTGGTTGGCTATCGAGATAACGAAATATTTGCCCTAGAAAGTAGCGGTATTAATAAGGCAAAGGTTGATTTTCATTGCATTGCAAAGTGCGATACCCCCGCTAAGTGCACCAACCAAGCATATGATTTTGTATACCCTAATGGGGGCGAGCAATACAACGCGGGTACTCGCGTACTGCAGCCTAAAACAGGTTGTATATACCAATGTAAGGCATGGCCATTTAGCCAATTTTGCAGAACCAATAATGATAAAGACCCAAGCTTTGAACCTGGTATCGGAAAAAGCTGGGCAATGGCCTGGACTAAGGTCTCTTAACGCTTTTAAAATAAAAACCATCTTCCCATGGGTGTAATGACAAGAATAAAATTGCAGTAATTTTAAAATTTGGACTTATACCTCAAGCCCACTCTCTATGAGTGGGCTTTTTTATTTTTATGATAAACTGCCTGCATTGTTATTTTTTATACGGTTTTGTTGTGTCTTTAAGTGAATTTTCTTCTCAATCATTAGCTCGTTTTCCTGTTGCTAAAAAGCAACCTCATCAATTAACTATGCACAATAAAACGCGCACCGATAACTACTACTGGATGCGCGATGATGAGCGCGAAAACCCAGAAATACTCGCCCATTTAGCGGCCGAAAATACATACTGCGATGAGCAACTAGCCGCAATAAAGCCACTTCAAAACAGTATTTTTGAAGAACTAAAAGGGCGCATCGTAAAAGATGACAACACGGTGCCGGTTAAAGATGGCAAGTACTGGTATCACTCAGAGGTACGTGGTGACGATGAGTATTCGCGTCATTATAGAAGCACAAGTATTAACACCGATAACAAGCAGTTACTACTTGATGTAAATGCTTTAGCTCAAAACCATGAATTTTACGAACTAGGTGAAGTCGCGCTAAGCCCATGCGAGCAATTAATGGCATACAGCGAAGATACCGAAGGGCGCAGAATTTACAGCGTACATTTTAAAAACCTGCAAACAGGTGAAATGCTCAGCGATGTTTTAGAAAACACCGAAGGGCAAGTTGTTTGGGCTAACGACAATAAAACCGTATTTTACGTTAAAAAAGACTTACAAACGTTACTGGGTTTTCAGGTGTTTAGGCATGAACTAGGCACAGCGCAAAGCCAAGATGTCATGGTGTATGAAGAGCACGATAAAAGCTTTTTTATGGGCTTGGGTAAAAGCCGTGACGAGAGCCTTATTATTATAGATTTGGCCACCACCGAAACAAACGATACCTGGGTGCTTGATGCCAATAACCCGCAAGGTGAATTTAACGCATTACTACCGCGCGAAGAAGGGCATGAGTTTGATATAGATAAACACGACGATACTTATTACATAGTAACTAACTGGCAAGCTAAAAATTTCAGACTGATGACGGCAACAAGCGAAACGATTGCAGATAAAACGCAGTGGCAAGAGCACACCGCGCACCGTGAGCATGTGTTGCTTGAAGGCGTAGAGATATTTGACGACTTTTTAGTATTAACTGAGCGCGAGCAAGGTCAAGCTCGCTTTGTTGTTATTAACCATGCTCAAGAGCGCATGGCGCTTGAATTTAGCGACCCATGTTACTATGCCGCTGTGGCGATGAACCCCGAGCCACAGGCGCGTTCGGTACGTATTTATTATTCAAGTCTAACCACGCCTGGAACGTTGTACGATGTTGATTTAGCCACGGGCAAAAAAACATTGTTAAAACAGCAGCAAGTACTGGGCGGGTTTGATAGTGCACTTTATGCCTCTGAGCGCTTATTCGTGACAGCACGCGATGGCGTGCAAGTACCTGTTTCGTTAGTTTATAGAAAAGACACCTTTACCAAAGATGGCACTAACCCGCTGTTTCAATATGGCTATGGTGCATATGGTTACACGATAGATCCGAGCTTTTCGAGTACCTCATTGAGTTTGCTAGATCGCGGTTTTGTGTATGCGATTGCACATGTAAGAGGCTCCGAAATGCTAGGACGCCATTGGTACGAGCAAGGTAAAAAAGAGCATAAACAAAATAGCTTTAGCGACTTTATTGATATTACAAAGGCTCTTGTAGAGCAAGGCTACGGTGATAAAAATAAAGTATTTGCCTCTGGCGGCAGTGCAGGTGGTTTGTTAATGGGCACTGTATTAAACCAAGCGCCAGAGCTTTACTTAGGTGTAGGGTGTCATGTGCCATTTTTAGATGTGTTAACCACCATGCTAGATGAAAGTATTCCACTTACCACTAACGAGTATGATGAATGGGGCAACCCAAACGATGAGCACTTTTATGATGTAATAGCCGCGTACTCACCGTACGATAATATTAGCGCCCAAGATTACCCGCACATTTTAGTCACCACAGGCTTGCACGACTCTCAAGTACAGTATTGGGAGCCTATGAAGTGGGTAGCAAAAATGCGAGAACTCAAAACCGATAACAATATACTGGTATTCAAAACCGACATGGATGCAGGGCATGGCGGCGCATCTGGGCGTTTTAAAAGCCTTGAAGAAAAAGCCCTCGAAATGGCCTTTTTTATTGCGCTTATAAATTAACTGCAAAATACGCAAAATGTATTAAGCTTTAATGAAGCACTGATATATAAAAGGTTATTTATGTTTGGAGCACATGGAGAGTTTTATATTTGCTCTCAGCCACCCACCATGTATTTAAAGCTAATGGGTAGTTTTAATAATGAAGGAATTACTTTACTAACGAATGGCGTGGTGAACGAACTAAGTATGCACCCCAAAGGCGCGGTAAAGTGTGTTGTGGTTAATCTAGAAGAATTTGAGTTAATAACTGTAGATAGCATGGACTCGTTAGAGGCGTACTTTGCCAGCGTAAAAGAGCGTGGCTACGAACGCGTAGATTACTTATATGCAAACATTATTGCTAAAAATATGTTCGAGAAGGTCTGGAGCAACAGCGATATTGAAGTTAACTTTTATAAAGACTCAGAAAGCTACCTACATCATCACCCAGACGATGAATACATTAAAACCTACTGGTAAATAGTCATTACAAGCCCCTATGCTACGGGGCTTATAATGCTCTCTAGGCAGTTTTTGTACCTTCTTGATAAATTTAACGAGATATTGTTTTTAAGCTTCACTTTATAGTCGCCGCTGTCTGTTGGCATAAGCTCTTTTATGGCATGTTTTCTAACTAGCGTGGAGCGGTGAATACGTATAAAACCTTCAGGCTCTAGCTGTTGCTCAATGTTTTTCATGGTTTCACGGTGTAAAACGGGGGCGCTGTTACCATTAAAGTGCAGCTCTACATAATTACCCGCACCGTTTATCCATACAATATCGTTAATATCTATTAAACGTACCTTTCCTACATCTTTAACAACAATATGTGCAGCAATGGGTTGCTCGTTTTCAGATGCGGCTTTAAACAAGCGCTCGGCTTGTGTGGCTAATGGGCATAAATGAATAAGCTTATCGAAGCATTTTTCAAGCCTTGAAGCGGTTGCATCGACTGTTAAAAAATCGACTGCGCCGACTTCAAACGCAAAATTAGCAAATTCAGCCGACCTAGCAATCACCACCACTTTCATTGTTTTAGCCAATTCAGTTAGGTGCACTATTTGAGTAGGATCATTTAAATTAGATAATTCGTAAAAAAGCACATTAAAACGAGAGGTATCTATTTGATCTAAACGCTGCTCGGGCAGTTGCGTTTGCGAATCAAAGTGACGGTGAGCTTGCACCTGCTGAGTTAAGAATGTTGCAAATTTGCTCGTGCTAACTCTAATTAGTGCATGAAAGTAAGTAATCATAAAAAATCCATCTCTAGAGTGTGTAGTTATAAAGACCGTGTATTTAATAAAAAATGTTAAAAAAATTTAATCTAATTTATAACAATCTGGGATAAGTACCTTCATCCCATATATCCTGCTGCTTGTACCTGACTAAGTGCCTATTAAATAATGCGCATAGTGTCTTAAAATTATTCCACTTAATGTTGAAATGTTTGTAACCAACCAGTTACAAAAATAACATTTCAGGGACATTATAGTATGAAAAAAATAAATAACTTAGATAGTCGTACATTTAAAAAATCTTCATTGTCTTTAGCACTTAGTGCGACAGTGCTTGCTGGCTTTTCTTTTCAAGGTATAGCCGCAGAAGAAGACGAACTAGAAAAAATAGAACGCGTGCAAGTAACGGGTTCTCGTATTCGTTCAGCCGAGGCGATGTCGTCTGCACCTATACAGGTTGTAAGTGGCGAGGCAATTGATGCATCGGGTTCTTTAAACATCCAAAACCTACTGCTAGAAAACCCAGCATTTGGCTCTCCAGCTATTAGCCGTACTAACTCTAACTTTTCGACGGCAAGCGCGGGGGTAGCTACTGTTGATTTGCGTAACTTAGGTTCAAACCGTACTTTAGTACTTGTGAATGGGCGCCGTTATGTATCGGGTGTACCTGGTAGCTCAGCAGTTGATTTAAATACCATTCCTAGTCAATTTATTGAGCGCGTGGAAATTATGACCGGTGGCGCATCATCAGTATATGGCTCTGATGCGGTTGCAGGTGTAGTTAACTTTGTACTAAAAGATGACTTTGAAGGCGTAGAGTTTGAAGGCCAATACGGCGAATCAAGCGAAGGCGATGATGAATCGCGCCAGTTTTCTTTTACCTCGGGTTTAACTACGGGTGATGGCAAAGGTCAAGCCATGTTCCACTTAGGCTACTCAGACCAAGGTGCTGTGTTTTCGCGCGATCGTGAGCGCTCTGCAGTAGACCAATTTTCAGGTATTTATTTTGAAGACGATCCGGCGGCAAACCCGGGTTCTATTTTTGAAGCCGTTAATCCGTTTTTCTCATCATTTCCGCCGCAAGGGCGTTTTGATGCAGGCGATACACGCTTTACTTACGATCCAAACAACAACTTACAAGACTCGTTTAGCACCAATGGCGGTGACGGTATAGATGCCAACGGCTTTAACCGAAGCGGCGTACGTACCATTGCTATACCAACAGAGCGCTACTTATTTGCCTCAAATGGTAGTTACGAGCTAACAGATAAACACAGCTTCTTTTTTGAAGGGACGTACGCATCTAGTACCACTATTTCAGAGTTAGAGCCTTTTCCGTTTGCCTCAGATGACATTTATGCCAATGGCCGCGTGCCAATTGAGTTTGACGTAAATGGCGAAATGCTCAGAAATGCCTTTGTGCCAGATGATATCTACAATGCAGCAACAGACACCGACGGTGATGGTGCTAGAGATATCTTTTTTGCAAAACGTTTAAGTGATGTAGGTAACCGTGGTGCCCGTGCAGAGCGTGATACATTCCGCTTAGCTGTGGGCTTTCAGGGTGAGATTAACGACAGCTGGTTTTACGATACCTACTATGTGTACGGTAAAACGAAAGAGTCGCAAGTATCAGGTGGCTTAGTAAATGTACAAAGCTTTCGCCAAGGTTTAGAGGCGGTAATTGATAGCCAAGATTTAGATGCGGATGGCATTACCGATGAAGCGATTTGTATTGATGCAACAGCGCGTGGCTTTAATTGTGCGCCAGTAAACATTTACGGATTTAATTCACTATCGCAAGGTGCAATTGATTTTGTAAGTGCACCAAGTACGCTTTCTACGTCGGTAGAGCAAGAAATTATTGGCGGTAATGTCTCAGGTGATTTATTTGAGCTGCCTGCGGGTATGGTAGGTATTGCGGCTGGTTTTGAATACCGCGAAGAGTTTTCTCGCAGTGAATTTGATGCCCTACAGCAAGCGGGCTTAAATGCCGGTAATGCAATTCCTGCAACCGAAGGTTCTTTTGATGTAACTGAATACTATGTTGAGGCTAACATTCCTGTGCTGGATGCGGTAACAATGAACGCGGCAGTCCGTTTATCTGACTACTCAACAGTAGGTAATACAGAAAGCTGGAACGTAGGTGTTGATTGGGAAGTGATGGATAGCTTACGCCTTCGTGCTACCCGTGCTCGTTCTACACGTGCGCCTAATATTGATGAGTTATTTTCACCGCCTTCGCAAACATTCCCTAGTGGTTTAAACGATCCATGTATAGGTGTTACAAACAGTGGCGGTGGGGCTGTAGGTGATGCGTGTCGTGCCGATGCGGGTGTTGCAAATAATATTGCATCAAACGGTGAGTTTACCCTTAACCAGTCTGATTTACAGGGTATTAGTGGTTTTAACCGTGGTAACCCAGACTTAAAAGAAGAAGTGGGCGACTCTGTGACTGTGGGTGTGGTATTTACCCCAGAGGAGCTAATTTCGGGCCTTGACGTTACCCTTGATTACTTTGATATAGAAATCACAGATGCGATTGTATCTACACCGCGCCAATTTATTTTAGACCAATGTTATGGCGGTGGTGACGATAGCTTCTGTAGCTTTATAACTCGTCGTAGCGGCCCTTCTGGTAATAATAGCGCAGGTTCACTTGAGTTTATTGACAGTGGTGTATCAAATAGTGGTGGTTTAGGAACTGAAGGTGTTGATTTAACACTAACTTACTCTGCCGATATTGGCCCAGGCGCATTTAGAACTCGCCTTGCATACACTTACTTGATTGACGGTTACACTATTCCGTTACCGGGTGCGGATAAAGATGAGTTTGCTGGTGAAATTGGCGCATCTGAACACAAAGCTAACTGGAACTTAGGCTATAAGCTTGATGACTTTGATTTTAACTGGAGCATGACCTACATAGGGGCTGCTGACTTTGATGATCAATTCTTAAGTGGCTTTGGTATACCTGCTGGCGGCGTGGGTATTGGCTCAGTAACCTACCACGATGTACAAGCAAGCTATCATATAAGTGACGCGGTAGAGCTATACGCCGGCGCTAACAATTTATTTGATAAAGAGCCTCCGCGTATACTTTCAGGTGTAAGTGGCTCAAGCACAGGTACTGAAACCGACGCAGGTACGTATGACCCAATCGGACAAACCTTCTATATTGGTTTTAGAAGTAAATTTTAAGCAGTTAATACTGCACAATTGTAGTTTTTCCAGCTTCACTTAATTAAGGAGCTGGTATTAACAAAAGCCCCAGCCGTTGCTGGGGCTTTTTAATGCCAGCGCGAAAAGGGTGGGCTAGTTTGCTTTAAAATTATTTATGCTCCGCTTAAACCAAAAACAACGCCACTGGTAACAGTGGCGTTGTTTAGTCAATAGGGGGCGCTAATATAGTATCCGAATCGCAAAGAAATTTACGATTCTCCCTATTTGTAGCCCTCCCCTTTTGAGGGCTTATTTTTTAGCTTAGTCTAAGTACGCTTTTAACATCCATACTAGTTTTTCTTGCTCTGAAATATAATCACCCATTAATGACGCTGTACCTTCATCATCTGCATCACCTGCTTGAGTAAGTACTTCACGTTGCATTTTAATTAGTGTGCTGTAGCCAGCTAATAGGTTTTCTACGGCTGCGGTACCATCGCTAATGTTTTTAGCTTCTTTAATTTCACTTACTTCTAAGTAATCAGAAAACGCATGTAGTGGCGCGCCATCTAACGTTAAAATACGTTCAGCAATTTCATCTACTTTTTCAAGTAGTAAATTATAAATCTCTTCAAATTTAATGTGTAATTCAAAAAAGTTACGGCCTTTAATATTCCAATGAAAACCGCGCGCATTCATGTATTGAATTTGGTAGCTGCTCAATAATGTATTGAGTGACTTAACAATGTCTTCGCTTTTTGCGCTGTTTAAACCAATTGCATTTACCTGTGACATACCTTGCTCCTTGATGAATCATTTATTTATGAACTGATGATCATTATTGCTCAGTGCTATTAATTAGTAAAATTGTTTAAACCAGTCAATGCAATAGGTTTTAACTATTAATAACGTGCAGCGCAATAAATCACTCATACAATATAGATGGGTTGAATTTATTAAAATTCTACCCCTTAACAATAAAATAAAGACAAAACATGGATAAATTATGATCTAAAACAAGTTTTCTACAAGGTTGAATATTGGCTATTTGATGTATTGATCTAAATCAGTAAATGCTTATGGCTGTAGCGCATAATTCACTCAAGCAAAATAAATATCTTAAATTTATTGGAGAGCGATTATGGATGCAAAAACAGTAAAACAAAATAAAGCAGAGTTAATAGTGGTAGGTATAGCCGTTATAGCATTTGTATTGGGGCTGGTGGCGCATTTAGCAGGCGCAAGTTTTGCCAATGCCGACACGTTTGGCTACATTGCCGCACCCATGCCACTTATTTTGGGGGTGATATTTTTAATCAGTTATAAAATAGCAGAGGCGGGCGAAGACTAGGCCGCTTCGTTAAGGCACTTAATAATGTATTCAAGCACCTGGCGAGAATAAATCATACTGGTATGGCTTAAATGAAACACTTTATGCTCAGCCATGCCTTTAAGCTTGGTTTCGTCTAGTAAAACGGTGCCATCGGACTGACTGCCTTTGACAATTAACGGCATTAACCCAATGGGCAAATCGCCAGCAATACTATAAAGCTTGGCCTTAAACGGCCAGTTACCATTTTTAGTGAGTAAAAACTCGACGCTGTTTTTTAAAAAGGTTTCAAACCCTTTTTGCTTCATCTTTTGCGCTATGTGGCTGCCTTGATGGGGAGTGCCAAGCGTAATCACTTTAGTGACATGGTGACTCGCTGGCGTGCCTGCCTCTAAGTAGGCGCGGGCAATTAATCCGCCCATAGAGTGACATACTAATGCAGAGGGCTCATCACCAATAAACTCATCAATTTGTTTAAATATGGTGCTTAAGTTAGGGTCGAGCGTATTGTAAGTGAGATTCAGTACTTTAACTCCAGACTGTTCAAGACGAGAGCAGAGCGGGCGCATAACAAAGCCCGACATATAAAGGCCGTGTAATACAATAACGTGGTTTATTTTCATACGCCCTTACCTACAATTTACATTAACTGTTGTGGTTTTATTTCGATATTAGCCGTATCAGAACTGACCCACACATCACCATCTTGAACGGTAATGGTAAGTTTTATATTGCGGTCAGCTAAATCTGCAAGTGTCTGAGTAGCGGCGTAATCAAGGCTAAAAATACTTAAGTTTTTAAAATCGTACAACTTAGGTTGATGTTTTTGCCACCAAATAGCTTGGTTGTTTTCGCCATAGGTATAAAGCACCACTTTTTTAGCTTTATTGCAGGCTTTTTTAAGACGCTTTTCATCTGGCAGGCCCAGCTCAATCCACAGCTCTATCTCTTCACTGTAGTTTACATGCCAAAGCTCAGGTTCATCGTCGGCACTTAAGCCTTTGGTAAACTCTAAGCCATCACAACTATTTAGTGCATAGGCTAATAAGCGAATCATCAAGCGTTGCTCGGTTTCAGAGGGATGCTGTGCCAACGTTAAATTAAAATCTTGGTACACGTGGCGGTCCATATCGCTTAACGATAATTGCGCTTTAATAATGGTAGATTTAAGAGCCATAATATCTAATCTAAAAAAATTTGCGCCAGTATAGCGCAATTAAATGAATTGCCAGTTAAAATAGCGTCAAATTATATGTTAGGAGTTAAAAATGGCTATCCAGTGGTTCCCTGGGCACATGAATAAAGCCCGTAATGAGATTAAAGAAATAATGCCGCAAATGGATGTGATCATTGAAGTGCTTGATGCACGCATTCCTTACAGTAGTGAAAACCCTATGGTAACTACGCTTCGTGAAGGCAAGCCGGTCATCAAAATTTTAAATAAGGCGGATTTAGCCGACCCTAAAATGACCCAAGCGTGGAAAGACTATTTTGAGCAAGAAAGTGGCGTAAAAGCGATTGCGTTTGGCCATGATAAAGCCGCTGAGGTGCACCGCATTAATGAGCTTTGTAAAAAATTGGTGCCACACAAAGTGGGCGCCGATAAGCAAATTAAAGCTATGATCATGGGTATTCCAAATGTGGGTAAATCGACGTTAATTAACGTATTAGCTGGGCGCATAGTTGCAAAAACGGGTAACGAGCCTGCGGTAACAAAAGCGCAGCAACGTATTAAGCTTGAAGACGGCATTATGCTTTACGACACACCAGGTATGCTGTGGCCTAAAGTAGAAAACGAGAACTCGGGTTATCGTTTAGGTGCCACTGGTGCAATACGTGATACAGCGCTTGAATACGAAGATGTGGCAAGTTATACCGCAGAGTATTTATTAAAAGCCTACCCAGAGCTTTTAAAAGCACGCTATAAAATAGATGAACTGCCAGAAAGTGACTGGGAATTTGTAGAAATGGCCGGTAAAAAGCGTGGTTGTATTCGTGGCGGTAACCAAATAGACACCTATAAAATGTCTGAAATACTGATTAACGAATTACGTGATGGGATTATCGGCCGTATTACCATGGAAACCCCAGCCATGCGTGAAGAAGAAGAAATTATGGTAGCTGGCTTACGCGCCGCTGCAGAGGCCAAAAAAGCCGCTAAAGAAGAAGAGAAAAAACAGCGCCGTGCACGTGCACGTAAAAACCGCCGTTAATATGTGAGTTTATGTGAGTATATTACTTACTAAATTACAGACATAAAAAAAGCCCGTAAGGGCTTTTTTAGTTTCATATCTACCGTCACCGATATGAGCAATGTAGCAAGTAAAATAGTAGGGCGGTTACTTATCATCAACATCAAGGGGCGTTGCGGTTCATAACAAGTAACCATAGCTGTTTACGTGCGCCACACGTTGTTTCAGGGTCGAGAAACAAATTAGTTCATTCCGTCACAAGTGGGTATGCATTCCCGTCTTGTTGATATTGATTATCAGTTAGATCTAATAAACTGTCAACACCTAAATGCAAATAATTCTTATTTTATTAAGTGCGTTTTTTATTCGCTTTTCAATGGTAATTACTCGTGTTGTTTTTTAGTCATTTAAGAATTTCATACATAATTCGAAAGCATCGAATACAGGAAAACCGAATCGAGTTGATTTCTTAAAAGGAGTTTTTTGCTCAATAAAGAGGCAATTAAATAGCTGTACTGAGGCGAAATATTTATATTTTTAAGTGTTTTTAATCAAAACTAACGTGCTAGCGGCAGATTAAAGCTACGGTAGTATTGGCAGGCCAGAGCGTTGTTACAAAATAATTAAGTAACTGAGTGCTCTTCAGATTACAAGAATAAAACATAATATTTTTAATGGGTTACATAATAATCAGTGCTATTTAACCAGTGCTTGATGTAAATCTAGAAAAATTTTATTGAATTGATTGCATTTTAAGCGACTTGTATGGTGATGTTCGCTTTAAGTAATGCTATACTCCCGCCGAATAATTTATCGACTTTATTAAGAGTAAAATAATGGCAGATTTATCGAAGTACAGAAACATTGGTATTTTCGCGCACGTTGATGCGGGTAAAACCACTACTACTGAGCGTATCCTGAAGCTTACAGGTACTATCCATAAAACAGGTGAGGTTCATGATGGTGAATCTACTACTGACTTCATGGATCAAGAAGCTGAGCGCGGTATTACTATCCAGTCTGCGGCAGTAAGCTGTTTCTGGAAAGATCACCGTTTCAACGTTATCGATACTCCTGGACACGTTGACTTCACAGTTGAAGTTTACCGTTCACTTAAAGTATTAGACGGCGGTGTTGGTGTATTCTGTGGTTCTGGTGGTGTTGAGCCACAATCAGAAACTAACTGGCGTTACGCTAACGAATCAGAAGTTGCACGTATTATCTTCGTAAACAAATTAGACCGTATGGGTGCTGATTTTTACCGTGTAACTGAGCAAGTACGTAAAGTACTTGGTGCTGTACCACTAGTTATGACTTTACCAATCGGTATTGAAGATGACTTCGTTGGTGTTGTAGACGTTCTTACTAAAAAAGCATACGTTTGGGATGACACTGGTCTTCCTGAAAACTACGAAATCACAGACGTTCCTGCAGACATGGTTGACAAAGTAGACGAATACCATGAAATGCTTATCGAAACTGCTGTAGAGCAAGACGATGACCTAATGGAAGCGTACATGGAAGGTGAAGTACCTTCTTTAGAAGATATCAAGCGTTGTATCCGTAAAGGTACTCGTGACCTTGCTTTCTTCCCTACATTCTGTGGTTCTGCATTCAAAAACAAAGGTGTTCAACTAGTACTTGACGCTGTTGTTGATTACTTACCATCTCCTACAGAAGTTGACCCTCAACCTCTTATGGATGAAGAAGGTAACGAAACTGGCGAGCATGCAATCGTATCTGCTGATGAGTCTTTTAAAGCATTAGCATTTAAGATCATGGATGACCGTTTTGGTGCATTAACATTCGTACGTATTTACTCAGGTAAACTTAACAAGGGTGACACTATCCTTAACTCGTTTACTGGTAAAACAGAGCGTGTTGGCCGTATGGTTGAGATGCAAGCTGACGAACGTAAAGAGCTAACTAGCGCACAAGCTGGTGACATCATTGCAATCGTAGGTATGAAAAACGTTCAAACTGGTCACACTCTATGTGATCCGAAAGACAAAGTAACTCTAGAGCCAATGGTATTCCCAACTCCAGTAATCTCGATTGCTGTACAGCCTAAAGATAAAGGCGGTAATGAGAAAATGGGTATTGCTATCGGTAAAATGGTTGCAGAAGATCCGTCTTTCCAAGTTGAGACTGATGAAGATTCAGGCGAAACTATCCTTAAAGGTATGGGTGAGCTTCACTTAGATATCAAAGTAGATATCCTTAAGCGTACTTACGGCGTAGACCTTATTGTTGGTCAACCACAGGTTGCTTACCGTGAAACTATCACTCGTGAAATCGAAGATAGCTACACGCATAAGAAACAATCTGGTGGTTCTGGTCAGTTCGGTAAAATTGATTACCGCATCAAGCCAGGCGAAGCGAATTCAGGCTTCACGTTCACTTCATCAGTTGTTGGTGGTAACGTACCGAAAGAATTCTGGCCTGCAGTTGAGAAAGGCTTCAAGTCAATGATGAACGAAGGTGTTCTAGCTGGCTTCCCAGTACTTGACGTTGAAGTAGAGCTTTTCGACGGTGGCTTCCACGCCGTGGATTCATCTGCAATCGCATTCGAAATCGCTGCTAAAGGCGCTTTCCGTCAATCGATCCCTAAAGCGGGCGCACAACTTCTTGAGCCAATCATGAAAGTTGACGTGTTCACTCCAGAAGATCACGTTGGTGACGTAATCGGTGACCTTAACCGTCGTCGTGGTATGCTAAGCGACCAAGAAGCTGGTTTAACTGGCGTTCGCATTAAAGCTGACGTTCCGTTATCAGAAATGTTTGGTTACATCGGTTCACTACGTACAATGACATCAGGTCGTGGTCAGTTCTCTATGGAGTTCTCACACTACGCAGCATGTCCACAAAACGTAGCTGACACTGTAATCGCTGCAGAAAAAGAGAAAAAAGCAGCTAAGTAATTAGCTCTGTAACTCTTTAAAAAAACCCGCACATGTTGCGGGTTTTTTATTGCCTACAGTTGTAGTTTTTTAGTATTGGGTTTGGCTTATTTAATAGTCTTATATGATTAGTTAATGAAGTGCCTTATTTATTAACTTATTATGCTTTAACGTAAGTTACTGTAATAGAAGTAGTATTTTTCATTGATTATAACTTGATGTATTTACTTAGACTTATTGCCGTGTGCAAGTGTCTACTGTAGAATACTGGCACTTTTAGATTAGTAATCTAAAAGTTGATAAGGAAGTCTCCGAAGAAGAGACGTTTACTATATTTCATTTTATATAAGACGTAAATTCATGAACTCGATAAAACTTACCCCTAACTGGCCGCTGCAATTTACAAAGTGTGCTGCGGTACTCGTACTTTTGTTTGTTATAAAAAGTGTGTTTGCAATTACTCTAAAAGCGGCTTTTCTATTATTATTACCGTTAATAGGAGTAATAATAATCTTTAATTTTATCCACCTTCGATTCTTACACTGTTACCAAGCAGGTATAAACTATACTCGCTTTATGCGCGAACAATATATAAATAGCGAAGAAATAAAGTCTATTTCATTTAAATCATTATTTATTTGTACCATATTTAAGGTTGAGCTAGAAAATGGTAAAAATCACCATTTTTATAATTGGCGATTATCAGCAGATGAAAAAGCGAATATAGTTAGGTTATATAAAAATAAGGTAGATTGTAAAGTCGACTATATTAGCTCATGCAGAGCGTGAGGTTAGCCTTTGTATAATTGGCATTTTATAAATAAAAAGGAGCAATCATGCTCCTTTTTGTATTTAGTGCGTGCCCATTGCGCTAATTAAACTTCTTAATTGCTTTAGCTCTTAGCGCTTTCATCTTTGGCAAGCGAGGCTTATTAAAGCTTTGTATTGGCATAACCACTAAATGCTCTTGTGGTAGGGCTGGCACCGTTTTAGGGTATTGCCCTGGCTCTGGTACCGAAATCTCTTTTAAATGCACTTTAAGGTTGTTTAGCATAGGGTCGTTATCAACTTCGCTAGGGCAAATAAATATTCCCATTTTACGCAGTTGCACACCTAACTTAATGCTACTGGTGTAGCGTATTATTGGCGCTCCAAGTAATAGACCAAGTAATATAGGCGATAACCACCAAAAGAACACTGGCGTAAAGTAATAGGCTGTAGCGCCCCATACTATGGCAACCAAGGTAGAAAATAGTGTGTAATTAAACGCTTCTTTCCACGGTACCATGCGGCCTTCGCGCGGTTGTGCATCCCACTTAACTTTTTTACCCAAAAATACACACACTACAAAGTAAGCATGAAACACCATCATAAGTGGTGCCACAATAATGGCAAATACAGTCTCTATTATTGAGCCTAATATTAATTTAAACGAGCCGCCAAAGCGCTTATTTCTGTGCACTAGCGTGACAATTACACCCATTAATTTAGGCACCAATAATATAATAATGGTTAAATAAAGTAGTGAATCAATTAAGTCTGTTTTAGCTATTTGCCACGTTGGGAATAACTGATAAACCCGATTAAAGTACACATCGCTATTTAATGCACGTGTTACCGCATCTATGGTGCTTAGTGCCAGCATAGATAACCAAATAAGCGATGAAATATAAGCGGTTGCGCCTAATAAAAAGTGAAACTTACTCATTAACTTTAATTTAGACGAGCCTAATAAACCAAGATGCTGAATGTTACCTTGAACCCAACGTCTGTCGCGTATGGCATAATCTAAAATGTTACTTGGTACTTCTTCGTAGCTACCTTCAATATCGCTAAGTAATAAAACATCCCAGCCTGCACTGTGCAGTAGTGAAGCTTCTACAAAGTCATGACTTAAAATTTCGCCACCAAAGGGGGCATTGCCTTCAAGCGTAGGTAAACCACAATAGTTAATAAATGCTTCAACACGAATAATGGCATTGTGGCCCCAATAATTAGCTTTGTCGGTTTGCCAAAAAGCAGACCCCGTTGCCAGCATTGGGCTGTAAAGCACAGAGGCAAATTGTAAAAAGCGACCAAAGTAGGTGTCTTGACGAACTGGAATAGGAATAGTTTGAATTAAACCAGCTTGCGGGTTGTTGATCATGCTTGTGGTCAGCTCTAGCATACATTTACCCGTCATTACGCTGTCGGCATCAAGTACAATCATGTGATCGTATTGGCTGCCCCAGCGCTCGCAAAAGTCGGTTAAGTTACCTACTTTACGGTGTGTGTTATCTTCGCGACGGCGATAGAAAACCTGTTTTGCAGTATCGCCTAAACGCTCACATAAAGCATGCCATGCGCTTAGCTCGTTTTGTGCTATTTCAGGGTCTTGCGTGTCGCTAAGTAAATAAAAGTCAAAATTGGCAAGTTGCCCAGTCTCTTTTAGCGATTGTAAGCTCACTTCAAAGCCGGCAATAACACGGTGCGTGTCTTCGTTATAAATAGGCATTACTACCGCAGTTTTTTGCTGTGCAAGCGCGGCATTGTCAAACTCAATAGGCTTAATGCGTCTTAGGGTGAGCGGGTCAATACGAAATAATTGCAGTACAAATCCTATCGTGCCGCTACAAAATGCCGTAACAATCCATGCAAAGGTTATTGAAAATAAAACCAATAGCGCGTATTCAAGCAAGGTCATTCCGTTTGAGCTTAAAATTTCAAACATAATGGAGATGCCGTACCCTGAAACAGTGAGTGCAGCAATAGCAAATAACCATACGCGCAGTGTTTTGAATGGCATTGGTGTGCCCTTTCCTTTATTACTTGATGTCATTTGGGTACCAAACATAGCTCCATACCTCACTAATTTCTTTATCACGAAGTTTTAACGATAAACGCATATCTACGGGTTGATCGTCCTGTGGTGCAATTTTAAACGCTACTCGCCAACCAAGAGATTTAGGAAGTTTTTGCACTGTTACATCTCTTACTTCACCTGTTGTTAGCTGAATGTCGGCTTCAAGAGTTAGCTTTTCAGACAGGTTGTTTAAATCGGGGCCTGCAAAGTCAACGGTAAACTGGCGATGGCTTTGCGGTGGTGGATTATCTTCACCTGGCAGCGCTGCGCTACCTATACGTGTGCGTGTTACACGCGCCTTTTGGTGTTGAGTTAAATGGGCGTTAAAGGTGCTCATTTTGTAGCTTAGCTTTAATGAATCACCAGCTTTCATTGGCTTTTCAGGCACCCAGTAACTCACTATATTGTCGTTCGTTTCTGTATCTGTTGGTATTTCTACTAGCTCAACTCGGCCATTTCCCCATTCACCTTTTGGCTCTATCCACAGGCTTGGACGGTCGTGGTAGTGCGCTTCAGTATCTAAGTAATTGTTAAAGTCACGGTCACGCTGTGCTAAACCAAACCCCTTAGGGTTGGTGTACGAAAACGACGTAACGCTTAACTGTGTTGGGTTGTTAAGCGGGCGCCATACCCATTTGTTATCAGCTGACTGTGTTAACAAGCCGTCTGAATCATGCACTTCTGGGCGGTAGTCATCAAAAAACTTAGTGCTGTTTTCACCGTGGTAAAACATACTTGTTAAAGGGGCTACGCCTAGCTTTTTAATATCTTTACGGGCAAAAATTTGCATATCAACATCAACTAACATGCTGGTTGTTGGGTCAATATCAAATTTGTAAGCGCCTGATACCGAAGGGCTATCAAGCAATGCAAAAATAGTGATGTTAGTTTGCTCAGCCTGGGGCTTAACAAGCCAAAACTCTTTAAACATAGGGAACTCTTCACCCGATGTTTCGGCGGTATCGATTGCTAATCCGCGTGCTGATAAACCATATACTTGATTAGGACCAACAACTCTAAAATAAGAGGCCCCTTGAAACACCATTACCTCATCTTTGTATTCGTTTGTGTTAATTGGGTAATGTAAGCGAAAGCCTGCATGGCCTAGTTGCGTGCCGGCTACGCTTTTTGCTATTTCGTCTTTTAAAGGGGCGGCTGTGCCATCGTATTGATAAAAATCAGTACTAAAAGGTAGGCGATTACGTTTTGAATCGCCTTCTACGGTATTAATTGTTACCGGTGTTTTATATAAAAAACCAGGGTGAAAGAGTTGTAGCTCATACAGGCCTTCATCTTTCCACACTGATTTATCCTGCTTAAATCGAATTGAGCGGTAATCTTGGTAATCAATATTATTTAATGCTTCTAGCTCTATATTTTTTGGAGGTGCATATTCTTGTTCGGCTAGTTTTTTAGCGCGGGCGCTTATTACTTCAAATAGGCTTTCTTGCGGAATTGCTGCATCAACACTTGCTGCTATTGCCTGCGTGCTATAGCCCCAGCCAGAAAAAATAAAAAGTAGACCCAATAATGGCGTTGCTTTTTTCTGCCAAGTAGGAGGTGTTTGGGTTAATTGTTTCATTTCCATTCCTTTATAAAAACACGACTTATTTTTACGCTTAGGGTTTGTTACTTAACTACTACACAAGGGTGACGAACTTATAGTGCAACTTTTAATCCGTAAATAAAGTGTTTACATTTCAACAGGTAAATTTATTAAAAAGGGTTTTAACTACGGCTTATGTGTAAAAAATACTCATTTAATGTATTTGTTGCGCGGCTAATTCTATTAATAGTTAATAAACGGTATGGAAGATATTAAGGGTTGTTTACTGAAGCTTGTCTGAATTACATTTTTATAAGCATAAAAAAAGCCGCAAAAATGCGGCTTTAAAACAAATCACTCGTTATTTTTTCTTAAATCTGCGCACTAATGAAAGTGGTGCTAATAAAAGAGATAACCAAAGCAATGAGCCAGAGTCGTTATCGTCATCACCACGTAGGTTGTTTACTCTTACTACAACCGTTTGTGCTTCAGATACGTTACCTACACTATCCTCTGCTTGTACTGTAAGGGTAATACGATTTTCAAACTCGTAATCTACTTCGCTTGCAACAATTAACTGACCTTGCTCGTTAATTGATACAGAATCGTTACCTGATACGATAAATTTAACCACAGGTGATACATCAGCGTTAGGGTCACTAAAATCAAGTGTACCAATCACAGTGCCTACAGCGCTGTTTTCATCTACTGTGAATATTTGATCAGGTGCAATTACCGGTGTTTGCTCTTCAGGGGTAAGTACTACTTCAGATTTTATATCAACAATCACAGGGTCGTGATCAGATGCACGGTATGGCCCTTCTGCGTATAGCGTAGATTGATGACCTTCGCTCTTAAACTCTAGGTTGTAATCAAGCACAATAGGCTCATCAGCATTGATATGCCAATCATTTGCTGCAACAACTTTGCTTAGTAAAGACTCGGTTGCTAAAGCATGGTCAAGGCTACCTGCACGGCCAGAGAAGCTATAAGAGTAGCTTAGTGTATCGCCATCAAGCTCTGCGACTACGTTTTTATAGCCTTTTTCATCAAACTTACGGATTGGATCTTCCATTGCATATGCGTTCATATCACCAACAAGAATGATATCTTCGTCATCTACGCCAGTAGGTTTGTTGTCTAACCAATCAGTAAACGCATCAGCAGCTTCGGTACGAATTTCATTCCAACAGCCTTGGCCATCACCTAGGTCGTCGTTGTTATCATCACCACAGCTCCCTTTAGATTTAAGGTGGGCTACAGAAACAGTAAATACTTCATCTGTTGAAAGTGACTTAAAGCTTTGTGCAATTGGTGCACGGTTGCTGTAATCAAACGGGTAATCAGTAGTAATAGCGGCTGTGCCTACTTCTTCTACTTTATCTGCGCGGTAAATAAGGGCTGTGGTGATTTCGTCGGTACCAATTTGGGCTACGTTAAAATCTACAAACGCGTAGTTGTTAGCGCTGTCAGCATCGTTTAATGCATTTACTAAACTTGCTATAGCACTGAACTCACCAAAGCCATCATTTTCAATTTCCATTAAGCCAACAACATCAGCTTGCATTGCACTAATAGCACTTACAAGTTTTGCTTCTTGACGTACAAACTCTTCTTCTGAGTCTGCACCACGGCTAGTAGGGAAACCACCGCCTTGGCCATCACCGTTAAAGTAGTTGAGTACGTTAAAGCTGGCGATTCGTAAATCGGCTTCTTCACTTTGCTCAGGCGCATCTTCACGCGCATTAGTCGCTATAAACTGTGGTGTAACTGTTGGGTGAATGCGATACGTGCTAAAGCTGTATGTAACTACCCCTGTTACCGCATTTACTGTATCGCCGGTACGTAGAGTATTTTCTGCCGATAGGCCTGGCGCTGGGTAAGCCGATGGATCTGAGTTTTGAGCTGTAGAGCCATCATCTAATAAGATTTTTTTAGTCAAGTTAGCCGCTTCAACAGCATTGGCTGCATCACCTGGCAATGCAACTTGAGTGCCTTGGTATAAACGCTCAGTGGCTAGTTCTACTTCACCATAGCGACCTAAGCCGTAGTTGTTAGTAACTACAAGTGTTTGATCTAGGCTTACTAGCATACCTTCATAAGCTTCTAGGTCAGCTTGGCTCTCTAAAGGTAAACTTATTGAGGTTGCAGAGGCCACTTCGTCAGTACCACATACAGCAATTTGTGTTACATCTGCTAGTTGTGTTGAATCATAGTATTCATCAACTGTGCCCTGTACGCGCACGTGGTCACCTACATTTACATCGGTATCAGTAAAGTAAACAAACAAACCTTCAGAGGTCGTTGGATCGTTATCTACATCTGCAGCAAGCGAGGTCACAAAGAAACCATCTAAGCCACCTTCACCTTGAAAATCGGCAGTGACAATACCTTCAATTTCAACAAGGGTATCTACTAACGGGCTTGCTTCACCAGAACCTTGCACAGCGCTAATTAGCGTTTTATCTGCGCCACATACAAGCGGTTCTAATGGTTCTGGCTCAGGGTCTGGCGCAGGAGCTGTACCACCATCGCCAGCATGCGAGCCTAAGCCATCAAAGGTGTCAATATCAAACTGTTCCCATTCATCGCTAGGATTAAAAGTTGCAGTTGAGTCAGTTCGACCCGTTGTGATGCTATTTTTTCTTCGTAAGGTTTTATTTTGAGTTTGTACGGTATCATCAGACCAAAAAGAGCCAGGATCAACACCCACTTGGCCAAAGCTATCAACTACCACACCATCTTTAGTTAAAACAAGGGCATCGTCACCGTTGTAGTAAGTTACTGTGCTGGTTTCATCTGCAATATCAAGAATGGCAGCGTCTGCACTAGGGTTTGAAATTATATAGGTGGTATTGGCAGCCAATGTGCCTGATAAATCAATTGAGTTACCTACCGAACTACTACCATTTGAATAAAGTCCTAAAGTATAACCTTCAAGAGAAAGCTCTGTATCAGCATTGTTATAAAGCTCAATCGCTTTATTGTTGCTGCTGCCTTCGATGTATTCAGAAATGATTAGATCGGCGGAGGCTGGTGCACTGAGGCTTGCTAATACAAGCGCCAGTGGCGTTATTTTCGTTTTTAACATTTTTTATTATTCCCGTGTATTTAAATCCCAAAATGGGACACCAGTTTAGGCAATCTAAATGACAAAAAGAATACAAATATGTTAATGATTGTAAAAAAATTAAGGCGGCGTACCGCCTTTGATAACATGTTTACTTATTTTGCAGCCATTGCGCGGCCTGCTTGGCAAAATACGTTAAAATACCATCCGCTCCGGCGCGTTTAAATGCCAGTAAAGATTCCATAATTGTGGCCTCTTCACTCAACCAGCCGTTATCGATTGCCGCTTTGTGCATTGCATATTCGCCACTGACCTGATATGCGAAAGTAGGTACACCAAACTCATCTTTAACACGACGAACAATATCAAGGTACGGCATACCGGGTTTCACCATCACCATGTCGGCGCCTTCTTGTAAATCAAGTGCCACTTCACGAATTGCTTCATCAGAGTTGGCAGGATCCATTTGATACGTTTTTTTGTCGGCCCCTTTCAAGTTACCTGCAGAGCCAACAGCGTCTCTAAACGGCCCGTAATAGCTAGAGGCATATTTAGCTGAGTAAGCCATTATGCGTGTGTGAATATGTCCATCTGCTTCAAGTGCTTCGCGAATAGCACCAATACGGCCATCCATCATGTCAGAGGGCGCAACCACATCTGCGCCTGCCTCGGCGTGAGAAAGCGCCTGCTTAACAAGAATTTCAGTGGTTATGTCATTAATTACATAACCTTCATCATCAATAATGCCGTCTTGGCCATGAGTAGTGAATGGGTCAAGGGCTACATCGGTAATAACCCCAAGCTCAGGAAAAGCTTCTTTTAAAGCACGAACAGTGCGTTGTGCTAAGCCATCTTCATTGTACGCTTCTTCGGCCATCAAAGATTTTTTGTCAGCAGGGGTTACCGGAAAAATAGCGACGGCAGGTACACCTAAATCTACAAGCTCTTTAGCTTCTTCAAGCAATAAATCAATTGATAAACGCTCAATTCCTGGCATTGATTCAATTGCTTCGCGGCGGTTTTTACCTTCAAGTACAAAGACCGGAAAAATTAAATCGTTTACCGATAGTTGGTTTTCGGCCATTAAACGGCGAGAAAAATCACTGCGGCGCATTCTACGCATGCGGGTATATGGGAAAAGGTCGAGTCCTGATTGGGCCATGTTACTAAGCTCCTACTGTGGAATTGGAAAACTAATTACTTGATTTCGGCCATGTTGTTTAGCGAAATAGAGCGCTTTATCTGCGTCGTCTGTAAATAGCTCAGGGTTACTAATATCGTTTACTACAGCGCTGTTTACGCCAGCACTAATGGTTACTTTTACGGATGTTCCGGCTACGTTTACGGTATTACTCTCTACGGCTTGGCGAATTTTTTCAGCAATATCAACAGCCCCCTCTTTTGGAGTGTTAGGTAGCAAAACAACAAACTCTTCGCCGCCGTAGCGAGCCACTTCATCCAACGGGCGTTTTAAATGCTGTTTTATAATGTCGGCTACAGCGCGTATTACTTGGTCGCCGGTTAAGTGCCCGTAGTTATCATTAACGCGTTTAAACCTGTCTATATCGAGCATAATCATACTCAAAGGCGTTTGTTCACGCCGAGAGCGACGCAGTTCCATCACTAATTTTTTATCAAAAAAGCGACGATTTTTAACGCCACTCAGCGCGTCTTCCATATTAAGTAGCTCAAGCTCGCGGTTTTTATCTTCTAGTTCACGCAAAGTGACTTGTAACTCAAAGGTGCGCTCATCAACTAACGACTCTAATTCTTTTTGTGTTTGGGCTTGCAGCGCGAGTCGCTCATTTAATAGTGTATCTTGGGCTGCATTTTCAGCAATCAAGGTTTGTTGAGCAATAACTTGCTCATCACGCTCTAAAATAAAGCGCTTCATAACGCCATAGCATAGGCAAAATGTACTACCAAAAAAGCATATAAAAACAAAAGCTAAGCTACTTCTACCTAAAGGGTATAAGCCAAATACAGCAACAGTAAGGTACACCATAACAAGTAAAAATAGCATGAGTGCAATTAGCAGTGCTTGAATTGGTTTTGAAGGCGCATTTTGCTGGCAGATGTAGGCGCTTACCAAGCAATAAATAATAACAATCGGGCTCGCCAGTAAGCTAAATGGGGTAAACACTGTGCTAGGTAAAGCCCACATAAACAGCAGGCTAATTGCGTAAATATTAGCAACAATGGTTTGCCATTTTAGTAGTTTAGAGGCTTTAGGTTGGCACAGTTGTTTTTGTAGCGGCACAAAAGCGAGCGTAGTGAGCATTAGTAAAACAGGTATCATTACTTGCTGTAATGAAGGCGAATTTGGATGAAAATAACGAGCGCCAAAACCGCATAAATAAGCCAGAAGCACACCTAAGGTCAGCGTAATAATGCCTGCATAAGCAAAATACAGCTTGCGCGAAAACCCATACAAAACCAAGCAACTTATGGCCAGTGAAAATAAAAAACCAATGAGTAAGCCATAAATTAAATTAAGCTTACCTTTATGCGCTAGGTAGACATCTGGTTGCCATAAAGTCAGCGGGATGCGCAGCCCAGCACTGTTGTTAACCTTCATTATTACGGTGCTAATACTATTTGCCGGCAGCCTCAAGGTTACTAATAAAGATTCACTTTTTATTAGCCGTGATGAGAGCTTAAAGTTATCGCCAGTTTGCGTGTGTGAGAGCAGTGCTGAATTATAAAAATGAAAAATCTGCGCTTCATTTAACAGCGGGTTATCGAGCGATAAAATAGGGCTTATATTGTTATTTAAGGTATTTTTAACTGTAAACTTGACCCATACAGGGCGTTGTTCAAACCCTAAATTTAATGGCTTATCACTTACTGTTTGCCAGTCGTTAACCTCATGGTAGGCATTGTTTGCTGTGGTGGGCGTAAACGAATAGCTCAGGGTGTCTATTTTTATTGATTTAAAATTTTCAGAAATTACGGGGTTTGCAACACTGCAAAATGAACAAAGGAGCATAAATAGGCTAAATAGCGCCTTTGGGCTTGTCATTAGCGACCTGCTATATCAAATAAGCTATAAAAGTTAGCCGTACTATGGGTGGCAATAGTACTTGGTTCAACGTTATAAAGCTTAGCGAGTGTTTCACACACATAGCTAAGATAGGCGGGCTCATTTTTACGTGATTTTGGTTTAGGGGTTATTGTGCGTGGAATTAAAAAAGGCGCATCGGTTTCTATTAATAACCGCTCAAGCGGGATACTTGGCACCAATTGTTGCAATGCTTTACCGCGGCGCTCGTCACACACCCACCCAGTAATGCCAATATAAAGGCCTAATTCTAAATAATCTTTAAGTGCTTGGGCATTGCCTGTAAAGCAATGCAGCACACCACGTACGTTATAGTTAGCCAAAATATTTAGCATATCTTCGCTTGCGTCACGTTCGTGTAAATAAACAGGTAGGTTTAGTTTTTCAGCTAACGCTAACTGGCGTTTTAATACGCTGCGCTGAATATCGCGAGGAGAAAAATCGCGATTATAATCAAGCCCACACTCACCAATGGCCACAACGCAATCGTTACTAGCAAGCTGCGTTAAAGTGGTTTCAAGTTCATCGGTGGCGTCTTTAGCGTCATGTGGATGCACGCCAGCAGTAGAAAACTGATTATATTGTTTTGCTAATGTAAGCGATTGTTCGCTACTAGGCACATCGCAGCCGATCAGTAACATAGCTTGCACGCCCGCGGCATTTGCGCGGGCAATAATGGCCTGATGCTCACCTTCAAACTGGTGATTGGTTAAATTAACGCCTGCATCAACTAACGTGTAGGTCATTACTGAGTGCGCTTCACACGGATTGAGCGGTTTTGACCATCTTTACGAAGTAAAAAAGAATTAAATACACCGCGGCTAATAACTACTGTATCTGACTCTTTTAATTTGAGACTGTCAGAGCCAATTTGACGCCATTGCTGATCGTTATCAAGGGTAATAATGAGCTCGCCATAAGGGGCTTTTCTAACTGATGATACTAATGCTGTGATATTTTCGTCTTTATCTTTAGTGATCTCTTTATGCTCAAGGCCAAAATCATCTGCTTTAGCAGCAGGCGCTGCTTTAGAAACAGCTGCAACAGGTGCACTTACGTTTGGCGATACATTGGTTACGGCTTTTGGTGGGGTAAGGGTTTTTTTCTCACTAGGTTTAGTAAGCGGTTTACCTGCCACTGTGTTGTCATAACATAGTAAACGGTTAAAGTCGTTTTCAATAAAGCTACATGCTTGCAAAGCTTGCACGTTAATTTCTTGCGCTGCAAACGTCGGTGCGCTTAGTAAAACCAGTAGTGAGAGTAGTTGTTTTTTCATTTTATTCCTCAGATTCCTGTTGTTCTTTAGCGCTATAAAATTTCGCTAAAATTAACCCTAGCTCAAATAAAAGCAGCATAGGAAGTGCTAATAGTGTTTGTGATAACACATCGGGCGGTGTTAAAAACATCGCCACAACAAATACACCAACCACAATATAAGGGCGTTTTTGCTTTAAACTCTGCGTGGTTGTAGCGCCACTCCAACATAGCAACATTATGGCTACGGGTATTTCAAACGCCACACCAAATGCAAAAAATAGCTTAAGTACAAATCCTAAATAGCTACTAATATCCGGTGCTAGGGTCATCATTTGCGGCCCTACACTAGTAAAAAAGCCTAATATAATAGGGAGCACTATAAAGTAGCAAAAAGCGATACCGCCATAAAATAGCAAAATACTCGAGGCCAAAATTGGCATTAGCATGCGTTTTTCGTGTTGGTATAAGCCAGGTGCTATAAATCCCCAAATTTGATGCAATATCCACGGAATAGCGCCAAACAAGGCAACAAATAGCGTTAGCTTAAACGGTGCAAAAAACGGTGCCGTAACATCGGTAGCTATCATAGTGGCAGTGCTTGGTAAATGTGCGACTAAAGGGGCGGCTACAAACTCATATATATCATTGGCAAAATACACTAGGCCAATAAATATCACTAAAATACTAAAAAGTGATTTAATAAGTCGATCGCGCAGCTCAATTAAGTGAGCGACGAACCCTGATTTAGCTTGTTCAGACATTATTTTTTATACCACGTAATAAGTTGACCACAAATAGGGGAATTAATTTCACTTTTTTTCATCGAGTTGTTCGTTAGATGACGTGCTTGAAGTGTTTTTATAGCTATGAGTAACCGACTGCGCTGCTTTTTGCAGTTCATCAACCGATTGTTGTAGCTCAGGGCTTAAATCTTTAAGCTCTTGTTGCTCTGCTTTTTTTAGGTTTTCGTGAAGCTCGTGTATGCGTAGCTCTTCACTCACTTCTGCTTTAACTGAGTTGGCCATCGACTTAACGGTTTTTACCCAGCGCATTACGGTGCGAATGGCAACCGGTAACCGCTCAGGGCCAAGTACCACTAGGCCAACAATAAAAACAACAACGAGCTCCCACATTCCCATATTGCTTAAACCTTAGTATCGTCTTTGGTTTTTTCAGTGCTTTG
Source organism: Pseudoalteromonas sp. P1-11 (assembly GCF_001399995.1). NCBI lineage: Bacteria > Pseudomonadati > Pseudomonadota > Gammaproteobacteria > Alteromonadales > Pseudoalteromonadaceae > Pseudoalteromonas > Pseudoalteromonas sp. P1-11. Next base: position 89,281 of record NZ_LJSP01000013.1, read on the forward strand.
TGTCTGTGTTGGCGCTGCTTTTTGAGACTCTTGGATTTGCTCAGCTTTTTCGCTTTCAGTCTCTTTAGTTTGATCATCAGACATGGCTTTTTTAAACCCTTTTACTGCACCGCCTAAATCACCACCCATGCCGCGTAGTTTTTTAGTACCAAAAAGAAGTACGATAATCGCTAAAACAATCAATAATTGCCAAATACTAATGCCACCTAAACCCATGGTTATCTCCAACTGATAAATGCTTAAATGTTTATTTTAAGTACTAATTATACGCCGTGTGGCATAAATAGCACTTAGTTTATGTGTTACGCCACGCCACAATAAAGCTAATTGCAGACGCTGCTAATGTTACGCCTGCCGCTATGAGGTCGTGCTGCAGATAACACAGTGCCGATACAATCAGTGTAGCACTGCCAAATAGGCTAAGTACTAGCGCTTTGTGTGACACTTTACTTGGCTGAGAATGCTGCATTTGCGGACTACGTTTTAAATTTTGATAAATTAAATCAGGTAGTTCTGGCATTTTTTCAGCCCAAAATGGCAAGTTAGCATACATTTGTTTCATTACTGATAACGGTCCAACTTGTTGTTTTACCCAATCTTCTAAAAATGGCTTAGCGGTTTTCCACAAATCAAGCTGAGGATAAAGCTGACGCCCTAAGCCCTCAACGTATAATAACGTTTTTTGTAATAATACTAACTGCGGCTGTACTTGCATGTTAAAGCGGCGTGCGGTGTTAAATAAATTAACGAGTACATGGCCAAACGATATCTCAGCCAGTGGCTTATTAAATATAGGTTCGCACACGGTACGAATTGCAAATTCAAACTCTTCTATGCTGGTATCAGGTGGAACCCAGCCCGAGTCAACATGTAGCTGAGCAACTTGGCGGTAGTCACGATTAAAAAAGGCGATAAAGTTTTCAGCGAGATAGCGTTTATCTTCTTTGTTTAATGTGCCAACAATGCCACAGTCGATACCAATATACATGGGGTTTTCAGGGTGCTCGCGAGAGACAAATATATTGCCAGGGTGCATATCAGCGTGAAAAAAACTGTCTCTAAATACTTGGGTAAAAAACACTTCTACACCGCGTTCAGCGAGTAATTTCATATTGGTATTCTGCGCAATTAACGACTCAGTATCTGAGACCGGAATTCCGTAAATACGCTCCATAACCAAAACGTTACTGCGGCTATAATCGCTATAAACAGCCGGGATATATAACGAATCAGAGCCTTCAAAGTTACGCTTAAGTTGTATGCCATTTGCGCCTTCGCGCATTAAATCGAGCTCATCTAGCAAGGTTTTTTTATACTCTTTGACCACTTCGACAGGGCGTAACCTTTTTGCTTCGCTGTGTACATTGGCAAGTACTTTAGCGAGCTTTTCCATAAGTGCTAAGTCGGCATTAATTTGTGTTTTTATATTTGGCCTAATCACTTTTATAACAACATCTTGGGTATTGTTATGGGCATCAACTAGCTTAGCAGTATGCACTTGTGCAATAGACGCTGAGGCCAATGGGGTTTGCGAAAACTCACTAAATAACTGGTTTATATCGCTAATTTCGAGCGCTTTTTCAATTATTTTTTGGGCAAGTTCGCCTTCAAAGGGCTCGACTTGGTCTTGCAAAAAAGCAAGCTCTAACGCAATGTCGTGAGGAAGTAAGTCTCGGCGGGTAGAAAGCATTTGGCCAAACTTAATCCACACAGGGCCAAGCTCTTGCAAGGCTAAGCGCAGTCGCAAGCCCGCTGGCTTATTTTTGTGCTGGTTACGTAACCAAAACAAGCTACCACGCGCAATTTTAGCGTACCAAGGTATTTTTTGTTTTGGTATTAACTCATCTAATCCGTAGCTAAGTAATGTTTTAGTGATGTAATACAATCGAGCAGTCGACACAAAAAATCCTTAGCGGCTGTTGGTGTTAGAAGAGTTGATTAATGCATTTATGCGTTGTTCAATAGCGGCCACTTGTCCTTTTAGCACTCGGTTTTGTTGTTTAAATTGTTCAAGCTCTAAAGGGTGAATAGTTACAGCGAGCTCATCTTGGCATAGGCTGGTTAATGTGGTGCTAATTTGCTGACGCGCTTTACGCTCTTTACTGCGTAAAGCGTTTAGCTGTATGTAAAGTTGTTGTGCGGGCGCATCGCCAATATAATGCGATAGTTGCTCAGGCCAATCTATATCTAGCCCAGAAAATGCGGCGCTGTATGCCTGAGCGACGTTTAAGTCGCCTTGCAGGTCTAGCTTATCTTGACGAATGAGCTGTGTAAGCATGGCTGGGTCTTTAAGCGCCATAAGAGTATCTATATCTGCGCTGATCATACACTCTGCGCTATTTTCATCGCTGGCACTGTAAAGGTGTAATAGTTTACCATCAAAGGTTAATACTATTTGCTGCTGCCAATTGCGGATTTCGACCTTTAATGGTTTGTGCTTAACGGCACTGAGCTTATCTATTAAGGTGGCGTCGAGTTGCAGTACCTTATTAAGCACTCGCTCTATAAGCGAAAGTACAAAATTAGGTAACATAAAAAACTGCGAATCGGGTTTTGCTGCGACCACTTGCTCGCTTTTTTGCTCAAACGCCATAACTGCCTGCCTTAATATTTAAAACCACGGTGCAGTGCAACAATACCACCGGTTAGGTTTTGATACGTTGTTTGTTCAAAGCCTGCTTCTTCCATCATTGCTTTTAAGGTTTCTTGGTCTGGGTGCATACGAATCGACTCAGCTAAGTATTGGTATGACTCGCTATCGTTCGCTACTACTTTACCCATAGTTGGTAATAGATTGAACGAGTAAAAATCGTACGCTTTACTTAAAATTTCATGCTCAGGTTTGGAAAACTCTAATACTAATAAACGTCCACCTGGCTTTAAAATACGGTACATAGAGCGCAGGGCTTTGTCTTTATCGGTTACATTACGTAGGCCAAAGGCAATCGTGATCACATCAAAGCTGTTATCTGGAAATGGCAGCATTTCGGCATTCATTTGCACGTAGTCGATATTGCCAACTAAACCCAGGTTGTGCAGCTTTTCACGGCCCACTTTTAACATTGATGAGTTAATATCGCCTAGAACTACTTGGCCGGTGTCACCGACTAACTGGCTAAATTTTGCTGTTAGGTCGCCAGTGCCGCCTGCTAAATCAAGGACGTGGTGGCCTTTGCGCACACCTGAGCTGGCTATAGTTTGACGTTTCCATAATCGATGTACACCAAAAGACATTAAATCGTTCATTACATCGTACTTTGCTGCAACCGAGTGAAATACGTCTGCAACCATTGAGGCTTTATCGTTTTCGGCTACGGTTTTATAGCCAAAATGCGTGGTCTTTTGCTCTGTTTCGTTCATGGTTAGTCTCTATCGTGGCAATAAAGACTAGTGTACTTGATTGTATACTGCAGGTGCAATTTGAATATGATTTATCAGGTAATTTAGCGTAAAACCTAGTGGCCAGCTGTAAAGCTACTTTGCCCCAGTGAGCGTGCTTTAAATGCCGCTTGCGAGGCTTTTTTAGCTAACTGGTTAAAGTCATCATTTTTGAGTTGCTGCGCTATGCCTAAAGATAAGTTAATGCCAGGCAGCTTAGTGCCGCTTTTTGAGCTAACAAAACGAAGCTTTTCTACGCCATTACGCACTTTTTCAGCAATAACATTAGCGGTTTCGGGGTCTATATCTGGCAGTAATACGGTAAATTGGTCCTTTGCTGTGCGCCCAGGTAAACCACTTTGAAAAACATATTTTTTTACTTGTTTAGCTACTTTGTTCAAAATAACTTCGCCAATTATATCGCCGTAATTATCTACAAAATGATCTAAATTATCTATTTGAATAGCAATTGCGCAAATTGATTTGTCTTGGTTGCTCCATAGTTGGGTTTGCTGCGTTAAATAATGACGTTTATACAGCCCCGTTTGTGAGTCAATAATGTGCTGCTTACGTAATTGCGCCAGCTGTTTTTGGGTTTTTTCGTGTAACTTTTTAGCTTTATATAGCTCGTGTTTAAAGTGCTTGTGTTGCTCAAGTAACGTGGCTGATTGCGTGTTTAACGTATCGAGTGCTTGGCGGCTTTGCTCTATATTATTCTCATCAAGCGTGTGCATGCACTCACTTACTTGGCCGGCAAAGCTAACAATTTGTTTTTCGGTTGATTGCGCATTGCGCGACAGTGAATCAATAACCCCATTTACGTTATTAATCATTGCCACTTGCGTGGTATGCCCTTCGTTTAAAAACTCAAAGTAGAGCTGCTCAATCAAAATACTATCAATTTGGGCTTTATTAGTAATGGCCTCGTCTATGGCGTTATTTAGCTGAGGATTTACTTTACTAATATAGGTATAGGCAACTTGGTAATTTAACGGAGAGGGAGGCAGCGTATGACGTTCTAAAAACAGGCATACATTCGTCATTTTTTCTTGAGCTACAGCCATGGAATCATGGAACATCATTTTAACTACCAACTAAGTACGCATTAAATTACACATTAAAATAACTCTTCAATGAGGCGGCAATGCATCCAAGCTTTATTATTTTTTTACTACAATAATCGTTAAGCAGGCTATTTAAAAGTAAAAACCAGTATTAGTGAACTTAATTTTTTACTTTTGCTGCCTAATAGCTGATTTTATCATCAAAGAGCACGTATTTAGCTTAATTTAGGCGGGTTCAGCTTATTTTACGCGCTCCAATTAAGCGTGTGTTATTGAGATTAATCGCATTTATCTTGCTATTTACTCAGCCTACGATAGTTTTGTGAAATCTATTGTATGGTTAAGTAAAACTAAAATGAATTATTCCTTACCCCCGCGAATTTGCCGCACACTGCTTGTGCTATCACTTTTTGGCACGCTAAGCGCATGTACATTAACAAGCCCCAACGCAAACACACAATTTGAACAAGTGGCGCAAAGTATTGTTGATTACCGCAAACGTGTTAATCCCTACACTCAGCCTGAAGGGGTTGATGGCTATTTATTACCTAATTTATCGGCTGAATTTTTAAAGCGGCAATATGAGGAAAAAACAGCATTATTAAGTCGTTTAGATGCAATTGATAGCGATGAGCTTTCAAGTGAAAACAGTATTAACCTCAGTATTATTCGTGCGCAAGTACAAAATAGTGTTGATGAATATGTATTTAATGCGCACTACATGCCGCTAACTTCTGAGTATGGGTTCCATTCTAGCTTGTCTTATATGATTAATAGTTCGCAGTACAAGCAACCGCAACAGTTAGAAACGTATTTAGCCCGCCTTGAACAAGTGCCGCGCTTTTTTGAGCAAAACATACATTGGATGAAAAAGGGGCTCGAAACGGGACTTACTCAACCACAAGCGGTATTAGCCGGGTATGAAGACTCAATAAGCGCATACATAGTAGATGATGTAACGCAGTCAGACTTTTACACCCCTTTTAAAACGAACACGGCAGGGCTAAGTGAAAACGACTTTAAAGCGATACAGCAAAAAGCTAAACGCATCATAAAAAATGATGTTATTGCCTCTTACAAAGCGTATTTAACATTTTTTACTACGCAATATCAGCCAGGTGCACGCACTACGATTGGTATTTCGCAAACCCCTAATGGCAAGGCATTTTATAAAAACCGCGCACAGTATTACACCACCACAAATATGAGCATTGATGAAATACATCAGCTGGGGTTATCTGAAGTGGCGCGTATCCGCAGTGAAATGCAGGAAATAATTAAAGAAGTAGGCTTTGAAGGCTCGTTTGCCGATTTTATCCACTTTTTACGTACCGATCCGCAATTTTACGCCACCACTCCAGAGCAGCTATTAAAAAAAGCTGCTTATATAGCTAAAAAAATGGACGCGCAGCTGCCTAAGTTATTTCATACACTGCCACGTATGCCCTATGGCGTTGCACCTGTACCTGCAAATATAGCCCCTAAATATACAACCGGTCGCTATGTTGGCTCAAGCCGAAGCGATCAAGCAGGTTATTATTGGGTAAATACATATGCGCTAGATAAGCGCCCATTGTATGTATTAGAGGCGCTAACCTTACACGAAGCCGTACCGGGGCATCATTTACAAATATCGCTTAATGCAGAGCTTGAAAACTTACCAAGCTACCGACGTGATGCCTACCTTTCGGCTTTTGGTGAAGGGTGGGGGCTTTATTCTGAATACTTAGGTATAGAAGCAGGCTTTTACCAAGACCCATACAGCCGATTTGGCCGTTTAACCTATGAAATGTGGCGTGCAGCTCGTTTAGTGGTTGATACAGGTATGCACATGTACGGTTGGAGCCGCGAGCGCGCTATGAACTTTATGAGCGAAAACACAGCGCTTTCCTTACACAATGTTAAAACCGAAACCGACCGCTATATTTCGTGGCCGGGGCAAGCTTTGTCGTACAAAATTGGCGAGCTGACTATCAAGCGTTTACGCGCAGAGGCCGAGCAAGCGCTTGGGCCACGTTTTGATATTCGTGAGTTTCATCATCAAGTATTGCGTCATGGTTCTGTGCCGTTATCAGTGCTTGAAGAGCAAGTTCGTTTGTATATAAAAGCTGAGCTTGAAAACACGCAAAGCTAATTATCTAAAGGTATAAACCTTGAACAACGAAAGGTGTTGTGTCATTTTGACGCAACACCTTTTTTATTTTAAAAACAGCCATCGAGGGGCCTTGGATGAGCGATTTTATTATTTTTAGTATTGATGTATTTGCGAGTATTTTTATTGTTGCATTAGGATTAATTGTACTTACCGTTATTGTTTTTTATTTTCGTGATATTACTCAAACAAAGCATGCAATTAGGCGAAATTACCCGGTTATTGGTCGCTTTAGGTACTTTTTTGAGCGCCAAGGCGAGTTTTTTAGGCAGTACTTTTTTGCCCTCGATAGAGAAGAAATGCCGTTTAACCGAGCAGAGCGCAGCTGGGTGTATCGCGCTGCAAAAGATGTCGATCGTACCGCTGCATTTGGCTCCACGCAAAGCTTAGAGGTTACAGGTACAGTGATGTTTATGAACTGTGCTTTTCCTACCTTAGATGAAGAGGCGCTGGACCCAAGTAATGTAACTTTAGGCCCTTATTGTAAAACGCCGTACACCACTAACTCCTTGTTTAATATATCGGGAATGAGCTTCGGCGCGCTCTCAAAACCGGCTGTTAGAGCGTTATCAAAAGGGGCAAAATTGGCCGGCTGCTGGATGAATACCGGCGAAGGCGGGTTAAGCCCTTATCACTTAGAGGGCGGAGCCGATTTGGTGTTTCAAATTGGTACGGCTAAATATGGTGTGCGCGACGAGCTTGGAAATTTAAGTATTGATAAACTTAAAGAAATTGCGGCGCATAAAAACGTAAAAATGTTTGAGCTTAAATTAAGCCAGGGCGCCAAACCAGGTAAAGGCGGTATGTTACCAGGTAAAAAGGTTAATGCTGAAATTGCTAAAATAAGGGGCATCCCTGAGGGTAAAGATTCAATTAGCCCAAATGGGCACCCAGAGATCAAAAAGCCAAGCGACATATTAGATATGATTGCCACAGTGCGAAACGCCACAGGCAAACCTACCGGCTTTAAAGCCGTTATTGGTGATTACACATGGCTAGAAACGCTATTTGCAGAAATAAACCACCGAGGGCTTGAATCAGCACCGGATTTTATCACTATTGATAGTGCCGATGGCGGTACGGGCGCAGCGCCACAACCCTTATTAGATTCGGTAGGTTTACCGCTGCGCGAAAGCTTACCGCTGGTTGTTAATATGCTTGAAAAACACGGCTTAACAGGGCGGGTTAAAGTCATTGTTTCGGGTAAGTTAATTGTGCCCTCTAAGGTAGCATGGGCGCTTGCTTTGGGTGCTGATTTTGTTGTTTCTGCGCGTGGTCATATGTTTGCGTTAGGCTGTATACAGGCCATGCAATGTAATAAAGACACCTGCCCAACCGGTGTAACTACCCATAACGAGCGGCTACAGCGTGGTTTAAATGTTGCAGATAAAGCTCAGCGGGTTGCCAATTATAATAAATATATTCATTACGGCGCTGGCTTAATTGCCCACTCATGTGGTGTAACGAGTGCGCGGGAATTAAGGCGTAAACACGTGCGTATAGTGCAAGAAAGCGGGCTGTCGGAGCCGCTCGATAAAATTTACGAAAACTACCAATAACGGTATTAGTATAAAAAAGGCGCTTTGGCGCCTTTTTTAATTTAGTTGGCTTATTAATAAACTAAAAAAGGCATCTTTGTTGTCGCAGCTTTTGGCATTTAAAATAAGTTGCTCACCTAAGCTCAGCGTTTGTTTTTGTACTGCAAGGCGCGTATTTTCATCTTCAATGCTGTCAATATCTACCACATGCGCGAGCCCTATGGTGCGCCTAATTAGTTCTGTTCCACAATAACCTATGGCGTCTTGTAATACGGTTTTCATAAAGTACTGTGGGTAGCCCTCGGTATTAAGGGTGTGATCTGTGCTGTGGTTGGCAATTAAAGTTAACCATTGTTGCTCAAATAAATTATAGCTTTCAACAATGCAGCTAAGTAAATGCGTTTGATAGTTTCGCCGTGCTACAAACTCTTCAATATGCCCTGCTTGTGCGCAGTAATTTAATAGTAAATTGCCAATAAAAGAGCCTATATCAAAACCAACAGGGCCAAAAAAGCCAAACTCGGGGTCAATCACTTTAGTGGTATTGGTATCTACAAAAATACTGCCGCTGTGCATATCGCCGTGCAGCAATGTTTGCGGGTTAGATAAAAAATTAGCTTTTAATTTCGCAACTTCTAACTTAAGTGCCGTGTTATCACGCAAAGCGTGTACATGTGTAGTAAGTTGCTCGTCAAAGTGATTGCGTTCGTGATCTGTATACGGATCGCTAAAAAATAAATCTTCTGTAATTTGGCAAAGCTCAGGGTTAGTAAATTGCTGTACGAGGGCCTTTTTATGCTGGGCGGTTAGGTAAAAATCTGAATTATAAAACCCGGTATGGCTTAAATACGTAGCTACGTGCTCGGCTAACTTAGGAAATTGCTCCGCGTTATTTTGCGCAGTGCGCAATATTTTTAAGTGACCTAAATCTTCTAAAATAGTAAGTGCGTAAGCTTGGTTATAGTGCAGTACTTTAGCGGTGTTTTGTGGGCAAATAGCGCCATGGTTAAGTAACACTTGCGCCTCAATACGGGCTCTATCAAGCGTGAGCGGCCATGATTCACCTACACAACGAGCATAAGGCAGTGCTTGCTTTAAAATAATGCTGTTATGGTGCTCATCGCTAATTCTAAATACTAAATTAAGGTTACCGTCACCAAATTCGTACGCAGTTAAGTGTGCGCCAGCATTAAAAAAATCATACTGCTTAGAGTCAATTAGCGAGTTTACATATTCAATTGCGCGCTGCGCATTAAACGCGACATAGTTAGCCATAGTGAGTTCTCAAATAACCTTTTTGGGCATTCTATACCTTTAAATGTTTAGATGTCTACAAGTCTAACTTGAGAGTTATTCAAACTGATGTAAAATACCCTTACGCATTTTATTTAAGCAGCCTCACCATGCAAAACCTTATCGCAAGCAGTTTAAAATATGAAAACGGCACATTAAGTGTGCTTGACCAGTATTTACTTCCTCATCAGCAGGTATGGCATGAATGCCATAGTGTTGAGACGATGAAGGAGCTGATCATCAGTTTAAAAATTCGTGGCGCACCATTAATAGGCTTAGGTGCGAGTTTGCTGGTTGCTCATTTAGCGCAGCAGGGGGGAACTCAAGCGGCGCTTGCAAAAGCAATTGATGAGCTTGAAGCCACAAGGCCAACCGCTGTTAATTTAATGCATTGCATGGCTACATTAAGAGAGGCCCTTAAAAGCGATGATTTTGTAGCAGCAGTGGTGTGCAGCGCAGAGCGCCTTTTTATTGAAGACATTGCCCTATGTGAGCGCATGGCAACGCGCGGAGCTGAGCTTATAAACAGCGGCGACAATATTTTAACCCATTGTAATACCGGCGCATTAGCGACTGCTGGTATTGGTACAGCATTAGGCGTTATTTACAAAGCGCAGCAACAACACGGCAATATACATGTGTGGGTTGATGAAACGCGGCCCTTGTTGCAAGGCGGGCGTTTAACCGCGTTCGAGCTTGAGCGCTGGCAAGTACCGTATACGCTTATTTGCGATAATATGGCAGCAAGTTTAATGGCCGCAGGCAAGGTAGATAAAATAGTGGTAGGCGCCGATCGTATTGCTGCTAATGGCGACTTTGCTAATAAAGTGGGAACTTATAATTTAGCTGTATTGGCGCATTTTCATGATATTCCTTTTTATGTTGTCGCGCCTTTAACTACGCTTGATACACAAACAGCTTGCGGTAGCGATATAGCAATAGAGCAGCGAAATAGCGCAGAGGTACGCGGCGTAAGTGGCAGTTTTGGTGAGGCGCTGTGGGCACCCACTAATGCCAATGTGTATAATCCCGCATTTGATGTAACACCTGCAAAACTAATAACAGCTTGGGTGTTAGATACCGGTGTTTACAATAAAAGTGATGTAGAGAGTGGCGCTTTAACAGCGCTTAAGTAGTTTTAAAACAGCGCTCCACTTATCCCTTTGTGGAGCGTATTACTTTTGCTATGCGAGCAACGGAAACTGCTTCGCAATTTCAGACTCGGTGCTTTTTGCAACCCAGCCCTCGGTATTATTAAATAATCGAATGGCGGTAAATTCTGGGTCGCTCCCCATATCAAACCAATGTGGGGTAAGAGTTGGGACCGAAATTAAGTCACCTTGCTGGCATAATACTTGGTAAATTTTGGCATCAATATGTAGGCAAAATAACCCTTGGCCTTTTACAAAAAAACGAACTTCGTCTTCACTATGGGTGTGCTCAAATAAAAACTTTTCTCGCATTTGTGCCGCTGCAGGATTACCTTTTGCAAGTGAAATAACATCCACCGTTTGGTAGCCATTTTGCGCTTTTAAGCGCGCTATATCATTTTTATACGCTGCAATAATTTGCTCATTTGTGGTGTGCTCATTAATGGGTGCGGTTGCTTGCCATTGTTCAAAACGTACATTTACCTTTGCTAATTGCTGAGTAATTTCGCTTAAATCGCAGGTATTTACCAGCGCATTACTTGGATTGTTGTCAGCATAAATTGTTAATTGGCTCATGCAAATTGCTCCAATTTAACTGTGCTAAAGTCATGTACGTATGGGTGCGCGCTATGTGCTTGGCCATCACGTATTAAGTGCAAGGTTTTAAGCCCTGCGGCTTTAGCTGCATCAAGCTCACCTGCCACATCACTTAAAAACAAGATTTCGTTAGCACTAAAAGGGAGCTGGTTAACGATAGTGTTATAGGCTGCTTGCTCTTGCTTTGCGCCGACTTTGGTATCAAAAAAATCGTTAAACAGGGGGCGAATATCGCCATACTCACTGTATTTAAAGAGTAACTGCTGCGCCCTTACCGAGCCTGATGAATACACATAAAGTGCGGTACCTTGAGCGTGCTGAGCTTGTAAAAACTCAATCGCATCTGCGTATAGGTGGCCTTTAAAATCACCGTGCTCGTAGCCCGTTTGCCAAATTAGCCCTTGTATTTGCTTTAAAGGGGTAATTTTTTTATCTTCTTCAATCCACTTTAGTAACACGCTAATGACATTTTCTATATCGGCATCTGGCTCATTAATAATGGCTTTAACAGCCGCTATTTGCTCAGCGACATGGGGTTTATTTTCGTTTAAGCGCATAAACGTCGCTAGTTGCTTGGCTGCATACGGAAACAGCACCTCTTTTACAAATGAGATACGTGTTATGGTGCCTTCAATATCAGTTAAAATTGCTTTTATCATTATAGCTGTGCCCCAATACCTTCTATTTTTAACCGTTCCAGCTCGCAACTAAATAAAAATTCTAACCCTTCTAAATGGCGAAGTGCTTGCTTGTAATTACGCCCTACTACATAAACGCCATGCCCACGAATTAACACTGCATGTTCAATGGGTGTATGTAAGTGGTGATCGCTAAGCAGCAAACTTAAGCGGTCTATGTCTTGGTCGTTTTCAAAAATAGGAATGCTGAGCGTATCTAAATGCGAGGTTACCCCACTGAGTGACTTTTGCATTTCGTAACCGCTTAAATTTAATGCATGGCTTTTAATTACACGCGATAGTACGGTGGCTGCTACTGAGTGAGTATGCAGCACCACGTTTGCGTGCGGAATAAGCTTATACATGCCTAGGTGCAGTTGCGTTTCGGCCGATGGGTTGCCAGCACCTTTAGTGCGATTACCTTGATGATCAAGCTCAATGAATGTGTGTGTACCGAGCTGACCTTTATCAAAGCCGCTAGCGGTAACCACATACCCTGTTGCGGTGCGCGCCGAAAAATTTCCGCCGGTGGCGGGAACCCACCCTTTTTGACTGATCCATTTTCCGGCTTCAATAAGTTGCGAAATAGCGGTATTGTTGTGCATACATTCCTCACCAATGAGTGTAATACCAATGCGTAATAATACTTAATGCGTTTGAGGCGCTAAACCAAACGCGAGCTGCGTTTTTGCTACCTCAAAATAGCTCAGTTAATTAAGCAAATTGATATAAAGCTATTTAATTTTAGACGGCTATACTTCTGTTTTAAGCAATGATAGCATCGCTTTAAGCGCAAAACCATCATTAAGGGCCTGTCGTGTTTGAAAGTAAATTACCAAATTTAAGTGTTAGTATATTTAGCCAAATGAGTGGCTTGGCAAGTCAGCATTCGGCAATAAATTTATCGCAGGGTTTTCCTGAGTTTGATGCGCCAAAATTACTAAAAAACCAGCTAAATTTTTATGTTCAGCAAGGGGTTAATCAATACTCGCCATCCAGTGGTGTGCCCCGTTTACAGCAACAAATAGCAAATTTAGTTTCGCGTAAATACGCGGCTAATATTGATGCAGCTGAGCAAGTTACGGTAACGTCGGGCGCCACCGAAGCATTATTTGTGGCTATTCAAACTATAGTACGCCCCGATGATGAAGTCATTGTGTTTGACCCTGCTTATGACTCTTACCAGCCTGCCATTGAGCTTGCTGGCGGTAAAACAGTTCATATTGCATTGCATGCCCCCGATTATGCTATTGATTGGCAAGCTGTTCGCAGTGCAGTGAGCAAAAGCACGCGCGCTATAATTATTAATACGCCACACAATCCAAGCGGAAAAATACTTAAAAGCCATGATATAGACGCGCTTAAATCGTTAGTAAGCGATCACGATTTATATGTAATAAGTGATGAAGTTTACGAACACATTACCTTTGATGGCGATAAGCACTTAAGCATGCTTTGTGATGAGCAGCTGCGTGAAAAAAGCTTTGTTATATCAAGCTTTGGCAAAACGTTTCACAGTACCGGCTGGAAAATGGGGTACTGTATTGCGCCTGCACCGCTTGCTATTGAATTTAGAAAAATACACCAGTATGTTACTTTTTCAAGCTTTACACCTGCACAACACGCATTGGCCGACATGCTTGAACAACAAGGCGAGCATGTAGATGAGCTGAGTAATTTTTATCAGCAAAAGCGCGACTTACTGGCGCAGCACTTAAGTGACAGCCGTTTTAATATTTTACCAAGCCAAGGTACGTACTTTTTATTGCTCGATTACAGTGAAGTGTCTGATCTTAATGATGTAGATTTTTGCCACTGGTTAGTAGAGCAAGCCGGGGTTGCTGCTATTCCTTTAAGTGTGTTTTATAAGCAACCCTCAAATGATAAAGTGATTCGACTGTGTTTTGCTAAAAACGATGAAACCTTAATAGAGGCCGCGCAAATATTATGTCAACTTTAACGCTTACACTCGTTCAAAGTGCGCTGCATTGGCTTGATAAAGACGCCAATTTAGCCATGTTTGATAAAAAATTAGCAGCGATGAGCGCTCAACCTGATTTAATTTTACTACCCGAAACCTTCGCCACAGGCTTTGCTATTAATCTTGATTGCGCAGAGCCCGAAAATGGCAAAGTGTTGAGCTGGCTAAAAACCCAAGCACATAAACATAAAGCCGTTATTGCAGGTTCGGTTTTGGTTGCTCAAGGCGATAAAAAAGCGAATCGCTTTTATTGGGTGACGCCAAGTGGCGAGGTAAATTATTACGATAAACGTCATTTATTTCGCTTAGGCAGTGAGGGCGATTACGTTGTCGCAGGGCAAGCGCGTAAAACGTTTGAAATTAACGGTTTTAAGTTACTGCCGCAAGTATGTTACGACTTGCGCTTTCCGGTTTTTCAGCGCAACAATAATGATTACGACGTAATGATAAACGTTGCAAACTGGCCTGCGGTTCGTCGCCATATTTGGGATACGCTATTAATGGCGCGCGCTATGGAAAACCTATGTTATGTAGTAGCCGTTAACCGTGTTGGCGACGATGGCAATGGTGTTGCGCACAATGGCGGCACGGCTGTATACGACTTTAAAGGCGATACAATCGCCAAAGCAAAAGACAATACACAAGAGTTACTTACCGTAACACTTGAAAAAGCACCGCTCGATGATTTTAAAGCCTCGTTTCCTGCTTACTTAGATGCCGACGCGTTTACCTTGGTATAAATCGCTAAGCATTAGCGCCTAGCCAATAAAGTGCTAAAATAGCCGCTGATATGTTTATTGGCGGCTTTATGAATACAACACTTATTACACCGGTAATTTTAGCGGGCGGCATTGGCACACGGTTATGGCCGCTGTCTCGCCAAGCTATGCCTAAGCAATTTTTACCTCTGCTTGATAACAAACACTCACTATTACAAAGCACGTTAGCGCGTGTATCGGGCGAGGGGTTTGCAAAGCCAATACTTGTTTGTAACGAACAGCACCGCTTTATTGCTGCTGAGCAAAGTGCACAGGCCGCTCCTCATGCACTTTTGTTAGAGCCGCAGGGTAAAAGTACCGCGCCGGCTATTGCGCTGGCAGCACACTACGCTTTACAGCAAGGCATAACCGGGCCAATACTGGTGATGCCTGCCGATCATCATATATCCAACTTTACTGAGCTCACACTTAAACTAAATGATGCAATTGAATTAGCCCAGCAAGGTATGTTGGTCACGTTTTCAATTACACCAACACAGCCCCACACTGGGTTTGGCTACATTAAGCAAGGTAGTAAAATAGCAGGCTCAAATTGCTATAAAGTGGCTGAGTTTAAAGAGAAGCCAAGCTTGGCTACCGCTGAGCATTATTTAACTCAAGGCGGTTATAGCTGGAATAGCGGGATGTTTTTATTTACACCACAAGCCTATTTAAATGAACTAGAACGCTTTGCCCCAAAAATTGCACACAGTGTAAGCGCGGCGGCTAATTTCTCTGACGATTTAGGGTTTACAAGGCCGGTAAGTGAGCCACTTGAAAACTGCCCAAGTGACTCTATCGATTACGCCATTTTAGAGCGTAGCAATAATGTAGCAGTGCTGCCTGTTGCTCTTAATTGGAGTGATGTAGGCAGCTTTGGTGCTTTGGCTAGCCTTATTAAAAAAGATGCACATGGCAATAATGAAAACGACAGCCATAGCGCGCAAAATAGTACTAATAATTTTGTTTTAAGCGAAAACGATCACAGCGTTGCTACCCTTGGGGTTAGCGACTTAGCTATTATTCATACCCACGATGCCACCCTCGTTGCCAATAAAAACAAGCTCGATGGTCTGCCTTTATTGCTCAAGCAATTAGCGGTTAGCCAAAGTGATAAACTCAATCACCATCAGGTTGTGTATCGGCCATGGGGCAATTACCGCACTTTAGTAACAGGGGCAGGGTTTAAAGTTAAAAAAATAACCGTAAACAGCGCTGCTAAACTTTCAACGCAGCGTCATCAGCATCGTGCAGAGCATTGGGTGGTGGTATCGGGTATTGCTGATGTACGTATTGATAAGCAAGAATTAACACTTAGCCACGACCAATCGTGCTACATTGCAGCAAAACAAATACACAGCTTAGCGAACAATCAAAAAGAGCCGCTAATTGTCATTGAAGTACAAACTGGCGCCGTACTAGATGAAAGTGACATAGAGCGATTTGATGATAAGTATGGAAGGGAGTAAACAGCTTAATCTGCAATAGAAAAGCCCATTAACTCAACTGCCCGCGCACATACTTTAAGTATTGTTCTAGGCTTCGCTGCCATAGCTCTAACGCCTCATCTAACAGGTTGTTATGGGGTTTGTTATCAAGCAAGCGGCGCTCTATTTTTTTAAGCTCAATACCGTAACGGTTAAAGCCTAATTGCAGCGCGGTGCTTGCTTGGCGGTGCAATAATTTAATGCACTGCTCTGGTTGCTGGTCAATAAGTTCTTGGCATCGGGTTAGTTTAGTCCGTGCTGAGAGTACAAATTCATTGTAAATCGACGACACTTCATCCTCACTAAATGAGCTAGTTAGCGTTTCTGCTGCGGTTTCGTCGTATAAGGTATCTACTAGCTCTACAGCTATATTTGCAGTTTGATTGGATTGTGAATCACTCAGTGCTTGGCGAAGCTTTTGCTGCTTAATTGGTTTGCCTACTATGTCTTTTATTCCCAGGGCTAAGTATTCTTTTACCTCGTCAGGGCTTAAGCTTGCTGTAAAGGCCAGTACGGGCGTGCGCTGGTTTTTATGCTCCAAACGCTGCAAACGTTTTAATACTTCTTGGCCGGTAAAGTCTGGCAGGTTCATATCCAGTAAAATAACGTCAAAGTGATGCGTTTGCAGCAGTTCAATAGCGCTTTTGCCATCTTTGGCGAGCTTTATTTTATGCTCATCTTCGGCCATAAATTCAATGGCAATTTTTTGATTTAAATCTAAATCTTCGACTAGCAGTACTTCAAGGCCGGTTAAGTAGTCTTTGTTTTGATGTCGCTGCTCTACCAAACTAAGTTCCCCTAGAGTAAAGGTGGTAGTAAAGCTAAATACGCTACCAGTGCCTAGTTGACTGGTTATTTCTAAGCGGCTGCCTAGCTTTTCTAGTAAGCGGCTGGTGATGGCAAGCCCAAGGCCGGTGCCGCCTTTTTCTTTGCCGGCGCTACTTTGTACATAGGGTTCGGTTAAGTAGGCTATTTCGTCTTTTTCGATACCAGGGCCTGAGTCTTTAACGCTAATTTTTATGGTGTGCTCAAGCTGCCTGTCGCTTATTAAATCAACCTGAATTTTTACTATACCGTGGTCGGTAAACTTAATGGCGTTACCAACAAGGTTAATAATAATTTGCCTTAATTTTTGCTGATCGCAGTAGTAACAGGCTTGTTCAGGGATATTACATACCAGTTCAAACTTAAGCTGCTTTTGCTCCGCCAATGGGCTGAGTAATAAACACAAATTGTTTAACCAGGTTTTAAATTCAATGTCTTCTTCGTAAAGTGCTTCATCACTTTGATCTAGGCTTGCGTAGTCGAGCACTTTATCAACCAGTAAATTTAATGACTCGGCTGAATTAATGATGGCCTCACAATAGGCTTTATTGCGGGTGTCGGTGCTTTGGTTCATAACCAATTGGGCGCTGCCTAATATGCCATTAAGGGGGGTGCGAATTTCATGGCTAATCGTTGATAAAAACAGGCCTCTAATTTCTAAATCTTTTTGGGCTTTGTCGGCCAGCTTGTTAAGGTTTTTTTCTCTGCGTTCATTACACAAAAGCGCCATACCAGCGGCATAAAACATAGGTGCAATAACGCCATTTAAAAACAGTAAGCTGCTAAACCATGGGCTTTGCAATAGCAGGGGTTGTTCAATATTAACCATAAATAGTGAGCGGCTAATAAAGCTCAGGCCAACTAAAGTTAATATTAAAATATAAACAATAGTACCGTTAGGATAGGGCTTTCGAGCATATTTAATAAATAAAAACAGCAAAAAAGCGGCTTCTGCAATGTGCTGTACATCCGAGACGTAAATTCGCTCGCGTAAAGAAGGGTCAATAAAAGAATAATATCCCAACATTACTGCGCTAAACGTGGTAAAGGAGCATAGTAGCTTAAACCCAATACCCCGATAATCTAAAAATTGGCATATAGCCAAGCTGTGCACAATTGATGCGCCAAACATCATACTGCTGGCAATACTAATCACAATAAGGTTGTGCGTTTTACCAATCAGCGTAAAGCCAATTACTGCGCCTAGTAATAAAACCGGGTAAAAAATATAAAGCAGAGTACCTGGGGTACTTTTGTTGGTACGCCAAGTTAAAAAGTTAAGAAGGGTCATTACAATAATAACGGCAATGCTGGCAAAAAAGAGGGTAAATGAGTCGAGCATAGAGGTTCCAGCAATGGGTACTTTAAATAGAGTAATAAAAAGCGATTAATTTAACAAGCATGCGGCATAAACAAAAACAGGCACCATAAGTGCCTGTTTTTAAATTACGAAATTGATTAACGAATTTCGTCTGGAATGTTTTGTTGAGCCCAAGATAGTAGCTCAATACGGTTACGACATTTAGTTTTTCTAAATGCGCTGTATAAATGTGTTTTAACTGTGTGCGGGCTGATGCTTAAATCTTCAGCAATTTCTTTGTTTTTAGAACCCTTACTCATTAACGAGATTATTGCTTTTTCTCGTTTAGTGAGTTTAATTGGCTCTATATCGCCTTCGGTCAGCTTGTGTAGTGCGTCTTTATTAAACTGCAGCATGCGGTTTAATGCATTACACATAATGTCACGTCTGTACCAAAGCTGATCTTCTAAAAGTAAGCGAATACCTTTCATTAATACATCAGCGTTATCTGTCGTATAAAACACGCCACGAATACCGCTCAACAGCGCGCGGTTAGCGAGCTCTGGGTTTTCGTCTAGGTTAAATAATACGATATCGCACTTGGTGCGCAGGTTAACTAGCTGTTCTTTTAGTTTACCCCATGCATCGTTACTTGATGTTTCAATGAACAGTAATCGAGTCCCTTCTGGTACATCTAAAATATTTGTACCCGTGGTTACGTCAAGGCCTTGCGTTTTTAACAAAGGTTCTAAAACGTTAATGCCAATGGTGTTAATTGGCTCTTGATCTAATAACAAAAAGGCTGAACTGCTCATGTTTTTATACTCTTTTTATAAAGCTGACTAGTTAAGTTTATCACGACTTCCACACCTTTTGTATTAGAAAGTCGGGTTTCGCCTTGTGAACAAGTACGATTTTACGATTATTTAAACATAAAATGTTGCAAATAAGTAATTATTTTTCACTTTATATACATGATAAACCATAACATTTGTAACTAGCTAAATACTAATAATTCCAGTGAATTTTTATTATTAAATTTTTAATTTTTTAGCTTCTTGATACGGAGGCCAGCCCATTTCTTTGCCTGCAAGCATATGTAAATGTATGTGATAGACGGTTTGCCCGCCGTGTTTATTGCAGTTCATTACTACTCTGTAGCCATCGTCACTAAAGTTAAATTGCTTGGCTAATTTAGCAGCAACCTCGTATAAATTTCCAACTAAGTGTGAGTTTTCGCTGTTAATATCATTGATAGTGGCAATTGCTTTTTTTGGAATAATTAACACATGAAAAGGGGCTTGCGGGTTTATATCTTTAAATGCAAGGGTGGTGTCGTCTTCGTAAATAATGTCGGCAGGAATTTCGCGGTTAATAATTTTTGTAAATATTGTTTCTGTGCTCATAATCGTTTCAGTGTAAGGGTTGAATTTAAAGTCACTAATGACAAATTTTGTTTGCAGTGTCAAACTCAAAACAAATAAAGGAGTTTTTATGCGTAAACCAATGTTAATAACTGCAGCTGCGGGACTATTGATGAGTATGTCAGTAAGTGCCGGAAATATTCACTTTCCTGAAGAGTTAGTGCCTTTACAAGTCGGCGAAAGAGTGATTGAAAGCTCTTTATTTAGCCGCGTTGACGACATTGAACTTGCCCCAGGGTCTTATCGATTAAAATTAAAATACACCGATTTATACGAGCTAGGCTTTGACGATCATGAGGTAATAGAGTCTGAACCGTTTTGGGTAGATATTACTATTGACGATAACAAAGACTACGACATGGTGTTTAATCGTGCCGATAACGCGGTATCAGCGAAAATATTTGCTGAGGCACCACAGGTAAGTTTAAAAGCAAAGGGCGCGTCTGTGGCACAGCCGCTTAGTGTTATTTCAAATACACAGCTTGCAAGTCAAAAGCCTACTTTACAAAATACGGTGCCAGCGGGTCCAACGCGTCCAAGCCAACCTATAAAGCCTCTTGCGCCTATTAATGGCAAAGGCATGCCAAGTGCACCGCAAATGCTAGAATTTTGGTGGCAGCAAGCCACGATTGCTGAGCGAAAGGCCTTTTTAGAAAAGGTAACGAACCAAGGCGCTGAATAATAAACTTATCTCAGCTACTAATTTTAAGCGCTAACTGCGCTGAACTTAGTTACAGTTTTTAGTTTGAGAAAATTACAGTATTAAAAAAGGCCGATAAATCGGCCTTTTTTAATGGTTTTGCTGTTTTACCCTTAAGGTGTGAATACCTTTTGGGGTGGCACAGGTTGCTTATTTATCAAATAAAGCGTCAATGGTGCCTTGTGCTAGCGGGTGGTAGCCTGGGCGTGCTTTGATGTATACATCGTGTGCCCACTCACGCTTACCATTTTTAATAAGTGCTTTGTATAACGGCACAATTAATTTACGGCGGCCAATACCTGATAAATGCTTATCAAGCGCTGGGTAAATAGGTTGGTAACCATTACCTACCGCTAACATAAACCATGCAAACGCGCGCTCTGCATTGGTTGATTGCGTTAAGTTAAATTGCTTATCAAGCTCGCTCATTTTATCTAAGCTTAAATCACGTGGTAGGTTATTTAAAAAGTGTAACCATTCGTGCACTGTCCACTGAGCCGTAGGTAATTGTGCTGCGCTTGTTTCACCTTTTAACCATGCTGCGCTTGCTGTATCTACTTTATCAAACGCATCCGATGTGGGGTTAGGTGCATCGCTTGGTAAACCTGGCTCAAAAATCCACTCATTCACTTTATCCATGCTTACAACGCCTGGATATTTTTCAATTAAGTTAGCTTTTAAGTAAGTAACAAATTGCGCAGTAGTCAGTGATTTAAATGCAAACTCATTAAAGTAGGTCTTAACAAAGTCATCAAACTTATCACGGCCGTATTTTTCTTCTAGGTAGATTAAAAATAGCTGCCCTTTAGTGTATGGCACTGAGCTAAATGCATCATCTGGATCGCGGCCATTAAGTTTTAAATTAAGGCGCGTATCGGGTGCATCAATGGTTTTAAGCTGAGCACGTAAGCCTGCTGCATCTAAAGCTTGCTCCATTACGGCGCGGTCGCGGCCAAACACTTCTTCCATGATGCGGTTTTCAACGTAAGAGGTAAAACCTTCGTTTAACCATAAATCTTCCCACGTAGCGTTGGTAACTAAGTTACCAGACCAAGAGTGTGCAAGCTCATGCGCAATAAGGTTTACTAAGCTTTTATCGCCAGCAACTACGGTAGGGGTAATAAACGAAAGACGCGGGTTTTCCATACCACCAAACGGAAAGCTAGGCGGTAACATTAATAAATCGTAACGGCCCCATGCATACTCACCATACATTTCGTTGGTTTTGTCGATCATGGCTTGGGTGTCGTTAAACTCGGCAACCGAAGCGTCTAAAATTTCAGGCTCGGCAAATATACCAGTTTGTTTTGACATGGCTTTGAATTCTAAATTACCTGCACCAATCGCAATTAAGTACGGCGAAATAGCTTGTGGCATTTCAAAGTGGTAGTCGCCATCTTTGTATAGTGCGTCTTTGTTATCGGCGCTCATTACGGCACGTATATCTTTTGGTGTATGAATACGGGCAGAGTAAGTAACGCGCATGGCAGGGGTATCTTGTACTGGTAACCAGCTACGAGCGTGAATAGCCTGCGATTGGCTGTACATAAACGGGTGCGTTTTGCTGGCTGTTTGCTCTGGTGTTAACCATTGCAGGCCAGATGCTTCTGGGCGGCTGTTGTAGTAAATACGTACTTTTGGCGCTTGGCTTTTTAAAGTAATTGTTAGTTTTGAGCCTTTAACATCATCGCGATCTGCCAGTGTAAATTTAGCTTTGTGCCAATCGCCCGAGGTGTCTTGGTACATTACTTTATCAATGTCTAAGTCGCGGGTATCAAGTACCAGCTTTTTACTCGTGTCATTGTTCCACTTTAGCGTGTGCTCAACAAAACCTTCTAATTGCTTGTCGGCAAAATCGACATCTAAATCAAGGTTTAAGTGTGTTGTTACCACATCATCTAGGTTGGCGTATGAGTTTTGATCAATCGCGTTTGCCATTGCTTGCGAGCACATACCGGCCATAGCGAGGCTTAAAAAAAGAGGTTTAATTTTCATAAAATACCCTGAACACTAATAATAAGTGCAGGTTTTATATCATGATTGATACAGCGGGTTGAGTGATTTTTACATTCTTTGCGACAATAAGGTAAACTACTGCGATTAGTTACCAGTACACTCAGAGACCTTTGTGGCGCACTCATTAAAACCTTTACATACCTTTGCACTAAATAATCAATGCCAGCATTTTGTTGAAATAACCTCGGTTGAGCAACTTAAAGCACACCGTTTTAGTGCACCGTTTTGTTTATTAGGGGAAGGTAGCAACACAATATTTTTAGAAAACTACGCAGGCACCGTAATTAAAATGGCCACTAAGGGCATTACTATTACCGAGCGTGAAAATGACGTACTAGTGAGTGCAGCTGCGGGCGAGAACTGGCATAACCTAGTAAGCTATTTACTTGATAAAAATATTTCAGGGCTTGAAAACCTAGCGCTTATTCCGGGCACTGTTGGGGCGTCGCCGGTACAAAACATTGGTGCTTATGGTGTTGAGCTTGCCCAATTTGTAGAGTCGGTTGAATACATTGATATTGCCACAAAAACCAAGGTGACTTTAACTAACGCACAGTGTGAGTTTGCTTATCGTGACTCTATTTTTAAACATGCTTTAAAAAACAAAGCGGTGATCACTCAAGTTAATTTAGCGCTCCCTAAAATGTGGCAGCCAGTTTTAAGTTATGGCCCACTCAAAGTATTGCAAAATCCCACCCCTAAAATGGTATTTGAGCAGGTTATTGAAATTCGTAACGCTAAGCTGCCAAACCCATACACTTTAGCCAATGCGGGTAGTTTTTTTAAAAATCCGATTATTAGCAATGCGCGTTTAGAAGCGCTGCTTGTGCGGTTTGGTGATTTACCGCATTACCCCTATGGGGAAAACCATCACAAAGTGGCGGCAGGTTGGCTAATTGACCAAGCGGGCTTGAAGGGCTTTACAGTAGCAGGGATTGAGGTGCACCAGCAACAGGCGCTGGTATTAGTTAATCATGGTGATAGTAAAGGGCGCGATTTAATCACTATGATCACGCATATACAAAATACTGTGTTTACACGTTACGGCATAATGCTAGAGCACGAAGTAAGGCTTATAAACACAAAGAGTGAATGCCATATTATTACGGAGCACGCGTAATGAAAGCACCAGATGGAAATAAACTAGCTATATTAAATGCACTTAACCAAGGTGGCTTTGTATCGGGCCAAGTCCTTGGCGAGCAGCTGGGTATAAGCCGTGCTGCAGTGAGTAAACATATTCAAACACTGCAAGGCATGGGGCTCGATATATTTAAAGTGACGGGTAAAGGTTACAGTTTAAACAATGCGGTGGGATTGCTAAACCAAGCCGATATAACCAAACATTACCACGCATTAGGTGCCAATACAGCCCAAGTAGAAGTACACCCTATTATAGATTCAACCAACAGCGAACTAATGCGCCGTATTCAAAATAAAGTCGCGCTTGAGTCTGGCACTGTTGTGGTTGCCGAAATGCAGCAAGCCGGGCGCGGAAGGCGAGGGCGGGTATGGCAATCTCCATTTGGCGCCAATTTATATTACAGTTATTTTTGGCGCTTAGATGATGGCCTGCAAGCTGCTATGGGTGTATCAATTGCAGTAGGGCTTGCGGTATACGATGCTATAAAAGCACTTTACGATATAGACATTGAACTTAAATGGCCAAACGATATATACATAAATAAGCAAAAACTAGCCGGAGTATTAGTTGAGCTAGATGGGCAACCGCAAGGCCCTTGTCAGCTAGTCATTGGTATTGGCATAAATCTACACATGCCGCAAAACACCAGCGAACACATTGACCAAGCATGGACCGATTTAAGCCAACACACCACCGCGCTTGATAAAAACCAGTTAGTTGCTTCGCTTACCTTTTATTTAGAGCAGCGTTTGGCAGATTACCAGCAAGACGGGCTAAATAGTATGTACGCACAGTGGAACGCCCTAAACGCCTTTGCAGGAGAATGCGTAGAGCTAAATACGGGGCACAGAAGCTGGCGGGGTATTTGTGAGGGTATTGATCAGCACGGCGGAATACGTATTCGCCAAGACGGCGAAGTTAAAAGTTACTATGGCGGCGAAATCTCGTTAAGAAAGGCCGAATTATGAAACTGCTAATAGATGTGGGTAATACGTCATTAAAAGCGGCCTTATGGCGCGAGCAACAAGCAACGCCCGTTTCTATGAGCGACGTGCCGTGGCAAGCAATAACTGAGGTTGTGTATGCTTGTGTAGGTAACAGTGAATTATTAAATGACGCGCTCACATTAGCCGCCAAAAAAAGTATTCCGTGTTTTGAGGCGCATGTTAGTAAAAATCTCAGTGGCTTAATCTGCGCATATGAACAGGTTAGCAATTTAGGTATTGATCGCTGGCTTGCGCTGGTGGCAGGTTTTACACTTTACCCAAATAGAGCGAGTATTATTGTTGATGCTGGCACTGCAACCACTATTGATGTACTGAGCGGCGAAGGCGAGCACTTAGGGGGCTGGATATTGCCCGGCCTTGATTTAATGACTCGCTCATTAACACAAAATACTCAGCGCGTGTTTGATGATGCCAATACCCCCTTTTTAAACGAGCTAGGTAAAAACACACCCAACGGATTAAAAAATGGCGCGCTGGTGGCAACATTAGGCGCTATTGAACAGGCCAAATACCAACTTAAACACGTAACAGGCGAACAAAAACCACAAATTTTGTGCGCCGGTGGTTACGGTTTGCTGTTACAGCAACAAATAGGTGGCAGTATTTTTGATTCTTTATTGGTTATGAAAGGATTAAATTATTGGCATGAGCTAAGTAAAAACGACGAAAAACAGCAAAATTAAGCACTTTTGCATGAATTGTGAGCATTTAAGCTAAAAAATTACATTTTTTTTAATTTTATAGTTGCATCATAATAAACCTTACTCTAATATCTCGCCCCGTACTAAAGCAGTGCCGACTTAGCTCAGCTGGTAGAGCAACTGACTTGTAATCAGTAGG
>NZ_LJSP01000014.1:0-86535 GCF_001399995.1 Pseudoalteromonas sp. P1-11
CAGGAGCAGTTATCGAGCCCACTAGGTTACAAACCTCGCGCCGCGATTAAACCGCCCCTAGTTTGAACAAATTTCAAACTGCAAAGGTCAACAGACCCTATTTGAGTTACTTTTTATGCACCTTGCTCAACACTTAATCTAAACGGCTTCATTAATAAAAATTAAAGCAAAAAAAAGCGGCTTTACTATAAAAGTAAAACCGCTTACACACACAATGATTGGGTGTAACTGTGATTTTTTACGTTACGCTGGGCTCATAAACTCGTTAATTTGTTCATGAGTCAGTGTAGGTGTAGCACCGGCACTTTCGGCCACCATAGCACCTACTGCACACGCAAAATCAACAGCATGTTGTGCACAATCGCTACTACAAAGCTGATAAATTAACGACCCTAAAAACGAATCCCCCGCGCCTACTGTATCCACAACGCTAATTAAATAACCTGAGTTATAGTAATTTTCGCCTTTTATGGTTAGTAGTGCACCGTGGCTGCCTTTAGTTACACATAAGTATTCGGTGTTAGTTTGCTGTGCAATAAACGCTAAGTTTTGCTCAAGTGAATGGAACTTACAGCCCATTGCTTTGGCAATTTCATAAAGCTCTTCATCGTTTAATTTGATGAAGTCGGCTTTATTCATTAAATCTACTAATGTGTCTAACGTGTAGTGTGGCGCACGTAAATTTACGTCAAACACTTTAAAGTTAGCTACATCAACTAATTGGTTTAATGTAGCAAGTGAGGCTTCGCTTCGGCCAATTAGGCTGCCAAATACAAATACATCACTGGCTTTTACTTTTTCAATAAGTGAGTCTGTAAGCTCAATGTTATCCCACGCAGTGTCGGCAACTATTTCGTAGCTGGCTGAGCCGCTTTTATCTAAGGTAACTTGTACTGTGCTGGTTTTTTTGTCGTTATTAACGCCAATGTATTCGCAGCTTACGCCTTTGCTTTTAATTTCGCCTAGTAGCTCAGTACCCAGTTCATCGTTACCTACAGCGCTTATCATGTCGGCTTTAATGCCCAGTGAGTTAATACGCACACACATGTTAAGCGGCGCGCCGCCTAAGCGTTTATCGTTTGCAAAACAATCCCATAGTACTTCGCCGAAGCAACTTACGCTTACGTCTTTACCTTGTTTAGAATCAATTAAAATGCTCATTATTAGTTACCTTTAGGCTCAAGCACGTTATTCATAATTGCTTTAATTTTGCTTGCCGGTGCGTATAACGCTTCTACATTGTTTTTGTAGTGAGACGTAAAGGCACTTTGCGTGTTTAAATCACCAAATAAGCTTGTTAGCGATAAAAATGCAAGGTCATCAGTCGCCGTTTTAGCCGCGGCTTCATGTAACTCGCTTTGCATTGCATCAATTATTTCAAGCTTATTGCCTTGCTCATCTTCGCCTTTATCGCTGTAAAAACACCATGCAGCAATAACCAGGGTCGCAAGTGATACATCACGGCCATGGGCTAGGTTTTCGTTAATAGTGGCAATTAAAAACTTAGGTAACTTAGCTGCGCTTTCTGAACAAATGCGCGATAAGCTGTCTTTAATGTTTGGATTAGCAAAGCGCTCAATTAACGTGTCTTTGTAGATTTCAAGATCAATGCCTTCTAATTTCTCTAGGTTAGGCGTTACTTCTCTATCCATAAACGCACGTAAGTACTTAGCAAATAAAGGATCTGATACTGTTTCGTCAATTGTGCCGTAGCCATGTACAGAGCCTAATAAACCCAGTACCGAGTGGCCTGCATTTAATAAGCGTATTTTCATGGTCTCAAAAGGTGTTACGTCACTTACAAATTGTGCGCCAACGCTATCCCAATCTGGGCGTCCGCAACAAAATGAGTCTTCAATTACCCATTGTGTAAACGACTCACAGGTAATTGGCCATTCATCGCTAACCCCGTACGCATCAACAACGTAGTCAATATCGCTCTTTTTAGATACTGGCGTAATACGGTCAACCATTGCATTTGGGAAAGTTACGTTAGTAGCAATCCACTCGCTTAGCTCTTTGTCTTGCTCGGCCGCAAAGGCAAGTAGCATTTTACGCGTTACATTACCGTTGTGCTGAATGTTGTCGCACGACTGTACTGTAAACGCATCAAGGCCTTGTTCTTTACGTAGCTTTAACGCAGCAGTAATGTAGCCAAACGCCGTAATTGGGTCGTTCGGGTTATTAATGTCGTTAATAATGTCTGGGTTTGTGTAGTCAAACTCACCCGTAACTGGGTTAAAGTTATAGCCGCCTTCGGTAATGGTTAACGACACAATATGCGTATCGCTGTGCGCAAGCTTATTAATAACCGCTTGTTTGTCCTCTGGAGCAAACAAAAAGTCAATCATAGAGCCAATAACTTTGTTATCTATTTGCCCGTTTGGGTGTCTTACCGTTAGCGTGTAAAGGTAGTCTTGCTGCTTTAAAATATCGCGCAGACCACGGTTACCTTCTAATAAGCCAACACCACAAATACCCCACTGTTCAGCACCTGGCGTTTTTAATAGCTCGTTAATGTACACCGCTTGGTGTGCACGGTGAAAGCCGCCCACACCAATATGAACT
Source organism: Pseudoalteromonas sp. P1-11 (assembly GCF_001399995.1). NCBI lineage: Bacteria > Pseudomonadati > Pseudomonadota > Gammaproteobacteria > Alteromonadales > Pseudoalteromonadaceae > Pseudoalteromonas > Pseudoalteromonas sp. P1-11. Next base: position 2,569 of record NZ_LJSP01000014.1, read on the forward strand.
ATACCCGCTTTTAGCTTACTACGGTCGTAGTTTGGTGTATCTACATGGCTTGGCATATCTGCCAAGCTTTGTTGGTTTAGCCCTTTAACAAGAGCGTCAGTGTGCTGGTGTTGCGTCATGGTGCGGCCTTACTAAAACAATATTAAAAATTTAAATTAAGATGCAGTATTGAGTGCTTTATGGCGCAATAGCGACCAGTAAGCGGTTGCAAAATAAATAATGGTGCAAATAAAACATGCAATTTCAAACTGAGATTTATTTCCTGCGTAAATGCTCATGCTGTCACTAAAAAACATTACTTGGCTGGCAAAGCCAAAAATAATAAGTAACGAAACAGTCGACACGCCATTTAACACTTTGGTTAGCATTGAGTTATCAACAACTGGAGCTTGAACGTTTTCTGCAAGCCCTGCTTGGTACTCTTTAATGTCTTGCTGCTCTTGCTCTTCTGCTGCAATTTCTTTGCTGTAGTCTTCACCTGCGCCGTATTTTTTAGCCAATAGCGTGTAAATAACAATGGTGAAAATCCAAGTAGGAATAAATAAGTAGTAAAACGACATTACATCAATCGCATTTAAACCAAAGCCAAACACAAGTGCTAATGCCCAAGAGGCAATGGCTGGTACGCTACGTGTAATGTTTTTGTATTTAGCCCAGTAGCGGGTTAAACCAATTTTAGGAAATAAAACATGCTCGGCAAATACAATGCCGCCTACAGGTACTACTAATAAGCCTGCGTAAGTTAAAAGCGGTAACATTTGCGAAAATACAAACGGGAAACACGCAATTATAACGGTTACAACACCGACAATTGCGGTAGTGCGCTCGCGCGATTGGTCAACAAAAATAGATTGTGCTGCAAGGCCTGCGCGGTAAAGGTTGGCGTTAGCTGTAGTCCAGCCCGCAATAATTACAATAACAAAGCCTGTCCAGCCTAATGCGTGGTAAGCAACGTCACCTGGGTCAAGTGAAGAAATAGTTGTTTTAAGTAATACCGCAACACCTGCGCCCATAATACCGGCCGAGATCCATGCTAAGTAATGGCCAAAAAACATACCTACGCCTGAAAACAAACCGTAGCTTTTGCGTTTAGCAAATCTAAAAATTGCCATATCAATTAAGCCAAAATGGGTAATAGAGTTTGCAGCCCATGCAAAACCAATAACCTCTAATAAGCCAATACCTTTTTCGCCATCAGCGGTGGTACCGGTCCAAATAGAAGAATCCCCTATCGCCATAAAGTCATCAAACCCTGTTAGCGTGGTCACTCCTAATACATGATTAGAAAGCTCAGGGAACAAGGCAAACGAGCCCGCTATAAAAATAACAAATAACCATGGCGCACAAATTTTAGAAAAATCAGCAACGGTTGAAAAACCATACATAGCCACAAATACAACAATAGAGCCAACCGATAATACAATGGCCACAAATGCTAAGCTGTTAGGGTACCAATCGAGTTGCGCGGGTATATCAAACAAAAACCGCACTGCGGTTGCCGATACCGTGATCATGGCGGCGGATATCACACTAAATATGACCACGTTTGCCCAGTTATAGAGCTTGGTCATTGAGTTACCCGCAATTTTATTTAGGTAGTTGTATAAACTTAAGCGCGTTTCTACCGCAATTGGAGAGGTAATTAACCACCACGAACACATAGCTAATAGGTTACCAATTAATAAACCTAATAAAATGTCGATGGTCGATGCGCCTAATGCAACAAAGGTTGCACCAATAACAAACTCGGTTGCAGCAACGTGTTCACCAGCGTATAAACCGGCAAAGTGCTTCCAACCATGAAGCTTATGATTAGCAACGGGCAATTGCTCTTCGTTAACATCGTTAAATGTTTGTGTGTGTGGACTTGATGCCATGGTATTTTCCTATTGTTTTAAGCACAGCCCTAACTAACCTGAACTCTGGATAATAAATCTATCTCAAGCAGCTATTTCCAGCGCTAACTACGTTAAATTTACTTGCAATAGGCTAGCTATTTACCCGTAATTTCGCCTTGTTTTCACTGTAAATCTCTGGCTAGAGAAAATAAACATAGATATCACTTTTGATTTAATATGTTAGTAAATCTCTTAACCAAAGTTCAGGTTAACTATTAATTTAAATAAGTGTTTTTTATTTAAATTAATAGTGAGTAAATCACCGTGCCTTTTTATAATGCTACTACTATAACTAATTAATAATTAATGCATTTTTACGTTAAGCTTTGTCAGTGTAATAAAGCTCAACGTTGATATTCTATTACTGTGTTTGTAATGCTGGGTACTGCTTATAAAAGTCATCCCAATGCGTTAAATGCGCTACCTCTGGGTAAGCTTGGTGAACAAAGTTCACTGCATCTTGCATATGCCCACCCCCGCTGTAATGCAAAACCTGCATATTGGCGGCAAGTGCGGCGCACACGCCGGCTTTTGAATCTTCAATCACTAAACAGTTTTGTGGCTTCACGCCCATTTGCTCAGCGGCATGTAAAAATAAATCGGGTGCGGGCTTACCATTTTTTACCTCACTTGAGGTAAATACCTTATTAAAGTGCTGCGATAAATTAACCACATTAAGCGCTTTAGCTGTGCGTTTAGGGCTACTGCTTGTTGCAATACAGCAAGGTACAGATAATTGCTCTAGCACGTGTTTAATGCCGTTAGTTGGCATTAATGCAGTTTCGAACTCGTTTAATAATGCTTCTCGGTAATCGGCTTCAAAGCTCTCAGCTAAGGTCACGTTAAAGGTATCGAATAAGTTTTGGGTGACTGTTTTAAAATTACAGCCCAAAAAATATTGCTGTACATAGGCTCGGTCAATATTAACGCCAATCTCTGCAAGCATGTTTATTAACACTTGCGCGCTTAATATTTCGCTATCTATAACAACGCCATCACAATCAAAAATAACTAATTCTATTTTAGTATTCATATTGCCCCTTTTTATGCACCTAGTTTGGTGCAAACTTAACTTGAGCATAAGCCCAGCAAGTGAGCATATTCTCTTTATTGTTATAATAAGTCAACATCTTGTTAGTGAAAAACGTACCACAGTGGTGAATATTTATTCATTAAATATGAAATTGTCTGTATTTTCATTGATTTCAAAATTGCAATTACGACTAAGGTCGAACATTGCAAAACCGCTATTTAGAAAATAGAAGGCAGCACGCAAACAGCAATCTAAATTTGTGATTACTTCAATCTAAACAATCAATTTTACCGAACTCACTTTTGTTAATACACTCGTTAACAGTTAAACAGCCAGCAACACTGCCGGCACTTTTATACAGATGAGGTCGACAATGAATACTCAAAAAAACACGATTAATAATAAATCTACGTTAACGCTAAGCGCATTAGCTTTAGCAATGGCATTACCTGCAAGTGCCGCAACTACCCTTACTAAAGACAACGGCGCAGCTGTTGGCGACAACCAAAACTCTATTACCGCAGGTGAGCGCGGAAGTGTATTACTTGAAGACGTACACCTAATTCAAAAGCTACAACGTTTTGCACGTGAGCGTATTCCTGAGCGTGTAGTGCATGCGCGTGGTACAGGTGCTCACGGTGTGTTTGTAGCAACTAAAGAATTAGATGACTTAACAATTGCTGCACCGTTTGCAGAAGCGGGCAAAGAAACTGACGTATTTGTACGTTTTTCATCAGTAATTCACTCAAAAGGTAGCCCAGAAACACTACGTGACCCACGTGGTTTTGCTACTAAGTTTTACACCGACCAAGGTAACTGGGATTTAGTAGGTAACAACTTACCGGTATTCTTTATTCGCGATGCGATTAAATTTCCAGACATGGTTCACTCGTTAAAGCCATCACCGGTAGATAACATTCAAGATCCTAACCGCTTTTTTGACTTTTTCTCATACGAGCCAGGCTCTACTCACATGTTAACGTGGGTATACAGCGACTACGGTACACCAGCAAGCCTACGTAAAATGGACGGCTGGGGCGTACATGCTTACAAAATGATTAATAAGTCAGGCGATGTTAAATACGTTAAGTTTCACTGGGTAAGCCAACAAGGTATAGACAACCTTGATGCTAAAGAAGTAAACGAAGTGCAAGGTAAAGACTTCCAACACTTAACACGCGACCTATACAGCGAGATTGGTAAAGGCAACTTCCCTAAGTGGGATCTATACATTAAAACCCTTGATCCGTCGCAGTTAGATGACTTTGACTACAACCCATTAGATGCAACAAAAATGTGGTTAGACGTTAAAGAAACTAAAGTAGGCACCATGACCCTAAACCGTATGCCAACTAACTTCTTCCAATCTACAGAACAAGTTGCAATGGCACCGGCAAATGTAATTCCGGGTATTGAGCCATCTGAAGACAGACTATTACAAGGGCGTGTTTTCTCTTACGCCGATACGCAAATGTACCGCTTAGGTGCTAACCACCAACAATTGCCAATTAACCGTGCAAAAGTTGAAGTGGTTAACTACAACCAAGACGGCGCAATGAACTACGGTAATACAACAAGTAACGTGAACTACCAACCAAGTCACGAAAACGTTGCAGAAAACCCAATTGCACGCAGAAGTAACACAGAGCTAAAAGGCTACGTACAGCAAGCAGCAATTAAAAAGCAGCAAAACTTTGCTCAAGCGGGTGTACTTTACCGCAGCTTTAGCAAGCAAGAGCGCACTAACTTAGTTAACAACTTAGCCGGCGATTTAGGCAAAGTGAAAGACAGCAAAGTTATGCACAAAATGCTTAGCCACTTCTACAAAGCAGATAGCGAATACGGTACACGCTTAACTAACGCTGTAAACGGCGACATGAAACAAGTTAAGCAACTAGCCGCTAAGCTTTAATATTTTACCCAACCTGTAAGTTATTGAGGAAAGCCTAGCTTTCCTCTTTTTTAAAAAGGTAAACAGTATGCGTAAGTTACTTATTATATTTACTTTAGTGATGAGCTTTTCAGGCTTTGCCAATGAGCCACAAAGCCCTGTAACAGAACAAAGCACCGCCCAGTCGCAATACGACAGCTTACTTGCTTATTACTTTGCAGCCGCACGCACCGACGACACCGCCGTAATAACGCAATTTGTTGATGCTGGCATTCCTATTAATAGTTACAACCACAAAGGTTACACCGCGCTAATGATTGCCACCTACCACGGCAATAAAAATACGGTAAACACCTTATTGCAATTAGGCGCTAATGCCTGCCTTGAAGACAACCGCGGTAACACAGCCCTAATGGCCGCCATATTTAGAGGCGAATTTAGTATAGCTAAAACACTTGTAGGCCTTGATTGCGATAACGCACATCAAAATAAAGCCGGCCAAACAGCCGAGCAATTTGCACAAAAATTTGGCCAACAAAAAGTGCTCGACTTATTAGCACAGGTAAACAGTAAATCTAATTAACCAACTTTTAATATACCCCCTAGCCCGTTATTGTTAGTGGCAATAAGGCTAAATTAGCAGCCAATAAAACGGCTTTAGCAAAATAAGTAGTACCCTTTAGTTATTTAAACCTTCCTCTCGCCTCATTTTATCTGGGGCGTGGTTTAATACCAACGCCAATAAATAGCTGATCTATTTTACTCGCTAAAACAACTCATTTCTTTGTTGTAATTTTCGTCGAGGGAACAACCATTTACATCAATTTACGGCTAGGACTGAATTGTTTATTCGGCGTAAAATTTAGAACACATACTTAATGGGGTTGGTATAAACAACGCACACGCCTCTTGCTGAGGCTGGTCTAACCAGATATTATTTTTACCTGTGTACTTTATATGGGAAATAATAATTCTAATGACCGCACCACACTTTGAGCACGTCACTATAACCTGTAACGACAGGCAAACTCTAAGCGCACACCTATTTACACCCACCAGCGCTATTAAAGGTGCGGTGATGATTGCCCCTGCAACCGGTATAAAGCAGCAGTTTTATGCAAACTTTGCTACTTACTTACAGCAACATGGCTTTGGCGTTATTACGTTTGATAACAGTGGCATTGGCCAATCGCTTAACCGCAGCATTAAAAAAAGCAAAGCCAGTTTACAAAGTTGGGGTGAGCAAGACATGCCTGCGGTGCTTGAGCATTTGCAAAGGGTATTTCCTAATACGCAGTATCATTTAGTGGGTCATAGCGCCGGCGGGCAATTAGTGGGGCTAATGCATAACGCCAACGAGCTAAGCTCCGCGTTTAATTTTGCTTGCTCGTCAGGTAAATTAACTAATATGAGCTTAGCGTACCAGGTTAAAGCGCACTTTTTTATGAATGGGGTTATTCCTCTTAGTAATGCCTTGTTTGGTCATACTAAATCGCAGTGGTTTGGCATGGGCGAGCCACTACCTAAAGGCGTAGCTAAACAATGGCGCAAATGGTGTAACGCCCAAGGGTATGTACAATCAGCATTTGGTGATACCGTATTCCAACACTGTTACAACACACTTTCTATGCCCTCAATATGGGTTAATGCTACCGATGACGATATTGCTAACAATGCAAATGTTGCCGATATGCTCTCGGTTTTTCCTAAATTAAAAGCACAAACCCTAACCTTAAACCCACACGACTATGGTTTGAAGGAAATTGGCCATATGAAATTTTTTAGCAAAAAATCTGACGGATTATGGCCACTTGCGCTTAACTGGCTAAACAAACACAGTTAAAAAAGGATGCGTTTACTCCGTAAATTTGCACCGTTAATTTACGGCGTTAATTTGCTTTTTAACTGGTTTTTCACGCGTTACGAAATAGCACACGAGTGAGCCGCCAGTTACCATTATTACTCCTTGCCAAAACGAGGCACTAAGGGTAATTGATAAATAAAGCGCCGAAATAATCGCTGAAAAAACCGGCGTAAAATACGAAAGCGTACCAAGCAACATTAAGTTACCGCCAATAATAGCTTGGTTCCAAAGAGCATACCCACTGCCAACAACCACACCAGCTAGCACAAGCGTTACGGTCGCGTGCAGTGTAAAGGTCATTTTTGGCTCGTCACTTAATCCATACAACACCCATAAGCTTAGTGCCGTGGCGATAAAAAACAGCACAATGGCATTTTGCCCATTGCTATTTTTTTGAGTAATTACACAGTAAACAGACCAAATAAAAGGTGCTACAAACGCCAACAAGTAGGCCGTTGGGTTACTGGCAAAATTGCCCATAATACTATTAAGTGATAACCCACTATCGCCACCAACGCACCAAGCCACACCAAAAAAAGCAAGCAGCATACCGGGGTAAATCCAAACACTTACTTTACTACGGTTAACTATAATACTGAGCAAAATGGTAAGTGTGGGCCATAAATAATTTATAACCGCCATTTCTACCGCTTGGTGGCGATTATTAGCAAGCCCTACAAACAGCGCTAAACACACCTCGTAAAGTGCAAATAAAGCAGTACCCCAAATAATATAGCGCTTATTAAACCCAGCAAACTTAGGCCGCCCCATTACCAAAATTAAAAACAGCGCGCTTACACTGTACATGAGTGCCGCCCCTCCTATGGGGCCAAATAACTCCGAAACATCCCTGAGCAGAGCCACTAAACAACTCCATAATAAAATAGCGGCAATGCCATAAAGCGTGTATTTATGATTAGAAAAAAAGTCCATCAACTACCTAAAAGTACTACTTACGTTTGACGTTACGCTAACAGTAATTAGTGGGTTAAACAATTGTTGCTCATCATTTATTGTTATAAAGATGTTTTTGGCCTGTACTTAAGTGTTTGACCTTTTGGTCAGTAAAGTTACAATCATTCAACACGTTAAAAACAGCATCGCCATAATGAGCACACAAACAAAGCCAAATAAAAAAGAACTCACCCGAGTAAAAAACCAAACATTAATACTCGATGCCGCCGAGCAATTGTTTTCTCAGCTTGGTTACGATGGCACCAGTATGAGTATGGTTGCCAAAGAAGCAGGCGTTCCTAAGGCCAATATTTTATATTATTTTAAAAGCAAAGACGGCCTATACGAAAACGTAATAGACCGCATTATCGCGCACTGGAACTTAGGCTTAGATAACGTAACCCCTGAGGACGACCCTGCACATGTGCTGTATCACTATATTAAAAGCAAAGTCATACTTGCCGTAAACCAGCCGCTGCAATCACGTTTATTTGCCAGTGAAATACTGCGCGGCGCTCCTTATTTGCAAAACTACTTTAGAACCAACACACGCCCGTGGGTAAAACAAAAGGTAGGCGTGTTTCAGGCCTGGATAGATGCAAACAAAATGGATAATGTTGACCCTTACCATTTATTATTTACCATTTGGTCAACTACGCAGTACTACGCCGATTTTCAGGCCGAAGTGCTACTGGTAATGAACAAGTTAGAATACGACGAAACCGATGTGGCACAAATAACGCAATCAACTGCCCACATAATTTTAAAAGGTATTGGTTTAAAAATACCTGAGCACAGTGAGGCTTAACCCATGGATAACTTTACCACCCCAGACTTATTTGACGATCACCGCAATAGCGTACAAGTAGCCGACAGCGGCCTGCGCCACTTTGGTAAAAAAACCACATTTAGTGGCCAAGCAGTTACCGTTACCTGCCCAGACGATAACTCGTTTGCCGCAGACATACTGCATGAAAACGGCAAGGGTAAAGTACTGGTTATTGACGGCTTTGCTAGCAAACGCTTTGCTTTTATAGGCGATATTATGGCGGAGCGCGCGTTAAAAAACGGCTGGGAAGGCGTGATTATTAACGGCTGTTGCCGTGACATTGAAATACTTGCCACTATGGATTTGCCGGTTATGGCACTTGGCTCTACCCCGCGCAGTACATTAAAGCGTGGCTTTGGAGATAAAAATCAAACAGTGACCATGCTTAGTACCACAATTAACCCTAACGATTGGCTATACGCCGATGTAAATGGCTTAATTATTAGCCCTAACGCATTACTATAAACGCCACACTTGCAACCAAGTTGGTGCAATCACGCACCAACTTGGTTGTTTTCACCTCTAAATTACACCTTCTTTAATACTTATATTTTTATAAATATCTGCTAAACCCCATACAAACCAAACAAAACCTGACCGAACGGACAACTTTATTGCATTTGGCATTGCTTTTGCTTAGCTTTTAGGCAATATAATAGCTAACCGATTAAAAAGCGGATCAGGCTCTGTAAAATAAAAATAAGATGTTACGCAGTGGGCTGAAAAATAATAATAAGTAATTCGTCTTTTTAATCACCCTAAATCTGATTATAACCAGTTGGTCAGATTTACTTTATAACGAGTGGTGATATGAGTACCAAAACACATAATAATTTTACCGGTATTTTTTGTGACCATGGCCCTAACGCATGGCAAACACAAACCCACGGCACACTTGTAAATAAGCGCCTTGCGGTAAAAGATGTATTTGCAGTTAAAGGCGAGCGCAACAGCGCAGGTAACCCAAGCTGGTTTAAAGCAGCAAAACCTGCACAGCAAACAGCAAGTGCCGTAAACAAACTAATGAATGAGGGTTGTCGCTTTACAGGCTTTACCCATACCGATGAGCTGGCCTACAGCTTAGAGGGCAATAACATTCACTATGGTGCAGCACAAAACCCAAAACTTAAAGGCCATGCAAGTGGCGGCTCAAGTATGGGTTCGGCTGCAGCTGTAGCGGCTAACTTAGCCGATATTGGCTTAGGCACTGATACTGGTGGCTCTATTAGAATACCGGCAAGTTATTGTGGCTTATTTGGCATAAGGCCAAGCCATAACGTAATTGAAAAAGATGGCCTAATACCGCTAGCGCCCCCATTTGATACCATTGGCTGGCTTACGCAAAATGCAGAGCTGCTAAGCGATGTAGGCAATGTACTGTTACCAAATCAAGCTATTAATAACGTTGATACTTTAGTTATTTGCGAGCCATTATTTGAGCTGGTTGACCCTGCTTTACAAGCCCCGCTTAAACAACTGCTTGAAAAAACCAAACCTTATTTTAAACACCATAAAGAATTTGAACTGCCTAACAGCAGCTTATTAAGCGAACTGGCTGACAGCTTTAGAATACTGCAAGGGCGAGCAATCGCAAAAACGCATAAAGATTGGCTTCAATTGCCAGGGCAACTTCCCCAGTTTGCTCCGGCAATTGCGGCACGTTTTAACATGGCGCTTGCCCTAACCGCCCAAGAAGAGCAAGAAGCACTAAATATACAAACCCAGTGGCAAACACTAATCGCTAAAAACCTAAACACAAACAGCTGTTTATTTTTGCCAACCACACCCACAACTGCACCTAAATTGGGCGCCGACACAAGCGCCTTACGCATGCAAATAATCACCTTATCGGCCATTGCGGGCTTGAGCCGCTCGGCGCAAGTACACTTACCATTGGCTAATTTAGAAAATGGCCACCCGTATGGGTTTTCATTAATGATGAGCCACGGCAACGATAAAAGCCTACTTGCCTGCGTACAACAATTAGCTGCCCACTTTAAACAGGACACACTTGCATGAGCACACACAACATTGCCTTTACTGCCCCGCATTTTGCAGCAACCGAGGCAGGCACCTTAATACTAAAACAAGGCGGTACAGCCACCGAAGCCATGGTAGCGGCAGCGGCTGCGATTAGCGTGGTATATCCGCATATGAATTCAATTGGCGGCGACAGTTTTTGGCTTATTGATAATCCAAACCAAAGTATACCCACTGCCATTGATGCCTGCGGGCGCGCACCAAACGATATAAGCGCCTATAGCAATGAGCCACACATACCAGAGCGCGGCGGTTTAAGCGCGCTTACTCAGGCTGCAACACTTCGCGGCTGGCAAAAAGCCCTTGCGGTAGATGAGCACGCTGCTCTTTCGCTGAGTACTATTTTAGCCCCAGCCATAAAGCTCGCGCGCGAAGGCTTTACAGTATCTAAAAGCTTGCAAGCAGGCTGCGAAAAGCTTGCTACCGCTTCAAATACTAACGCTGCCTTTAAAGAACTTTACATACCTAATGGTAAACCGTTGCAAGCGGGCCAACATTTTAAAAACCCAAAACTTGCCAGTACCTTTGAACACTTAGCCGAGCATGGCTTAAAGGCCTTTTACCAAGGCCCTTTAGCAGAGTCGTTTGCAAACGATTTAGCTGCCGCAGGCAGTGCAATTACACGCGCTGATATTGCCAATACGCAGGCCGATTTAGTAACGCCGCTCAGTGCTAATTTATCGGGCATACAGTGTTATAACTTACCCGCCCCCACGCAAGGCGTGCATTCTCTGCAAATAATTGGCGCTGTTAATAAACTAAAACATTTAGCTAAAACAGAGGCCGATTGGATGCACTTAATTGTTGAGGCAACCAAACAAAGCTTTACTCACCGCCCTACACTGTGGGCCGACCCAGATGCGCTTGGCGATGATTATAAAAGCGCATTAACTGATGAGCGCTTAAATGCGCTTGCCAGCAATATAGATATGAGCCAAGCCAAGCAATGGCCATTTAATGCAGAGCCAGGCGATACCGTTTGGATGGCAGCACGTGATAAAAACGGCCAACTAGTGAGCTTTATTCAAAGTGTTTACTGGGAATTTGGTAGCGGTATTTTGATGAGCGAAGGTGGCTTTGTTTGGAATAACCGCGGTTTAAGTTTTAGCATAAATAGCAACGATGCCAATGCCTTAAAAGCGCATAAAAAACCGGCTCATACACTCAATCCCGCTTTAGCAAAATTTGACGATGGTCGGCGCCTTGCCTACGGCACCATGGGCGGCGAAGGCCAGCCACAAACACAAGCTGCAGTATTTAGTGGGTACGCATGGCGTAATAAATCAATTACCCAAGCAGTCAGCGATCCGCGTTGGTTATTAGGGCGCACCTGGGGCGATACAAGCACAAATTTAAAGGTAGAGCAAAGCTTAGTAATTCAAGTTAAACATGAATTAAATCAACGTGACCACGACTGGGTAAGCGTTGATAATAACAATGAAATGATGGGTCATGCAGGTGCCATTTTAGATACGCCTACCAGCCTTGAAGCAGCCACCGATCCTCGTTCAGATGGTCGCGCAACAGTAACTACAGCAGGAACACAATGACAGAAATAATAAATCAATGGCCGATTATAGCGGCCTTAATAGCAACCGGTATTTTTGCAGGTATTTTAGCAGGCCTATTTGGTGTAGGCGGCGGCATAGTAATTGTGCCTGTGCTGTACTTTTTACTGCAAGGCTTTGGCGTAAGCCCTGAGTCGGCCATGATGATAGCCACAGCGACATCGCTTGCCACCATAGTGCCTACTTCTATTTCGTCGATTCGCTCGCACCATGCCAAGGGCAATATCGACCTTGCTTTAATTAAATACTGGGCCCCGTTTATTTTGGTAATGGCCGTTATATGTAGCTACTTAGCTCATTCTATACGCGGTAATGCGCTGGTACTTATGTTTGCCTGTATTGCCATTTTAGTAAGTTTAAACATGTTATTTAGAGCCGGCGCGCCTGCCCTTGTTAGTAAATTACCAGGTAAATTTGGCCAAGGCATTATGGCAAGTATTGTCGGTGGTTTATCGGTAATGATTGGCATAGGTGGCGGCACTATTGGCGTACCCATGCTAAACGCGTTTAACGTACGTGCTCATGTTGCCGTTGGCACCGCTGCTGTATTTGGCTTATTAATTGCGTTACCGGGTGTTATTACTTTATTAAGTATTGGTACTACACCCACCGATGCGCCGCTTGGCACGTGGGGCCTTGTAAACCTACCTGCTTTTATACTTATTATTCCGCTTACTATTTTGTTTGCCCCTATTGGCGTAAAAATTGGTAGCAAGCTAGATCAAAAACAATTAAAACGCGCCTTTGCCGTTGTATTAATGATAACGGGCATTCGTATGCTTATTCAGACTCTGGGAGCCTAAAACATGTTTAGCGACACGCAAATTCAAACTTTAAATCCGCCACAGCGATTACTCATGGGCCCAGGCCCAATAAATGCAGATCCACGCGTGCTACGCGCTATGTCGGCGCAGCTAATTGGCCAATACGACCCAGTAATGACCGGTTTTATGAACGAAACCATGGCCCGCTATCGCGAAATTTTTAAAACCAAAAACGAATGGACCATGTTAGTTGATGGCACATCACGCGCAGGCATAGAAGCCGTTTTATGCTCTATTTTACGCCCAGGCGATAAAGTACTGGTGCCCATTATGGGCCGCTTTGGCCACTTGCTTGCTGAAATAGCCGAGCGCGTAGGCGCAAAAGTACACACCATAGAAGTCCCGTGGGGCGAGGTATTTACCCCCGAACAAATAGAAAAAGCCATTGTTGATGTAAAACCCCATGTACTTGCTATGGTACAGGGCGATACCTCTACAACCATGAACCAACCACTTGAACACATTGGCGATATTTGCCAAAAGCACGACGTATTATTTTACTGCGATGCCACCGCTTCGATTGTAGGTAACGATTTACCCGCCGATGAGTGGAAACTCGACGCGCTTTCGGTTGGTTTGCAAAAATGTTTAGGTGGCCCGTCTGGCTCTGCCCCTTTAACACTGAGCGATAAATGCGCCGATTGGATCCAAAAACGCAAAAAAGTAGAAGCGGGTATTCGTACCGCGCAGCATACCGACGGCACCGAGCCATTTGTACGCTCAAACTACTTTGATTTAGGCATGATCATGAATTACTGGGGCGAAGAGCGCCTTAACCACCACACCGAAGCCACCAGCATGCTGTATTGCGCATCAGAATGTGCTCGCATTGTTATTGAAGAAGGCGTTGATAACTGCGTTGCCCGCCACAAGTTACACGGCGATGCCATGCTAACGGGTATTCAAGCGCTGGGCTTAAACGTATTTGGCGACTTAAACCATAAAATGAACAACGTAGTGGGTGTTTATATACCCGAGGGCATTAATGCTGACCACGTACGCGGACAAATGCTAACCGACTTTGGTATTGAAATTGGCACCTCGTTTGGTCCGCTGCATGGCAAAATTTGGCGTATTGGCACCATGGGTTACAACGCCCGTAAAGATGCCGTATTACAAACATTGGCAAGCCTAGATGCCTGCTTACACGCCAACGGCTATAAAGGCCCTAAAGGCGAAGCCGCTATTGCCGCCCTTGCCCATTATAAATAAAAAAAGGATTTAGCATGACGATTGCAAGCCCCCTCCATGAGCCATTATTAAACAGTGAGCTGGCTAATAAATTTGCCGCGCGCGCGTTATTGCGCTGTAAAACGCTCAGTGGCCTATCGCAAATGCAAGGTGGCATTCACCGTGTGTATTTATCTAAAGAGCACAAAGAGTGTAACCGTGTCACTGCTGAATGGATGGCTGAGGCGGGCATGCAATCGTGGCAGGACGAAGTCGGCAATTTATGGGGGCGCTTAGCATCATCTAACCCAAACGCTAAACGTTTAATTATTGGCTCACACCTAGACACCGTACCAAACGCCGGTGCATTTGATGGTATTTTAGGGGTGCTACTCGGTATTGAAATAGCCGCCCTTGCACACACGCTTAAGCTTGATTTACCATTTCATTTAGATGTAGTGGGCTTTTGTGATGAAGAAGGCACCCGCTTTGCCACCACGTTAATTGGCTCAAAAGCACTGGCGAACGAGTTTGACCCCCAGTGGTTAAATATACAAGATACAAACGGCATTAGCATGCGCCAAGCCATGCTTGATTTTGGCCTAAACCCTGATGATTACGCTAAAGCCGCCCTTAACAAAAACGAATTACTCGGTTATTGGGAAACCCACATTGAGCAAGGCCCAGTGCTTGAATCGGTAAACCAGGCGCTAGGCGTAGTAACCGCTATTGCTGGCGCCAAACGCGCTATGATCACCCTAACAGGCCAAAGCGGCCATGCCGGCACTACGCCAATGAACTTACGCCAAGATTCGTTAGTTGGCTGCGCCGAGCTTACCCTTGCCATAGAGCAGCTAGCAAAAAACGCGAGTAATGGTGAAGTCGCCACCGTAGGGCAAATTCATGCTCGCCCAGGCGCTACAAATGTTATTGCCGGTAAAACGACTATAAGCCTAGATGCACGCGCACAAAATGATGCCGATCTAGCAGTATTACTTAATGCAATACATACCCGCGCCGATCAAATTGCAACATCGCGTAATTTAACGCTTGATTGGCAATGGACACATGCGGCCGACGCCGTAGCGTGCGACACTCAAATTCAACAATTGTTTAGCAGTGCCTGTAAATTGAATAACCAAGCCTCGCCTTCACTTGCCTCTGGCGCTGGGCACGATGCCATGGCTATTGCCCCTATTTGCCCTGTGGGCATGCTATTTATACGCAGCCCTGGCGGGATAAGCCATCACCCCGCAGAAGCTGTTATTGATGAGGATGTAACAAAAGCCCTTAGCGTAATGTACAGCGCGCTCATGCTGTATGTAAAAGAGTTAGAAAAGTAACTAACGGTTGTGCATCCGCAGGGTAGGCTATGTGTTGTTAGCTTAGCCCTGCGTATTAAACGGGGCTGTGGTTATTAATTAAAGCCAGTATTTAAAGTCGGAGTTTAAAACTTAATTAAGGCTTAAGCCAAGCTCATTTAAACTCGCTTCAAAGCGCTGCCATTTTCTATTTATTTTACGCTTAGCCGATGAGCTCACGTAATTACTAATAGGAAAAAACTCAGTATTACCAATATCATCAACAACAACACACCGCTCAATGGTGCCGTTATTATTAACACACGCTATATTGCGTGGTTTTATTTCTTTGGTGATCACTAAATTGTGCAATAAATAATCTTTTAAATTTAATAGTGGCTCGGCTAAGGCTTCACTATTTGGCTGATTTAAATAATATTCTAGCGTTTTAGCCGGCTGATTATTTGCATCAATCACTAAATCAAACACATACCCTGTGCCAATATTGGTGTGTACCGCACCATGGTATCGCGCTAACAACTGCCACTGAATGTTTCGGTTACTAAGTCGCTTATAATAAGCCAGCTCTTGATCTTGCTCCTGCGAAAACCCTTCATGGCTTACTTTTATACATAAATTATGTGCCTCAGGGTGCATGTAACACGTTCTATGCGCCCCTTTACCTACAATTAAATCGTCGTTCAATGAGATCAAACCAATTTTCGTCCTAACGTAAATTTACAAATACCAATTCGCTTAATTAAGTAACCTGTTTTGAGGATTGGTATAAAACGAGGTAAATAACACGCCTTAAAATCGCACGCTTAGTATTTACATCTATTAATGCAGCTTTTATTACTATGTCAGTAATAAAGTAGGTACATTCGTTAAATAAGCCGGCCATTTTAACTATAAATTAGGGTTTATCAAGGTAAATTAGCTACAGTTTGGATGTATTAAAGGCTAAGGTAGATTTGCTTTTGTATTATTATTAAAACGAATACCAGGCTATTGAGATAAGAAAGAAGAACAAAAAACTTAGATTTGTTCGCGGTAGTTAACCTAGTCTTACAAATAAATATTTAGATAGTAGAAGCCCCGTCTTTACTATCTAAATACGCCGGTATATAGCTAAACCGACTTTGTATATTTGTATTCGCATGATACAACAGCTGCACATAAGCCACTAAAAGCTAAAATACAAACTGCAGAAACTGCACCCCAAATTGACATTATCATCACAGGTAAACCGGCATTTGGTGCAGACATAACTATTCCATTCCCTAAATCTTTAGGTGCGCCAAGGTTAGAAAAAACACCAAATAAACCAATGCAAATAGCTATAAAAAACAGTATGTAACTCAAAAACCCAAGCACTCTAGAAGCGATAAGCAGGCCCTTAAGGTTTTCTGTTTTAATTGTTGAGTACGGGTAAAGTTTCATATTCATCCTTAATTTAATTACTTTTATTATTGTTCTGAGCGAATGTTTATTATTCACACAAGCAAACTTAAAAACAAGTAGGAGCAGCTTAAAATAGCTAAATTCACCAAGTAGTTAGCCAAGCATGTTAAATTTATAACTAAGCATTAGATGTATATTGAAATAAGAAAATTGCTTTAGCTAACCCTCGCTAAAAACATTTATTTTGTAGTTATTCGGGTGGCTACATAAAACTAATTATAGGGCCACCCGCTTTAATTTTTATAGTTACTCAATCGTTACCTTTGCATCACTTACCCATGTTTCGGTTATCGCCTCTTCGCTTTTATCAACCAAATACGCGCGTATGCTTACGGGGTCGTTATTGCTCTGTTTGTAGTCAAACGCTAATCGCCATTGGTTGGTCCCCACTATTGGGTAAGCACCAATTGGCTCCAGTATTTCGCCGTTACTGGCTTCAACAATAGGCTTTATGCCACTTTCTCTATCTAGGCCTTTAAATACTGGGCCTTCAAAATCAATCACCATTTTGTTTACGCCCTCAGGAATTGGCTGGCCAGGAATTCCGCCCTGCCCTTGGCGAGTATTAACAACACTTGCTAGGTTTTTTGATTTTGGATCGAGTGGACGCCACTCAATATCATAAGAAAAGGTAAACTCATCGCCTTTACGTACCTCTTTTTCAGGCACCCAATAGGCAACAATGTTATCAAACGTTTCATCTTTAGTTGGGATTTCGATTAGCTGCACAGCGCCTCTCCCCCAATCGCCCGTAGGCTTGATCCACGCTGATGAACGCTTATTGTAAAACACGCCGTCGTCTTGGTAGTTATTAAAGTCACGGTCTCTTTGGATTAAGCCAAAGCCTTTAGGGTTTTCATCAATAAAGCTATTGGTCGACACCGACTGCGGATTATTTAACGGTCGCCAAATATACTGGCCCGACCCAGTATGAATCGCTAAGCCATCGCTGTCGTGAATTTCTGGGCGCCAGTCTTTCGCTACCGTTTTATCTTTTTCTGAGTACCAATACATGCTGGTTAGCGGCGCTATACCTAAGCGCTCTACATCGGCGCGCATATACAAATTAGCACTTACAGAGGTAACATGCCCTTTGGCCTCTTTGTTGTCTTTACTCAAACCAAACCGATAAGCACCTGTAACAGAGGGCCCCTCAAGTAATGCCCACACAGACATGCTCTCACCTTTATTTTCTGCAGGGCCTAGCCAAAATGCCGAAAAGCGTGGAAATTCTTCTGGCTCACTCATACCGGTATTAATTGCAATACCGCGAGCCGACAACCCATATTGCCCCTGAGGGCCATCAGTTCTAAAATAAGACGCCCCCAAAAACGATATCCAATCTGGTTTTATATCAGGGCGCATAATTCTAAAGCCTGCAAACCCAAACCCTTCTGGCAGGTCGTGGGCAGGGCTATCGTCAGGCATATCAAAAAGTGCATTATTAAAAGGCAGTTCTTTAACGTTGTTTTTATCATCTCTGATGAAAATACTTACCGGTTCAGGAAAATATCGCCCAGGGTAAAATAATTGCACCGGTGCCTTTTTGCCATTTGGGTAGAGGGTTTCATCTTCTTTAAAGCGTATTTTCCAATGTTCGTCATAGGTGATTTTATCAATAAGCTCAGGGGCTGGCACTTCCACAGGCGTATAAGGCTTTTTGGCAGAGGCTTTTGCCATTGCTTTTAAATCTTCAAAAGTAAACTTAGCACTTGCTTGTGCTTGCGCCGCGTGTAACGACACAGAGGAGGCAATAATAGCGGCAATAAATAACTTTAACTTCATAAAAAGTATCTCTAATAAAGGGAGTCTAAAAATAAGCGCCCAGTACGAACGCCTAACTTAAAATGCTTGTAAAGATATTACACACCGCAATATGAACTCGCGTTTACTAAAATAACGTTATTTGGCGAAGCTTCTATGCTTAGCTGTGTTTGGGGGAGATTGTGTTTGAATAGCTGTCTTTAGGGAAGATTGTGTTTGAATAGCTGCGTTTGAATAGTTGTGTTTGAATAGTTGTGTTTGAATAGCTGTATTTAATAAATGCGGCTGATATAGCTTTTACTTAGTTAAAGCCAGTTAGTGCTTTAAAATCGAAATACTGATCTGTGCGTCGCTGCTACGCTTAGTATAACTACCTGATTAATGCAGGCTTGTGAACAAGAACTGAGAAGTCGAGTAGCATATTCAATCCTTTTTTAACAACACCCACTTAAAAGTGTTAAGCGTGAGGAATTGCCATTACATTGGTTTGCTATGTATTAAAGGCCACCACATAAGTCTAAAAAATTCCCTGTCGAAAACGATGACTTTGCTGATGAAAGCCAATAAATAGCTTCGGCCACCTCCTCAGGTTCACCTCCACGCTTAAGAGGAATAAGCTCCTTTAACCTTTCTACTCTTTCAGGTTCACCACCATCAGCGTGCATTTGCGTATTAATTAGCCCAGGACGCACACAATTAACTCTAATTCCTTCACAGGCAACCTCTAGAGATAAACCTTTAGTGAGTGTATCTATAGCCCCTTTTGAGGCAGCATAATCAATATATTCATTCGGTGAACCTGAACGAGATGCCCCCGATGAAACGTTTACAATAACGCCACCTTTTCCGCCATGGCGTGTAGACATACGCTTTATGGCCTCTCGACAGCACAAGAAGTAACTAGTCACGTTGTTTGCTAAAATAGTATTAATTCTTTCAGCTGTTAAATCCTCCAAACGCGACTGCTTACGTAAAATACCAGCGTTATTAACAAGTACTGATA
Organism: Pseudoalteromonas sp. P1-11; assembly: GCF_001399995.1. Lineage (NCBI taxonomy): Bacteria > Pseudomonadati > Pseudomonadota > Gammaproteobacteria > Alteromonadales > Pseudoalteromonadaceae > Pseudoalteromonas > Pseudoalteromonas sp. P1-11. The sequence continues at coordinate 22,172 of NZ_LJSP01000014.1, forward strand.
AAGGACCTAGCTCGGCATCAATTTTTTTAAACAGCCTTAGCACATCATTCTCAACCGAAACATCTGCTTGGACTGTAATACAACGATTACCTGCAGCCCTAATATCGCTTGCGACAGCTTCGGCCGAAGCTAGATTAGACTTGTAATTGATACAAACCGCATACCCTTTTGATGCAAATAATTTAGATGTAGCAGCACCAATACCTCGACCTCCGCCCGTTATTAAAACCACTTTTGTGTTATTCATAAGTCATCCTTAAATAATGATGATGGAGGAATATAAAATGCTTTGCTAAACAATAAGTTGTTGGCATAAATTAGCTATACAGGAGACAAACCAGCTGTTTAGGTTCTGCTTTTCATTTTTTTATTACGCTAAATTTTTTACTACGTACTTGAATACCAAGTAGCGTCCCTAATAAAACAGCAATGACATGCAGCAAAGCTGGAATCAAATATATTAAAGGCTCCATTGATATTTCTATCAAAATAGATAGTAAGGCACCGACACTTAAGTTAATAAACCAATAAACAGCCGCAACTAAAAAGGCGTGTTTATAGGGGCTCACCGTTTGCTTGTACCCTAAGTAACAATAAACAATTAAAGAGGTTCCAAACCCGATGGCGTAATGGGTAGAAGTGTATAATATACTTTTAACCATTTCATCAAAGCCAACAATCTGTGTTGCTATTGTTGATAAAGCAATTAGTAATAAATACAAGCCTACTGAAAAGAGTAAAATCCTAGAGTATTTCACAATAATTCTCTAGTAATATAATTAGACTGTAGATTTGAATGCTAACGCCTCAAGCTTCGCTGGCGTCCTGATGACTTGATTTGTTAGGCATTTTTTCAACGAAGGTTGCCTTAACCCTTTTAGATAAAAGCAAATACGGTACCCAGATTATTCCGCCTATCAGAACTCTGAAAAATTCTTTAGCTGTTTCTGGGTCCCAAATGGGCTCATCAGGCATGGCAAACTGTACTAGCCATGAGTCTAAGGGTATAAAAATCAATGAAATCACCACTATTAAGATGTAAGTGAAGGGAAACCTATAGTTCTTGGAGAAAAATAGAAATGCTAAATATATTAGGGCAGCAAACATTGCTACGTTATATACAATTTCACCAATTATAAGTGGAGCCCAAAATGGACTGTATGCTTCCGAGCCAACGGTCGTTAAAGCTTCCCACGTACCATCACTGAATATTGGTTGGAATAAAGGAAAGGTTGTAGCAAAGAGCCTGATTGGGCCCATTACGACTCCAATACCAACTAATATAAGCCAACCGGACAGCCCTTTAAGTTCTTCATTATTACTCACGGTATCTCCTTGATGCCTAACAGTTTATTGAACACCACTTTGGGGGGTTATAACGCCTAAAACGGCGCATATTACATTGCTCAATAATTCCACTAAATAACTGTAATGTAAACAAGCAATTAGACAGGAGTGAAAAAGCCTTTGTTATGTTGCCCCAAAACGACTTTTAATAATGTTATTGGACAACGTCACAATAGCTGTTTATATGCACAGTTTACTCTAAAGGTAAATTTTGCCTTTGTACATTTAGCCGTATGAGTTAAAGCATTGGCTAGATAAGCGAGCCTTAACATAATGATGAAACAGGCCCGCTGGAGTGTTTATGATAAAACGAATTGGTTAGTGATTTACTTTACATCAAAGTTCACATGATCAAAGTAAGGATTACTCTTACGTGCTTTAAGTAGATTAATTGTAGTGAGCACAATAAGCTTTAGCTCGCCATTTACGTTAATGGCAATGCACTCTTGTTTGAGTGCATTGCGTTTTGTATCAGTTGCTACACCACATACACCATCGCCATTTTTTAAAATAAGCTCAACGCTTAAATGGTGCATACAGGCAATTTCGATGTAATCGTAATGGTTGCAACTGATCATAACGTCCTCTTTATATATTATTTAGCAGGTTTAAGTAGCATTAAAGTGGCAATAACAATTAAGTTACCTACATACCATAAATCTTTAATTACAAATTGCCCTAAACGCTCTAATAACGTGCTTGAGCTAAACGCGCCGTTTGCGGTAATTAAAAATGTTTGGGTCATTAAAAATACACTTAAACACGCTAAGCCACTAACAATAATAAGCTTTTTATTGTTAAGTAAAATGCCTGCACCAAGTAGTACTGCAAATAATACATCAAACCCACCAATGATATTTGATGCGCCTTGTACGCTAAATACCGTGTATAACCACGACATAAACGGTGAGGTTTCTACTAGGCCTACAATAGCTTTGGCTTCAAACTCATAAAATTTCATGCCGCCAATCCACAATAAAACCATAGCAACCGGTATAAAGTTTAAAAGTACGTGTTGTTTGTCAGTAAGCTTATTTTTATAAAACAAAAATAAATACAAAGGGATAACAGCAAAGTATTTAATTATGCCTTGCCCACTGCCAATAATTGGAAAGCCGCCTAACTGTGCCATCCAGCGGTTACTGGCAAATAAGGTAAGTAAAGGCACTATGCTAACAACTAATGCGAGTATAACTGCAGGTACAGGCTTTATTAATTTTAAATGCGCAGCTAAGGTGGTGACTGCCAACGCAATCATCGCGCTGCCTGTGAGCAAACCTAATGTATTGTTACTGAGTAAGGTATCAAGTTCATAAAAACTAAAGGTAGCTGAGAGTGTGTTTGGGTTTGCACCTAAAGCAAACGATACACCAAGTAATGCAAAGCTGAGTGTAAGTAAAAAGGTGAGTGCGTTATTTGTGTGTGTTATGTTCATTGTGTGCCCATTAAATCTGTAATGGCTAATAAAGACCTAATTTTTACAGAAAGTGATTCAACTAAAGTTAAATTTTTTAAATACAAGGAAGGACATTTTGGTTTTTACGTTTACAAAAGCCACGCCCGAAAAGAGGTTTAACCTGAGCTTTGGTTAAGAGATTTAGATATAGTTGGTTAGTAATGTTACTGGGTCTGTTTTCTCTAGCTAGAAATTTTAAGTGAAAACAAGGCGAATTTGCGCGTCAATAGCTAGCCTATTGCAAGTAGATTCAACGCAGTTAGCGCTAAAAATAGCTGCTTGAGATAGATTTATTAGCCAAGGCTCAGGTTATTAATTATGTCTTAGAAAACTTACTATGGTAGAGCACCTTGAGGTGGCCGGCTTATTTTTAACTGAGCAACAGCATAATGAAAGGGTTGACGAGCAATACGATTGCTCTCATCTCATACAGTTTAATGGTGATACTATAGGTACGCTAAAGTACAAAATAGCGGGTAGCCACATTGAAATAATGCAATTACAAATACACCCCAACCATCAAAATAAAGGCTACGGCAGAGGCGTTATTGAGCAAGTAATTAAAACTGCAAAGTTAAAGCCTATCAAACTAACAGTACTTAAAAACAACCCTGCTAAAGCACTTTATACTCGACTAGGCTTTAAGATCACTGGGGAAGATAACTATGAGTACCATATGCAAACTCAGCCAATTAATAACTCCCGCCTTAAAACCTAATCACTTTGATTTTTAAAATCTTTTTTTCTGAAAATGGTTAGGTGCCAGCCCCATTTAAGCGAGCCTAGCCTTAAAAATACCGTAGAAAACAATGAGCCTAAAATACACCAAATATAATCAATACTTAAAGTAAACAACGCTGCATATACAAGGCCACCAATTAAACACGCTGAGGCATAAGGTTCGTTTCGCATAACCGAGGGCAACTCACGACAAATTACATCGCGTATAAGCCCACCAAAAATACCGGTTGTTACACCCATAGTAATGGCGATTAACATACCTGTGCCGCTAATCAGCGCTTTTTCGATCCCCATAATATTAAACAGACCCATGCCTATGGCATCGACGAATAAAAAATAAGAGTTATTTACATGAGGCAAGTAACGTACAAATAATATTGTGGCCACAATGGCGGCGTAAGTTGAGTATAAATATTCGGGCGTAGCAATCCAAAATACAGGCTTATTTAGCAAAATGTCTCTGAGAGTACCGCCGCCAAGCGCTGTGACAGTAGCCACCACTACCACCCCAAAACCACTTATGTTTTTTTCGTAGCCTAGCAGTGCTCCTGCAACCGAAAAAAAAGCCACTCCGAGCAGCCCCAGCACCATAAAGTATTCAGCAGTCATGTGCATTCCCTTTTAAATTTTATACTTTGGTGTATCAATTTATATGCCAGATGTAATTAGCAAAAGCCAAAAACGAGGATTGAAAGTACATTTAAAAACAATGGGTTAATAAACTTTTGATGAAATTAATGATGGGTTATTGTGATATGCGATATTTAAAAAGGTAATTATTTTAAAAGTGAGTAGTTTTTACACATTTTTTATAAGTAGGACTGTAAATTAAATTATTGCGATTAACCCATTCATAATAAGCTAAATAGCCAACAAAAAGAGACTCTAAAATTAATAGGCTTATACCCTTCCAACTTGCAGAATCTAGGTATATAAAAATGAAACAGATGCAAATCAATGTCCAAAATGTGTTAGCTAAAGCTAATAATTTAATGATCAAAAAGCTTCTTTTTCTTTTAGAAGCCAACAATAATGCCAGCGCACCATAAAGCATATTAGCTGCTGTAATAAATTGAAGGACATATAGAGGTAAAGAATAAACTTCGTGAAACCATCCTTGAAAACTAAACAACGTTAAACCTGCAAGTAGCCCTGCGACACCGTCAAGAAAGAGTATGTCGAATTTTTTATATGTAACCACTTTTAGTATCTTTCAGCTTTTAGTTGAGCTGCCTTTTTTAGTGCCCACCAGCCAATTATTAGGCTCATTAGTATACGTACGGGAAAGTAAATAACGGCTGGAATGCCGAATAACCAATTAGCAAAGCTTTGCGGCATGACATAAAAAGCAACCTGCTTCACCCAATATCTAATACCAACCCGCAATAATACTTAATCATTTTTAGGGGCTAAACGTGTCGCTATCTGCGTATCAACACGTTTATCTATCCTCAAAATAGATCACTTAATTAAGTGGATTGGTATAAACCCTACATACTGCGCTAAAAAGTCATTAAGCGATAAGCTCAAAAATGCTAAATTATTACTGATTAAAACCCATAGTGCATGCAAGCCAAGCAGGCCATCGCCCACACTGCCAATATAAGATGAGTAACCAATAAATAATAACAAGCCGCGCATGGTAAGTCCCTGTTAGCTGTGTTGTAGAGTTAAATAATAAACTAGCTTAGTTAATTGCACCATTTAGCCTTTAGCTTTTAGCTTTTAGCTTTTAGCTTTTAGCTTTTTGAGCATAAAAAATGGCGCTAAAAAGCGCCATTCAAAAAACAATTAAATTAAAGCGCTAGGCTTAAAATTTTCTTCGCTTTAGCTATGTCAATATCGCCATGTTCGCCAAGGGCTGTCATGCCGTTACGCTCAAGGTTGTTGGCAACGGCTTCAACCGCGTCTTCACCTAGGTCGTAATCGCCAAGTTTTGTTTTAATGCCCATTTGCTCAAAAAAGTCTTGAGTATGTTTAATGGTTGCATCAATCAGCTCGTTTTTGTCTTGCATATCAAGGCCAAATACACGCTCACCTAACTGAATAATTTTAGCCCGTTTTTGCTCTTGCTGAACAAACATAAGCGGCGGTAATACAATTGCAAGTGTTACAGCGTGATCTAAGCTATAAAGCGCTGTTAGCTCGTGGCCAATCATGTGCGTAGACCAATCTTGCGGTACGCCTTGGCCAATTAAGCCATTTAGTGCCATCGTTGCCGACCACATTACGTTTGCACGAACATCGTAATCTTCTGGGTTTTCAAGGGCTTTAGGGCCTTGCTCAATTAGCGTAGATAAAATGCCTTCTGCAAAACGGTCTTGCAGTGGCGCATTAACTGGGTACGTTAAGTATTGCTCAATAACATGTACAAACGCATCAACTACACCGTTAGAAATTTGGCGAGTTGGCAGTGAGAATGTATACGTAGGATCAAGCACGGCAAATTGCGGTTGTACAATTGGCGTACCAAAGGCACGTTTTTGCTGGGTTTCTTTACGGGTAACAACTGAGTTACCGTTGCTTTCTGAGCCAGTAGCCGGAAGCGTTAATACCGCGCCAATAGGTAATGCACTTTTTACTTCTGCGCCATTAACTAAAATATCCCAGCCGTCGCCTTCGTATTTTGCTGCTGCCGCTACGTATTTAGCGCCGTCGATAACACTACCGCCGCCTACAGCTAATATAAAGCTAACGTTTTGCTCTTTCACAATTTCTACAGCTTTTGAAAGTGTTTCGTAAGTTGGGTTTGGCTCAACTCCCGAAAACTCCACAAAGTCCACACCTTCAAGTGCATTTACTACATCGTCATATACGCCGTTCTTTTTGATCGAACCGCCACCGTATAAAAACATGACCTTGCCTTGGCTTGGTACGCGGCTTGCGATCTCATTAATTTGATCTTTGCCGAATAAAATCTCGGTGCGGTTTTTAAATGCAAAATTTAACATATTTGTACTCTACTTGGTTACGGGGCTCAGCCCCTGGTGCTCATTGCTTTATAAAATGGGAATTAATAGTTAACTTTCAAGTAATTAATTACCTATTTTATAAATTAAATATGAAAACGGTTAATGTCTAACTGAACGAGCGCAAGTGTACGCGCACTTTACAATAACTAGAATTCAGTTAATCTTGCTTTACCCATCGGATTTCTGATACCTAATGTTTTATGTCTTATTTTGTACAATTACGCACCTTTGTTGAGGTATATCGTTGTAAAAACATCTCTCGGGCTGCTAAAAATTTGGGGCTGTCGCAACCAGCTGCAACCGCGCATATACAAACAATGGAGTCGGTGGTAGGTAAATCGTTATTTGAGCGGCGTCACCGAGGCGTAGAACCAAGTAATGCCGCCCACGATTTAGCAGGCCAAGTGGCAAATCACCTTGATGCTATAGAGCAAAAAGTCGCCTCGGTACGCACCCGTTCAAACGATGTGAGCGGAACGATTACACTAGCCGGGCCCGCCGAATATATTAGTTATGTTGCCTCTGCACAGCTGGCAAATTTGTTACAAGCAGGCAATGTTGATGTGGTCGTGCTGCCCGGTAATCGTGAGCAAATTTATTCAGCGCTCGACACCGGCGTTGCCGATATGGCTATTACAGCCTCCCTGCCCGATAACAAAATTTACGACTTTGAAGTGCTCGACAGCGAAGAGCTAGTACTGGTGGCGCACCGTTTATTAGCGCAAAGCTTAGAGGGGCAGACCATTACGCCAGCACTTTTAAATACGCTGCCGGTGGTTAGTTACGACAGTCAATTACCGCTTATACGCCAGTATTTTGATATTGTATTTAAGCAAAGCTGTACGTCAAAAATAATTGCTCGCTGCCCCGACATACGCGCGCTCGCTGGCATAGTAAGAACCGGTGTAGGCTATACCGTGCTGCCTGATTATATATGTCATGACGATATTCAATCGGGTAGATTAATTAAACTTGGTCCGCAAGGGCCGGAAAACAATTTGTACTTAGCGTGGCGTAAAGGGGCGCTTGCTCACCCGCGGCTTAATTATGCCCGCGATGTGTTAATGGCTTTTTCTAATATTAATAAATACGCAAAATAGTTTTTTAACTTATACCAATCCGCATAATTAAGTGATCTATTTTGAGGATGGGTAAACGTGATGATAGCAAGGCAAAAAATTCGCTATTTAGTTGTTCTCGGCAATTGCTCCTGCATTGCGACACGTTTAGCCCCTGAAAATCATTATGTATTATTACGGATTGGTATTGAACGCTGGTTATTTAATAAAATAGCCAACCGCGCGCCATTGCCCACTGCTTTTACTTAATGTAAGGGTTTCAACCGCAAGCCTTGCTGAAAATTGCGTTTTAAATTGCACAATAAGGTATTCACCTTGCGGGGCACCAGGTAAAGATGAGTAAGCATTAGCACTTATTTGTTCTCGCGTAGCCACTTTACCTAGTGGCGCACGCACTGTGTTTAGGGCGCTTTTCCAGTTTGCTTTACTTAATTGCGATTTAAATAACGCATCGGCTTGTTGCCAACTTTTTGTGTATTCACCCGCATCAATTAACTGTAACCAGTTTATTGCTACGGGCATATTTTTAGTAGTTTCGGCCCACACTGAGCAGCTTATAAACAAGCATAAAATTAAAATGAGGGGTTTCATCATTCTTCCTTTTAATCTGGCGTTAAAAGTAAATATAGATACTCCAAATTACAACACATTGGTTAAATGGTTAACCCCTAATATTAAAAACTTTTGCAAATAAGTGCCTTACTCTCCTTTAATTTTTAAAACCTGCGCGTAAGTGCAATCGCTCAACATAGAAAAACCATGCGAGGCTTGCTCTTGACCTATTACAAATGGATGCGCCGCCTCGGGGGCTCTATTTTTAAGTTGCTTTATGCGCTCAAACGAACCATCGCGTTTAGGGTGATTTGATATAAACACATCTACACCGGCTTGCATTGCCAGATTGCCAAAACGTTTAGCGGCGACACTGTAAGCGCTAATTCGCTCAATATCAGGCCCATAGTTTAGCCCAGTCCCTCCCCACAGGCTTAGCATATGTTTTTTGCCGTTATCGTATACTGGGAACAACAACGAAATAGTGCCAGGGGTGTGTCCAGGCGTTAAATGAACGCCAATGCTAGTATCGCCAAGCGTAATTGTATCTGCCTTTTTTGTGCTTATATCTCTTGTTGGCCGTTTGCCCCAACGTGGGCTTTCAAAATCAAGCTTTGGTTGTTCTAAGCGTCGCCACTCAACCTGACTCATTACAACACGCGGTTTGTATTTATTAACTAAGTACTCTTGCCCACCGTAATGATCACCATGCCCATGGCTAATAATTAAATACTTAATATCTTCGGGGTTTAAGCCTAGTGTGAGCAAACCTTTTTCAATGTAATTTTTAGCTTGTTCGTTGTTATTTAGCACATCAATAACAATAAGCCCTTGTGATGTTTTAACTACCCAACTTGCCACTCCACCAGTACCTACATAATAAAGGTTGTCAAACACTTGTGTAGGTTCAATCGTTGATGAGCGCCGTTTACTACCCAACTTTTTACTGCGCTTTTTACCTTCATTATTAGTGCGAACACGCTTTGTTAAATCACGTAACGGGTTTTGTATATCGCATAGGCTTGTTAACCCCGGAAACTCATCAGCGTACTGCATTCCTTTTTCGACGTAATCTTGCGCTGTTAATTGTGTATTTTGCGCAATAGCTGGGTGCGTAGCTAAAAAGCTGAGTACCACAGCAGAGAATATAAATTTTGGCATAAACACCCCTTATAGTTTTGTATCTATAGCTAGCCAGTAGCGTCGGCCATCTTCTACATAGCCGTATTCATCGTAGCTGGTTGCTTTATCAAATATATTGTAAATACCAAACATAACTTTAACGTTACCGTTTACTTGCCACGCACTGCCTATATCTGCTGTTGCAATAGAAGGGGCTGAGGTTAAACGGCTAGTTATAGAGGCTGCTTCGGTTTCTTTACCGCGGTAATTAGCACGTGCCCACGTATTAATGTTATCGCTTACATCCCAGTTAATATTTAGCGTTGCTAAATGTTTAGGTATTTGCGTAAGTGGCTGGCCTTTATTGTCGCCACTGCGTTGCTCAGAAAACGTATAGCTGTAGCTAGTTGCAAGGGTAATATCTGCACTTAACATTGTTTCTATATTTAGCTCAGCCCCATAAGTCACCGCTTTATCAATATTGATGTTATAGCGGTCGGTTTCATCACCACACACTGTGATAGGACATAAAACGGTGTTAATTTTGTCTTCAAAGCTATTATGAAAAACCGTGATATTAGTTTGAAAATCACTGTTAGCATAATACACAGCCGCTTCTTTACTGACGGATGTTTCGGGCTCTAGGTCAGCATTTCCATATAAGTCGCCACCGCGGCTGCTTTGGATCCAATTAGGGCTAAGCTCGCGTAAATCTGGCGCTCTGTAACCGGTAGCTACGCCCGATTTAAAGGTCCATGCCTCATTAATATTCCAAACTCCGTATAGGCGTGGACTCAAGTGCGAATCAAACTGCTCGTTATCATCAACTCGTAAACCCGTGGTAATGGTAAAATCGGGGTGTAAGCTCCACTCATCTTCAGCAAATAGCGACCATTGTTTGTTATCTATTTTAGTAATAGTGGCTGCGTTTGTTGTTTTGTCATCAAGCTTTTCTTGTTCAAATGCGCCGCCTAATGTTACATGGTGGTTTTCAAGTGCAATTGACCACTGCGTATTTGCTAAGGTATTTTCGATGGTTATTTCACGGCCTTCGTTTTCAACCGACTCTTGTTGAATATACGAATGCGCAGCGCCCCAACTATAGCTACCTTTATGTGCTAACGACCACGTGCTGCGATTATTGTTCGTTTCGCTAGAGCTATTTCGACTAGGTAACGATAGCCCCGATGTAGAAATACGTTTTTGATCGTGTTCGCTGTATTCAAGCGATATCACATCGTGCTGCGTGGCTGTTAAATGCAGTGTACCACTGTAGCTTGTCAGCTCTTTTTCACCGTAACCGCGCTCAATTGCATCTTCTTCACGCTCTTGGTAAAGAGCCGAAAGGTTAACGCTTAATAAATCTTTTATTAATGGCCCCGCTGCATATATTTGCCCTTGGTATTCATCACCCGAATTACTGTTTTCTTGCTGTGTGGTTTCTAGGCGAACATTAGCATGCCAATTGTCGTAATTTTTACGGGTTATAACATTAATAACGCCGCCAATTGCATCCGACCCATACAACGTAGACATAGGTCCACGCACAACTTCAATACGTTCAATAGCATCTAGTGGTGGCAGCCAATCTTGCTCAAAGCCACCGCTGCCGCTTGGTTGTGATTCACGCCCTGACTGCTTTTTACCGTCTACCAAAATAGCAGTGTACTGCGCTGGCATGCCACGCACGCTTATATCTTGTCGCGAGCCACCACCGGTAACCGTAACCCCTGCAACATCGTTAAGTGCATCGGTTAAGTCTTTATAAGCGCGGTTTTCTAGCTGCTTTTTGCTAATTAAAGTAATAGAAGCTGGCGCTTGCGCTAAGGTTTGCTCAAAGCCAGAGGCGGTCACTACTATTGTTTCTATATCATTGTTAGCGTTAGCCAAAGTGTAAAATGGCGCGACAGCAATTAGAGGCAGAGCTAAAGTGTTTTTCAGAGTCATTACGGGGTATTTAATTAGTTATTTTACGTAATGATAACAATTATCAATACACTCAGCAATTAACATTTCATTAATCCACAATAAAACTTAACCGATTAAGCCATAGGTTACTGCAGTGTCATTATTAACAATAAACCAATTTTATTGCGTTTAATGTACAAAATAGGCTGCATTAACTAGCAGCCTTTTTTGTATTCTGTAACGCTTAAAGTTTTAAAAATGCCATTTAACCATTAGGTTTGGATTGTGCTCTGTTTGACCATCTACACCAAACTTATTTTTCCAATATACGTATTCTATACCTACATCAAGGCGACCTGTGTCTAGGCCAAGCATAGGAGCAATGTTGTATTTAAGTTGTGAGGTAAAGTTAAAACCGCCTTCGCTTTTACCAAACATAGTGTCGGTACTGTCAACAATATCTAAAAAGCCATCGTATCTAAAGTTACCCTTGTTATAGCCCCACGTTACGGTTATTTGGTTGTTATCTTCACGCTCTATGCCAATATCGTCCTGAAAACGACGGTAATAAGCCACATTAAAATATTGGAACCCTGGTACATCTAACGATACGCCGCCACCTAATAAGTAGTTATTTTGATCGGTATCGCCCGAGCCATATTCTGTTTGTAGGCCTAAAAATACCTCTTTAACAAAGCTATTTTGTGGCTTGTACAGCGTTGGGTTTATGTTTAGCTCTCCGTATACTTCATCGGGGTTACTTAATCTATCCATAAAAAAGAAGGTACCGCCCCATGTATGCCCCGATGCATGCTCAATGGTTACTACGCTTCTGTCATCTTCCTCCCCCGAGAACGGCTCGAGGTAATCGGCGCCGGTCATGGCGGTTATACTAAAATCTGACCACAGCTCTTTTGCCGACACACTACTTGAACACACCGCGATAGCACTGACTAAGGCTAATTTTTTAATTGTTGTAATTTTCATTGTTAATCCCTTTGTTATAATTTTATTAGTCTAGTTAAGATGATCTGTACTTGCTGAATAATTTTCTGGTAAAACAAGTGTCATAACGATGGCGGTTAAACCCGATACCGTTACAGCGCTGCCAAAAATAGCGGTTACCAACTTAGGCGCATTTATAAACATTTCGGGCACAAAGCTAACCCCTAGCCCCATACCTAAGCTCACCGCAATAATAAGTAAGCTACGACGATTTATTTTTTCGCTTGCAAGAATTTTTACTCCTGCGGCTGCTACTGTGCCAAACATGACAAGCGTTGCACCACCTAGCACTGGTTTAGGAATATTTTGTAGCACGGCACCAATCACCGGAAATAACCCTAAAATAATCAAAATTACACCAATCCACAGGCCAATGTATCTACTTGCTACACCGGTTAACTGAATAACGCCGTTATTTTGGCTAAAAGTGGTATTAGGAAACGTATTAAATGCGGCAGCAATCATTGAGTTAACCCCATCGCCTAAAATACCGCCGCGTATACGCGCTAAATAGCTTGCGCCTTTTACCGGTAATTTAGACACCGCACAATTTGCGGTTATATCGCCTGTGGATTCAATGGCGGTAATTAGGTATAAAAAGCTAAAGGCAATCATGGCGCCAAAATCAACATTAAAGCCATATTTGAATGGTAATGGCATGGCGATTAAATCAAATTCGCCCATTTTAAATTTGGCTATACCTAAAATAAGAGCAAGTAACCAGCCTACTAACATGGCAACGACTACAGCGGTAAGCCTTACCCACTGATTTTTGCTAGCATTTAGTAATACCACCAGCGCCACCACCGAAAAACCCACAATTAAGTTGCTTGGCGAGGCAAACTTTTCAGGCATATTAGTTAATAACCATTGCCCGCCGCCTATGTCGGTCATACCTACTTTAATGAGGTAAACCCCAATGGTGGTGATCACCACACCGGTCACTACAGGCTTAATTACTTTGCCAAGCTTTTCTATAAAAAAGCTAATAAATATCTCTACAAAGGCTGCTAAAAAACACACCGCAAAAATGGTGGCAAGTACTTCATCGTTTCCGCCTCCAGTGGCTTTTACGGTAAAACCGGTTGCCAAAATAGTGCCTAAAAACGCAAAGCTGGTGCCTTGTACGCAAATAAGCCCTGAGCCAATTGGCCCCACACGGCGAGCCTGAATAAATGTACCAACCCCCGATACAAACAACGCCATACTAATTAAATACGGTATTTCGCTACCAAGCCCCAACACGCCACCAATAATAAGCGTGGGCGTAATAATACCTACAAAACTTGCCAGTACATGTTGCAGGGCAGCAAAAAAAGATTCGGTCAGCCCTGGTTTATCATCTACTGCGTAAATTATGTCTTCTGAGATTGCTTCTTGGTTTGACATAGTCAACATCCTTTTAGCGCTTTAATATGGGCAAGGTATAAATGCCTTGCCTAGGTTTTAATTTAAATACAGTGGCGCTTATTTAAGCTGCCCTTCAACACCCTCTACATAAAAGTCCATACCCAGTAAGGTTTTATCATCAATTGTTTGCCCCGCTTTAGTTACCAGCTCACCTTGCTGATTGTTAATTGGGCCACTAAATGGATGAAACTCACCGTTGGCAATTTTGGTTTTAATCGCCTCTATCTCTGCAACAACATTGGCAGGAATGTTTTTACTCAGCGGCGCTAAGCGGGTCATACCGGCATCTATGCCTTTCCATACATTTTGCGATTGCCATTTATCGTCAAGCACTTGCTGCACGCGCTCGGCGTAAAACTCATCCCAATGATGCACAGGCGCCGTAAGGTGCGCTTTTTTACCATAGCCGCTCATATCTGAGTGGTAACCAATGGCGTATATTCCGGCGGCTTCTGCGGCTTGAAGTGGCGCAGGTGAGTCGGTGTGTTGGGTAATAATATCAACACCTTGGTCGATTAAACTGTCGGCAGCTTCGCGCTCTTTACCAGGGTCAAACCAGCTATTAACCCACACTACTTTTACTTTTGCGTTAGGTTTTACTGAGCGCAGGCCTAAAGTAAACGCGTTAATACCGCGTATTACCTCAGGAATAGGAAACGCGGCAATATAGCCAATACTGTCAGATTTACTCATGTGCCCAGCAATAACACCGGTTAAGTAGCGCCCTTCGTAAATACGGTCAAAATAAGTGCCCACATTTTTAGCGCGTTTATAACCTGTTGCATGCTCAAACTTTACGTTAGGAAAACGTTTAGCCACTTTAATGGTCGGGTTCATGTAGCCAAACGAGGTGGTAAATATTAAATCGTGCCCGCTTTTGGCTAATTGTGTAATAACTCGCTCTGCATCGGCGCCCTCTGGCACGCTTTCTACAAAGGTTGTTTTTATTTTTTCGCCAAATTTATCCTCTAGGTAACGGCGGCTTACATCGTGGGTGTAAGTCCAACCAGCTTCGCCAATCGGGCTTACATATACAAACCCTACTTTTACGCTGTCTTTTGCCATTGCACTCGCGCTTAACCCTAAGCTAAGTGCTACGCCAAGCGCTGTTATTAGTTTTTTCATTGTTATTCTCCGTGTTGTATTTTTAATATCCTGTTGAAGGCTTATTGTTACTCTTTGTATAAAATTTTTAATGGCCCTTATGCCAAGGCTTACCTAGCCACATAGGTTCGTACATTTTTAGTTTTTGTTTATTTTTACTTAGCATAATCAGTACTATAAGCGTTGCACCATAAGGCAGCATGGCCAGTAAATTAGAATCCACCGCTAAGCCAAGCGCCTGTGCCACTAAGTGCATAATGCTGGCAAAACCAAATAAATAAGCGCCTAGCATTACCCGCTCAATTCGCCAACTTGCAAATACCACTAAAGCCAGTGCTATCCAGCCACGACCCGAGGTCATGTTTTGTGTCCAAAGGGGCGTGTAAGCAAGCGATAGGTACGCCCCTGCAATACCCGCCATTGCGCCGCCAAACATCACCGCTAAATAGCGAGTACGCATTACAGGCAAGCCTAAGTTATTACCAACGCCTGGGTTTTCACCAATAGCGCGTACCGCAAGCCCTGCCTTGTGGTATTTAAAAAATAAATAAGCGCCAAGTACTAATGCCCAACTTAAATACACAATGGCATCTTGCGAAAACAATGCTTTACCCAGTAGCGGAATATGCTCAAACCCTGCAATTGCTAAAGTGGGTAAGGCATTAATGGTTTTACCCTCGTAATCAACGCCTAAAAATGCCGACAAGCCCGTGCCAAAAATAGTTAGCGCTAACCCCGCAGCCACTTGGCTAGCATTTAAATTAAGTGCTACAAACGCAAATACTAACGACGCCATAACCCCCACAAGCGCAGCCACGCTAAAGCCTATAAAGAGGTTGTCGCATTGGTACATGGTTATAAACCCTGCCACCGCGCCTAATAACATCATGCCCTCTTGCCCAAGGTTAAGTGTGCCGCTTTTCTCGCATACCATTTCACCTAGAGCCACCAGCAATAAAGGCGTGCCGGTGCGAATAGTGGCGTATAAAATATTTGTGATTACCTCTAATTCCATGTTTAAGATTCCTGTGCGATGGGTGTTAGCTGCGTTTTTTGTTGTGTAAATGGCAGTAACAATTTAATGCGATAACCAATAAGCACATCGCACGAGAGTAAATAAAACAGCATTAAGCCCTGAAAAATACCGGTAATGGCATTGGGTAGGCCAATTTCTATTTGCGCCATTTCGCCGCCCATATAAATAAGCCCCATTAACAGCCCTGCTAAGGTAATACCAAGCGGATGTAAGCGCCCTAAAAAGGCCACAATAATTGCGGCGTAACCATAACCGGGGGATATTTGCGGCACTAATTGCCCTATAGGCCCAGCCACTTCGCCAGCCCCTGCAAGCCCAGCTAACCCGCCACTTATTACCAATACACCAGCAATTAAAAGCGCACGTTTATAGCCCGCCATTTTGGCCGCCGATGCATCAAGCCCAAGTACTTGAATTTGAAAACCCACAAAGGTTTTACTAATAAACACCCATGTGGCACACAGCGCTAGTAGCGCAAATGCAAGCCCTAAATGAAGGCGAGTACCCTCAAATAAAACTGGTAGTAAGGTGCTATCGCCAAATAAGGCGCTTTCAGGAAAGTTATAACCGTATGGGTCTTTTAATGGCCCGTGTACTGACCACAGCAACACATTAACGGCAATGTAATTGAGCATAATGGTGACTAAAATTTCGTTGGTGTTTAAACGTAATTTCATAAAGGCAGCTAAGCCTGCCCACAGCATGCCACCGGCAATACCTGCAAGTAATGTAAGCCCTAATGCAAAGGAACTTGTAGAGTCAACAAAGTTAACAGCTACGGCACTGGCGCATACGCAGCCAATCAGTAGCTGCCCTTCAGCACCTATATTCCACACCGACGCCCTGTAACACAGCGCTAAACCATAGGCACATAATAAAATTGGAATGGTCATTACTAATAGCTCGGTAACGCCGTACCAGTCAGAAATAGGCGCTACGAGCAAGGTATATAAGGCATTAAGCGGATCGTGCCCGAGTAAAGCAAACACCACATAACCTGTTATTAAAGTGAGTAAAATGGCTAAAACAGGAGAGAAATAACTCCATGTATTTGAGCGCTCTACGCGGGGTTCAAGCTTTATCATGCCAGCGCTCCTTGCTGTGTTATTTTTGCTGTGTTGCTTTTAAGGTCGTGATTAAAATCGCCCGCCATCCACTGCCCTAATTGCACAAGTGGTACACAGTCGGTATTTAAAATAGGCGAGAGTTTGCCATTGCAAATTGCCCCAATCCGGTCACAAATTTTATAGAGCTCGTCTAAATCTTCTGAAATAACCAGTACTGCACAACCTTCGTCGCGCAGCGTTAAAATAGCCTCGTGAATGGCAACTTGCGCGCCAATATCTACACCCCACGTTGGGTGCGACATAACCAGTAATTGTGGGTTTTGCTCAACCTCTCGGCCAATAATAAACTTTTGCAAATTACCGCCCGAAAGGCTTGCTGCGTGAGTACGGTTGCTGGGGGTTTTTACGTTGTATTTTTTAATGATTTTGTCGGCGAGTTGGCTAATTTTTTGTTTTACTAAAAAGCCTTTTTTAACTAAACCACTATCAAAACTGGTAAGGAGTGCATTGTGCGCTAAATCCATATCGGGTACTGCGCCGCGCCCTAGCCTGTCCTCTGGTACGCATGCAAGCCCGAGCCTGCGCCTTTTTAGAGGGCATAACGCATCAACAGCGGTATTTTTAAATTTTATTGCGTTGCTATCTTTTTGCGGCTCCTCTCCCGAAAGCGCTTTTAATAGCTCCTCTTGCCCATTACCGGCAACCCCTGCAATACCGACTATTTCGCCTTGTTGTACGGCAAAGTTAATATTTTTAAGCGCAATATCAAATAACGCCTGCGCACTGGTAGATAAGTTATCGACTGTTAAAAAATCACCTGTGCCAGTCGCTCTGCGCGTTTGGTTACTTATTGGTGTGCTATCGCCTACCATTAAGCGAGCTATTGATTCGCTGGTTTCGTTTTTAGGAATGCAATGCCCGCTTACCTTGCCAGCGCGCAAAATAGTGGCGCTGTCGCACAGCTCAATAACTTCATGCAACTTATGGCTAATAAACAGCACCGAGCAGCCTTCTTTTTTAAGCGAATGAAGGGTTTTAAACAATGCGTCTACTTCTTGCGGAGTGAGTACCGAGGTGGGTTCATCTAAAATAAGCAGTTGAATATCTAATAATAAACACCTGACTATTTCTACTCGTTGGCGCTCGCCCGTTGAAAGCGTAGACACCAATCTATGCGGGTCCAGCGGCATGCCGTACCTAGCCGATGTTTTACTAATTCTGCTGGCAAGTGTGCTGCTATGCCCTGCTAAATCGCCCAGCGCTAACGCGATATTTTGCGCAACTGTTAGGGTTTCAAATAACGAAAAATGCTGAAACACCATACCTATGCCTAATTCGCGGGCATCGGCGGGTTCTTTTATGTCCATTTTGCGGCCATTAAAAAACATGTCCCCTTGGTCAGGTTTAACTACACCATAAAGCATTTTCATTAACGTGCTTTTACCCGCGCCGTTTTCACCAAGCAGGGCATGTACCTCACCATGTTTTATTTTTATTGTTACGCCGTCGTTGGCTATACATCCGGGGTACTGCTTTGTCATTCCCTGCATAGTAAGGCGGTATTTATTGTCCATTATTTAAACCTTTCTTTGTGCTTGTTGGTTAAATAAGCTAGCCTAGAAACTTAGCTGACCAAGCGGTCAACAATGGCATGGTATCTGCAATTAACTTACCAAGATGAAAAAGTTTTTTTCTTACCTGCTTAAAAACAACAAGAAAAAATATACGCCAAGCCTTTACATATCAGGGCTTTATAAAAGTTAAGGGGGTCTGTGTGATTACGTTTTTATTAAATGACACGCCAATAGAAGTAGAAGAATGCGCGCCGAATCTCACCATTTTGGACTGGCTTCGCACCAAAAAAGGGAAAATGGGCACCAAAGAAGGGTGTGCAACAGGCGATTGTGGCGCATGCACAATTTTAGTTGGCGAAGAAAAACTAAATTCAAACGGTGAGCCAGTTTGGCACTATAAAACCATGAATAGCTGCCTGCTTTTATTAGGTAATGCACACGCAAAACACATAGTAACCGTAGAGGCTGTAACAACAGGGCTTTACCCTACACTTAACGATTTACATCCGGTGCAACGCGCATTGGTTGAGTGCCATGGTTCGCAATGTGGTTTTTGTACCCCTGGCATAATAATGAGCATGTTGGCGCTTTATATTAATAACCCGAGTTACCCAGGTAAAAAAGCCGCTATTCATGCGCTAGGGGGTAATTTATGTCGTTGTACGGGTTACAGCCCTATTTTACTTGCAGTTGAAAAAGCTTATAGCTATGAGCGTAAAAATGAGCCTTACTCTGCCATGGCGGCACAATTTAAGGCATCACTAAATATAGGTGATGACATTCCTTGTTTAAAAAATGGCCCTCGTACGTTTTATTTACCGCAAAGTGCAGCGCAACTTGTTGAGCTTAAAGCGCGTTACCCGCAGGCACACTTGGTTGCTGGTGGCACCGACTTTGCCATTGAGCTTAGCCAAAACATGCTATTGCCCGATATTATTATATCGCTTAGCCAAACCAGTGAACTGTGCACTTTAACCGATAACAACGGCGAGCTACATATTGGTGCAGCACTCCCTTACAGCCAATTTGTTGAAGCGTTTTACACTTACTACCCTGAGTCTAAAGAGCTGTTTGAGCGCCTCGGCTCTAACCAAGTACGTAACAGTGGCACCTTAGGTGGCAGCATAGGAAATGCCTCTCCTATTGGCGATCCAGCCCCATTATTAATCGCACTTAATGCCACTCTAGATTTATTAAGCGCAGCAGGCACACGCACTATTATGGTGGCCGACTACTTTGTTGATTACAAAAAAACAGTCATTAAAAGCGATGAAGTCATTAGCAAAATTACCGTACCTAAACGCCCAGACTCGTTAAAGCTTGCGTGTCATAAAATTTCAAAACGCTTTGAAGATGATATATCTACTGTGTGTTTAGTGCTGGCTATAGAGCAAACGCAAGGCGTAATTAGCAATGCCCGCTGCGCCATGGGCGGTATGGCTGCCATACCCAAACGCGCCGCGCACATAGAGCAAAAGCTAAATGCTCAGCCCTTACAAGTAAGCACATTTATAGATGCCGCTAGTGCTATAAATGATGACTTTGCTCCCATGAGCGATGTACGCAGCAGCGCGCATTACCGCACTACGGTAAGCAAAAACTTGCTACAGCGTATTGGTATTGAGTTTTGCGGTGCACAGCCAAGCAGTAAAAATAATAACAACATTGCCATTACGAGGATTTCACATGCGTCACTTTGAAATGGATAAACTAAAAGCCCAAGGCGGAAGTGTTGGCCAATCTAAGTATCACGAAAGCGCAATAAAACAAGTATGTGGCAATGCAAACTACGCCGACGATAACCCAGAGCCCCATGGCTGCTTACACGCCTACCCTGTACTTGCGCCCATTACCAGCGGCTTTATTAAATCAATAGATACAAGTAAAGCGCTTGAAGTTGCAGGTGTTAAACGTATTTTATCGGCTGATGATGTACCCGGTAAGCTTGATATTGGCCCAGTATTCCCTGGGGATGTGCTATTAACCAATCACGAAATTCAATACCACGGACAACCTGTGCTAGTAGTGGTTGCCAAAAGCTACGCCATTGCGCGCCGCGCTGCTCGCTTAGTGGTTATAGAATGCGAGCAAACCACCCCCATACTTGATATTAAAGAAGCGATTAAAAAAGAGCACTGGGTAAGGCCGCCGCATTCACTTAACCGCGGTAATAGCGAGCAAGCCATTAATAATGCAGCCCACCAACTTAAAGGTGAAATACACATAGGCGGGCAAGAACACTTTTACCTTGAGGGGCAAATAGCTCTCGCTCAGCCCGATAACGACGGCGGTATTCATGTTCAGTGTTCTACGCAGCACCCAACAGAGGTGCAGCACTTAGTTGCTAAAATTTTAAAAAAGCCATTTAGCTTTGTAAACGTAGAAACCCGCCGCATGGGCGGAGCCTTTGGCGGTAAAGAAACCCAAGGGGCACCGTGGGCTTGCCTTGCTGCCCTTGCAGTTTACCACCTTGGCTGCGCCGTTAAAATGCGCCTAGCCCGCAGCGACGACTTTAAACTTACCGGTAAGCGCCACCCATTTTATAACCAATACCATGTAGGGTTTGACGAAAATGGCCTAATTAAAGGCGCTGATGTAACTGTAAATGGATTTTGTGGTTATTCGCCTGATTTATCTGATGCCATTGTCGACCGCGCAATGTTTCATGCTGATAACGCTTATTACTACCCAGCGGCCACCATTAAAGGGAACCGCTGTAAAGTAAACACCGTAAGTCACACTGCGTTTAGAGGATTTGGTGGCCCGCAAGGCATGATCATGGGCGAGCTAATAATGGACGACATAGCCGCTAAATTAGGTAAAGATCCGCTTGAGATCCGAAAACTTAATTTATACAAAAAAGGCCGCGACACCACCCCGTATCATCAAACAGTAGAGCAGCATATTTTAAAAGATATGATAAGCCAACTTGAGGAGTCAGGTGATTACTGGGCGCGAAAAAAGGCAATTAAAGCCTTTAACGCATCATCCCCTATTATCAAAAAAGGCCTTGCGATGACGCCGGTAAAATACGGTATATCGTTTACCGTACAACACTTAAACCAGGCGGGTGCATTAGTGCATGTATATAGTGATGGATCAATTCATTTAAACCATGGCGGCACCGAAATGGGCCAAGGGCTTAATACAAAAATAGCGCAAATAGTAGCCCATGGCTTTGGCGTTGATTTTGACTCAGTAAGCATAAGCGCTACTCGTACCGACAAAGTACCCAACACCTCGCCAACTGCTGCATCAAGCGGGACTGACCTAAACGGCATGGCGGCGCTAAACGCGGTAAATACCATAAAAGAGCGTTTAATAAACTTTATAAGTGAGCACTTTGAAGTAGACAGCCAAAGTATTGTATTTAAAGATAATCTCATTACCTTTAGTAAAGGCGAAATTAGCTTTAGCGAACTTGCAAACCTTGCTTACATGAATCGTATATCGCTTTCATCAACCGGTTATTACGCCACGCCTAAAATTCATTACGATAGAGCGAAAGGCGAAGGCCGGCCATTTTTTTACTACGCACACGGCGTAGCACTCAGTGAAGTAGAAATCGATACGCTGACAGGCGAAAACACCGTAACCCGCGTTGATATACTGCACGATGTGGGCAGCTCAATTAACCCTGCACTTGATATAGGCCAAATTGAAGGCGCTTTTGTGCAAGGTATGGGCTGGCTTACCACCGAAGACTTACAATGGAATGATAAAGGCCAGCTTGCAAGCTTTGGCCCTGCTAACTATAAAATTCCTGCAATTGGCGATACCCCTGCCGAATTTAATGTAAATTTATATAACTCGGCCAATCCAGAAACCACGGTATTTAGATCAAAAGCGGTTGGCGAGCCGCCGTTTATGTTGGCCTTTAGCGTGTGGAGTGCTATTCGTAATGCTATAAGCAGTGTGGCCGATTACAAATACACCGCCCCACTTGATACACCTGCCACACCTGAGCGTGTATTAAATGCAATTGAGCAAACCGCTAGCTGGTTTAAGGAGCAGCAACATGGCTAATTTAAATGAATCGTTTCAGGGTTTTCATACGCAAAATTGGGCACAAGCTATCAACGAGCACGAACAAAGCGGCACTAATTATGTTATTGCCACTGTGCTTGGCACCAATGGCTCAACCCCACGTGGCACGGGCTCTAAAATGGTAATAAGCGGCGAGCATATTTACGACACCCTTGGCGGTGGACACCTTGAATACGTAGTTATAGAAAAAGCCCGCGAGCTACTTGCCAAAGGCGAGGCAGCGCAAGTGATAGAGCAATTTAACCTAGGCGCAAATTTAGGCCAATGCTGTGGGGGAGCTGCCACCGTTATGCTTGAGTGCATGCAATGCGAGCGCTTTACCCTCGACATATACGGCGCAGGCCATGTAGCACAGGCGCTTATTGGTATATTGGCGCAATTACCGATGCGTATACGTTGGATAGATAGCCGCGCCGATGTATTCCCGCAGGTTATTCCTAATAACGTAATAAAAGTGGTTGATGAAGAACCAACAGAGCAAGTTAAACGCGCGCCAAAGGCTAATAATTACTTAATATTAACCCATAACCACCAGCTCGACTTTGCACTTACACAAGCCATTATTAAACGCGCTGATGCCAATTGGCTTGGTGTTATTGGCTCAGATACCAAAGCAAAACGCTTTAAACAGCGCTTAGCCCATCGCGATTTTACCACCGAGCAAATAAAGCAAATGATCTGCCCTGTAGGGCTTGAAAATGTAACGGGCAAGCTCCCTATGGAAGTGGCAATATCAATTAGCGGGCAGTTAATTGGCCTTTATCAGGCTATGCAAACCCATGCGCCCAAACGCCAAGGCTTGCAATGGCGTGCACTTAAAAATGCCTTAATTAGCACCACGCATGAGGAAGAAAACGCATGAGTAGCTTAAAAATTAATAACCTAAATGCAGCGCAAGCGCATCAAGCATTAGAGCATTGCTGCGCCGCCCCTAACTGGGTAAGCGGTATGCTAAATACCATGCCATTTGAAAATAAAGAGCACTTATTTAACAGCGCGCAAAGCGTATGGGATAGCCTGGGTGAGAGCGATTATTTAGCCGCTTTTGAAGGCCACCCGCAAATAGGCGATTTATCAACTTTAAGTAAAAAGTACGCCGCTACAGCGCAAAAAGCCGGGCACGAACAATCAGGAATGAGTAAAGCAAACGAGCAAACCCTTAAAAAAATGATTGCGCTAAATAAAGAATACCTCAGTAAATTTGGCTTTATATTTATTGTGTGTGCCAGTGGTAAAAGTGCTGAGCAAATGCTTGAACTTATTGAGCAGCGTATACACAACACCCGCAGCACAGAGCTTAATATAGCCGCGGGCGAACAAGCCAAAATAACAAAAATAAGATTGGAGTCATTGCTATGAATAAAAGCCCTATCACTACCCATATTTTAGATACCAGCACAGGCAAACCGGCTGAAAATGTAGCTGTACAATTGTTTTTACTCACTAATAACGAGTGGCAATTAATTGCTCAAGGTAAAACAAATAGCGACGGGCGAATTACCGACTGGCTCAACACAGACGTAGAATTTGCCACCTATAAACTGGTTTTTGACTTAGACAGCTATTATGAAAACCAAAAAACACCTGCGTTTTACCCAGAGGCGCAAATTACCTTTAGATTACAAGATCAAAAACACCATCATATTCCGTTATTGCTTAGCCCATTTGGCTACTCAACGTACAGAGGCAGCTAATTATGAGCACCCACAACAATAATAAAATGACCGTAATTTGTGCCAACATACTCGATTTTGTTGACGACCCCGCCATAACAGGCGAAAGCGCCCATCGCTATTTTGAAAAAGGCGCGTTAGTTATTCAAAACGGCAAAGTGGTTAACCTTGGTTACGAGCAAGACATACTGCCAAGCATTGATAAGTCAGCCACTATTATTCGCCACGATGGTAAATTAGTAATGCCCGGCATGATAGACACGCACATACATTTGCCGCAAACCGAAATGGTCGGCGCGTATGGCGAGCAGCTTTTAAGTTGGCTCACCGAATACGCCTTCCCCACTGAAAAAAAGTTTACCTGTGAGCATTATTCAAAAGATATATCTAATCGCTTTTTAGACGAGCTACTGCGTAATGGCACCACTACCGCATTGGTATTTGGGACTGTGCACCCGCAATCGGTGGATGCGTTTTTTAACGAATCTCAAAAACGTAATTTACGTATGATTGCCGGTAAGGTAATGATGGACAGAAACTGCCCAGATGACTTATCAGATTGCGCGCAAACCAGTTACGAACAATCAAAAGCACTGATAGAAAAATGGCATAATGTTGATAGGTTAAGCTATGCAGTAACGCCACGTTTTGCGCCCACATCTACCCCAGAGCAACTACAAAAATGTACTCAATTATTAGAAGAATACCCCGACACCTACCTGCATACCCACTTATCTGAAAACAAAGACGAGTGCGAATGGGTAAAAGGGTTATTCCCAGAGGCTGATGATTACTTAAGCGTGTACGAGCAAGCTAAAATGGTGCGTAAACGCTCGGTATTTGCCCATAGTATTCATTTATCTGAGCGCGAGCTGTGCTGCCTTGCCGATAACAACGCAGCTATATCGCACTGCCCAACCTCTAACTTGTTTTTAGGCTCGGGCCTTTTAAATTTAAAGAGATGTGAAGAGCATGGAATAAATGTGGGTATGGGTACCGATGTAGGCGCAGGAACAAGTTTTTCTATGCTACAAACGGGTAACGAAGCGTACAAAATTCAGCAGTTACAAGGTCAAAAGTTCTCAGCATTTAAAGGGTTTTATTTAGCCACCCTAGGCGGCGCACGTGCCCTTGATTTAGAGGGCACCATAGGTAACTTTAATGAAGGCTGCGAGGCCGACTTTATTGTAATGGATTACGCGGCCACCTCATTTTTAAAATTCAGAATTGGCCATGCCAAAACCCTTCACGAACAGCTTTTTGCCATGATGATGCTAGGCGACGACCGCTGTATTGAACAAACCTACATTATGGGTAAAAGCGTGTATAAACGCGACCAACAAGCCCAGTTTGCAGCCACACCCACACCCGATTTAGAAGAGGCATAACCCGATGGAAAACTATTTATTTGAGCTTGCTCATTTGGTGTTTAGATACTTTCACGTGGTAGCAGGTATAGCGTGGATTGGCGCCTCATTTTATTTTGTGTGGCTTGATAATAACTTACAAACACCGCCACAATGGAAACAAGATAAAGGCATAAAAGGCGATTTATGGGCTATTCATGGCGGCGGCTTTTACGAAGTGGCTAAGTATCAAAATGGCCCAGAACAAATGCCCTCTACCCTACATTGGTTTAAATGGGAGGCCTACACAACCTGGATCAGCGGCGCGCTGTTATTTACGCTGTTATATTATGTGGGCGCAGATGTGTATTTACTCGATGCCAGTAAAAGTGAGCTCAGTAAGTTTGCAGCTATTGGTGCATCACTTGGTTTTATAGGCTTAGGCTATGGTGTTTATCGGTTATTGTGTAAAAGCCCGCTTGTTGAAAACGGCAAGGCATTTATTGCCCTAGGTGTAGGCTTTTTAGCGTTATGGACGTATGGGGTTGATCAGCTATTTAGTGACCGAGCGGTGTACATTCATGTTGGTGCATTAATTGGTACCTGTATGGCCGGTAATGTATATCACATTATTATGCCTGCACAGCGCTACATGGTAAGCGAAGTAGAAGCTGGGCGCATTCCTGATTCAGCGCCGGGCTTAAAAGCAAAGCAGTGCTCAGTACATAATAACTACGCCACCCTACCAGTTATTTTTATTATGCTAAGTAACCATTTTTCGTATACCTATAGCCATGAGTTTGGTTGGTTAGTGCTTATCGGCTTTTTTATTATTGGTATGTGGATACGCCACTTTTTTAATTTAAAGCACCAAGGTGTTAATAAGCCTTCAGTACTAATAAGCGGTATTGCCGCGTTTTTTGCGTTAATGCTAGCCATTGCACCGTGGCCAAGTAGTTCTGTAAACGCGAATAATGAGCTACAAGCAAGTATAAGCGATGCACAAGCGTGGGATATTGTTAATAAACACTGCACACAGTGCCACAGTGAAACCCCTACCTCAAAGCTTTTTCAAACCGCGCCGCTCGGCTTTAAGCTCGACTCACTTGCTGATGTAAAAAAAGCCAGTGCACTTATTCATACTCGCGCAGTTATTACCAAAGATATGCCATTGGCTAACATGACCAAAATGACTGATGCAGAGCGTGAAATGCTTGGCACTTGGCTTAGCGCAGTAAAAAAGGAGCAATAACATGAGCGAGCAATTTAAACACTACCCGCGCGATTTAATTGGTTATGGTGCACACACTCCGCATGCCAATTGGCCTAATAAAGCCCGTATAGCCGTGCAAGTAGTGTTAAATTACGAAGAAGGCGGTGAAAACTGTGTACTGCATGGTGATGCAGCGGCCGAAACATTTTTATCTGAAATAGTCAGCGCCCCGCATGTAGAAGACCGCCACATAAGCATGGAGTCTATTTACGAATATGGCTCGCGCGCAGGCGTGTGGCGCTTACTTAAACTCTTTAAAAAATACGATATACCGGTCACCATTTTTGCTGTGGCAATGGCCCTTGAGCGCCACCCCGATATAGCTAAAGCCTTTGTTGAGGCTGGGCACGAAATTGCAAGCCACGGCCTGCGCTGGATTAATTATCAACATATAGATAAACAAACCGAGCGCGAGCACATGCAAAAAGCCATTGAAATCATTCAAACG
The DNA here is from genome assembly GCF_001399995.1 of Pseudoalteromonas sp. P1-11. Lineage (NCBI taxonomy): Bacteria > Pseudomonadati > Pseudomonadota > Gammaproteobacteria > Alteromonadales > Pseudoalteromonadaceae > Pseudoalteromonas > Pseudoalteromonas sp. P1-11. The sequence goes on from NZ_LJSP01000014.1 coordinate 49,332, forward strand.
CTTACCGGTAAAAAGCCCACAGGCTGGTACACCGGGCGCACAAGCCCTAACACAGCAGCCCTTGTGTTAGAAAATGGCTCGTTTTTATATGATGCCGACGATTACAGCGACGACTTACCCTTTTACAGTATTAAAGAAGGTAAGCCACAGCTAATAGTGCCCTATACGCTTGATGTAAACGACATGCGCTTTGCTGCAGTGCAAGGCTTTAATGCCGGCGATCAGTTTTATAATTATTTAAAAGATGCATTCGATACGCTATACGAGGAAGGCGACCCCCAAGGTGAAAACGCCCCTAAAATGATGTCTATAGGGCTGCATTGTCGCTTAATTGGCCGCCCTGGGCGCATTAAAGCCCTTGCACGGTTTTTAGAATATGCTAAATCGCATGAGCAAGTGTGGTTTGCCACGCGCGAGCAAATCGCCGAGCACTGGCTTAAAACTCATCCGTATAATACCAATCCGCAATAGTACTTAATCATTTTCAGGGGCTAAACGTGTCGCTATCTGCGTTAAAAAATTCTCATTCCTTGCTATCAACACGTTTATCCATCCTCAAAATAGATTACTTAATTATGCGCATTGGTATAAAAAAGCCTAGATGTGAGCCGTTAAAACTAAACTCTAAGAGCTTATTAGGTTTATCGTAAAACAAAAAAAGCCCAGCAGTGCTGGGCTTAAGGTCACTTTAGGAGTAGTGGTTTACTTAGCCATAGGTAATAAAACCGATATGTAACGCTGAGCCCAATTTGCTAATTCAACACGGTTACGAGAATTGGTTTTTTTAAAGGCACTGTACAAATGCGTTTTAACGGTGTGGTCACTTATATTAAGTTTATCGGCAATGGCGTTATTGCTCGCCCCTTGAGCAATTAAGTGAATAACCGATTTTTCACGTTTAGTAAGGTGCGCGTAATCCCCTTTTTTGAGGGTAATGTCTTCTTGTAGGCTATTAAACGAAGAGGCAACCGAGAGAATATCTGAAAACGCTTTTGATATAACCTTTCGCGTAAACCATAACTCGCCTGAGGTTATTCTAACTAGCCCTTTAAAAATAGTTTCTGGTGCATCTGATTTATAAAACACACCATTAAAATGATTTAACAGTAGGTTTTTTTCGCACACGGCATTGGGCTCTACATTAAATAAGACAACTTTATGCTTTTTAGCGAGGCAAATTAAGTCGGCAGGCAGCAAATCTAACCAGTTATTTTTAGCGCCATCAATTAAAAATAAATCAAACTTGTCCCTTTTCTCGTTTTTAGGGATCACGTCGTCCATTTTAATATCGCCAAAAATGGCTTGCATGGTTTTTAATATATTTGTGTAGCTTTCACAGTGAAAAGAAGATTGAAACGTGGTTTTTACAAAAACGGCGTGTGGTTGTAGCATAGATTTCTTCCTTGAAATGTTTACACCACACTACCGAATTTATTAATCACTTACAATGCACCTGGGCATTATTTATACACGGCATAAAACAATCACCAATTATATTTAGTTAATAGTTACAATAACTTAATGATAATGAATGAATTATTTTCATATAAAATACTGCTCTGATCAGTCCTCACATAACGTATAAAAGCGTGAGGTAACTCCGTTAGTCCAGCCAAAACCTTGTTGTACTACGTATTCTCCGCCCCCTGCTTTTAATTGAGGCACGCACACATTGTATTTTTCTAGTAGGCACTGATTAACAGAAAAGTCGCTTTCTACCATTGTTAGCCAGTTTTGCATTATACGTTTACTAAGATCACTAAAACCGTAATTATTAAGCCCTTTTACAGCAAACCACTGCAGCGGAGCCCACCCATTAGGGCTATCCCATTGCTGTGATGTAGAGGTAACGGTAGTAACTATGCCGCCGGCCTTTAAAAAGTCGCGGCTTAGTCGCTCGGCAATATGTTGAGCTTGTTGCTCAGACGCTAAGTTAAAAAATAATGCAGTACTTGCGGCAGCGCTTAACACCTTAGATTGACTCGCTTTATGATGATTATAATCAACAAAAAAGTGTTGTTGCTCACTCCACATGTATTTATTAATCAGTGTGCGGCGAGCTGCTGCGTAGTCGCTAAATAAATCGGCTTGTTGGTTATTACCTAGCAACTTATTAAACTTACTAAGCTGTTTTTCTAGGTTATAAAGCAAACAATTAAGATCAATGGGTATTATATCGGTCGTTTGTATAGAGCTAAGTGAACTAGGCTCAGCTAGCCAGCGAGAACTAAAGTCCCAGCCAGATTCACACGCTGCGCGTATATGTCGATAAAAGTCAGGCTTTTTATGCTCAGCTAAGCCCTCTGCGAGTGCCAGATCTTCTCTAAGGGATTCTGCCCTAGGGGCTGCTTCATCGTCCCAATAACGATTTAACTTGCCACCGCATGGCATTTTTACAACTCGCCTTAGTGCCGTTTTCTCGTTAGTAAGCTCTTCTGCGCCTTGCATCCAAAACGCATACTCTTTTTCAAGCGCATCAACACATTTTTCAAGCCACGCTACATTATTGGTTTTGCTGTGTTCGTGCTGCCATAGTAATTCAACCATAAGCGCTAAAATAGGTGGCTGTGAACGCGATAAGTAGTAACTGCGGTTGCCATTTGGAATACACCCATAATCGTTTATAAGGTCGATAAAGTTTTGCAGCATATCTTCAACAATTTCAGGTTTATTAGCATCAATTAAGCCAAGCGCTGTAAAGTAGCTATCCCAGTAGTATATTTCCTGAAAACGCCCACCAGGCACAATGTAGCTATGCTTTAATGCTAATAAAGAATCGGCTTTAGGTTTATCAGCCGCCCGTCTCAAACCATGCCACAAAGAGTTAATATAGTGCTTAACGCTTGCGGTATCTGGCTCACTTTGCATACGTAGTAAGGGGGTCGTAATAAAGTGAGCATTTACAAACTCTTTTAATTGGGCTTGATTAAGCGGTGCTACTTGCTCATAGTGTTTACACGCACTTTGCCAGCTGGTTCGTGCAGTTGCATCTGCAAATGTTTTACAGTCATCAAAAATATGTTGGATCTGTACATCTTTAAATAACTGGCTCTCAAAAAAATTCATAACAATCCTAAATCAATTATATGCTGGCAGCGTGCTGAGAAATGGCGCGGGTGCGCTGTTTAAAAATAATCACGCTTATAAAAATTAAGCTAATGGGAATTAACGACAGGTAAAATGCGTGCTGACCGCTAAAATGCTCAAATACGTAGCCTGTGATCATTGAACCAGTTGTGCCTCCAAGTGCTGAAAACACAACGATTAACCCTGTCATGGCTGCATGCTGGTGCTTTTCTAACGCGCTGAGCATTACCGAATTTAACACTGGATAAATTGGCGCCATAAAAAAACCAATGAGGGGCAAAACAAATGCAGCCAGTGGTGCATCAAATAGACTAGTGATTGCTGTATTAGGTAGGTTTTCAGTTAGGGGTAACGTTACAATAATAAGTAATGCCATGGCGACTAAGCATCCGCACAGTACAAAAAACCAATTAATGTGCTTAAGCACCTGCCCCGCAACTAAACGACCAAACGCTAACGCCGCTGCAAAAATACTCGCTAACTGAATACTTATAGCCACAGGCAATTGCAAAACTTGGTTATTAAAGGTTGGCAGCCAAGTACCTACGCCTTGTTCAATAAGGACATATAAAAATGCACTTATAATAAAAATAAGCACCAAGGGCTGATACGTTAATTTAAGCATGGCTATAAAGTCACTCAAACTAGAGTCAGTTTTATTTTTATCAATTGCAGGCGCAATCGGTGCAATAACAACACTTAGTAATACAATTAAAGTAAGCGCAGCCAACGCGTAATAAACATTGAGCCACGCATTGTTTTGGCTTGGGTCTATAAAGGCGGTAAAAATCCAATAACCACTTAATACACCCACCATAAAAATGCCTTCGATGGTGTTTAAAAGTGACGAGTGACTATTAGCATCTTCGGTTACTTGGCCAATAATCGAATAAACAGAAACTTTTACTACCGCAAAGCCACAGCCTATCACTGCAAATAGCACTTTAAACATATAAAATTCGCTGATCAGTGCGGTGCTTAAGCACGCTAATGCAACGACCGCTAAAGCCCCTAACATTGCGAGCTTATACCCTAACCTAGGAATGAACGAGGCAACAACAAAAGACATTATCGCAATTGATAAGTCTTTAAACCCTTCCAAAACAGACGCCTCAGTTTTGCTAACGCCCAGTGTATTTATTGCCTGCAAAATGACTGTTCCTACGCTATTTAATAATATTGCGAAAATAAAATAGCTTGCAGCAATTGCTAGTGTGATTTTTGTTTTACTCATAGCTTGCCTTACTTATAACGCAGTGCGCCATAATGATTAAAGCTAACACCTTTGGGTAATTAGCGTGTGTGTTTGTGTCAGTGAATGTTGAGTTTAGTGTAGAATAAAAATCAATGCAATCGTTTGCATTTTAAGTTTTAAAATTTGTATCTACCATTCATAAATCAGCGTTTACTCGATTGGCGAGTTATTAATTCTATATCAATAACTTGAGATTCAACTTTTTGACCCATAAATTGTTGCATAAGCTTTTTAACTAAAAGTTCAGCCGCTAATTGAGTATTTTGTTTAATTGTTGAAAGCGACGGATGGCTAATATCTGCCATTGCTATATCGTCAAAGCCCACCAATGCAACATCGTTAGGGATACTGACATAGCGCTCTTTTAACGCCTTCATTGCACCTAAGGCAACCATGTCGCTACAAGCCATTATTGCATCAAAGTAGAGCCCTTTTTCGCGTAATAGACTATTAATTTCTTGATACGCCGAACTACTAGTAATATCAATAGAAACAACGTGCTGCTCTAGTTTATGCGTAGATAGCGCAGCCACATAACCGCGGTGTCTTTCGCTAATTTCACCGTGCTCTGGGTCGCCTAAAAATAAAATATTTTTTGCACCGTGTTCGATTAAGTGCGCAGTGGCTTGCATTCCACCTAGGTAGTTATCACTGCCTACAATAGGGTAGTTACTGGGTGTTTTAGGGTCTCCCCACACCACCAAAGGGATCCCCGCTTTAGCAGCCGCCTCTATATTGCGCTGATCTTTACCCTGCCCAACCACAATAATACCATCGGCCCTTCGACCATTAATAAAATAATTGGCCCAATCGTGCTGTGCCATTATTGAATTAGACAATAAAAGCTCTAGCCCTTGTTGATTAAGTGCAAGATTAATTTCGCTAACCACTTTAAGTAAAAATGGATCGCTAATCGATTGTTCGGTTTGTTCATCTAAGTTAATGATAACAGCAACAACATTTGTTTTTTGCGTTCGCAAGCGGCTTGCAGCGGTGTTTAAACTAAAATTATGCTCTTTAGCGAGTTGTTTTAATTTATCGCGTGTTTCTTGTTTTATTAACGGGTTGTCATTTAAAGCACGCGAAACCGTAGAGGTAGACACCCCTGCCAGCTTTGCTAAATCAGCTAATTTTATTTTTTTGTTATCCATGAAAACCCTGAGCCGCGTTGTATTAACTAATGTTTAATGTAACTAGCTGACAATATAGCATTATTAATTTTTTCTGGCTTGCCTCACAGGCTAAAAAAGCCATACCTAGGCTTTTACGCTCAATATTTCTACAAATATAATTCATAAATAATTTACAAATAAATATTGCAAACGTTTGCATTAATCTTTAAGGTTTCATCATATACAGCCTGTTTACATAAAAACTTTGTATACAGCGCAGTAAAAAACACACTGTTTAACACACTAAAAACGGGATCACACATGACATTCAATAAAGCAAAAAGTACATTAGCGTGCGCTATAACTTTAGCCTTGAGCTCACACGCAACCTTTGCACAAGAGCAAGCACAAGAAACCAAGGTAGAGCGAATTGTTGTTTCGGGCACACCTACCGGGGTCGGCATCAGAAAAATAGATGCAGGCTACGCTGTTACAAATATTGATAGCCAGCAAATTATTAAACTTTCACCTAAAAGCACTGCCGATCTGTTTAAAGCCGTACCTGGGGTTTGGGTAGAAAGCTCAGGGGGTGAATCTGGTGCCAATGTATTTGTACGTGGTTTTCCTGGCGGCGGTGACGCCCCATTTTTAACCCTAAGTATTGAAGGGTCACCCGTTTACCCAGCCCCTACATTATCGTTTTTAGAAAACTCTTCACTTTTTAGAATTGATGAAACGATTGAGACCATGGAGGCTTTACGCGGTGGGCCGAACCCTGTTTTATCAAACGGCCAACCGGGTTTAACAACTAACTTTAGGCTAAAGCGCGGTGGTGAAGACACCGAAGGCTTATTTAAATACACAACATCTGATTACGACCTACAACGAGTAGATGCTGTTATTAGTGGTGAAATTACTGACGATTTATACTTTATGGTTGGCGGCTATGTAAAAAGCTCTCCGGGTATTCGTGATGCAGGTTTTACCTCTGAGAAAGGCAGCCAATTTACCATTAATATCACTAAAGATTTAGATAACGGCGAGCTTAACTTTTATACCCGTCAAACAGATGACCATGGTGCATGGTACTTACCTACCCCACTTAATATTGAAGGGATTGACGCAGAATATACCCAACTTGGCACGTTAAACCGCCAAGCAACCATTTTTACCGGCCCCGATGCACAAGCACACGATATTGACTTAGGGGATGGCCGAGGCTGGGACGGCCATGTAACAGGCGGTAGCATTAAACTAGAGCTTGATAATGGTTGGCAATTTTCTGACCGCTTTAATATAACTAAAGGGGATGCCAATACATACGGGTTGGTGCCAAGTGGCTCAGCAACCACGGTTGGTGCAGTTGCCGATAATGGGCAAACCGCATTTGGTGCAGTAACCAATACTGAGTACGCAAGCGACACCCCAATACAACAACTTGGCCGCTGGGTTGTTTTAAAAGAAATTAGCTCATTTACAAACGATTTAGCGTTTTCAAAGCAATTTGATAATTTATCAGCCACGTTTGGTTACTACACAGCTAGTACATCGGCAAACGATTGGTGGAGTTTAGGTAATACGGCTTACCACGTACTAGAAGCCGGCGGCGAGTCGCTAACTGGCATTGAGTGTAATCAAAGCACTGATGGCTGCGATTTTAACTACGATATTAGCTCAACAGGTGATGCGCGCACCAATGCGTTTTATGTAACAGCTCAATACAAATTTGCCGACGACTTTACATTAGATGCAGGCGTGCGCCACGAAAGTCATGAAGTAGAATACAGTGTTGATGAAGACCTTGATGGAATTATTACCAAAACAGTTAACTATGATGAAAGTAAAACATCGTGGACAACGGGGATTAACTATTCAATAAACGATGACATGGGTGTATTTGCACGCGTAAACCGTGGTTATAAAATGCCTTACTTTGACGACTTTAGAGATAACTTTAGCGCTTATGAAGGCGGCGAAAAGCTAATTAAAGAAGTAACCCAAGGCGAATTTGGCTACAAGCTAATTTCTGACTCTACAGACTTTTACGCTACCTTGTTTGTTAACGAAGTAAAGGGCGATACATTTGTACGCCGCCCAGGTGTACCTGCAGAAATTTTAACAAACGAAGCGTACGGTGTTGAGCTTGATTATAACTTTAATCATCAGTCGGGTTTTTCGGTTAATTTAAATACCACACTACAAGAAACCGAAATAACGCAAAGCCCAACCAATGAAGGAAATGAATCTCAGCGTCAGCCAAAGTGGCAAGTGCGTATCACACCTAGCTACGACTTTGAGCTACAAGGTATGTATGCCACGTTATATGGCACACTGTCGGCTGTTGATGACCGCTTTGGTAACAACGAAAACACGGTTACTCTTGATGGCTACGAAAAAGTCGACTTAGGTTTAATTTTAGAACCTATGGAAGGCATAAAACTACAACTGGCCATTGATAACTTAACGGATGAGCAAGGTATAACAGAGGGCGACCCACGTAATGCCGATGCCCCAAATGGCCGCTATATTATGCCACGCACTACGCGCTTTAGTGTAAGTTATGCGTTTTAAATACTCTTAATAATAAAGGGAGCTTGGCTCCCTTTATTTTATTTTTTCGTTTAGTTTATTAAGCGCCTCTACCGAAAAGCCCCTATCGTAAAAATGTAAAATTTTACCTTTGCTATCTATTAAAACAACGCGAGTATTGTTTGGGTTTTTATTACCTGTAAATTTTTGCACAGTGTCACCATCTTCATAAATAGTGATTACCCCGCCCCACAGCTCTTTTGGTATACCCTTGCGCATACCGCTGTCTATAAATGTACTAAACATACGCGGGGCCATACCTGCTATGGTAGGCAGTTCGTAAGTGGGTAATGTAACCCCTGTCATGTCTAAGCCAATTAACCAACGGTCTATGTCAAATTGGCTATCTTGTTTATAGCCAATGAGTAACAAGGTTTTATCGGCTTTAAAATTACTCGGTATGGTTACGCTTTTCTCATCTAGGCTTTGGCCGCTAATGGTAGGAAACTGCTTACCGGTAATTTGCTGATTTGGGTATTGAGCTGAGCACGCACTAAGCATTAACACCATAAATGCGCTGGCTATTATTTTAATCATTTTAAAACCTTACACTGTTATAAATATCATACTAATACGTGTATGAGGTAAAACACGTTTAAACCGTTTGCAATTTTAAATACGCTTTAAACTCTCGAAGTGCCATGGGCTTGGCATATTTCCAGCCTTGGCCATAATGTACGCCAGCTTGTTTTAGTATGGCTTCTTGCTCATTTGTTTCTATGCCTTCTGCTACACAGGTGTAGTTAAACTTACGTACCAACGCCATAATATTAGGGATCATTGATGCCTTTAAGCCTTGTGTTGTTATATCTTGTACAAAAGTGCGGTCAATTTTAAGCTGATGAAAGCTCAAGTTTTGTAGATTTTTTAAGTTAGAGTAACCCGTACCAAAATCATCTATCGATAAATTAAAGCCCGCCTCAACCAGCCTTTTAAAGTGGGTATGGGCAACTGTTGAGTCTAAGTATTCGTCTTCTGTTATTTCTAAACAAATAATAAAGCGCGAATCGGTGAGTGCAGGTATGTCTTTTAAAAGCGCAATATTGCCTGTTTCTACATCATAGGGAAAAATATTAATAGAAATTTTAAAATTGCGCGGTAATGCCTCAACGGTGGTTAGCTCATAAAGTACTTTTTCAATCATGGCTTGGGTAAAGCGCCACGTTAAATTGGTTTTTCTTATAATAGGAATAAATTGATCAGGAAATAAAACCCCGTATTTATCTTCAAAACGGGCTAACGCCTCACAGCCAACCACTTTACCCGTTTGCAAACAAATAATGGGTTGGTAGGTCCAATAAAATGAGCCTTTTTTAAGGCCTTTGCGCACACGCGTGATAGTTGAGCGCCTAGCCGCTAAGCTATAGTCAATTAACAGTCTACTCGATACACCCGCTAACGAAATTAAAATAAGCGAAATAATCAATAAAAATTGATTATCAGCAAAAAATTGGCTCCACGGAAGTTGTACGGCTGCGCAGTACTCGGGGTTATTAGTACTGCATTTAATAATTGATTCATAAGGTAAAAATGAGTGATTTTTTACCTGCTCATAAACCCCTTTAGCCCCTGCTAAATGAAACGTCTCGCGCGTGTTTTTATAAAGTACTTCCCATTTGGTCGATACAATTACTTTATCGTTAAAAGCGCGCGTATCGACTATTAAATTGTAATTACCTTGCCTTGCAATTATCGCTTCCATTGCACGGCCACTAAACAAAAGTAAATACAATTGTGGTTCGTACCTTACGCGCACAGGTTTATTATCGTATTTATCAATTCGAATGTAGTCGGGAGGATTATCGGTAATTGTAGCTGCAAGCTTTCCTGCCCCGGTGGTGCAAACCAGCTCATTATTTGTAAAAAAGCCAATATCTATCACGTATTGTGCATCAAACAACGCGCGGCGCATTTCTATCAATGTATTGTTATTACATTGTTTAGCGTTTGCGTTATTTAGGCGGGTTAAAATTTTTCTACGTTCTGTTGCGGCAGCATCTATGTGTTGAACAATATAATTTGAATCTCGCGCTAACTGCCTACTTAGCTTTTGTGCAGCAAAGTACATCAGTGTGCTAGCACATATAATAAAAACCACGACACCGCTTAATACTGCAATTAAAGACCTACGTTGATATTGTTTCATAACACCTTTTTAAAGAAGCTGTGTGTGAGTCAGGTGCAATAATAATTGCATATCTGGGCATAAAAGCAATCAAGCTTGTAAAATAATTAAAGCAAATTACGTTTTTAATTTATTGATTTGTTTGCATTATAATTGCAAAACTAGGTGGCTGAGTATATCGCTAAGCTGCTTATGGCCTTGGCTATTTAAATGTATACCATCGCTCCCTAGGGGGGCGTTAAGGTGTGATATATCAACGTAATTAAGCGCGTGCTCGTGTGCTACACGTTTAAAGAGAGCGTTTAAGGGTTGTAACTTTTGATTACAGTTTAAATAAATACGGCTTAACCCATGCTGAGGGTTAATAAATAAAGGACCAATAACAATTATGTTTGGTAAGTTAGCAGGCGAGTAAAATTGCTTAATAGAGCCAATAAAATGCGTAAGGCCGGTGGCTATATCTGCTGGGACTAAGTTAAAACGCTTTTTTAAATCGTTAGTGCCAAGTGCAATAATAAGCGTGTGTAAAGCGTGTTGCTGCAAATCGGGTTTTAAATAGCGAATACCATTAAGCTCCCCCGTAAAAGGCGGGTTATTCACAAGCGTACGGTTTGGCTGCCCCGACTCTATTACGCTAAAGCCGCTGCCTAGCTGTTGCTGTAACCGCGCCGTCCAACGGGTATTTTCATCATAGCGCTTTCCTGTTTCGGGGTTTAAGCCCCACGTATTAGAGTCGCCAAAGCAGAGTATATTTTTTGTTATTTGCGTCATTAAAATGGGTTAAGCGTATAGCCTTGTTGTTGAAGTTGTGCGTGCGCGGTCATCGCAGAAAGCGACATTTTTACGCCATCAATGAGCAATTCAGGCGTTACTTTAAAGTGAGTTGCCGATTGCCCACACACATACACCTGAGTGTTATTAGCAAGTAGCTGCTCAATTAACGCTTGGTTTTTATTGTCATCACTAAAGCGTTTTTTATATTCGCTGTTAGCTAACACATCAACGCTTGCGCTGCCGTGCACAACTAATGCAAGTTGAATGTTTTCAGGCTTTACACCATGCGCTACATGCATGTTAATAAAACGCGCTAACGAATTTATTGAATTATTTTGCTCGCCTTTTTTAGCACCATCGGCAACATCAAATGCTATTTTAAATACCGTAGAGCTATTAATTTTGTCATGCTCGGGTACATTATAATAATTACCAAACCCGTTAATTGGTTGCTCATTAGCATTAATAAACGGGCTAAAAAGCAGCACTAACCCTAGTAAATATTTCATAAAACAATCCTGTGTTTTTAAGCGTATTACTAAACTACCAGAGACAACCAAAAAAAGGCTGCAATTTAAGCAACCTTTTGGGTACTTTTATGGTGATGATTAATAAACTGCATACCTAAATAACTAAACGTATTTTTAAATTGCTCTACAAAACACGCCGGCGCTTCAGTTGATGACGCATTAGAAAGCACTGAAAAATGCTTACTACGCAGCGTTCGTAATTTTGGTTTTAATGCTTCATCGTCCATGTAGTCGGTTATTCTATCAATAAATAACTTCATTTGTACCGTGGTGCTGTACCAATAAACGGGTGAGGCAAACACCCAGTGGTCATACTTTAATAGTACTTCAAATACAGCGTAAAAGTCATCGCTTTTATAGTTTTTGTTATAACAGTACGGCGCTATTTTATAATCATCTAAACATATTATCCTTACATCGTTTTGCTCAGCAAAGCTGTTAACGTGTGCCTGCGTATTACCATTTTTACGTGCGCTTGAGTAAATAATAACAGTGCTGCGTTTAAGTTTTTGTTGCATTTAGTTAGCTCCTTTTTTAATGTTGAAAGAAGCTTAAAACCTCAACTTATATTGAGGTCAAACGGAAATTTAAAACAATGCCAATAGATCAAAAAAAACTAACCGAGGCTAACCTAACCGTAGGTTATGTCGCTAAGCGCAGCGGCGTAAAAGTATCAACCCTACACTTTTACGAAACAAAAGGACTCATACGTAGTTGGCGAAATAGCGGCAACCAACGCCGCTATAAAAAAGATGTGCTGCGCCGTATAGCGGTAATAAAAGCCGCACAAGCCATGGGAATAACACTTGATGAAATTAAACACACCTTGGCCACATTACCTGAGCAGCGCACTCCCACACAAAAAGACTGGTCAGCCCTTTCAAAGCAATGGCAAGCACAGCTTGATGAGCGCATAGCGTATATGCAGCGCCTACGCGACCGCGTAGATGGCTGTATTGGCTGTGGGTGTTTGTCTATGAGTAAGTGCCCTATTTATAACAAAAACGACCACTTAGGCGAAAACCAAAGTGGTGCTGTGCTGTTAAATTCATCTAGTTAGCATTAAAGGTACATTTATCGCCAAGTCGCATTGATAATTAGCTACAATGTAAGTACTCTATCATGTCTAAAAAGGAAGCAATTATAAGGATATAGCGTTGGAACCTACTAACCCAGCTCCACCCAATAACAACTCTAAAAACCCAGCTACAACACAAAAATTGGCACAGGCCTTAAAAACGGTCGATAACAAAGAGCTTAAAAGTACTGGCTTTTGGCTAAATCAATTTTTTATGGTGATCTCTACTATTTTTGGCGTGTACTTAGCCGCTCAAAGCGGTTTAGAACAGGCACTTAAATTTGATAACTTTAGCAAAATGGAAGATAACTATTATTTACGTACCTCATTGTTTGATGAAGTAACCGATAATGTTAAAAGTGTGAGTAAATATGCAGCGCTTTTAGCTAAAAGCCCGCCAAAATCTGAAATGGAATATTTTAAGCCAACGCTTGAAAAATACATATGGCAAACAATGCAATACTCGCCAACAACGCTTGAAACTCCCAGCGAACTGTTGACCCAAATACGCCGTTTTTACTCTCGTTCAGAGTTTTTAATTAATGCAGCCGTTAGCAGAAAAACCTCAGCTAAGCATGCTGCAAGTGAGCTTAAAAAAATAGCAGAACAACTAAAAACGACTACCCTTCCTCGATTAAAAAATAGTGCCGAACAATTGAAAAAAGAGCTGCAACAAAACGATATTTCAGTCGGCTCATTAAAGGAGTTAACACATGCCAACTAAACGCTGCCCTCATTGTAAAGATCATCCATTAGAAGTAACCCAATATCAAGGTGAAGAAATTGACATCTGCCGAGAATGCGGTGGCTTATGGTTTGAAAAAAACGAAGTTAACAGGATGATCAGCGAAATAAATGAAGGGCCAGAAGGTGATAAATTTGAAACTCATTTTGGAGAATCTTTAGGTGTTTCAGAACTTGATTGCCCAGATTGTAGTAAAAGTTTAGAGCGTTTTCATCTTCTCGAGGCCTATCATACCGAAATTGATGTATGTAGACATTGTGATGGCACATGGATTGATAGAGACGAGTTAGAAAGCGTAGAAAAAAGCCCTGAATTAAAAAACAGCTTAAGTGAGCTCAATCAAAAAGTAAGTTGGAAAACCTATCTTTTTCAATTTTTAACGCAAATGCCAGTTGAATATAATATAAAACCACAAAAAACACCCTGGGTGACCCGCAGCCTTATTGCTTTAAATACACTCATTTTTGCACTGTATTTTTCAAATCCAAATGCCTTTAATTATGTTATTGATAATTTTGCGATGACACCCGCAGATTTAAGCCAAGGCAAAGAGTTATGGAGTATTTTAACGTGTGTATTTTTACATGGCTCTATTATGCACTTAGTAGGCAATATGTATTTTTTACATATAGTTGGCGATAACCTAGAAGATGTATTAGGTCATAAGCGCTTTTTAATGTGGTATTTAGTGTGCGGATTACTTGCCTCGTTTGCTAGCTTCATAGTAAGCCCTATGTCGGCAATTCCTGGGGTAGGTGCAAGTGGCGCAATTGCTGGTTTATTTGGTATGTACTTAATGTGGTTTAGGCATGCGAGCCTTACTTTTATGTTTGTAATTTACCAGAAAAAGCTTTCTGCGGTGTGGTTTTTCGCGATTTGGTTAGGGTTTAATATTTTTGGTGCAATAACAGGCCCAGATGGAATTGATTATGGCGCACATATTGGTGGGTTTATAGCAGGCTTAATTATAGGTTACTTACTGAAAAACAAAATTTTAGCAGGAAACCCAATAATTCGTTTGCTTAATCAAAGCGAAGCACAGTTAAAACGTTAACAATTGCTATAAAGCCACTGATAGATAAACATTAGTGGCTTTATAAAGCTAACTTAATCCCTAGCGTATACACCGCGTATAAACTGTATAATACTGGCCAGTATCTTTTATCGGTATATCGTAAGTTTCAGCCTCTTCACTGAGTTCGCATTCAAAGTGATTTAGCATATCAGAAAGTAGCGCTTGCTCTTGCGTGAACTGTATTGAAGTATCCCAAAGTATTGAATCTTCATCTTTTTTATTTCCAATATAAATACTCTGTAGCAAGGAGCTATTAAAAAACATATTTAAAGGATTAGAGCTGCGTATAGTTTTACTTTTAAAGTAAAAATTTCCATTACTATCGCTTATTACTTCATCTGTGTAGGTATCACCATAAATGAGCTCTCGGGTAATTTTAACACCCGCCTGCGGCTCCCCATTTTTTACTAGCCGGCCTTTTATTTGCAGTGATAGTGTTACATCTTGTTTGTTAAAAAAGCCAAACATATCTGCGCATCCTTGTATCGGAAATAGTAAAAATAAAATAAGCGTTAAAGTGACACCTGCTAACCTTGAACTAGTCATAAAAGTCCTTTTTGTGTTTATATTTTTAGCCTACCAGAAAAAATACCGACAGTATGCTCGCTACATTTAAAATAATACATAGCCATAACACCACTATAAAACGACGTTTTTGCGATTTATGCCTAAGCCATTGCTGTGCAATGAGTGCGCCGGGCCAACCGCCTAGTAACGACAGTAACTGAAGCGTGCGCTCGGGTGTGCGGTTTACTTTTTTATGCGCTGATTGTTTAGCTTGTCGTTTATCCCATGCGTACATTATAAAAGTAAAAAAGCTTAAACCTGTAAAGTAGCTTGGTATATAAATGCTCATATTATAAAGCCAATGAGCTTGCCATACTGCGACCAAAAAAAGCAGTGCAAAGGTGATTAATGTTTTCTTTATCAATTCATGATCGCCTATACTAAAAAGAGTTAAACCAAAATAATAAGAGCCAAATTATGACATACTTTAAAGCCCTATTTTTAGTATTATGCTTATACGCCTTTAATAGCTACGCCGCTGATACCCCAAGTAACCTTGATAAAGAACTCGCTGTATTTAAACCTTATTTAGGTACATGGCAGGCCGATTTTGACGTACCTAAAGGTGCAAAACCTGTACAAGATGTTGGCCACTGGGAGCGCGCATTAAATGGTAAAGCTATACATACCAAGCACTCTATTAATGAAGGTGAGTATGGTGGGGAATCAATGATTTTTTACGACAGTAAAAAAGAGTCATTGGTGTTTTACTATTTTACTACCGCAGGTTTTTACACAAAAGGCACCATGAAAGTGCTCAGCCCTACCCAATTTGTAGCGTATGAAGAGGTAACAGGCAGTAAAGAAGGTATTACTAAAGTGCGCTCGATCAGCGAGCTAAAAAACGATACGTTTGTAGTTTCAACTTCTTATTTAAAAAAGGGTGAGTGGACTAAGCCCGAGCAGCGTACTTATACACGCAGCACTAAAGCCGTTAAATTTAAATAATGGCCATTCGCTTACAATACAAAAAGGCAGCCTAAGCTGCCTTTGTTATTTATAAAACCGCTATTATTTAGCAAACTTTTTAAATGGTTCGTCAACTGGTGTATCAGCAAGGTGGTTAGTGTAGTTGCTCATTACTTTTTGCGATAAGCCTACAACAATTTCTAGTAGTTGCTGTTTACCGTAACCTGCTGCAAAAAACTTTTCAATTTGCTGATCGCTAATTACGCCGCGATCGCGTGTCATTGCAAGTGTGGTTTCACGTAGTGTTTCAAGTTTTGCATCTGCAAGTGGTGTTTTGTTTACTAGGGCATCAACAATATCTTGGTCTACATTCATTGAAGCGGCAATTGCGCTGTGTGCTGGTACACAGTAATGACACTCGTGCTCAACATTAATTGTTTGCCATACCACAGTTAGCTCTTCTGCGTTAAACGAGGTGTTTTGAAATAACTCATGCAGTACTTGGTAACCTTTAAGTAGCGTAGGCGCTTCTGCCATTACGGCATGAAGGTTAGGCAACATGCCAAATGCTGCTACTGAATCAGCCATAAGCGATTTTGACTCTTCTGGTGCGTTGTCTTGGGTATATAACGTAAATTCTGCCATGTTCTGCTCCAATAAATTAATGTGTTTGAGTAACCTGGTGTCAGGTTAAGTAACTTCGAGACACATACTATTTGATTTTGAGCGACTGTTCAAGTTAAAATTGAGCATACGTTCAAAATAGTTGAGAATAAAATGGCAAACAAAGTTAAATTTGAGCGCGATAATGTAATTCGCGTTGCAAGCCAATTGTTTTGGGAAAAGGGGTTTAACGCCACCTCAACCCGCGATTTACAAGAAGCCATTAACATGCGCCCAGGCAGTATATATGCAGCGTTTGGCTCTAAAGAAGGCCTATACAGCGAGTCTTTAAAAGACTACACAGTACAAATGAAAAGCCAAATTGATGGGTTTTTAGCAAGTTCTGACTCTGTTTTAGGTGGTTTGCGTGCGTTTGTAGAAAACGTAATTATTAAAACCAAAGACTGTAGCCCAAGTGCTATTTGTATGTTGGTAAAAGCAAACAGCGAATTTGCAGAAAAAGACGCCTCGTTATACGAGCTAAGCCTAGATCTATCGGCAAAGTTTGAAGCCTACTTAACCACCTTGTTTGCTCAAGCCATTAAAAATAATGAGCTAAGCAGCAACCTTACCGCGCTTGAATACGCGCAGTTTTTTCAGGTGCAGTTTACTGGGCTGCGTGGCTATTTTAACCGCCCAGGGGTTGAGCAATTAGCGCAGCCAATGATCAATCAAATGTTTGCCTTGATCAAAAAGCTATAACGTTTCGCATTACTAACTTCTAAAAAGTCTCAACTAAAAAAAGCGGCTAATTCGTGTGAATTAGCCGCTTTTTATATTTGCTAGGGTTGAGCTTTACTTACGTTTTAAGTTTATTAAGCTCGCTATCTTGCTGCGCTACCAGTGCATTAAGCGCTTCACTGCTATCGCCAGCTTGGGTAGATAAATCAGCAAGTTGTGATGCAGCATCAGAAATAAGCGTAAGGTTACGATTTATCTCTTCGGTTACTAAGCTTTGCTCCTCGGCTGCGGTGGCAATGTGGGTAATTTGATTAGTAATTTCATCTACTTTTACTACCACACTGTGCAGCGCGTCAAACGCCACTGAGGTTTCGTCTACTGCGCTTTGCGCGCGTACTACGCCTTTTTCAATTACGGTTGATGCATTACCTACTTCTAACAATAAGCTATCTATAAGTTGGCTAATATCATCGGTAGATGAGCGTGTTTTAGACGCCAGTGCACGTACTTCATCGGCAACTACCGCAAAGCCTCTGCCGTGCTCGCCAGCGCGTGCTGCCTCAATGGCGGCATTAAGTGCAAGTAAGTTGGTTTGCTCTGAAATGGTTCTGATCACATCTAAAATTTGCGTAATATCTTTACTACGCGAAGCCACTTTTTCAACCGCTTGGTTGGCTTCTTTTATTTCTTCAGACATGGTCTTCACTTGGCTCATAGCCGATGACAAGCTCGACTCACTGCTAACCACTAAACCATTTATTTCATCCGCTTGTTGAGCAGATTGCTCAGAGGCTCTAGCAACTTCAAGTGCGGTGGCGCTCATTTCATTCATAGCGGTTACTACGCTTTCAATTTCTTGAAACTGCGATTGCACATTATGTTTTGTATCAATAGCAATATGTTGTGCTATTTCGCCTTGCTGTTTTGTTTGCGACGATACATCTTTAAGCTCTGCAATTAAGCCACGTAACTTAGCTAAAAAGGCATTAAAACCACCGGCAAGCGCAATCAGCTCTGCGTGGGTATCTACATGGAGTGTATGAGTTAAGTCACCTTCTGAGCTGGCAAGGTTATCTACACGTTGTTGAATTTGCTCAAGAGGTGCAACCACAGTGCCTACTACTACTTTCATAATAATAAAAGCAATTAAAGCAATAACAGCACCGGTTATTAAAATAACAACACCGAGCTGATTGGCCGAGTCACTCATGTTTTTAGCTAAGGCATTAGGCCCCTCTAGCGCTAAATTACTTGGCACTTCAATAAGTAGGCTCCACTGAGTGTTAGCCAGCTTAATATTAATTGGGGAGTTAACTAAATACTCGCTAGGTGTTTTAAAAAGGCCATGTTGCCCTTTAAATTTAACCAGCTCACTGTAAGTGTTACTACTAACTGCCTCTTTAAATGGGCGGCCTAATTTAGATTTGTAGTGACTGCTGCCTACAATTAAACCTATATCACTTAAAAGTGTTACTTTTGCTTGGCCGTTATAAAGTTCGCTCGAAAGTTTTTCGGTTAAGCCCTGAAACGTAGGGAGCGTTAAATCAACGCCTGCTAAACCAATAAAGCGGCCCGATTTAGTAATAGGTACGGTTAAAGAGGTAAGCATAACCGAATCGCCAGAAGGTATTTCGTAAAGGTAAGGTTCCATAGTACAGGGCTTAAGTGTATCTTTTGCGCATAAATACCAATGCGCTTCACGAATACCAAATTCGTTTAACGAGGTCAGGTATTTATCGGCAGCGTTAGCTACTTTTTGCTGCTCAATTATGCCGTTTTGATCACGCGTTATATATACTTCTAACGTGCCATCGCCATTAACTGAGTGTTTATATCCTTGCTTAAATTGCGCGTCTTGCCCATCAAAGGCATTGGCTTCAAACTGCGAATAAATTGACGATAAAAACCGATTTTTTTCAAGTATAGAGCGGTTAATGCTCACTACCGTGTCGCGGTTTAATGTTTGAGTATTAGCCGCATCACCAAGTACTGCAGCTAATGAGTTTGGAATTCGGTAAGCTTCGTTGATAAATCCGGCAATTTTTTCGCCGTAAGCAGCCGCGTTTGCGTTAAGCTTTTGCTCAACTTCAGCCACGATATAATCTTCAGACTCTTTAGCGAGCGCCTCGCTGTTTGATGACATTTGCCACCATAAAACCCCAGAAAGTACTAATACTGTTAAAAATGTACTCCCTACAGTTATCCATAATAACTTTTTTGCTAACGTGAGTTCTCGCACTTAAATTACCTTTTGTTAAAACACCCCTACAGTTTAATATACAAACTGCATCAAGCCATCAATAACATAAAATAATTTAAGTTTTTTGAACAATTAGGCCTAACGCTTGGCCAAAATAGCAGTGGTTATCGTGGCACCTATGAGTAAAGCAACGCTCACCCACAAACACGCTACAAAGCCATAAACCTGAAATACCCACCCCGAAAGCACCGTGCCCAGTAAACGCCCCATGGCATTGGCCATATAATAAAAGCCAACATCAAGCGATACACCATCGCTTTTAGCAAAGCTGACAATTAAGTAACTATGCACAGATGAATTAACGGCAAATACACCGCCAAAAATAAGCAAACCTATAATCAGCGTGGCATGTACGGCCACATCAAGTTGCATAAAAAGAGCTAATAGTGCTGTTACAACACTTAGCAGCAACACCCATAAATAGGCATGTTTAACGGTATCAATGTTTGAGTTACTGGTGCCGGTAATACGCGGCGCTTGCGATTGCACACCACCGTAGCCAATTACCCAAAGTGCCATAAAGCCACTTACCCACCAAAAGTTCCAGTTAAACTGCTGGGCTAAATAAATAGGTAAAGCCACTACAAACCATACATCACGCGCGGCAAACAAGCATAATCGTGCTGCACTTAGTAAATTTATTGCACGGGATTTAGAAAATAGCTCTTTAAACTTAGGCTTATTTTTAGCCTTGCCCATGTCGCCTTTTAAAAATACAACGCTAATAATCCACGCAATAGTGAGTAATAAAATAAGGGCTTTTAAAGCACCTACAAAACCCAGTACCGTAAGGAGTAAACCACCTAAAAAGAAGCCGACCCCTTTTAACGCATTTTTAGAGCCCGTTAAAATAGCCACCCATTTATAGAGCTGGCCTTGGCCGCTTTCTCCCTCAGGCACTAAGTGTTTAATGGCGCTTTTGGCGCTCATTTTATTTAGATCTTTTGCTATGCCGCTAAGCGCTTGCGCCGCCATAACATAAGCCACGGTGAGCCATTCACTTGGCGCACATAACATGGCAAGCGCCATTATTTGCAGCGCCAAGCCAAAGTTCATGGTTTTATTAAGGCCTAAATGAGCCCCTAGCCAACCGCCCACTAAATTGGTGATCACACCAAAAATTTCGTAAAACAAAAACAGCATGGCAATGGCCAGCGCACCATACCCTAACTGATGAAAATGCAGCACCACCAGCATACGTAGTGCGCCATCGGTTAAGGTAAATGCCCAGTAATTACCGGTAATTATTAAATACTGTTTTATTGCTGTAGGTAAATTAGCGAGTTGCTCAAACATGGTTAACGCCCTTAAAACCTTTAATTAATGGTTAAACCAAGTCACTTTTAGCAACTTTAAGCATAAGCTCGGCAGTACGATTAGCGTAGCCCCATTCGTTATCGTACCAAGCGTATAATTTAAGCTGGGTATTATTAATAACCATGGTAGAAAGCGCATCAATAATGCTACTGCGTGGATCGGTTTTGTAATCAATCGATACAAGTGGTTTTTCTTCGTAACCTAATACGCCAGCAAGCTCGTTTTCAGACGCTTGAGCAAACCATTCATTCACCTCAGCGGCAGTTACACCACGCTCAAGCTCAAATACACAGTCAGTAATAGATGCGTTAGTTAAAGGTACGCGCACGGCGTGGCCATTTAACTTACCTTTTAGCTCAGGGAATATATGCGTAATGGCTGTTGCACTACCGGTTGTGGTAGGTATTAAACTTGTCCCACATGAACGAGCACGACGTAAGTCTTTATGTGGCGCATCAATAATAGTTTGGGTATTGGTAATATCGTGAATAGTGGTCATTGAGCCGTGCTTAATGCCTACTTTTTCTTGCAGTACTTTTACAATAGGCGCTAAACAGTTAGTCGTACACGAAGCCGCAGTCACAATTTTGTGCTCATCTGGGTTATATAAATTATCGTTAACGCCCATAACCACATTTAAAATGCCGTCTTCTTTTACCGGAGCGGTTACCACAACGCGCTTAACACCTTGTGCTAAATATTGATTTAACAACTCAGTGGTTTTCATTTTACCGCTGGCTTCTATCACTACATCGCAATCAGACCAATCGGTATCGCTAATGGTTTTGTTATTGGTAACGGCAATAGTGTGTTTACCCACACTAAAGCTATTCTCGTTAGCTGTAACGCTGTGCGCTAAACGCCCGTGCACTGAGTCAAACTCTAATAAATGGGCATGTGTTTTAGCATCGCCCGCTACATCGTTTACTTTAATAAATTCTACTTCTGGCCACTCTAGTGCTGCGCGCAGTGTTAAACGTCCCATACGGCCAAAGCCGTTAATACCTACTTTAATTGTCATAATAAATACCTTTAGTAAAGTTATATCAATTTACTTAATTAACAGCAGCTTGCTGCACGCTCTGGGCGATTACCCATTGCATTGAGTCGATTTAAATCATCGTTATAAAACGCAGAATTTTCGTTTCGTGTTTGCGTTAGTACGCTAAGAGCCCATTGTGGCAGGGCTTTATTAATACTGTAATACACCCATTGATTTTGCTTACGGTCGCTCAATAGGCCACATTGCCTAAGCTGCGCTAAATGGCGCGACACTTTAGGTTGGCTCAGTTCAAGCGCAGCAACAAGCTCACACACACACAGCTCTTGCTCATGGCTAATTAATAACATGGCTTTTAAGCGTGTATCGTCGGCTAAGCATTTGTAAAATTGTAGTGGGTTGAGTTGTTCCATAGCATCCTCGTTTAGTTAGTGTGCATACAATAAAACAAAATAAGAATATATGAAATAGTGAATATACGATTTTTCGTATGTTTATTTAAAAGCCCACTTCAATTAATGTGATCTCTAGTAAATTGCAGCGCACAAAAAAGCCCAGTGGCAAACCCCTGGGCTTTTGTAGCGTTTTAGTATGGGCATACTTGGTGTGCTTTATCGCTGCTGCCATTTAAAGCCTTATGCTAACAAGGTATTTACGCAGGTCTGTGCGATAAAAAGATGCCCTACGCTTTGCTCTACTTCACGAGCAAATTCTAAATCAATAAGCAGATACGTTATACATTGTGCCTGCACAGTAGCTATTGAGGTAATTACCACTAAGTTGCAAAAGAAAGCGCAAGATGATCAAGTAATGCTCGTATTCTTGCCGGTAAGTGGCGGTTTGAAGCATACACTGCATTTAGCTCCAATATGCTTGCTTCGTAGGGTTCGAACAGTAACTGCAATGAGCCGTCTTTTACGTAAGGCTCTGTCACGTATTGTGGGCCCATGCCTATTCCTAGCCCTTGAGAAGCCATGTGGGTTACTGCTCTGGGGGAGTTAGAAGCAAAATCGCCGCTAACATTAACGGTGAACGTATTGCCATCTTCCTTGAACTTCCAGTTTTCAGGGTCGTTTTGAGAAGTTTGCAATAAACAATTGTGTGTCGCCAGCGCACGGGGATGGCTTGGTGTGCCATTGCGCTTTAAATACTCAGGAGAGGCAAAAAAAACAATACGCATATCCATTAATCTTTTAGCGATCAGCGTTGAATCCTTCAACGGCCCAAACCTCACAGCAACATCCACACCTTCATCGATAATAGCCACGTACTGATCAGACAGGTTCAACTCAACATTAATTTTCGGATGCTTGGCTAAAAATGGGGCCAGTGCATCGACTAATTTAGTACTGCCAAATGCGGTAGGTGCGGTTAAGCGAACCGTGCCAGACAGATCAGACTGTCGATGCTGAATGACATCTTCTAGCTCTTCAAATTGTTCCAACAAAGGAACGCATCGCACAAAATACGCCTGCCCAGTTTCGGTCAACGTAATACTTCGCGTAGTACGGTGGAACAACAAAGCACCGTGCTTTTTCTCTAACTGACCAATATATTTACTTGCTAGCTTAGTGCTAATGCCCAATTGTTTAGCCCCCGCGGTGAAAGATTTTTGCTTTGCCACCGCAATAAACGTGCGCATGCCGTCAAGTGTATCCATAAGAGCTCCTTATATTGCTCCG
Organism: Pseudoalteromonas sp. P1-11; assembly: GCF_001399995.1. Classification (NCBI taxonomy): domain Bacteria; kingdom Pseudomonadati; phylum Pseudomonadota; class Gammaproteobacteria; order Alteromonadales; family Pseudoalteromonadaceae; genus Pseudoalteromonas; species Pseudoalteromonas sp. P1-11. The sequence continues at coordinate 72,781 of NZ_LJSP01000014.1, forward strand.
TGTAATGCTTCGCCCAATTTATGAACATTCTGTACATAGTGATTCCATAAATCAACATATTGTTCATAAGAGACTCAACGCCTAATATTTACCCATGCCACGACAGGTCAGTGGCTAACAGCAAAAGTCATCAGTTAACGATTAAATAAGGTAAATATCATGTCAAACGCCATTAAAATTCACGGTTTTCCATTATCCGGCCATGCCCACCGAGTAGAGTTATTTGCAAGTGTTGCAGGCATAGCCCATGAAGTTATTTATGTAGACTTACCCGCTGGGGAGCATAAACAAGCCCCCTTTCTGGCTCTCAATCCATTAGGTGTAGTACCAGTAATTGAGGATTCTGACGTGGTAATCCACGATTCAATATCAATCTTGATTTACTTGGCACGCAAATACGCACCTTCATATATTCCGCAAGATCTTGCCAACGAAGCTGAGATGCATCGTTTTCTTGCCATGTCAGCAGGAGAGATATCCTACGGTCCTGGTGCAGCGAGGTTAATTAATGTTTTCAACTCGCCGGTTGACCCTGTTTTCGCTAAAGAAACAGCAGCAAAAGCCCTAACAAAACTGGAACAGCAACTCAATGGCAATGACTTCTTGGTGGCAAATAAAGTGAGCTTGGCTGATTTTGCGATATACAGCTATGTCGCCCACGCTCCCGAGGGGGATGTATCTCTTGACCCATATCCGAATATACGTCGCTGGTTATCTAACGTAGAAGGGTTAAGCGGTTTCGTTCCTATGCAGGCTACAAAAGCGGGACTGGTAAAGTAAGTATTTGTTAAAGCGGCTCTGCCTTTCAATGAATAGGTTTGAGCCCGACATTCTTTTGCATCACCAGTTTAATATTTTTGGCAAATGCTTTTCCGGCGCACTGCGCTAATGGAGTCATTATGAACACACACATTACTTCAAGTGCTTTTCACGAAGGTGAACAGCAAATGCAAAGACGTGCCGGAAGTTACGAAAAAATGCGTACTATTGGCCGCCGCGCGATCCGCGAATTTATGCCAGATCAACATAGGCAGTTTTTCCAACAACTGCCGTTTATGGTGCTGGGTAGTACAGCAGATAAGGGGCAACTTTGGGCGTCAATTTTACCTGGAAAGCCGGGCTTCGTGCAGTCCCCTTCCCCGACTCAGCTCACAGTAAACACCCCAATTTTATCAGGTGACCCATTAGCTACAGCAATCACACAAGGTGCTCGATTGGGTTTATTGGGACTGGAAATGTCGACCCGGCGTAGAAACCGCGTCAACGCTTGTGTTACCAGCGCAGCGAACAACCAGTTTGCTTTAGAGGTTGAGCAATCTTTTGGGAATTGTCCGCAGTATATTCAAACTCGCGACCTTCACTTTATCCGTTCGCCAGATGCGCCATACAAGGCCCCGCGCGCTGAAACGTTTTTTGAACTAAGTGATAGCCTAAAGGCATTCATCCGCCAAGCGGATACGTTTTTTGTTGCCAGTTCTGCGGGTCACGAACCTTCAAACGAAGTAAACCGTCAGGTATCTGCCCGTAATGCTATGGGGGTTGATGTGTCACACCGTGGTGGCATGCCAGGTTTTATAAAGGTTGACGAAAACACCCTCACCATTCCTGATTATGCAGGAAATAACTTCTTCAATACGCTGGGTAATTTCCTGTTAAACCCCAAAGCGGGTTTACTGTTTGTTGATTTTACCAGCGGCGATGTTTTTATGTTAACCGGCACGGTTACCTTGCTGGAGAGTGACTCACCGATAATTAAAGGGTTTCAAGGTGCGCAGCGCGGCTGGCAATTTACCCTAACCCAAGGGGTGACATTAAAAGCGGCACTTCCATTTCGCGCTCAATTCGATAGCTACTCTCCCAATTCTCAAGCAACGGGTACTTGGTCACAGGCAGAAGTAATCGTTAAAGCACAAGCTAAACGCAACCAGTGGCGCGCATTTACCGTCAGTAAAATCGAAGACGAGAGCAGTACAATCCGCTCATTTTACTTGCAGCCTAAAGATGATTCTCCCGTACTGCCATTTTCCCCAGGGCAACACTTAACCCTGCGTATTAAGCAGCAAAATACTGAAAACTGGCTTGTGCGCAATTACACTGTATCCAGTGCCCCATCGCAAAGTGGTTATCGTATTTCAGTAAAACGTGAAGAGTATGGTCTGGTATCAAGTACCTTGCATTCTCGAATATCGATTGGCAGTGAAATACAGATTAAAGCACCAAGCGGCCATTTTTTTATCGATAACACACAACAGCGTCCAGCCATTTTAATAGGTGCAGGTGTGGGCATTACACCAATGGTGGCCATGGCAAATGATGCAGTTAATGAAGGTACACGCACTCGCTATATCCGCCCAATGGCAGTTATTCAAGCGGCCAAAAATAGTGAGCAACGTGCTTTCTATGCAGAACTGAGCAACATTGCCAAACGTAGCGCTGGGCGTATTCAGTATTATTCTGTATTAAGTGATATTCACTACGCTCAGACAGAGAGTTCTGCGGCGTCGAACAATTACACTTCCCAAGGACGAATTAGCCAAAGCTTGTTAATGGACGTACTCAATGCAATAGCCACAGAGCATAGCGTCGATTTCCCATCGCTGTTCGACAAAGACTTTTATCTGTGTGGCCCTCAGGGATTTATGCAAAGTATGTATGACTTACTGATCGGCATTGGAGTAAAAGATCAAGATATTCATGCCGAAGCGTTTGGGCCATCCTCTTTAGCACGCCAATCAACAGATACCAGCAAGCACACTGAGCTAGAGGCCGAATCTGCCGTGATAAAGTTTGCCCAATCTGGTATTGAACAAAGCTGGAATAAAGGTGATAGCCCCTTGCTAGAGGTGGCCGAAAGCAAAGGACTTACGCCACCATACAGTTGCCGCAGCGGCCAATGTGGCTCATGTGCGGTTAAACTAAAAAGTGGTGCTGTAACGTATCGCACCAAGCCAAGTGCGCATATTGACGCATCAGACGTATTGTTATGCTGCGCTGTGCCAGCGAAAGATTGCGACACTGTTATATTAGATTTGTAGCTCAATTAATCAGGCTAATATTCAAAGTCACTTATTGATGAAACCTATACAAGTTATTCAACGTTACTTTACCCAAAGAGGATTTAAACATGAATACACGCCCACCACTGCCCCCTTTTACCCGCGAAAGCGCCATCGAAAAAGTGCGTCTAGCAGAAGATGGTTGGAACAGCCGTAACGCTGAAAAGGTATCACTTGCTTATACAGTGGATACCAAATGGCGTAATCGCAGCTCTTTCGTGAACAGCCGTGAGGAAGCCGCTGCATTTTTAACGGGAAAATGGGAAAAAGAATTGGAATATAGGCTGATAAAAGAGTTATGGGCTTTCACTGAAAATCGTATTGCCGTGCGTTACGCGTATGAGTGGCACGACGACAGCGGCAACTGGTTTCGCTCCTACGGCAACGAAAACTGGGAATTCGATGAAAACGGCTTAATGCAAAACCGCTTCGCATGCATCAACGACTTACCCATCAAAGCATCAGAGCGCAAATTTCACTGGCCCCAAGGGCGCCGCCCCGACGACCACCCAGGACTGTCGGAGTTAGGGTTGTAAGCACACCCGATACAAACGATAAAGTTTGCCCTCTATCGGCGTTCTTGCAGAACGCCTTAACCCTTTTCATCCTCCCAACATTTTTCAGCATTAAAGAGCTGCTTACTTAATCACTGCAAGACAAATACAGCTGTGTCAATTGATGGTACATAGGTTAATTTAATCATGCTGTTTTTATATATTTATAACGTTATTTAATAAACTTTGCATACAAAAAAGCCCAGTGGCAAACCACTGGGCTATTACAATGCTAAGTGATCAGTTAATTAAATAACCGAAAGCTCTACTTCAATATTACCGCGTGTAGCGTTTGAGTATGGGCATACTTGGTGTGCTTTATTTACCAGCTCTTGCGCTGCTGTTTTATCCATATCACCGAGTGATACAGCTAATTTAACTGCAATGCCAAAACCGCCTTCAATCGCGCCAATAGATACTTCAGAGTTAATGTGTGTATCACTTGGTAGCGCAATTTTTTCGCTACCGGCTACAAATTTTAGTGCACCAATAAAGCACGCTGCATAACCAGCTGCAAATAATTGCTCTGGGTTTGTGCCTTGTCCATCGTCGCCACCTAGCCCTTTTGGGGTTGATAAGTTTACATTTAAACGGCCATCGTCTGATTTAGCTACACCTTCACGACCACCGGTTGCAGTTGCTTTTGCTGTGTAAGCAACGTTTTGTAATACATTCATAGTGAACTCCAAAGTTTATCAATTAATTTAGTTTGCATGCAAAATAATAGAGCAAGTAATTAGAGATTGCAAATACTTTGCATGCAAATTAAAATGTTTTGTGAGTTGAAGGTATTAACGCACTAGGAGTTGGGTATGTCATTTGAGCAATTAAAATTAAAAAATCAGCTGTGTCATAGGTTATATATGGCATCAAATAGCATTGCACGTGCTTACCGTGAGCCTTTAGCTGCACTTAATTTAACGTATCCGCAGTATGTAGTAATGATGGCGCTGTGGGAGCAAGACAAAATAACCATAGCGCAGCTAATAGATAAAACCGCTATTGATGGCGGCGCTATGACCCAAATACTCAAAAAAATGACCGAAAAGTCTCTGCTGGCTGTTATTAAAGATGAGCACGATAAGCGTAAGCGCCTAATTCAGCTTAGCCAAAGTGGGCAAGCCCTTAAAAACAAAGCTGCTGATATTCCAAAAAATATATTATGTAAGTTTGAAAGTGTAGACCCCACACAAGCCAAACAGCTAATGCAGCTGCTTGATTTAGTAATAAGCGATTTAACAACTAAAAACGATGATGAGTTAGCCAACTAACGCGGTTATTTTTTGTTGAATAAACGCCCTAAATGCGCTGATCACCGGGGTCATTTGACGTCGGTCGGCGTACATCATATAAAGCGGTAGCGGATCGCTTTGCCACTCGGGGCATAAATGAACGAGCTGCCCGCTTGCTAAATCATCAATAACATCTAAGTACGACTTATACGCAATGCCTTTGCCCTCTAGCGCCCATCGCCTAACCATTTCGCCATCGTTAACTATGTGTTGGCAATTTAGCTGCACTTTTTGCACTGCGCCATTTTTATAAAATCGCCACTCTTTAAACACCTCGCCAAAGCGCATAAAGGTAATGGTGGTGTACTGCGTTAAGTTAAGTGGATGTGTAAGCAATCCATTGTTTGCTACATATTCAGGAGAGGCCACTAAAATACGCGCATTATTTAAAAAAAGCGGCGCTGCAATTAACTGCGAATCTTTTGGTACACCAAAGCGCAGCGCAATATCAATCGATTGGCTGTAAATGTCGCTTACTTCGTCACTCAAGTGCAGTTTAAGTTTTACATGCGGGTAGTGTGCTAAAAACTCATTAAGCCATTCACTTAGTTTATTGCGCCCTAAGTCGCACGGAGCCGATACCTGTAGCGTTCCCGTTACTTCGCCCACTGCGGTTTGTACTGCAGCTACCCCTTGTTGAATAAGCGAAAGGGAGTCTTTGGCGTAACTTAAAAACTGCTCCCCTGCCACACTTAAGCGTAAGCTGCGAGTAGAGCGAATAAACAGCACGTTTCCTAAGTCTTTTTCTAGGCGCTTAATAGCTGCACTTACCGCCGCTGGGGTTTGCGCGTTTTGTCGTGCGGCTTCAGAAATACTAGCGCAACTGGCTACATCTATAAAAGTTTGAATATCGTTAAATGATCGCATATTTTCAATTAAAATTTGAAAGTGCTTTAGTTTTTCATGTCTTTTTCTATTTTTCAACTGAGCTATAGTGCTTATAAGTTAAAAACACTTGGTTAAAATCATCAGGAACGCACATGAAAGCATTTGGCTACACCAAAAACACTAAAACGCTTACAGCAAGCTCTATACAAGCAATTGAACTTGATACCCCAAGCGCCACCGGGCACGACCTACTTATTGAAGTAAAGGCTATTTCGGTAAACCCTGTAGATACAAAAATACGTGCAAATGTAGCACCAGAGCAAGGCTACAAAGTATTAGGTTGGGACGGCGTAGGCATAGTAAAAGCCGTTGGCGAGTCGGTTTCGTTATTTAATGTGGGGGATCGTGTATTTTACGCCGGCGATTTATCGCGCCAAGGTAGTAATGCGCAATTTCAATTAGTTGACGAGCGTATTGTAGGCCATGCGCCTAAAACATTAACCGACGCACAAGCCGCAGCGCTGCCGCTAACCAGTATTACCGCCTACGAAATGCTATTTGATCGCCTGCAAGTGCCTAAAAATAAGCAAAATACTCAGCAATCTATGTTAGTTATTGGCGCCGCAGGTGGCGTTGGATCTATTTTAGTACAGCTTGCCAAGCAACTTACTGGGCTAAAGGTGGTAGGTACTGCATCGCGCGAGCAAAGCGTAACCTGGCTTAAAGAGTTAGGAGCGGATCACGTGCTCGATCATACTAAAAATTTAAACGAGCAGCGCATAGAGCTTGGTTTAGCTGAGTTTGATTACGTTATTAGCTTAACCCATACCGACCAATACCAAGATCAAATAGTTGAGTGTATTAAACCGCAAGGTAAATTTGCGCTAATAGATGACCCTTCATCGTTCGATATTTTAAAATTTAAGCGTAAGTGTATATCGGTGCATTGGGAGTTTATGTTTACCCGCTCGCTATTTACTACCGCCGATATAACAGCGCAGCACACCTTACTTAATGAAATTAGCGAGCTGATAGACGCAGGTATACTTAAAACCACGCTTGGGCAAAATTTAGGCCCAATAAACGCTGCTAATTTATATAAAGCGCATCAAATTTTAGAATCGCACACCTCACGCGGTAAACTTGTTTTAGAAGGCTTTGAAGCATGAACCAGATTAAAAAAATACTTTTAGCAGCAGCCTGCAGCACCGCATTGTTAACCAGCATTGCATTTGCTAATACCCAACCTACGCACACCGATTTAAAAACAGTTGCTACATTCGACGCGCAGCACCCACCGGGTAATATTGCTATTACGCCATCGGGTCGTAAGTTTTTATCGGTACATGGTTTTTACGGCCAAAAACAAAAAATTATGGAGCTATTAAGCGATGGCACCACCAAACCCTACCCTAATGAAGAATGGGCATACGCGTACAAAAACGGAAAAGGGTTTTATGATGTACTTGGCATAAATGTATCAGCCGATGGCGTGTTATGGATGCTTGATACATCAGGCCCTGATCATGCTGGGCGTTTAGTCGGTTGGGATACCAACAAAGAGCAGCTGCATAAAATAATTTATTTAGCTAAACCCACCATTACCGACACCTCGTTTTTAAACGATTTAGTTATCGATAATAAACACGGCGTTGTATACATTGCCGACACCGCACAAGGCAGCCAAGCCGCTATTATTACCGTAAATTTAAAAACAGGTGAGGCGCGCAGAGTATTACAAAATAGCCCATACACCACAGCCGAAAACATCGACATGGTCATTGAAGGGCGCACCATGAAACTAGGCGGCCAACCAGCACGTTTAGGGGTAAACCCAATCACACTCGACCCAAGTGAACAGTGGCTTTACTTTGGCTCCATGTCTGGCACGTCGGTTTACCGTATTGCCACAAGCGATATTAACAATAAAAGCCTGAGCGCAAGCGCCCTTGAAAGTAAAGTAACGCGTTACGGCACTAAACCCATTTCAGATGGCATTATTGTTGATGGCGGCGGCAATGTGTATGTTACAGACATAACCAACGGCGCAATTGGTGTAGTAAAACCAAGCGGTAAATACCAGGTATTATTTAAAGACGAGCGCTTAAGCTGGCCTGATGGCTTTAGTTATGGCGCCGATCATAAAATATATTTTACCGTAGATGAGCTACATCGCTCGCCAGTATTAAATAACGGTAAAAACGCCAGCCAAGGAAAATTTAGTGTGCTGTCGTTCGACCCACTAGTAAAGGGTAAAGTAGGGCGCTAAATACAGCGTATAAACCATACGCCACGCACCCGCTGCGTGGCTTTTTGGTGCAACTTTTAACCCTTTTAGCCCCAAAGTGGTGCTAAGCGCTCAAAAGTTATTTTTAGTGTTTTAATAAATATCTGATTTGTATTCATAAAATATTCAATTAACAGTTGGCATAATTCTTCCACAGTACAGATGTGTTCAGTGAAACTTTCAAGGAAAATACCATGGCTAACCTATACCACACCCTTTACCTACTATGGCGTTTAGATATTAGCGTATGGCAGGTAAACGATCCGAGTAATACCCATACCACGTGCGATAAAGAGCGAGTTTACAGCCGATAAATTTCGTATTTATAGGCTTTGCAAGCGCGGCCATTGCGTTGTATTGTTAAGTAACTAAAAACAATATGATTGGAACGTGTATGCACGCCTTAGAAGTAAATTTTGATGGCTTAGTTGGCCCTACTCACAACTATGCGGGTTTATCGTATGGTAACGTTGCCTCGTTAAATAATGCGGCAAGTTTTTCAAACCCTCAAGAAGCTGTGTTACAGGGCCTTGAAAAAATGAAAGCCATGCACGACAAAGGCCTAACACAAGGTGTGTTTGCGCCCCATGCACGCCCCGATTTAAACGTACTACGTCGCTTAGGTTTTACCGGCAACGACTCGCAAGTTATTCATAAAGCATTTAAAGCAGACCCTATTTTATTGCGCGCCTGTTACTCGGCCTCTGCAATGTGGACTGCCAATGCAGCCACTGTTTCACCTTCGCCAGACACCCTCGATGGCAAAGTGCACTTTACCTCAGCTAATTTAAACAATAAGTTTCACCGCTCGCTAGAGCCTGCTACAACTACCCGCTTACTAAAAGCCATGTTTAATAACGATAGCTACTTTGCACACCACACGCATTTACCCGATCAGGGCTTTTTTGGCGACGAAGGCGCGGCTAACCACACCCGACTTTGCGACAGCCACGGCGAGCAAGGCCTAGAAATGTTTGTATTTGGCGCAAGTGCCTTTAACAGCCAGTTACCAAAACCGGCTAAGTTTCCTGCAAGGCAAACACTAGAAGCCTCAGAAGCCATTTGCCGATTACATAATTTAAAAGAATCGAGCCAAATTTTACTGCAGCAAAATCCAGATGTTATAGATCAAGGCGTGTTTCATAACGATGTAATTGCAGTAGGTAACGCAAACGTATTGCTTTGCCACCAGCAAGCATTTTTAAACCAACACGATGCCCTGCAAGAAATTCGCGACGCCTACACCGGCAGCAAACAGCTATACATAATTGAAGTACCTACTGATAAAGTAAGCATTAGCGATGCTGTAAGCAGTTACTTGTTTAATAGCCAATTAGTAAGCCTAGACGATGGCTCAATGCTATTAGTAGCGCCACAAGAGTGCCAACGTAATAGCGCAGTAAACGCCTACATTGAAGAAATGATTTTAGCCGATAACCCAGTAAACCAAGTGCAGTTTTTTGACCTGCGCCAAAGTATGCAAAATGGCGGCGGCCCTGCCTGCCTGCGTTTACGTGTAGCCCTTAACCAACAAGAGCTAAGCGCAGTAAACCCTGAGGTTATTTTAACCGATACTAAATACACACAGCTTTGTGATTGGGCAAAACGAAACTACCGCGATAAGTTAGGCGCAAGCGACTTTGCCGACTCAGCCCTACTTACCGAAAGCTACCAAGCACTGGATGAACTAACCCAGCTGCTTAATTTAGGCTCAGTGTACGACTTTCAATTAGAAGGGTAATACTCGTCAGCAAAAAGCTGATACAAAAATAGCGAGCCAAGGCTCGCTATTTTTATTTGTGTTTGTGCTAATAGAGTTTAAGTTTCTTTACTTACTGTTATTGCCGATGCCATCGACTCAGATATATGCAGCGTACGCTGCGGAAACGGAATACTCAGCCCCGCGCCTTCTATAGCCTCTTTAACGCGTTTATTTAAATCCCACACGGTTTGCCAGTAATCGCCATTTACAGCCCATGCACGTAATTGAATATTTACTGCGCTTTCGCCTATTGAGGTAACCATTACTTTAGGCGCTGGCTCTGCGAGTAATCGGCTTTCTGATTCGGCAACTTCTTTAAGTACATTTAAGCCAACATCAATAGAGTCGGCGTACGAAATTCCCACCACTATATCCATGCGCCTTTTACCGTTACGGGTAAAGTTTTTAATGTTGCCGCCCCATACTTTTCCGTTAGGTGATGCGATATACAGGCCGTCGGTGGTTTTAAAAATGGTCGTAAATAAGTTTATTTCGTTTACTGTGCCAAGCGTGCCGCTCGCATCTACAAAATCGCCTATTTTAAATGGCCTCAGTATGAGTAGCATAATGCCAGCGGCAATATTACTTAAGGTGTTTTTAAGCGCCAAACCAATCGCTAAACCCGCCGCGCCCATTAGCGCTATTAAGCTTGCCGTATTAACGCCAAAAATATCTAAAATAAACAGCCCAGCAATTATGTAAACTAAATACCCCGCAATGCTCGATAAAAGCGGCAGTAGCGTTTCGTCTACTTTTTTTAATGGCGACTTAGAATTTTTAATCGCTTTTTTTACTGAACGCGCAATAAGCGCACTCGCAACTAAAATAGCCAAGGCTAATACCACTTTGTAACCTAAAGTGATGATTGTTTCTGAATGGCTTTGCCAAAACACAATAAGTTTATCTTTCATACATATTCCAACTATGAGCTGATTATCAGCAAGAATTAAATCTATACACTTCAAAAGAAGTGGCGGGAGTATATAGTAAAAATTTTAAAGCGATAGCATTAAAATAAGTGGAAGGTGTGCCTATATCAGCAAATTAATTGGGCAAAGTTTTTCTTTTTTTCGCTTAAATTTTCACGCTTAAAACTTTAGTGCTCACAAACTAGTTAACCTATGGCGTACATATTTTTGTTCAAAAATGCGCAAAGTAAAATAAAGATTAATTTCAAGTAACTATTCTAAAAACCAGTTCAATCTAAATTCAGCTTAGCTCTTCTACAATCCGCTTTATAAACTAAAGGAGTAAATCATGAATTTTAAATCAACATTAGTCAGCAGCGCCGTTCTTTTTGCATTAGCCGGGTGTGGCTCTTCAAGTGATGACAATGACACAACACCGCCACAATCTAGCGACAAATCAACCTTTAGCCTTGGTGTGTCAGATGCGCCGGTTAGTGGTTTAAAAGCGGTTAACGTCGTGTTTGATTCAATCACTATTAAAACACAAGGCGATGAAGAATTTAGTTTTGAAACCCGAAGTGAAGCTGACGCATCTCAACCACAAATGGTTAATTTGCTCGATTACACCGGGGACGATGTTTTTGAGCTGCTTGACGATCAAGAAGTGCCAGCAGGCGAATACGCGTGGATCCGCGCTCAAGTTATAAATGGCGATACTAATAACCTTAGTTTTACATCTCACGTAGTATACGAAGACGACAGTATTGCTCCGCTCGTGGTTAAAAGAAAAGGGAATGATGGTGTAGGCGAAATACAACTCGATGGCTTTACACTTAACCAAACTGATAACGACTTTGTTTTAGAATTTGACCTAAAAAAATCGCTGGTCGATCCCCAAAATAATGAGGAGATCTTTTTAAAACCTAGAGGCGTACGATTACAAAATCTTTCTGAGTCACAAGAAATTGAAGGCACAGTAAGCCAAGCGCTTATTAATAACTGTGAAACAGATAATATTGCCACTGCTGCTGCAGATTCAACGTTTGGACACGCCGTATATTTATATTCATCAGATGCTCAAACACCTAAAGATATATACGAAATAGATGAGCAAACCCCAGAAGATACTCCACTTGCGACCGCAAATGTTGTATTTGATCAAGACGATAACCAATATGAGTTTGAGCTTGCTTTCATTACACCGGGAGACTACCAACTTGGCTATACGTGCACCGCACATATAGACGATGCAGAGCTAGAAGATACAGATTTCTCTGTTTATCAACTTAAGCAAATTAGTGTATCGCAAACTGAGGACCTTTCAGTTAGCTTTGACATAACACAATAAACGTATAGCGCACTTTAAGGTGCGCTTTTTTTATAAAAAGTATAACAAAAACGAACACTCCACCTTTGCAAAAACCCATTAAAGCCACTCACCTAACATCATCCAAATAATTCATTGCATTCAAGCCCCGTTAACCCAGAACTGGTACAGTCAATAGCACGTATTAGTTAAACCGTTCTTATCATTTTGAATATGTAAACATAGGAGAAATAATCATGGCGAAAGAAAAAGTAGTTCTAATTACAGGTGCCTCTAGTGGCATAGGTGAAGCGAGTGCAAAAACATTGGTTAATAACGGCCATAAAGTCATTCTTACCGCCAGAAGTGAAGATAAATTAGCTGAACTAGTTGAGTCGTTAGGTGAAGATAACGCACTGAGTGTACCCGCAGATGCCACCGACTTTACCGAACTTGAAAACGTAGTAACAAAAGGGCTTAAAAAATTTGGCCGACTAGATGCCGCATTCGCCAACGCGGGTATGGGCGTTTCAACCGCAGGCACTGAAAAAGGCGACCCCGATGAATGGTCAACCATGATAGACATAAACATTAAAGCCCTGCTATGGACGGCAAAAGCAACCCTGCCTCATTTACGCCAAAACAAAGGCCACTTTATATTAACCAGCTCAGCCGCTGGCCGTAAGCCAATAAAAGGCTCTATTTACGGTGCAACTAAATGGTTTGCTTACGGGTTTGGGCAAAACTTAGCTGAGGAAATGAGCGAGTGGAACGGCCGCTGTACCACCATAGCCCCTGGCATGGTAAACACCCCATTTTTTGATGAAGCTAAACCCGACAAACTCGACCCACAAGATGTAGCAGACGCCGTACTATTTGCCATTGAAGCAAACCAGCGCAACAACGTGCGCGAGATATATTTAATGCCGACTAATTAACGCTGATTGGTTAAATTTGAGCTGTCAGGTTTAATGCCAATGGCGTTAAACCTGACGGTTGTTTTTGATAACTACTGGCTGGATAGAATGAAGAATTTAAGATGGGTGTCTTGTTTATTTATCTTATTTATTTAGTAATGGTAACGGCACGAGATAACTGTAATTGCTGTTTCATCCACGGCATATACCAAACGATTTGTATCATCTATTCTACGAGACCAAAAGCCTGAAAGATTTTCTTTGAGGGGTTCCGGTTTTCCAATCCCATCAAAAGGAGAGCGCTTAACATCGACAATTAGCTTATTTATACGTTTCAAGGTTTTCTTATCTTGAGTCTGCCAGTAGACATAACTATTCCAAGCTTCATCAGTCCATGATAATAACCTGTTACTCATCAATAAGTTCTCGTGGAGTCGTTTTGCCCGCTTTATACTGCGCAATTGAACGGTTTAAATGTTCAGCGTTCGCTGGAGAGCGAAGTAAATGAACAGTTTCCATAAGGCTGTTGTAGTAATCTAATGACATTACAACCGCATCTTCAGTATCACGACGAGTGATTACTGTCGTATCTGCATCATTAATTACATTATCCAAAACGGCTTTTAGACTATTTCGGGCTTCGGTAAAAGACACTATTCTCATTTTGTACCTCACTTGTACATTATATAAGACAAGTTTAGCTTGAAAATTATTACATGTACAGGATACTGTGCATTACTTTGTTGTGGTAGCAAATTTCTAAATAAAGCGCACAGACATGCGGGCTAAAACAAAAGCACTTTATATTAACCAGCTCAGCCGCTGGCCGTAAGCCAATAAAAGGC
>NZ_LJSP01000014.1:86554-89240 GCF_001399995.1 Pseudoalteromonas sp. P1-11
ATATATTTAATGCCGACTAATTAACGCTGATTGGTTAAATTTGAGCTGCCAGGTTTAATGCCAATGGCGTTAAACCTGATGGTTGTTTGTATTTTGAGGTTAGATTTTAATAGCGTAAGGTTGAACACTGCATAATTAAAGGTCTGATTAGCTGCGTATTTCTACACGCCAAGGTGGGTTAACTCTATTAACACCCGCCCAATATAGCTTAATTTTATGACCTGACGGATCATGCAGTACGGCCTCTCGCCATAGATAACTCTGGTCTGTAGGTTCTTGTATAAATACAAAACCTTTAACTTTTAAAGTCTCAACCAGTTCATCTAATTGTTCATGTTCAAAATATATTACCATGCCACAATCAAACTCACCTCGATCTAAAGACAATGAGAAAGTTGAATCCCCATCTGGACATTCAAAGCGAGCATAATGTGGGGTATCCACAATTTGAGTAAAACCTAAGTCGCGATAAAATTTAGTCGAAATTTCCATATCAGTAACGGGTAATGTAATTTGATTTAAGTTCATTGAACCTCACTGTGAAAAAATTAAAGTAGGTGAGCACTTAATTAATTTACGATTGTTATGTAATACTTTACTTATTTCTTCACTAATTAAAGCCTGATACGTAGCTCATCAAAGTGCGAAAATAAAACTATCTGTCTAGTTTATTATGATTTTGTACTGTTTCACATTCGAAACCTTAGTCGCTATTTTTGAAACTCATACTTTACGAAACACATAACGCCGCCTTAAGCGGTGAGTAATAGCTGGCTATAATGTGAAGCGAAGCGGAACCGAGCCAACTATTACGCATCCGACTTTAAGGCCTTGTTAACTTACCCGAGGTGGTCGATTTCGGTATAAACGAATTAGGAAGCGCAAGAAGTCTATTAAGAACCGGCCAACAATGACAGATAAAGCAGATATAAATGCTACATAAGTATGGTCATTGAGACTAGCTTCGTCTTTGAATTCTGTGAAGTTTACTTCAGTCTTGTTAGCTTCAAAATTGATGTTTAATACTTCCGAAGAAATTAAAGAGATGGTTATGGAGTTACCCTCTACAAATTCCTTTAATTTCACTTTTTTTGATAGCTTTGCTTTGTAATCTGAAAAACTGACAGAACCAAACATTTCTTTTGGTTGAGTTACGTAAAATACTCTATATAGTTCTGGCTTAGAAACGGCATTAACATCTAATAAAAATTCAATATCGTTTATTGCTTTTTTACCTGTATTTTTTAACTCAACTTGAGATACATAAACATCAGCTACTTTTTTACCTAGTATGGGAATTTGTTTTCTGCCTACATCTTGCGGCCCTAGAAGCTTTTTAGACTCAGTAACTTGATAGGTTATTTCAAAGTTAGGTAGGAAAAACTCCTTAACATCAGAACCAAACAATGAAACAAAGGCAACAACTATTCCAATTACAATCGGAGCTATCCATTTATCTATCATCTATCCATCCTTCCGGTTTCTTTTTATTTCTTGTAAACGGATTACATATTCAATTTGTGATTCAGAGTCTATTGGCATGTGTTCTTTTTCAGGAAGTCCTAAAGTTATATCTATAATCATTTCAGGAAACTTTCTGTCCTGATTCATAGATATATCGATTTCATCAACGTAAAGTGAACCAAATCGCTTTTTTGATTTTAAATCTCTTTCTAAGTTTTTAGCGATAACAGGGGTATGTCTATTTACGACTTCAGTCACTTCTTCCTTAGATAATCTACTTATTACTTTTTTCTTTACTGCATCATAAAAGCAAGATGCTATTGTTCCTGCAATAGCCCCAGTCACAAAAAGAATAAACGAGCCTTTTTCTACACGCTCTACGTCTAAGTGAATATTTCCATAAACACTTTTACTTATTTGGGTTCTACTCGTATTTATATTCATAGAACACATGCTTTCAAAAACACTTCGCTCAATAGTAGTAGTAAAATTTGAGATTAACGCACTGAGAGTAGCGGTTGAAAGTCTGTCTGGTTTACTTGTTAGCTTTATTTTTAAATCCATTTTTATCAACTTTTTATAATTTTTGCTGGTTTTTTGGGGGTAAGTTAACTTTTAAATAAGGGGCGCAGACGCGTGGGCTATAATGCGAAGCAGCCCACGTGTATGCGTCCCAGCGAACGCAGTGAGTGGCTTAATTTTTTTGTTAGGTAGCATTGCCGGAAAAACGAACATTTTCAACCTTCGTAATTTTAGGGCTTTCACTACAAATGACTTCCAAGCATTCATCGTTTGTTACCAGCATATGTGACCACTCCTGATTATTTCCCATAGCGAATGAAAGCGGACTCTCTTCATGCCATGGGTGACCTTTTAGCTTAAAAGTATTCTTTTTGGGGCGTTCAGATGACCACAGATAGAGAAGACCATGCTCATCTAATAAACGATATGCATTAACCGTTTCAAAGGCTAACTCGTAAAGCGCTTCGGTTTCTTCATGGAAAACACGAGCGATCAAATCGATGTCCTTATGTTTGGGATTGCCGAGAATTTCAACTTTTGCGCCAGAAGATTTTGTCAGTGACCATTTATCGATACTCCACGATACATCAATGATCCAAGCAGTGCCTTCTTCAAAAGGAGATTCCCAAGTTTCAAATTCCATCTTGCTACCTAACTTTTCAATAACGGGCGCAGACATGTGGGGCATAATGGCGAAGCC
>NZ_LJSP01000015.1:0-5729 GCF_001399995.1 Pseudoalteromonas sp. P1-11
ATTAACCATTAAAGGAGATGTTACACTTTTAAGTATGCATAACAATAAATTTTGATCAGAAATGTGTCTTTTCAAGCAGTTTATAGCCTGCAATAAAGCTAAAGATTGATCATTTTGAAGCACATCGCTATCAGCTAGCCCCTAGGAATTACAATAAAGTTTGATCAATTTCTGGAAAACTATTGGACAAAAGTAAGTTTGGCTTGTGGGGCGAAATCTACCCATCATAAAGTTTTTCATCTCCCAAACAGCAGAAAGGCACCACTTCAGGTGATGCCGCTCGTAAACGAAACCGGACAATAGATTGGACAATAGCTTCCATCTCTGATCCTCGGTGTCAGATTCACTTTATGCAAAGTATTGTCAATCAAGATAAACTCAATACGTTATTTTCAATAACCTACAATCAATGACAAACTCAAGAAACATTGGACTAATCTGCCCAGTTTTTGACCTTATTTGACAAGTGCCAATGCACAACTTATTACTATTATCTCGTCCATCTAATCAATGATGGGAATCGTAATGAAAACAATATCAATCAATTCAAAAAATTTAGCCCGTGCAACCTTCGTATGGCTCGCGATATTTACCGTTTATGAAATTGTAGACAGCCTCATGTGGATGACACAGACTTCTACAATGTTTTTAGCTCACCCTGCATTAGGAAAATTTTCCGGTTATGATGCAGCTATGATGGGAGACGGTTCACTACAACGTTTACCAATAATTGTTGGCAAATGGATTGGTATGGCGAAGTTCTTTTTAACCGGAGCGCTACTTACCGTGCTCATTTTTGGTAATAATAAAGCAAGAGGATTTCTGTTTGCGTGGAGTTTTATATGTCTGATGATTATGAGTGCCGCACTGTACCCAACACTTGATCATATTGCAGTGCAGTACCCCGAAGACTTCTCTAATGGTTTTTCAAAAATGTGGACACTTGAGACCTTGGTTGGTGTGTTTAGTGGTATCTTTTGCGTAGTTGCGATTGCTTCAGAAGTTCTTGCTCAGCAGGGAAAATTACAACATTAAAAATACCCATCATTACTTTAGTTACAAGATGAATCTATTAGTCAGTAAGCCGAGTGAGTAGATATCTTTAATCTGCTTTATCCTAATCGTAGTGTTATGAACGGTGCCTTAAAAATGAAAACAATCAAATATAATGGACGTGTTGTTTTTCAAAAACAAGATATCCCCAGTTTCAAGCGTATGCCGCGTGTGTTTGTAGACAGTGAAGCCTGTTTTGCGTTTGTTACGAATGGTAATTTTAACGTCAGGGAGCAGACAGAATCTGTTTCATTGAACAAAAACTGCGGAGTACTAGCAAAATGCACCAACTACTTTTATGAAAATACCAGCTACCATAATGATGAAGGTGTAGGTGAAGCAATTGGCATCTTGCTTTACCCTGAAATATTTCAGTCACTGTTTAACTTTGATATTAGCCAGTCAAACTACAGGGTTGATTATAATATTATGCAGGTTGAAGTGGATAGATTGCTTGAGCACTATCGCGACAGCATTAGCATATTGCTAGACTCTCCAGAGTTGGCGGATGATTTGCTTATCGAGAGTAAGCTACGTGAATTTGTCATTCTTATGGCGAAAAGAACCAATGCCCCGTCTGAACTCGATTTTCTTGCTTCCATGTTTAAACCTAATTTTGCTAAATTTGAAGATATTATCCAAAGTAATCTGTATGCGGATCTGAGTGTGAATGAGTTGGCGGCATTGTGTCATATGAGTGTTTCTACCTTTAAACGTAAGTTTAAAGAGGTGTATTCAGAACCACCAATGAAATACATTACCAAATTAAAAATCAACAAAGCTAAGGTGTTACTGAAAGATAATAACTTACGTATCTCTGACATCGTTTTTGAAACGGGTTTCGAATCGATTTCCACCTTTAACCGTACCTTCAAAGGACAAACCGGTCTATCTCCTTCTGAATTTCGTTTAGCTTGACAACCACACTTATCCCTTCTATTCAGATTATGATTGGCTCGTTTGAGCTAATCTGAGCAATATTTGAACTTTTCTGAAGAGCCTACCTTCTCTGATTTCCATATAATTACCCCATCAATTAAACACAGATAAAGGTAACGAATTATGGGTATCAGCTTTAAAGAAAAATATGGCGATTGGGCTCTTATCACAGGTGCAACGTCTGGCATCGGTGCTGAAATGGCCAGCCAGATTGCAGCAAAGGGATTAAATATTGTTTTGGTTGCTCGTCGAGAAAAAGAACTTGAAGAGCACGCAGCATTGCTTGCGGATCGTTATGGAATTAAAACAATGATTGTTTCAGCAGATTTAGCTACTACTGAAGGGGTTGAAAAAGTTAAGCAGGTGAAGCAAGAAATAGGTTTGTTGGTACTCGCAGCAGGTGTTGAAATAAATGGTTCATTTGCTAAGACATCGTTAGCTAAAGAATTACAGATGGTGCAGCTTAATGTTACCTCGGTATTGCAACTGACTCACCACTTTACACCCGCTATGGTGGAAAGAAAACGCGGTGGCATTCTAATGGTTTCAAGCCTTTCAGGTCATATGGTTTCTCCATATTTTTCAAATTATGCAGGTACCAAAGCCTATGTTCTTCAGCTGGGGGCATCTCTTCATGGCGAGCTTAAGCCCAAGGGTATTGATGTAACCGTTCTTTCTCCGGGGCTAACTAGCACTCCGATGACTGCGGACAATGGTGTTGATTGGGCCAAATTACCGATGGTTGCAAAAGACCCTGCGGAAGTAGCAGAAATTGCTATCAAAGGTCTAGGTAAAAAAGCGGTTGTGGTTCCCGGTAAACGAAATCGAATGACTGCTATTCTTTCTGGAATAATTCCCCACCAAAAGCAGGCCACGATGGGTGAGTCAATGATTGGCAAAGCAATGCCTAAGAACAAAATGTAAAACTCAACTACTTAAAACTTAACTTAAAGAAAAGGTAAAACAATGATTAAAGCATACGTACTGTACCCAAATAAAGATGATGTTATTTTTGATTTTGATTACTACTGCAACAAACATGTTCCTATGATCGGAGAGCTGTTGGGAGAGGCCGTAAAAGGGGCAACTGTCGATGCAGGGGTTGCCAGTGTAGTTCCCGGCGAAGCTGCGCCATATGTGGCAATCAGTACCATTTCATTTGAATCTTTAGAGTCATTTCAAACTGCTTTTGGCCCAAATGCAGAAAAGATAAAAACCGATGTTCCAAACTTTACTAATACCGCTCCGACAATCCAGCTTTGCGAGCAAAAATATAAACCGTCAGTTTTCAAATGTGAAAATAAGCAGGATACGAATAGCCAATAAATTTGGGTTCTGCTTAAAGTTATTTTGGTAAAACAAATCAAAGGCGAAAGTCATGGGAGTATTGGGAATAAATATGAGCAAGAAGATCAAATTAGATATTGTCTCAGATGTGGTTTGTCCTTGGTGCATTATCGGTTATAAGCGTTTAGATGCCGCCATAAAAGAGCTTGGTATGGAAGATAACATTAAGATTGAGTGGCAACCGTTTCAGCTAAATCCAGATATGCCACCTGAAGGTGAAGACTTACGTGCCCACCTCAAAAGAAAGTACGGCACCACACTGGAAGATAGTATTCGTTTCAGAAAAGAGATGGCAGAGCTTGGAGAAGAAGTTGGATTTAAATTCGACTACTTTGACGGACTAAAAGCGGTAAATACGCTTGATGCTCATATTCTTCTAGAATACGCAAAAAGTGTAGGTAAGCAAACCGAGCTTAAAAATAGATTATTTGCTTCGTTTTACAGCGAGCAAAAAGATATATCCAACAAAAGTATCCTCGAACAAGAGCTGCAAAGTGTGGGTCTCAATGTTGACGACGCAATGGCATGTCTTGATGACGATATTCTGCGAAATCATGTCCGAGCGCAGGAACAACAATGGAAACAAACGGGTATATCAGGAGTTCCAACGATTGTATTCAATCGTGAGAGTGCTATATCTGGAGCCCAATCAGTGGATACGTATAAGCAAGTATTAACTGAATTAGCTAAGGCTGTAGTGGTCAACTAATTTTGGCCACAGTTTTAGAATATTGATATCTAATCTCAGATTCATTCGGCGCTAAACCAGCATTTTAATGATGTGGTCTAACATTATTGTAATATCCGTTGATATAATCACTCACACTATATTTAGCGTCTCTAAAGTTTTCATATCCAACTTTTGGCATCCATTCCGTTTTAAAGCTTCTAAAAAATCGTTCCATTGGCGCATTATCCCAACAATTTCCGCGCCTGCTCATACTTTGTTTGATTTTATAGCGCCATAAACGTTGGCGATATTTTAAACTGGTATAGTGACTACCCTGGTCTGAATGAAACATCAGTCCTGTCGGTTTTCCTCTGCTTTCATACGCGAGTTCAAGCGCTTTTAGCGTTAAATTAGTATCTGGCGACAACGATATGGCCCAGCCAACTACTTTACGTGCAAATAAATCAATAATAACGACTAAATAAGCCCAGCGATTGCCTACCCAAATATACGTCACATCACCGCACCACACGGTATCTGGCTCAACAACATCAAATTGTCTATCAAGCAGGTTTGGAATTTCAAGGTGTTCATTACCACCGCGTTTATATGAATGTTGAGGTACTTGGCAGCTTTCAAGCTTTAATTTAACCATTAGCTTAGCTGCACGATAACGACTCAATTCAAAATCATTGTTCGTTGCTATTGCCGCGATTGTCCGCGCCCCAGCTGAACCGCCACTCATTGCATGTATTGCCTTTACTTCCGCTTCTAACCTTACTTGCTCAGGTGTTGGCGTCGTATCCCGTATGGCCCAATATTTATAGCTGCTGCGATGTACATTAAATACGCTACACAACACGTTAATTGGGTAACGCTCTCGTTGATTTAATTTCTCAATTAACGAGAATTGTTCAGGGAGTCGGACATCAAGAGAGCGGTAGCCTTTTTTAATATATCCTTTTCTAATTCAATGCGTTGTATTTGCTTTTTAAGTTCGCGGATTTCAATTTGTTCGGGTGTCATTGGTGAAGCCAATGGTGACTGGCCATTTCGTTCTTGCTTTAATTGTGTGACCCATTTACTTACAGTTGATTTACCAACACCCATAGCCTTGGCTGCATCTTCTTGCGTGTAGCCTTGATCAACCACAAGCTGTGCTGTTTCTAATTTGATTGCCGCAGAATACGTTGCGCGTTTTAATTTCGTCATTTTTTCACCCAAATTTGTATGCTTATTAGCATAACATTTCTTTCTTAATGGGTGGCCAAATTAACTATGCCACTACATACCTAGCTGGCGGCAAATAATTAAAGAGTCAGCGAGAGGAATTGGAAACTGCTCTCGAATGTCGATGACCTCTTTACACCAATCGAACACCAAAAATGCGGCAAGCTCATTTCCAGAGAAAAAGTGATGAACTCGGCCAACAGTAGCACTTTTAACACGAACGCTTTCGACAGAACTGCTGAACTCTCCGACTTTAATGAAAGAAACATAGTCCTTTCCCGTCCCTTCGCCTCGTTTTTCATCTAAACGCTTTTGGTCTTTCTTATTGAGTGGCTTATCTGCATCTGACATAAAAAACCTCCGACTAAGCTAAACTTAGCAGGAGGTTAAAAATGTTCAATATTTATTGTATATGATCAGACATTATTGTAACTGATCAAACTTTATTGTTATGCATACTTAAAAGTGTAACATCTCCTTTAATGGTTAA
>NZ_LJSP01000015.1:5754-86388 GCF_001399995.1 Pseudoalteromonas sp. P1-11
CTGATTGGAATCTAACAGAGGCGATGTTGCCAAACTCATTTCTGCCCCATTATGAGTTAACGTAATTACTCTAAGGGTGGCTTTGAGCGAACAAGGGACAGTCATAATACTCTAGGTCATGTCTAAAGAAGACGTTCACTTTAACTTGAGATAATTTAGTTAAAGTGAACTTAATCGAACAATTTATTTAATAGACTTAACCGCCTGCAAAAGAACTTTATTAAACTCATCAGGTTTTTCTAACATCGGAAAGTGCCCTGAGTCTTCAATGAAGAATATGCTGTAATTTTTGATATGCTTTTTATTCTCTGCCGAGTTTGTCGGCCATAATCGAGCATTCACTAGTACAACAGGTACTTTTATATTCTTATAGATGCGATATGACTCACCACTTACATATTGACTTAGATAATTACGAAATTGATTAATCGCAATACCTTTTGGTGCTGAAGCCATGTCTTCTCTAACCCAATAGAGTAACTCAGGTTCAGTATTCGGAGGCAATGAGTCTTTTACAAATGCGTTAATTCCATTCTGAAAATCGTCTTCAAAAGGCTTCGTCATTAGGTCTAGATCAACTTGCGATAACTTTAAGGCAACATTTTGTGAAGTATCAACACCAATAATCCCCTTAACTTTATTAGGCATTAACTTAGCTGCTTCAGCTATAATTCCCCCCGCCATTGAGTGACCAATCAATACAGCAGAATCTATACCTTCTTTTTCTATGACAGCTTTAATATCATTTGCGAAAGCTAGCATAGTATATTCATTTCGATTGAAAGACGAGTTACCATGCCCTGCTAAATCAATTGTAATAACCTGATATTCATCAGAAAAATAACGAATTTGATTGTGCCATAGCCTACTATCTAGACTCCAACCATGTATAAACATTAATGTTGTTTTGCCATTACCATTAACGCTATATGCAACTTTTTCAGCATCACTTGATATAGCAATGCCAAATTTAGATGCCGGGTTATTCTCTAAAGCATTTGCGCCATTTAATGACATGCAAATTAGAAATATAATTGTCAGTGTCAAATGTTTCATAATTTATATTAACCACTTAGTTGTCAAAAAAAGCAGAGTGATAAGCTACTTCACCAGTAGGAGTGTTATTGGATAGCGACAGCGCTAAAAAATACTCTGGTGGGGCATCAGCCAAGGTAAGTTTTGGCTGTGACACAAAACCAAATCGGCCGTAATATTCTGGTTCACCGAGTAACACCAGTCCTTCAATATCTTGTGATTTTAGTTGTGACATCCCTTCACGAATAAGTGCACCTCCGATACCTTCACCTTGACGTTCTGGCATTACAGATACAGGGCCTAATCCGCACCAATGAGATTCCTCGCCATTAATCAAAATCGGTGAAAAGGCGATATGACCAATGATTCCAGTTTCATCTTCACACACTAGAGAGAGTGATAATGCGTTTACATCACGTAATTTGTTGACGATTAAGTGTTCTGTTGGCGTAGCCCCAGGTTCATGGTGGGGATGGTTCATAAACGCTCGGTAAATTAATGATTCTATTTCTTTAATGTCTGAGTGATTTTCATGTCTAATTTTCATGTTTTGATCCTTTATTCTTAAGTACAAATATTTGGTAACCATACTGGCCTAAGTATTTCTCGTGTATTTGGAGTTCTTTCCGTAAGTCATCGAATGAATTTGAAGTAAAATCTTCACCTTTGAATTGAGTAATTCTTTGCTGCAATGGTTCTAGGTAGTTACGCCAAGACTGTTCGCTCTGTGTAAAGTGCTCGATAACTTCATAACCTGCTTTCATCATCTCTTTAATTCGTTGTTCAGTGGATGCCATTTTTGGATAGTTTACTTTCCAAAACTCTATGACTTCGGCATCTGGTTTATTGGTCAACCAAACCAAGTCACTAATTACTAAGAAGCCATTACTCTTGATATGTGGTTTCCAAATTTTGAGCGCCTGATTAACTCCCATGATATAAGCACTACCTTCTGACCAGATCACATCAAATTGTCCCAGGGTAAAAGGCATCGTCTCCATACTGGCACAAATCGTAGTCACTCGATGTTCAAGAGATTGGTCTTTCACTTTCTCTTGAACGCAACTCAAGTTGTATTCATCATTATCTAGAGCAGTTAAATTAAAAGTCGAATGTCTTGCCAGAAAGGATATTGTTATCCCTTTGCCACAACCCACTTCTAACACATTGCCAGACCTAATAGGTAAAGAGCTTAGTGCCTTATGAGTATCGCCTTCATCTCCTGGGCCTAATCTCTCCAACCCTTGAAAAATAGTTTCAAAATCTGCCATGTATTGCTCATGCTCATTCATGTCCTTTGACAGCCATTTAAGTCTTTGAGCTTGCTTTTCACTAAACCCCTGCTTTATCAGAAAATCATGGTGTGCAAGTGGTGCTTCTTTCTCCATTGACTGGTGCCATTCTTTCATAGAGTTCATGCCAAGCATTGAGGAAAGAAGCTCTCTTGCTTTTTGTTTTTGGGCTATTTGTGCATCCAATACACTCAGTCTATGAAGTAATAGCTCTTTGTCTATTTGAGCTTGCAAACATGCAAGGCACTCTTTTAGGGTTAGCCCACCTGCTTGAAGTCGTTGCAATAGCATTACACGTTGGACATCTTTGTCAGAATAGCAGCGATACCCATTGTTTTGTCGTTTGGCTGAAATCAAACCAAGCTTCTCGTAATAGAGTAAAGTGGAGCGGCTCAATCCAACTTTTTGTGCCAATTTAGAAATACGATACATGGGTTTTCCTCTCATTTATTAGCAATAATATAAACTGTGAAGTTTTAGACAGGTCAATATTTATTTTGGCAGAAACTTGAAAATAATCTTGGTAGTCAGAATGGTTTCGAATAGCGGGCAGAATCACCTTACCAGCTTAATCTCGTATGAAATCGGCATTTATACGCACACAGCTAGTTTGGAGTTCTTGTTGCGCAACGGAAGGAATTGTCCAAATACGATTTAGGTGGACGTCTGTTATTGCAATTGGATTCAAGATATTAAGGTGTTGTTGAACGGCCGAGTTTGGCACAGAGCCGTCCTTCGGCTCTAGCTCATTTTTGTCCAAAAACGAGTTTATACAACCGTCTGCTTCTCGCTCAAAGCCGACCTATAGGGTATTTGCGTTAACTCATAAAGGCGCAAAGGCGAGTTATATTTATAACTTGTCGATGGACAAAAACGATTTAGAACTAAGGCGTGCTTTGTGCCAATAGCGAAAACTGGCCACTTAATTCAAAAAAACAGCAATGATACGATAGCAGACTTTCCTAAGTAGATAAAAGCACTGGTGTTTTTATCATAACGTTTGTCGATTTCCTTTTAAGGCTGTATGTAAACTAAGCCACCATAGAGACTTTAATTTAAAGCCCCAATAGAAACTAATACTTCACTTTAGAATTCATTGCTCTAAGATGTATAATCCTAATCTCAGGATGAAATAAGGCAATACGTTTTCTATTATTATGAAAAATCTATTATCCATCCGTTCCTATAGCACAAAGCCAGTTCGTCATTCACATCAATTTAATCAGTTGGTTCTACCTTTACGTGGTGTCATAAATATATCTGTTGGTGATTTTAATGGTAAAGTTGCTCCTAGTGAATGTGTTGTAGTTAAAGCCAGCGAAGAGCACTTGTTCACCGCAAACACTGAAGCTAGGTTTGTAGTCGCAGATATGAAAAATCTTCCGCTAAATATTTCATCTTCACAATGTATTGTTTTTGCAATTAACTCACCTCTTAGAAGTTACTTAACTTTTATCGAAAACCAACTAGAAAACAAAGTTAATGCCCAATTAGAACAGGCAATGTTCGAAATGTTCAGCCTATTGCTTGCAGAGCAACCTTTATTACCAAAAGTAGATAACCGCATTGGAGCAGCAATATCCTTCATAGAGAAAAATATTGCAGCGCAGCTTCAAATTAAATGTTTAGCTGAATCTGCTTTCCTGAGTGAGACACAGTTTAAGAAACTATTTAAACAACAAACAGGTATGACCGTGATGAAGTACGTAACAAAACTTCGAATGGAAAAAGCCCAAGCCTTACTTACACATACAGATTACCCGCTACCATTTATTGGTGAAAAAGTAGGTTATAAAGAACCTTCAGCCTTTAGCAGAAAATTCTCACAATACTTTGGTCTATCACCAATTAAATTCAAAAAGTAAACTTAGTCGGAATTGATAACGATTGCGTCTTAATTGTTAAAAACACTCTACATAATTAGCATACTATTTCTGTATTGAAGTTATTATAAATAGGTCTCATTATGGAAAATCATCACGGAAGTTTTAAAGGTGTTATGGCGATTATTGTTGCTAGTTTCTTGTGGGGGACAACTGGTACTGCTGCAAGCTACTCACCAGATGTAAGCTCTTTGGCTATTGGTGCATTCTCTATGGGGATAGGAGGGGTGTTGCTTGTAATCACAGCTCGAAAAAAGCTACTTATAGATTATAAGCTGATGCTCGAACAGCCTGTAGTATTTCTTTTAGGTGCCGTTTCTGTCGCTATTTACCCATTAGTATTCTATACCTCAATGCGTTTATCAGGTGTTGCCATTGGTACTGTAGTATCTATAGCCACTGCACCTTTTTTTGCCGCAATCCTTGAGCGTCTTATTAGTAAAAAGGACATTTCATTGCAATGGATGTTGAGCTTTGTCATTGGTGCTATAGGTATTGCTCTGTTAACTTTAGGTAAAGACCAGAGCAATAATGCTTACAGTATTAATCAACAAGGTTTGGGGATTCTTTTAGGTTGTATTGCTGGTTTAACTTATGCAGGTTATTCATGGTCAGCAAGGCGTTTAATTGAAAGTGGCATTCAATCAAAATCGTCCATGTCTGGGCTATTCGGTTGTGCTGCACTATTGTTACTTCCATCATTATGGTTTACGGGTGATAACTTATTTTCAAGCTCAACTAATGCTTTCGTATCTTTGTATATGGCAATAATTCCAATGTTTTTAGGATATTTATTATTTGGTTTTGGCTTGAATTATATAGATGCAAGTAAAGCGACATTAATCACCTTAATTGAACCGTTAGTTGCAACTGTTTTAGCTATAGTCATTATTGGTGAAAAATTTAAAGTAATTGGTTGGATAGGCGTAGCTTTAGTATCACTATGCCTATTGATACAAACAATCAAACCTCAAAAAAAAATTAAGATTAGCCATCAAAAAATATAGTTATACAGCACTAAATATTCTCTTGAATTTGCAAATGCCTAATGTCCGCAATTGGCTAGCCGCTGTCGCTAAAACCTTAACAGCCAACGTCCGTAGTTTGCTCTTTTGCGGCATTCGTCTAAACACGTTTTGGGGCAAGAATGAGTTACATCTTAATGTTCGCAATTGGCACTTTGGTAAGGTTTGTCTTTGCGCTCTATACGCCTACGTAAAGTTATAAATTATCTATTAGAAGCTGTAAATCCGTAAAATTAACCAACTTTATCGTGTGCTAAAACAAGTCTTATCAAAATTAGTGTCAGTACTATCGCTGGTATTATCCAAATATATTCCGCCATATTATTCATCCTCAAGGTTGTACAGCCATATTCCAACATTAATGATTTTTATTATTTTTGCAAATTTAGCCAACATAAACGCAACTCTTCATTTTTACCAACCGCTTGGCCTAGTTAATTTCAGGACAATTAACTAGGACAAATCATGAAAAATACAAAATCACAATTCATTCGCCAATACGTTCGAGCCAGTCAATCGCCTTGGGATGACTGCTCTACAATTTTATTGCTAGCAGATGTAGTTGACGAACAAAGTTTGGAGTTAAATTTCAATAATTACATCTATTTACATAGAGATAGCGTTGGAAAAATACTTGGTATTAGTATTTCAAATAGTATGCTGAAAAAAAATCCGAGCTTTGAGAATAGATATTTAGAAGGGCACGATATGGTACTTTTTTTACTTATCTACATAGAGCAAATAACACAGTTTTGTGAGCTGTTCTCTGAGGAGTTCCAGCAAATATTTATGCAAACGCCAACTACATTTTTTGCAGCAGCAGAGAGTGATTGGGTCGATATTATCGACAATGCATAACCCCCTAAGCGAACATTTGTTCGCTTTTTTTTATAATTTTTTTCGTAAATAGATTTAAATTCCCATGCATGATTATTACCTAATAATGAGTTATCGATTTTGATAACAAATCATACAAGGAAAGTTAAGTATGGAAAGCACATACGTATCAACATTAGATTTTTTAAATTTATTACACGCATTAAGCCGAGTAATCACCGCTAATGACCATAAGATAAACTTATTAGAATTACGCAGTGATAATGCGAATTTAGATGAGCTATGGGAGGTTATTGGCCCTGAAATTACAGCGAATAAAACACTAAATGAGTTTGCCATGCGAAAGTTTACTTACGAGCTTATGCATGCTCTGATTAGCGACCCAATAGAGCGTGTGGAGCTGCCATGTGACTTCGAGGATGATGTTTTTTCTTAGGGTTAAATTGGAAATAATTAGCGATTGAAACAGAGGTCATAATAGTTATTTTCAAAATCAAAATACAGCCTAATCATGTCTCCCAAAATATGCCGTGAATCATTATTTGCTGATTCGTTGCCCTAACTGCAATAGCGTTTAATAGAGCATTTTACTCAGTTACTGAGTATCAAATCTGGGAGGAGGTCCTGCGCAAATACAGGGGTTCGTTACGGTGGCTCAAAAGCGCAGTCATTGTAATAATGTTTGGCAAGGCATAGGTCAAATGCAAAGGGGAGGTAGATACGTCTACCTCCCTTTTGCGTATTTCAGTAAGTCAGTTAGTTCACTCAGTAGCCTCATTACAAATCATAGTGGCGTGGTCAAAAAAATTAAAAAAATAATTAATTTATTTTTTAACCGTCAGAAATGAATTAATAAATTTATAAAAGTGGCAAATGTGCCTGTATTTTTATTTTTTCTATTTTAATACTTTTAGAGTGGTTTATCTTATTGAAATTAAATGAAATGTTTACTGTTTTGGTGGGCAATTCATATGTTTTTTGTGGCGCT
This sequence comes from Pseudoalteromonas sp. P1-11, assembly GCF_001399995.1. Classification (NCBI taxonomy): domain Bacteria; kingdom Pseudomonadati; phylum Pseudomonadota; class Gammaproteobacteria; order Alteromonadales; family Pseudoalteromonadaceae; genus Pseudoalteromonas; species Pseudoalteromonas sp. P1-11. The sequence continues at coordinate 12,815 of NZ_LJSP01000015.1, forward strand.
TTATACGAAATGAGTAGGCAATTTATAAGGTTTAGGGGGGCACTTTTACCGTAAATAAATAAGACTTTTTTTACCAAAAAACTTACCGAAATTTCTTTTATTCGTTGAGCCGCGGTTAGCATAACAGCATAAACTAGAAATGAGGTAGAGAAATGAGCAGTAAAAATTCTCCAAAAATTGTTTTCGCTAATAAATTATTACATGCGGGTTATTCGCTAGAGGTTAATGAGCAGCGATTAATAAATCTAGCGTTGTCTAAAATTAATTCCAAAAAGTCTAACCCAGGAAAAATTGTGATTTATCCAACGGAATATGCCAAGTGTTTCGGTCTGAGTAAGCACAGCGTTTATGAGCAGCTGAGTTCTGCCGCAGAGTCACTCAGAGATAAATCTGTAAGCATTTTAGACGATAAAGGTGAAGCGGTATCAATTCCTTGGGTGAGCAATGCCACATACGAAAAGCTGAAAAACCAAGGGTCTTTCATTACACTTGAGTTTTCAGAAGAAATCGAGCCGTATATTTTTAATATTGAGAAAAATTTCACAAGGTTATTTTTTCATAACACAGTAAAATTAAACAGCCTAGCATCATTTCGGTTGTATGCACTCCTAAACGAGGTGCGAAATTATAAAAATTACAAACGACGGGGCTCTGTAGTCCTGAATTTACAACTACCAGAGATGAAACAAAAATTATTTTTATCTGAATCTTATGGAGCATGGCGGGATTTCAAAAATCGCGTATTGCTACCTGCTATTGAAAAAATCAATGCCCACACAGATTTATGTGTAACTTTTCAGCCAAAAAAAATGGGTAACTGTATTACTGCTATCGAGTTCTCATACATCCCTCAATCCGACGGTCAGCATATAGCTAGGCCGAGGTTAGCTCGTCGGCCTAAGGTCAAAAAAGGCACAGACAAAGAGGGCGCGTGGGCTCGGGAAAACCTCAATCGATTAGGAAATTATGAGCTATTAAACCAAAACGAAAACCCTGCTTTTAGATTGGCAAAAGCAGATATAAGGCGTTGTGTAGAATATGCAAAAATTCTTGGTGACGATAAAGCTAAGTCGTATTACTCTCATCAATTACGCAACTAAAATAATCATGATGTCTCAATATTTATACTACTGCATTACGAGTAAAACATTTCATTAATTTCTTCACACAATTTAGTTCGGTATATTATTGAGGCACGCAGCAGCTCAGCATCGCTCTCACTGAGAAGTGGTGCTCGTGTCTTTTTGTCAAAACGTTGCGGCATTTCCTCAAATAATTGTGTGTGGAGGCGCTTAATATCATTAAAGATGTCGGTCGATTGCGAGAATAAAAAAATCTTACTGTAATCTGCTTCTTTTAACGAGGCCAAATATTTTAGCAAAATGCCTTGCCTCGCTGTTTTGTTTTTAAACGAATGCTCAATTTCAATTGCTGCAACAGAGCCATCTATGAGTCGCACAGCACCATCCACAGTTCGTGTATCAGATAGGTTATTAATACGTTTAAATTCAGGCTCGGTAATGAATCCACTCCACATTGGGGCGTACGTTTCATCACTGTGATAATTATGTATGCCGCGCAACATTACAAATGCGTTTATAAGGTTGTGTACTACATTATTTTGGTTGAACTGCAGAGCTGGGTTTTTATTACTCCTAAAATACACGTCGATGCCCATTAACTCCTCGGCAAATTTGGCAGCAGTATAGGTAGGAACATAGACACGACCATCTGGGCTTCGATGTGTTTTTACCACACGCAGCAAACTATCCTTTTCTAGCCGGTTTAAATGCTCTAATGCCAACCGATGATTGATGCCATATAACCAACGAACAATGCCTGGGGTAATAATGGAAAATCGAATCGCGATTAATACGGTCAACCTAGTTCGGTTAACCCCTTTTTGATGATTGTTTGCGCCTGGATAATACCGCATATCAATATCAAAATAGCGAGGGTAGTGAGTGAGAAGTAGGTTGTTCGTTTCTAAATCTTTTGATGGTTTCTGAGTCAATTCACAAAATCCTTTTAGTGAGTTAATTAGTAAAATTAACTAGTACCGCAACACAAAAATTATCATCATTTTATAAATGTATTTCCGTTTTTCATTGCGAGATGCTCTTACAGCATGTACGGAATGATTGTCGCGATAATTATCGCAACAAAAACCGCCTTCAGCGGATGGCCTCGTCGCTGCGCTACTCAACCATTGGGCCTAAAACGCACGCCAGCTCTGATGTTGCTCCGCAACGAGCTGACTCGACGCGCTATCGCGCTAGCGTTGTAGACCCAGCGCGAATGTACCGTGCTCCGCCCTGTACTAACCGCCATACTGCCGCTACAGACAATGCGATGGGTGCCCCATTATCCGCATTTTTCTTCGCTTTTATTTTCTACGAAAATAGATGGTTCGATCTAAATTTGTGCCAAATTTTAATCGAATTTCGCTGATGCGAAACACTATCGCGGTTAGTACAGACCAGCCTGTACATTCGCGCTGTCTCCATGTGTCTACGGCTTCGCCTACAACACATTACGCGCTTGTTGGCCTCATTCTGAGGCGCTTTTTTTGCAGTTTTTCGTGCCGAAAAATGCGATCTTAAAACCTATCTTTCAGACAAAAACCGCCTTCAAATTAAACTAATTAATAAAGTTTTTTAGAAAATAATAAAAGGTTTTTACTTAATAAAATTAGGTGGAGTAAGGGAAGGGCTAATTGCTTAATTCAAACTGTTTGTTGCTGAGCTGCGCAGTCAAACAAGTTTGTTTTTTATCACGAAATCCTTAAATTTGAAAGCATTAATTAATGATTAATAAGGTTAAAAAATGAAAAATAATGACGCTAATGATATTGCTATTAATCCCTCAACAGGATTACCTATCACAAATGCAAGCGCTAGCATTGTTGATGTTGGCGGCAATGTGGTGGGTCAGCCTGATAGAGTAATGACTGTTTATGAAATTGAAGATTCGATAGCGGATTTTATAGGAGATGATTGTTTTGATGCATTTAATGACGGCTTTTAATGCCCAAAATTTTAAAAGCTTTTAGCCAATACCGAATAGAAGTTGCCTATTCGGTTATAGCATTTAGTGGCTCAGGGTTACTGTTTTTACAGTACCAATCAACTAAAAATTTCGCTTGGTTTATCGTCCTGAGTTTGTTTTGCACTAAAATGGGTATTGGCATAATTAACTATGAGCAATATTGTCAGAGAAATAATCCAAGCATGAGAGTCATGCTAAAATATTTGTTATTTAAATTTGTATAAACCTGTTTATTTGTCCTTAAAGTAAAGCGCTCCGAGTTAATCAGGGCGCTTTTTTGTTGAAAGCATTAATTAGACTGTCACCATATAAAAAAGATAAAGGTTTATATAAAAATGAGTTTTTAAAACTATTAAATACGACTGAATAGGAGAGGGTAACTTAGAGGGGAGTTGGTTCAATGAGTTGATAGACATGCAAAAATACATATCTACCAACCACAAGGAATATACAAATTAGTTTTCATATACCTCTGCTTACGCAAAGGGTAAAAATTAGTAGTTACAATTGCTAACTAAATTTTCTTTACTACAGTGTTTTGTCGCTCACCCCCGCTAAAGCGGGGAAACCAATTTAGTAGCACGACTGTCTAACTAAACTTTTTACTACAGTGTCTTGTCGCTCACCCCCGCTAAAGCGGGGAACCCAACTTAGTAGCACAACAGGCTGACTAATTTTTATGAACTAATTGTATATTTTTATTATTCTCCATTTACCACGGAGACTGCAGAGGAATAACATAGCTAACCTCTTATGTTTCGAACTTTAAATGCTCCTGTTTTATAATGCAAGCCTTTTATTGTTTTTAATTTAAAAATAACTCGAACGGCAATATTTGTAGTTTTTTAATGGTTTTTCGAAGAAGATAGGTGTTTTTTGTTGCAAGATGATGATTTGAGTTAAAACGTTTTATTAACCTAAAAGCAAAATCACACTGTGTTTTTTAGTTGTTTTTAGATAAAGATAAGCGAGGGATGCTTGTTAAGTATTAAAAGTTGTTTGTTAAAGGTTGCTTTAAATATTGAGACGAACGTTTTTATATAAAGGGAGCATTTCGCTCCCAGATATCAGTAATACGATTCATGTAACTTCACTTTATTAAACAATAGAGCAAGTAAAGCCAGCAAATTTACGATAGCTACATTTCTAATTCTAGGCTTAACATGAGATACCGCGATCTATGTGTTTAACATGTATGGAGTGATAGAATGGAGAGCCTGATTCATACCATATATTACTAATTAACACTCAAAAATCCACGACCTTTGCGGTATGATAAGCCAATAATTTATATTGATATTTTTGCCTGGGAGAGGTTCCTTGGACTCAGCACCTAAAAAGCACACTACTCAAAAAAACAGCCCTAGCACTTCCAATAGTGCATTACTAAGCGATATCAAGTCGGTAATCGTAGAAGCGCGCGCCCTTGTTAGGCAAACAGTCAATAACACAATGGTACATGCGTATTGGGAAATTGGACGTTTAATTGTAGAAGATGAGCAGCTAGGTAATACTCGTGCTCAATACGGTAAAAAAATACTTAAAAGCCTTTCCACTCAATTAACAGCAGAGCTTGGTAAAGGGTTTGATGTAACTAACTTGCGTAATATGAGACGTTTTTATCTCGCGTTTGAAAAACAAGAGACACTGTCTCTCGAATTAAGTTGGTCGCATTATAATGTGCTTGCACGTATAGAAAATCCAGCTGCACGCTTATGGTATATGGAAGAGTCAGCACAGCAGCATTGGAGTGTCAGGGCACTAGAACGTCAGATTGGTACGCTTTATTACGAGCGATTACTTTCGAGTAAAAATAAACAACCTGTAGAGCAAGAGGCACAAGAAAAAACACAAGTATTGGCTGAGTCAGCAAAAGACTACCTGCGCGATCCTTACATTTTGGACTTTTTAAATCTACAAGATAAAAGCTATCAAGAAAATGAACTAGAGCAGGGCATAATAAATAACTTGCAACAATTTCTATTGGAACTAGGTAAAGGCTTTGCGTTTGTTGAGCGGCAAAAGCGCCTGCGCTTTGACGATGAAGACTTTTATATAGACCTCGTTTTTTACAATTTTAAGCTTAAGTGTTTTTTATTACTCGATCTAAAAATTGGCAAGCTTAAACATCAAGATGTAGGGCAAATGGATACATACATTCGTTTGTACGATGAGCGTTACACCAGCGAAGGTGATAACCCTACTATCGGCCTTGTGTTATGCAGTGAAAAAAGTGAAGCAGTAGTAAAATACTCGGTACTGAGTGATCGTAAACAACTTTTTGCAGCAAAATATTTAGCTCACCTTCCCACCGAAGAAGAGCTTCGCATAGAGCTTCAAAAAGAGCGAGAGCGCGTTCAGGCACAGCTACGTAAGCAGCAAGAATAAAACTAAATATAATAATTCTGATAATTAATGTTTTTAGAGTCCAGGCTAATTTATTAGAGCAGCCCGATAAGTAAAATCATAATTTCCACATTGTGGAAAAACTAAAGTCACAACGCGTATAGACGATTGATCATATATTCTAGTTTGTTAAGTTGAGTATTTTTTACGGTAAAGTTTTTTAACTTCTTAATTTTTACTAGATGATCACTAGCGACTATAAAAGGTAAATGCGCGTGGCGTAAAATACTGGGACTGTTATCTATGAAGGAAATGTTCGCCATAGGCGCTGGTGTTAGGGGCCTTTTTATTTTAATTGGTTCATCTCTCTTACGTTGTTGTACCAGGTGAAGTTCTTGTCCAACAAAGTAACACCACTCACTCTTTGTTACCCCTTTGGGCGGGTGTTTCATACTATTATTTAGATAATCACACATTTTTTCATAGGTAAAACATTTAACGCTAAATTTATTACACCAACTAAAGCTAATTCTTCTTGTGTTTACTAGTGGAGGCAATATATGTCTGTAAACCTGTAAAGTAATAGCATTAGGGGCTACAGATTGAATAATTTCTCGTTTTTTTTCCGCTGTGATTTTTGAAGAAGAGATGGCCTTTTTTATATTATCTTTATGGATATTACAGCTTTTTATAAGTGAAGAGAGTTTAGCTGAGTACTTTTCTTCTACCATTAATACTCCCGGTAATCTAAAAGGGTACTTAGCATTACTTTTTGCTACTGGATTAAATTGTTTATAAGAGCTGATTATTTTGGTTTGTGCGGTAAAGCCGCTAATGTGTGATAGCTCTATTGGTTGATTATCTGCGACGGTTGAAGGCGATGAATATACTTGTGGGATAATAGTACAATTAGCACTGAGGGGTTCAATGCTATGCAACTCCTGATAAAGGTTATCAGTTAAATTTGTAAGAGCTGTAAAGTTTAAATCAACTTGAGTAAATAAATCCATTTTTATACCATCATACTTTTATCAATATAACGCAACTATATCTTTACTTATGATGGCTTATATAGAACTAAAGCTTATCATGCTAAAGATTGTTACGGTTTTCAAATAAGTATGATGGTATAAAAAAGTGCTTTATACAAATAATTTATCCAATACCGTTTTATCTATTTCTCGCTGCTCCGTTTTAATGTAGATCTCAGTTGTTTTTATACTGGAATGCCCCATTAGCTTTGAAATATGCTGAATATTAGCGCCATTACGACTTAACCAAGTTGCATACGAACGCCTAAGAGAGTGAGGAGTTATTCCAGCTGATACCAAACCATATGTTTTGCATAGTAGGTATATAGATTCTGAAGAAAAGTGCGGGATCTCGTCTATATTGTTTGTGCTTACACTTTTATGAAGTTCGCCAGATTTATAGACTCGTGTAAATACAGCACCTTCTTTATAACCACGTATAACCATCCATTCTTTTAGCGCTTTCATAGTTATGGGATGAATAGCAACAGTACGTTCTTTTCCGCCTTTTCCATCAAAGGTTATTTTATTACCGGTTAAATCAATTGCGCTTAACTTTAATTTAGCTAATTCAAACCGGCGTAAACCGCAACCGATGAGTAAATGGAATATAGCCTGATCTCTTATTTTTTTTGTATTAGTAAGTGCGAGCGCCTCTATTGTATTTAGTAAATGTGCAAAATCACTTTGCGATAAGGTGGCGTGTAGCTTTTTTTTCCCGAGCATAGGTGGCTTAACTGATTTAACTCGCTCCCAATGTAGTGAATTTATTTGACCCAGCAGAAAAGCTTCCCTCAAAACACTTTTTGTAATAGATAGGTAAAGGCCTATTGTTTCATAAGATAAACCTTTATCTTTTAACAGGGCGACTAGACTATTTAGTGTATTCCTATCAAAGCGAGCCCAGTTAATACTGTAGTAATTACTCTGGCCTAACTTTTGTGCAATTGAATGAAGTACACGTAGTGCAGTACTTTTTGATGAAACAGCCCTAAGAGAGTTTATATATGCATATACAGGGCATTCGTTATTTTTAATTACTAAGGGCATTTTTTGCTTAAAGGGTGCTAATACTTGAGATTTTAATAAATGATCAAAACGTGTTTTGATAAATAGCCTCCTTATTTACGCCTACATATACTGGGATAAGTTAAGTGTAATTCATTTTTAAATAAATAACTAACGTAAATGTTTATTTACGTTAGTTATTGTTATGTTAAATTGGCTGCCGTTAATTTTTATGCTGCTAGTTAGTGAAAACAAATCCATTTGCTACATCTTTAGCGATTCACCTATAGAAGTGATTTATTAAAGTGATTAAGCTAATTGAACTAAAGAGAAGGTTGTTAGGCAGCTATCTTTTATATGCCTAATGAATATTTAAAATCTGAATGTAACGACCGAAATCATCAGTCGTTACATCTAGCGATATTATATATTTTTCAGATAGTCCATCCGAGCGTTAAACCAACCATCGACAGTTCGTTTATGGAAACTTTCCATTGAAGTACCACGTGTTTCTGTACTATTTTTCCATAATTTATTTAATTCAATATTAAAAGCAATACCTAATGTGTCATGTAATTGAGTAGCAATATTTAATATAGCCAGAGCAGTTAAAGGATCTTTAGCCTGTTTTACTAAATCTTCTAGTTCTAACTGCGGTGAAACCACATTATTCAAAGCTAAATACTGAATAGCACGACTTCGGTTAATTAGGTTAATGTCAGACTGTCTAATTTTCTCAATAATAGGCAGGAATTCATTTGCTTTATCGCCAAATGCTAATACAGCATTCATCGCCCAATACCGTTCCCATTGTTCATTTGATAACAATACTGCCTTTAATTTATTTTTTACTTGTTCAAACGGTTGTAGGCTCATATCTATTATATTGATAAAGCGGGCAATATTACTTTTGTGCTTTAAACCAAAAGTATTGGGCTCATCTTTTGCAATATCGACTAAATAAGATTCAGGATAAAAGGCTAAATCGGGCATTGATTGCAGCTTTTTTTGTAATCCGGCACGCATTTTAATAACTTTTTAAGTATATTGCGGCAATAGTGCTAAATTTTTAGTTTCAAAAGGGTCTTGTTCAAGGTCGTATAATGCCTCTAATGGCTTATGTTTAAAAAAAGCACTTTGTACAGAGTTTAACTTATTAGCCTTAAATAAATGTTTCCAATCTCGGTAAGCCGCTTGTTTATAACGATAACTTGAAAACAATCCATCAGGGTTAAAGGGTAAATAGTTACGAATATATTTATATTTACCTTTTCGAAAGCCCCTTACCATATCGTATTTTTCATCAAATCTATCGGCAAATGAAAAGTTTGCATCACGCTTATTTAAATCATCTAAACTTAAATTTTTTGACAAAAAACTTTCGCCATCCTGCAACTTAGATTTAGGCAAACCTGCCAGTTCAAGCAAGGTAGGGGCAAAATCTATAAAACTAATAACGCCATCTACTCGAGTTGATAGCTTGGCTTGTAAATCTTTATGTAATAAATGTCGAAAATTCTTTGGTACACGGACGACTAAAGGAACATTAAGCCCTCTTTCTGAAACAAACCCTTTGCTACCTGGTAAAACACCACCATGATCACCAAAATAAAATATGAACGTATCTTCTAATAATCCTTCCTCTTTAAGCTGATTTATTACCACTCCCATCTCTTTATCCACTTTTTTATGTAAGTCAAGATAACGAGCGTATGTATATCTGAATAGTTCAGTATTGGGGTGGATAGGATCTAATTCTACTGAATTGGGATTATGTATCGTTGGTAAATTTTCTATATCACTTTCAGGAAAGTGTAGCTTTCCTCATGCGTAGTTTTCCACGTTCGCATATGAAAGAAAGGTTGGCCTGCTTTACGATTATGCCAGCTAGCTCCCTTTTTTGAAGAGCTCCAATTACTTTCTGGTGAGACAAAGTTATAATCTTCTTTGGCATCATTTGACGTGTAATAACCTGCTTTAGTCAGGTAATCACTTATTGTACTTAACTCTCTAGGTAAGTTTATACGCTCAAATGGGCGGTGATATTCCATTGCTAATTTAGCAGGGTAGGCACCCAAGGCGAGCGTTGTTCTTGCTGTTGAGCATACAGGCGAATTAGAAAATGCATTATTAAACACTAAGCCTTGCTTTGCCAAAGACTCTATATTTGGCATTTCAGCGCTTTTAGCGTTATATAATTTTAAATATCTTTTCGAGTTATCTTCAGATACCAACCAAACAAAGTTTGGCCTTTTTTCAATAGTCTTTTTGGAAATAGGCGAACCATCATTCGATATAGCAGAAGACTCACAACCGGATAGCAGAGCAGAAGCAAGGCATATCGTTAGTATATGTCTCATTCCTAATTTTTTTATTGTCATAATATTCCATCACTTATCAAGATACAAAAATAGCGGCACTCAGTACGCTCATTTAGTTACTAGTAACCAACATCAAAAAATCGAACTGATCCAGCAAGAACAGTAACTTTCATTTTATTATCAGTTATATGAAACTCTTCTTTAGATAAAATATCTTTTACCCATTTCGTTTTTTTATGAAAATGTATAGTTACATCTCTATCTTGAGGGTCAATATAGCCTTGATCGACTAAAATAATACGGCTATGTTTCTCGTCTAATTTAATTACAGACCAAGCAGAACCTTCAACACGTATAGGTAAATTTTGTTCTCCGAGCTCAATTGAGTGTTGCATCACTGGATAAAATTCTTCTACACCTATCTCTTTATCATTACTAAAACCGACTCTTCCATTTGATACAAAATAAGGGGTATTTTGTTTTTTTAATTGCGCTGCAGATTCTATAGAGGCGATTGGGATCATACCATTTGGCATTGGCGGAATGAAATTCAACCATCTATATTGCACACCTAAGGCCGCTCTAGAATAATCATACTCTGGCAAGTTTGTACCCGCCCATTGAATTTGCCCTAAACTCATTGCCTTGTTTATTGGCATGTAGAAAGATAATTAAAATTAGTGTAATTACTTTAAATTAAACACAAAAAAACAGGGATAACGATACCATTCGTAACTTTTACTTTACATAATTTGTAATCTATTAATTTTTACAATTGTTACCAGTAAATAAAGTTATATTAGTTACATTTAGGCTGTTTTCTATCCAGAGGAGAATTTGGACGCTTATAATGCTGGAGATTTGGCGGGTAAACAGACAGCCCATGCTATTGAAGGCGCTTAAGCTAAGACAGAGTAAAGAGAGCCAGCTTAATTAAACTAGTTCTCTTTAGACTAGCAAACATATTAAACTTAACGAATAACTATTATGGGATAGAATTTATGTTTCAAATTTAATGTTTATTTCACCCAGCCCTTCATATACTATTTTTATTGGTAGATTTATATCCACCTCCATGAGGCCATTATAAGAGCCGGTGATAAACACTTGGTTCTTTTCTAACTTAAAGTCGTTCGCAGATAAAAAATTGATGGCCCAATAAAGAGGACGTTGAGGTAACTTGCCTGGATGCTGCCCTGTCACATTAGCGCTTTTTTTGCCCTCCTGCTCCACTACGAGCGTTATATTATTACTCTCATATGCTTTTTCCTGGCTTATTTCTGGGCCGATATATACCCCTTGATTAGATAAACCGTCTGCAAGTTTTTCAAACTGCGTAGCTTCGTATTTCTTGCTAAACCTGTTTCCAATAAGCTCTAATGCTAGATGTGCACTACCTATAGCATTATCTATTTGTTCATTTGAGTATGGTTTTAATCCACTTAAGTCTTTATTTAAAACAAAAGCAATCTCTGGTTCTATCAGCGCTTTGCGGTTTTCACTATTTACCAAGCACGTGTCAGTGCCTTTAATGGGTTTATGAAGCAATGGGGCTAGAGTAATTACGCCATTACTTGAAGGAAGCATACATTTCCAACCGTAAACGGTCTCATCATTGAGCTTTATCATCAATTTGTGAATTACTAAAACGTCTTCAATCGAGTCAAGCGTAAAACCTTTAGGAAGATCTGAAGCGCCACTACCGCACTTTCTTTTGCTCAATAAATGCTCTGCTATATGTTGAAGTTTTTCTGAGTTGTTCATTTTATTGCCTTCGGGTAATACACTACTTGTGTCGTGATAAAAAATTAATAATACATTGAACACAACAAAAAAACATACTACCTTTGTATTTATCATACATTAATGTTTATTGTAATCTTTCAAGCAAATGTGCGCGCAATTTAGGGCTATGGATTTGCTGAATTAATTCATTCATATTTGCGGAAGATTTGCCTGTATAGTCAATATAGCTTTTGATGGCGAAATACTTCGATTGTTCGCCTTCCAAGGTAAATATCCACTCCCGTGCATCACTTAGTTCATGTTCTGGCCATTGGCTAATAACAGAATAAGCCAGGTTAGGTTGAAATGATGAAGGATAACTATAAAACTCATCCTGTATTTGTTGCGAACTTTTTTTAATCAATACTTGTGCTAATTGTTGCTGAATTAGATATCGGTTGTTAGCTGTTATATCAGTATGTACCTCGAGGTAATTTAATAGTTGTGCGGGTTCTAATTTAGCCCAGTTTTGTAAAAGTCTTAATTTTACCTCTTGCTTCATTTTTTCATTATCTAAATTATTCAGCCATTCGATTGCATCATAGGGGGATACTGCTACTTGGCTACTTAAATAGTCATCTACAATACTTTGATCTGAATGAAGTCTTTCAAAATTTAAAATGATTCTCCCAGCTACGGGTAAGTTATCTGTAATTAAAAAGTGTATTACTTTGCTTATATATAAAGCTTGTTCTGGCGTTTTAGACTGCTCATCCAGCCAATGGACACATTCAAATGGCGCTTCTTTGGCCCAGTTAATCAGGTGGTTGCTTATAGTTTTTATACGTAACTCTTTATCTTTAATTAACAATGCCTTATCAAGAATGGCCGTATAAGTTGGCTTTTCTGCCTCAAAACCTTCTGCATGTGAAGCTTTAGGCTTAAGTGTTTCTTTTATGTGTTTTGTATTATTTATTTCAAAATGCATTTGCGCAGAAGTTTCTTCGATAACTTGCTCATTAACGTTTGTTTGTATTAAATAAACACAACCACAGATGATTAGTAAACTAATGCTAATTATCCACTTGCCGTATAAATTTGCCTTTTTCATACCCCTCCAAAAAATAAGGCCTGAGACCTATAAATAAAGTGCCTCAATCCTTGAGGCTAGTTTAAGTTAGCTTAATTCACCGCTATGGTTAATTTATCTATTTTCCCTTTGTTTTTAGTTTTAACCGTAATCGTCGCAGTGCCTTTATTTTTAGCTTTTACAACACCAGCACTGTTAACAGTTGCCACATTTTTATTGCTTGATGAATAAATGACTTTCTTGTTGGTTGCACAGTTTGGAAGAACTGTGCTTTCTAGCGTTGTAGATTGGCCCTTTCGAAGTGTTTGTTTTGCTGCACTTAGTTGAACACTATTAACAGCTACAAAGGTGTTAGGGCATGACTGCCCCTCCCCTGGAGCAGAGTTGTTATTGCCCACCTTTACCCACGTTCTTACATAATCAACTTCCATTGATGTTGGGAAGCCTTCTGCTGATTTATTCGCTGATGGGTAAAATTGATTACATTTCCATTGTGTATGCGGCGCGCGTAAGCCTTGTGATAATGTGAGGTTCATTTGACGATGCCAGTATAAATTATCTTTTTCACCCACCACTTTACCGTCAACATACCAAGTGATCTTGTCTTTAGTCACATTGACACCATAGGTGTGAAAGTCATTTCGAGGATCGAAAGGTAGATGGTATCCGTTATGATTTGTCTGCGGAAAAGACCCTGGGCGCATCCATGTTGGTTTTCCATTTTTTACTACAATATTGTGTAAGTCATGATCAGACTCTCTCACGGCACTTTTTTGAGTAAGTTCTACTACGTCTATTTCGCTATATTGGACATCCCCTTCTTTCGTTAATGAGCGGTCGATTGTGCTATACATCCAAAACGCAGGCGATACACCAGGAAATGTGCTCGCACCTTTAATTCTTGCTTCGTAATAACCGTAGTTACCTGTAGCTTTTGATTTAGCAACGCCCGAAGTATAATAAAGTGGGTAATTTGCAACTTGCTGCTGGTTACAACCGTCCCAAAATGTCCGTTTATGAGACTCTCGTTTAGTGGTTAATTTTAGTTTGCCATTAGATACCGTCGCATTTTCATTTTTCCAAGACCATACCCCATAGTTTTCTGTTTGAAAGTTCCACTTTGTGGCATCTTTAACGTCAAATTCATCAGAGCGTTTGACTTGCAAAATCCATGTTTCACCAGGTTTTGCGATGGGAGGTTGCGTAGATGCAGCTTGTGATGCTGCACTCAAAAAAAGCATACTTATAGCCGATATAGGGAATACCACAATACTTATAGGTTTCATTTATTTATCCATCCTTTGTTTGTGTGAACTGAGCCATAGCTCAGCAACAAATACAGTGTTATATTCAATGAGTTTAGATTAGCAGGCATATAAACAACCTGTTAAGCAACTCTAACTACTCGCAACAAATTAAGCTGAGCGAGTAGGTTTATTTAATATTTATATACAGCACCAAACCTCAAAAAATGGTTTTATTGTTCTCTAAAAATGGCTTTAAATCGTTATTTAGTTGTAGTTTTAGCTGGAAAAAGTACGTTTAAATTGCTTGGGTGTGTAGTTTGTTCGTTTTTTAAAAACTGTCGCGAAGTAGTTTGAGTTATTAAAACCAACTTCGTAAGCTGTTTCTGTAACAGATTTTTTTAGTAATACTTTTTTAGCTTGTTCTATTCTTACTTCTATAATTCTGTTGTTGATTGTCTCATCCGTTGCCAACTTAAACTGCTTAACAAGGTAAGAGCGACTTACACCAACGGAAAGAGCAACCGTGTCAATATTTATATCGTTGAAATAATTGTTTTCTATGTACAGCATTGCGTTCTGTACAACGCAATTGTTAATTTTAACTTGCTCTGCCTTACTCTCTTTAGACTCACTATTATCTTGCTTTTGCAGTTTACTTTTACAAGGCACAGGCCAAGGTGGGTTTACTTGCCTACTCACACTCACTTTGTCAGCTTTAAAAAAATTTATTATTTGACTATCTTGAGAATTTTTAATTTGCAAAGGAGTGATATGATCGTTTTTAGTTTTAGCTTCATCGTATACTGTCTGTATATCCTTAAACATGGCCCCTAACCAAATTAACCCACATAGACTAGTACCTGAATAATACGTAATCCAATGCTCTGCCATACTCCCCAAAACAGCAATAAAACCTAAACTAATAGCGCTGTATATATAACCTTTATTCTTTGCTTTAGGTACATTCTGCAATAAATAGAAACAGGGGATAATTAGTAAAACTACAAAGGTGACAATCTGAAAGGAGTATATGTGAGTGAGTTTGAGCCAATCAATAGGGGCGATTATTAGCCCAAACCCTTTAAGTACGTTAATTTTAGGATGCGTCAACTCTGTTAAAACTAAAAAGCACACTGAAAATGCTAATCCAAAACTATAACTAAAGTACATGACTGGCTTAGGTAATGTAACATTTGAAAATCTAAAAAGTGCTATTAACAAAGAAGGTAAACCTAGCCAAAAAAATAAAATTGTCCGTCCTAATTGAATGTATGGTTTGGCATACTCAATAGGAAGAATATTAAAAGCAGGGCCGCATAAATAAAAAATAAAAGTCACAAAAAACACTGCAAAATAGTAATACGATGAACCAAAACGGTGTCGCTCTAAAGAGAAGTACACCAACGCAGTAAAAAAAATAGTCGCGACTAACATCGGCACAATGCAACGCAAAAATATACTCCACGTTAACAAATTATCTATCACACCCTTCCGCCTTATACCCAAAATAGATACGTAGTATGTTTATATAAATACAACAAATAGGCTAGCAATAAATTGTAACCAAAGTGTTAAAGTTAATTTTGAAATATGTATTTCACCGTCTTGAGGCTACAGATAAGTAAAAAGCAAAGTAAATTCTTTCCTTGACTCAAAAACATATGATGTTTAGATTTGTGCAATGTATGACTGGGATTTTACTATTCACACACTGACTTCTATCTATAACAATAAGGAGAGTTACAATGCACACTAAAAAGAAACTAGTACTTGCTATATTAACTTCACTATCAAGCTATCCGTACGCGCACGCTTCCGATGTTTCTGCTAACGCTCAGGACAATGATGATACAGAAATAATTGTAGTGACTGGCGTGCGCTCCAGCCTAGAGGCTGCATCGTCACTAAAGCGCTACAGTGATAGTGTTCAAGACAGTATTGTTGCTGAAGATATTGGTAAATTTCCTGACCAAAATGTTGCCGAATCCCTACAGCGTATACCTGGCGTATCAATTAATCGCGTTAATGGTGAAGGCTCAAAAATAACAGTACGCGGTTTTGGTCCCGAATTTAACGTTGTTACTTTAAACGGACGCACACTGGCAACGTCTGAAATTGGCCGCTCTTTTGATTTTCAGGTATTAGCAGCAGAGCTCATATCGGGGGCAGACGTCGTAAAGTCTCCTACAGCTAAAACGCCAGAAGGAAGTATTGGCGCGTATGTCAACGTTAAAACAGCACGCCCATTAGATAACCCCGGATTGCATGTATTGGGCTCTATAAATGCCAAATACAGTGAACTTTCTGGCGAAACAAGTCCTGAATACTCTGCGTTATTTAGCAATACGTTTGCTGATGAAACATTTGGTTTTAATATTGCCCTTTCACAACAAAAAAGTGATAACCGATACGATTCAATGGGCACTACCCGTTGGTTATTACTCAATAATGAGCCGGGTGTTATTGAAGGCGACATTCATAATTTATATGACAATGTGGTTACGCCAACTATGCTGCGCCATGCCGGGCGAATTGAATACGCATTAGGGCAAGAAAGCCGTGAACGCATAGGCATTAATACCAGCTTACAATGGGCACCAGATTCAAGTTTTACCAATACATTTGATTACATGTATACCGACCTCTCGGTAGAAACGCAAACTCAAGGTTTGCAAGCCGGTTTACAGTATCCTAATTGGCGAAATGTGGTTGTATCAGACAACGGTACTATTTTATCAGGCACTAAGTTTTCGGGTAAAACACTGGGCGGAACCGGTGAAAATGTTGATTTTAGAATTGATGGTTTGTTCCAAGAGCTTGAATCAAAATCAAAAACACAGGCATTTGGATTTAATTCTGTAAAAGAATTTGATGTATTAACGCTTGAGTTTGATATAAGCCATTCAATATCAAAATCAACGCCGCGTAGCGACTTATTAGTTCCTAATTATATTTCACCAGAGCGAAACGACAGTTTAAATTTTGATTTTAGAAACACTGATACCGTTAATTTAGACACAACCATTGATTATGCTTCACCGACAAGTGTAAGAGCACATTGGAATCAAGTTTCACATTACGAATTAGAAGACACGATTACGGAGCTGCAAACAAAAGGGAAATACCTACTCGATTTAGAGTTTGTTGAAAGCCTAACCTTAGATTCAATCGATTTTGGTATTGCGTATTCAGATCGTGAAAAAGTAAGAGATCGCTTTGAAACATTCCATGAAGATAACTGTGGTTTAGTAGCACCGAATGCCGATATTTGTGGCGAACTTAGAGATATGCCTGATGATATATTTTCAGCCAGTCCCTATTCAGATTTTTTAAGTAGTGAGTCGGGTAATTTTCCGCGTGACTTTTTGTTTGCTGATATAAATAAATACCATAGCGCTATTCGTGATATGACCAAAAATCCAAATTGGCCAAACGAGCAATATAACGAAATCGCATCATCAAGCGTCACCGAAGAGAAAATAAGTGCTTATTCGCAGTTTAATCTAAGCGGCTTAATTGGTGATTACGATTGGCGCGGTAATTTCGGTGTGCGTTATGTAAAAACTGAAACAAAATCTTCGGGATATGGAAAACGCCGCTTAGGGTATACAGGTGAGCTTGATAATGGCCAACCATTATTAGTTGTAGAGTATTCGGATTCAGGAATTCTTGAAGCAGAAAATAGTTATACCAATTGGCTACCCAGCGCTAATTTAAGCATTAACTTATCAGACAATTTATTAGTCAGAGCAGCAGCAGCAAAAGTGATGTCTCGCCCTGCCATCGACGATATTGGTGTGCAAACAACCTATACTGATATGCAAGCAGGCAGTTTTTCGCAAACAGGTGGAAATCCTTATTTAGCACCCTATAAGGCCAACCAATATGACTTATCCTTTGAATATTACAGTGACAGTGGTGATGCATACGCAATTAACTTTTTTAGAAAAGATATATCGAGTTCAATTGGGCAAGTTACCTACCTAGATAGTACCCCTGATATTTGGGATGGAGAGCAATATGTTGATTCTTCGGTTAGTATAGATGGGTACGGAAATGTTAACGAAACCATTAATACTAAACAAAACCAATCTGGCGGAACAATTAGCGGGGTTGAGTTAGCTTTACAACATAATATGGACTATTTACCGCGCTTTTTAAATGGCTTAGGGGTACAAGCAAATTATACGTGGGCCGATACTAAAAACAATAATACTCAAAAAATAGAGCTTCCAGGTGTCACCGATCCAGGTGATAAATTAGAGGGATTTGCCGAAAACTCTTATAACATTGTTGCCTACTACGACAAAAATGCATTTCAAGCGCGTTTAGCCTACAACTGGCGAGATGACTTTTTAAGTAGCCGAGCTGGTATACGCAGTGGTGGATTACCAGAGCATACTGCGGCTTATGGTCAGCTCGACTTTAGTATGTCTTATGCGGTTAACGATAACTTTACGCTAACAGGCGAAGCAATAAATATAACTGATGAACGTACCTATCAATATGCCGATGTAAAAGAGCGCGTTATTAACACCCAATATACTGGTCCGCGTTACCGAATAGGTATACGCGCTAAGTTTTAACGCTTTATTGAAATAACCCAAATTGCTATAAAGATCGCTTATCAGCGATCTTTATTATATCCCCACTATATCAGTTTTAAACATATAAACAGCGATTAAAATTAGTTGCAACCCCCTCTATTTTGTACACATTACATTGACCAGCCAAACATAATATGTTTATATTAAAAGTATGAGCGAACTTATATATTACGACCTAAAACAAACATCAGGAATGGCAGCAAGCCTTTCTGTTCAAGTGGCTAAAGAAATTGGCAGACGCATTGTGTCTGGATCATTTGAAGCCGGCAGTTTAATTGATGATGAAGATGCATTAGCTAAACGCTACCAAGTGAGTCGCGTAGTTGTGCGCGATGCTGTTAAAATTTTAGTTAGCAAAGGGCTCCTAGATGTACGCAGAGGTATTGGTACGCGTGTACTACCTCGTGATAGATGGAATATGCTCGACGATGACGTTTTAGCATGGCATTTATCAGCACCACCTAATCGCAAGTTTTTAGAGCAATTAATGGATGTGCGTTTGGCTTTTGAGCCAAAAGCTGCTCGCTGGGCTGCAGAGCGCGCACGACCTGAAGATTTAATCGAAATAGCCGCAGCATGCGAGCGTATGGCAAAAACAGATAACAGCGCAGAAGATTTTATTATTGCTGATTCTTTATTTCATAAGGCAATTATAAGAGCAGCACAAAATAGCTTTTTAGCTTCTATGGAAGGCGTTATTTATTCTGCACTTTTGGTTAGTATTAAAGTAACAAATAAAGATCCTCGCGATAATGGTGCATCTATTCCGTTTCATCGGGAAGTGTACGAAGCCATTGCTGCAAAAGATGGCGATAAAGCCGAATTCCTCACCGAAAAACTCCTAAAAGATGCCAGCTTTCGTCTTTCTGCGACAGTAAATAACAAATAGCCATTGTTTATTGTCGCAAATTCATATAAATAGTACGTATAAATAAATAATACGGACACTAAGATACTATGAGCGAATTAACATACTACGATCTAAGACGCAGCAGTGCCATGTCACCTAGCTTACCGGTACAGGTAGCTAAAGAATTAGGCCGTAGAATTGTTGCTGGCACATATACTCCTGGCACACTGATTGATGATGAAAACCGTTTAGCTGAACGTTTTCAAGTAAGTCGAGTTGTTGTTCGTGATGCAGTAAAAATTCTTGTCGGTAAAGGGCTTTTAGATGTACGCCGAGGCATTGGCACTCGTGTAAAAACCCGTGATAACTGGGCATTGCTTGACGATGATGTTCTTGCGTGGCATTTAAGCGCCCCACTTAATCCTGAGTTTTTAACTCAATTAATGGAATTTCGTTTAGCCTTTGAACCAAAAGCCGCAAGTGTTGCTGCTCAGCGTGCAACGCCTGAAGATATTAAAGCCATTGAAGATGCGTTAAATGAAATGCAAAGCTCAGTAAGCGATTTAGATAAATTTGTGATTGCTGATGCGCATTTTCATGGTGCTATACTTCGCGCTTCACACAATGAGTTATTTATATCTATGGAGTGTGTTATTTTTTCAGCTTTACTTGTGAGTATTAAAGTTACGAACCAAAGTGCAGAAAGTAATCATGCTTCTATTCCATTTCATAAAGAAGTATTTGATGCAATTGCAAAAGGTGACAGTGATAAAGCGCTCGCTTTAACCGAAAAGCTATTAGCGGACGCTAAAGCAAATTTAGCCAAATTAATGAATATCTAAATTAAATAGCGGCACTAACAAATCATTTAAAGTGAGAGGAATGATTAGCTAATGCCGCAAACACACAACGCTTTTAAAACTTAATTATTTATAGGTAGTATTCAGCATACTTCTTGGCATTAACTGTAAATTCCTCTAAACCCATTCCGGCTTTATACAAGCCGCTTCCTAAACCAAAACCAGATGCCCCTGCATTAACAAATTCATCCTGGTTTTGCGGTGACACACCGCCAACAGGGTAAATATTAATACCCGAAAGCACGGTAGTAATTGCTTTTAAACCTTTTGGTCCGGCTGTATCTGCTGGAAAAAACTTAAGCGCGTCTGCACCGGCATGTAATGCAGCAAACCCTTCAGTCGGAGTGTAAAACCCTGGTACGCAGTACAGTCCCTTTGATTTACTAAAACGGATCAGCTCTACATCGCTATGCGGCGAAATAATAATACGCCCGCCCGCTTCAATCACTTTTTCAACTTCGTTTTTGGTAACAACGGTGCCTGCACCAATAATCGCTATATCAGCGTATTTTTCGCTTAACAGTTCAATGCTTTTAAAAGCATCTGGAGAGTTTAATGGCACTTCAATAACGCGGTAACCGATATCAATAAGCACCTTTGCATAATCGAGTACTTCGTTAGGTGTAATACCGCGCAAAATAGCAACTAATGGTAATTGCTTCATTGCTTGTGTAAGTGAAATTAATGACATTTTTGGCTTTCCTTATCAGTGATAAACCCTGCTTTTACAGCAAGCGTAAACATGCCTATTGTAGAAGCGGTTGAACTGCTTAAAATAGAAGACGTAAATCCGAGCTCTTTTAGGGCTTCGCAATAAAGTGTGTTTAAACTGGAATTACCAATCAGATAGACATGTTTAATATCGTTGAGCTGGGTTTTGATACCCGCAAGCTCGGCGCCAATCAATAAACCCGAAAGGTAACTTGGAACATGCTCTGCTAATAACTGCTTATCTAATTTTAATGTACGTGCACTAAATAAAGCGCTCAATAAGCTAGTTTGAGTTTGACTAACACCTACTCCTTTTATAAAACTAGGTATGTCTGTCTGTGTAATATCTAATGAATCTAGGCCATCGCTTAAAATGCTATGCTTAGACAGCAAATTAAACATTTCGCCAGTCATAAATGTACTTAAACTCGTTATAACCGTTTTTTGCTGAGTATCCTTTGCAACTTCAACCCATTTTGAATGCGTCCCAGGTAAGCAAAACATAGTTTCACTTAATGTTTTATTGCTAAGCTCACCAGATTGCTTTTCCACAGCTAAAACAGCCCCAAAAACCTGCACCTCTTCACCACGCATTACATCGCATACATTATTTTCCCTCACATACTTTACGCCAGGAACAATACGAATATCTAAGTTAGATTTATTTTTTGCAAGTTGTAAATTATTTGCCATGTCAGCTGAGGTACAAGGCGCATTTACATAACCTGTATCTTGCCAGCCAATTGCGCCACCCACCATGCCAGCCATCATTATGGGTAGTTTTTTGTCTGCTATCCACGGTGAGATATAACCGAGCAACACGGTTTCTATACAGCCGTTTTTTATATTTAATACACCAAGATCACCGTTTACGGTATCTAAAATAGCGCCTTCGTTATTGATTAAAAAAGCTCTAAAATTAGAGCTTCCCCAATCAACAACAATCAGCGCCGGTAAGTTACTATTGCTGTTGTTCATCAAGCTGTCCTTAACTATTAAATTGATACTTCGTAATGTTTAATAAAATCAAGGTCGGGCTCAATACCAAGGCCTGGACCTTGTGGTAGCGCAACAGTTCCGTTGTTATTTTTAACTTGCTCGTTAATATTTAGAGACTCTTGCAATAACTGCTCTCTAAATAAGTTTGGTGTTGTATCGTACTCAAGCATAGGCTGTACAGGATGCGCAGCACCTGGTAAATCAGGCAGTGCAGCCAATAAGTGTAGGTTAGTGCCAACCGCAATAGCCGAGCCCCATACATGGTTTATTACTGGCACAAAATGCGCATGAGCCATAGCTAATACTTTTTGATATTCGGTAATACCACCGAGTGCACACACTTCTGGCTGGAGTAAATCAACGCAGCGGTTTTTAATTAAATCTCTAAAGCCCCAGCGTGTAAATTCAGCTTCGCCACCGGCAATGCTCATATCAAGTGCTTCACATAAATCGCGATAGCCTTGGTGATCCTCTGGTGCAACCGGTTCTTCAAACCAGTACACGCCTAAATTTTGCAGCTCTCGACCTAGCGGAATAGCTTCTCGCGCAGTATAAGCATGGTTAGCATCAACCATTAAACGCATATCACTGCCAATTCCTTTACGCACGGCCTCAACCAGCTTTACATCACGCTCTGGCGAAAGGCCTATTTTCATTTTCATGGCCGTAAAGCCCATTTCTTTAATGCGTTGGCTTTCTTCGGTAAAACGCTCTTCAAGGTTTGGAAACTTTTGTAGCATCATGCCGTAACCATAAGCCGGAATACGGTCTCTAAAAGCCCCCCCTAACAACTTATAAACGGGCTGATTTAAAAACTTACCTGCAATGTCCCATAGAGCAATATCAACGCCAGATAACGACTGAATTGGCATGCCTTTTTGACCATGATCGCGTAATAAGTTGTAAACTTTGTGCCAAATAACGTCTCTGTCGAGTGGGTCCATTCCCAAAATCATGGGCTGAATCACATGCTCAACAATTGTTTTATTGGCAAACGCAACGCCGCCACCACCAAAGCACTCGCCCCAGCCAGTAATACCTACATCGGTACGTACTTCAACCAAATGCGCGGTACGTTTAGCATAGTACTGCTGAGAATAACCTAGCTCTTCATCTAGGTCGTATTGTAAAACGTGGCTAATAATTTGAGTTATTTTCATTGTCTGTTCCTTAAACCTTTAACGCACGTGAAACACGCTTGTAGACGAGGTAATCATCTAAAGCTAATAACGAGCAATCAGCCCCAACACCCGATTGTTTAATGCCAAAGTGCGGTAAATTAATACTGTACTTAATCCCGTTTACTTGTACTTCGCCAAAGCGTAAGTGCTTAGCAAAATAAGAAATGGTGTCCTCGTTTTTGCTAAAAATAAATGAGCTTAAACCAGCGTCTGTGTCATTAGCATCGCTAAGCACTTGCTCGTTATCGGTAAATGTAATAATGCTAATAACAGGGCCAAATATTTCGTCTTTGTATATTTTCATGCTCGAATCAACATTTGTGAGCACGGTTGGTTCGTAAAAATATCCATTAACGCCGGCAGGCTTTTTACCCCCTAGCTGCAATTTTGCCCCATTTTGCTGTGCGTCCTTCACAAGCTCATCGATACGTTGCCATGAGTTGGCATCCATAACGGGGCCCATATCAATAGCCTCATTTTTATCAAAACCAACTTTTACTGCTTTTGCACGAGTAAGTACTTTTTCAATAAATTCATCAGCAACGCTTTCGTGTACAAAGACACGATTTGGGGTAACACAAATTTGCCCTGCATTAGCAAATTTAACACCACAAATTACATCTGCTGCGTTATCTAAATTTGCATCGCTACATACAATAGCCGGCGCATTACCACCAAGCTCCATCGAATAACGCTTAATTGAAGTAGCACCTGTTGCAATGACATGTTTACCTACATTAGTAGATCCAATTAAGGTAAGTATAGAGGGGATGGTTGATGCTGAAATGGCATCGCCGACGGTGCTATCAGTGCCCGAAAGTATGTTAACTACACCTGCTGGCAAACCGATTTGTTCACATAATTCGCCTACAGCATAAGCAGACAAAGGCGTTTTACTTGATGGTTTTACTACAAGCGGACAACCAGAAGCCATTGCTGGGCCTAATTTATAAGCCAAATTTAATAATGGAAAATTCCATGCTAAAAATGCTGCTGCTACACCAACAGGCTCACGCGAAAGAACATGGCTGTGTGTACCTTCATTATCTTTTAATTCTTCATCGGCGATATTAACAATAGCGTCGGCATAGAAGGTCAGACTATCAACCAACATTTGATAGTCATCAGCGGTTGAGTCCCACGGTTTTGCCATCTCTAAATGAACGCATTCACGTAGGTGCTCTTCATTTTCAATTACAGCATCACGCAGTTTAAGCATCCACTGTGCACGCTCTTTTGCTGGAGTCGCTGACCAAGTTGCAAACGCGCTTTGCGCAGCATCAAGTGCTAACGACGCTTCATTTATACCCGCTGCTGATATTTGCCCAACAGCTTCAAGTGTTGCAGGGTTAATAACATCAGTTGAAACATCACTGGTTATCAATTTACCGCCAATATACAGTTGTTTAGAAAGCATTCTGTCGCTCCATTATTATCTACAACACCCACAAGGGCTAAATGATCAAAGAAAGGCACGGCGGCCTTAATACATAGCAACTATTTAAACATATGATGTTTGAATGAGCAAACAGAAAATACATTTAGTTAACAAAAAATACTAGTCGCCAAAACTTAGTTTGGCCTTTTTCTACTATGCCTTGTTCACTACTTTGTATTGAATGTTGTAAGGAATCGCTATTACCTATACACGGTTCTATCCCCAGTACAAAAGGAGCTGAAGCTCCAGTTGCAGACCAACCATTGTAATTAAACCAAAGCCCTAAGTGACTTATGCTTGCTGATGAAAATTCAAACCCGCAGCTTTGCTGAGCTTTATCATCAACCAGTTTTACAATTATATTTTGATCTTTATAAGTACCCGTATTTAAGTGTTTGCTAAAAACCTTACTTGCAAAACCACTGTTATAGGACATAACTTTATTTAGCGGAGGGACTTTAGTTGAGCACTCACTCCAATTAATAAAGGCACTATTAACGTTATAAAAACGACTAAGCCCTTCGTCAACTTTAAACTCCATATGTTTGCTATTTATTAAAATACGCATTTCTGGTTCTACGGCAAAAATAGGATGCGCTGACCAAACAAATGGGAGATTATGAGTTGTGTTATTTTTTACATAGTAATCAACCAGTAGCCGTTTACTGTGTTTTTTTAAGATAAACGTTCTAATAAATGTAAAAGTAGAGTCAAAAACCTCAGCTTGTAAGCTAAGTATTATTTCTTCATCGCTAATATGGGTATTAGTTATTTGCCATGCTTGGCACCACAACTCACCGTGATCATGTGAAAAGTGCGCTTTATTGGGGATATGTTCGTACAACTGAGGAGTAATACCCGGAAAACATTCATCCCAACCACCGCTATCATGCTCAGAAAAATCATTATTTTTTGCAGGTTTTAAAGTGATTTGTTTATCGTGAGCAAGCCACTCTCTATTGTGTTTTAAGCTTACAATAGAGATGACTTTTGCACCCAACTGAGGAATGACAGTGATAGCAAGCTCACTATTTTTTAGCAAAATAGCCTCAAAACCATGAGCTTTACAGTGTGTTAAGTTAAGCACCTTAATCGTGATAGATTACAGAACGGCCGCCATCAATAATGAGGCTTTGCCCTGTCATAAAACTCGAATCTGAACTAGCTAAAAACACGGCTGGATAAGCGATTTCTTCAGTTGTTCCATTTCGTTTTAGAGGATGTACATCACCCATTGCTTTTCGTGAAGCTTTCGGATCGTCTGTTTGCTCCCATGCTTTAAATGCCATAGGTGTTTCTATCATGCCTGGGCATAGTGCGTTTACTCGTATATTGTGCTTTGCGTATTCAACGGCTAAATTTTTGGTTAATCCTATAACCGCGTGCTTAGTTACCGCATATGGAAAATACCCCGGTACAATTTTATAAGAATGCACAGAACCTACATTTATAATACTGCCACGGCCTAACTCTTTCATATGATCAAGTACGGCTACAGCACACTGCCACATACCTTCAACGTTAACCGCAAAGCTATCACGCCACATTTGTGGAGTAACGTCACCTACGTTTCGCCCGGGGCTAATTAAAGCCGCGTTATTGACTAAAACACTAGGCTTGCCGAGCTCATTAACTACTTTTTCAACCATGTTTTTTATAGCCGTTTCATCGCTAATATCGGTATGAGCAAAAATAGCATCAAACCCTTTGCTTTTTAGCTCTGCTACAACACTTTCGCCCATTTCTTTATTTATATCAGCAACACACACTTTAGCGCCTTGCTCACAAAATATGCGTGCTACAGTTTTTCCAATTCCATCGGCTGCACCAGTAACAATAGCAACTTCGTTTAATAATCGTGATGACATAGATATGTTCCTTATTTATTGAGCCCAGGGACCAAATCGCGTTCAATAGCCTCAATAGACTTACCCTTAGTTTCGGGTAGTATGAATGCCATAACAATACATCCTACAACAGCGACCCCTCCATAATATAAAAACGTATTTGCTGCGCCCATGTTCTCTAATTGCCAAGGGAAAAACTGCTGAATACTCCAGCTAGAAATACTCTGTACTAAGGCGGCAAAGGGTAGCGCTACACTGCGTACTCGGCTTGAAAATATCTCCGAGAATATCACCCACATGATTGGCCCTATCGACATATTAAAGGCGGCTAAAAATGCAAATAATCCAAATAAAACATACGCAGGACTAATATTTATAGAAGCATTGATAATTGCACCGGTGACAACTGGTAGCTCTTTTTTACTGTAAATAGTGGCTAAGTCTGCTTTTAGTGCAACATCAGTACTATATATTTTATTTTCGAAAACGTGCAGCTTTGTAATATCTACTTTTTGCTCTGCAACTTTGGATATTGCCTCACTGTTGAGTGAATACGTGGCATTTTCAAAGCCATGCCAAATTGATATATGCGCAACAGCAATAAGCAATAAACCGGTAATTGTTAATGCTCTTCTGCCGAGTTTTTCAACAAAGAATATGGCGACTAATGTAAATAATACAGATACCCCACCAAGTACTATTGTTTGTAGAAATGAGTTTTCAACGCTCATACCTATTTGTTCAAACACGGTAGGCGCATAAAACAGTACGGCGTTCATGCCGGTTGCGCCCTGCACTACCGCGTAACATACAGCAAGTAATACAACAAAACGCATAGGCTTACTAAACAATACTTTAAGTTGCTCTAGTGCACTGCTTTTTGAATCTTCTTGGATGGTTGCTTTAATATCGTTGAGTACTACTTCGGTATCGGCGTTATTGATTCCCATACCTTTGAATACAGTGCGTGCTTCTTCATCACGTTTTTTGCTCATTAACCAGCGCGGCGATTCAGGAATCGTCATTAATAACGAAAACCAAATAATATTAGGCACAATTTCAAAGCCAAGCATATAGCGCCAAATATTGGCTTCATTTAACCATTCAATTGAGCCCATATTTTTAACAAAAAAGTAATTAACAACAAACGCAAATAAGCTGCCCAAGGTTATAAGCAACTGATTAACTGATACAAATTTGCCTCGTTTATTAGCGGGTGCAATTTCACCAATATACATGGCTGAGACGGTTATGGAGGCAAATGCGACCCCCCCTATAAAGCGGCCAACAACCAGCATGGGGTAACTTACCGCAAAAGCAGAAATAACCGTTGAGAGTGAATACGTTAAAGCAATGCCAATAAGCACCTTTTTACGACCAAATTTTTGGCATAAAGTACCTGTAAAAAACAATGCGATGATTACGCCAACAATGGCGCAACCCACTACATTACCTGTTTGTAAACTGGTTAGCTCAAACTGCGAACTAACATAACGTAACGCCCCCGATATATTGGCCGCGTCTAGGCCAAATACAAATCCGCCAAATGCTGCAATGAGGGAGTACTTAATTGCTTTTGTTGATTGTGTGTGTGTGTCTTTCAATGTATTACCCTTAGTTTTATTTATATACTTTTACTGTGTTGGTAATAAGTGCTCTACAACATATAAAAGAATAACATTGATAGAATTAGTAAAAACAATATAAACATATGATGTTTATGTGTGCAATGTGTTTTTCCTCTCACATCTAATCAATGTAAGAGGAAAAACACAAAATTAATATTTAAAGTGAATACGTAAAATTAAAAGCCGGCTATTTTAACGCAAGGCTCTGATACGCCTTTTACCGCATTTTTAAATGCAAGCGTAGCGCCGTGAGGTATAGTATCAACTGGGGTATCTTCTAGGCCACATTGTGCTGACGTTACGTAAAGTGTTGTACCGTCATCGCCAAACGCTGGGCAGGTAGGGCGAGGTGTTTGAGTCGCCAGGCTTTGAATTACCTTAGCTTCGGGCGATATGCAATCTACACGTGCGCCATCCCAAAGTGCAATCCACATATTGCCTTCGCTATCAATTACAGCGCCATCAGGCGAAACTTGCGTATTTGAATAGTCAAAAAATACAATAGCATCACCTGTAGGATGTCCTGTATCAATATTTACATTAAAATAGTAAATTTTTTGAGCAGCGGAATCTGCGTAGTACGCTTTAGCGCGTTTTTTATCAAAGCAAATACCATTAGGTATAGTTAAATCACTAACAACTTGAGTAAGTACGCCGTTATAAAAACGATATATAGCCCCTTCGTTTTCTTTTGCATCGCCGTGCATTGTGCTTATCCAAAACCCACCCCACGGATCGGCACGCCCATCGTTACTGCGGTTGTCAGTTTTATCTGCTTCAACGCTGCACAAAAAAGTTTGGTTATGCGTGCTGGTATTATAAGTATTTAGGCCTTTGTCACTTGCTAGTAATAAGGTTTCCTTGTTTACCCATGCAAGAGCGGTAACCATATCATCTAAGTGTTGCTCAACTTTATGGTCGCCTTTTTTACTGTGCAAAATATGGTTTGGAAAATCAACCCAATAAAGCGTTTGTGTGATCGGGTGCCACAAAGGGCCCTCGCCTACAAAATTTAGTGTGCTGTCAAAAACAGTTGCTGTAAGTGTGTTCATTTAATTCTCTAAACAAGTTACCAGTTAGTATGAGAACCATCACGCTTTGATAAATGCGGCGCTTCGGTTTCTACAGGGGTTGCCAATCTGAACGCGGCTTCGTTCACTTCAACACCTAAACCAGGTACTTCAGGAATAGTAAACTTATTACCTGTTAATACATGCTGCTTAGGAAAAAGAAGTGGATCATGGGCGCCAAACTCACTAAACGGACCTTGGTGTGTTTCCATTAAACCTAAATTTGGTAGTGCTGCTGCAAAATGATTTGTTGCTGCTGTACACACAGGACCAAGCGGGTTATGTGGCATAACATCTATATAATGTGCCTCAGCCCAGCCTGCTACTTTCATCGCCTCCGTTAAGCCACCAATGTTACACACATCTACACGTAAATATTGAGTAAGCCCCTGCTCTATATAAGGCTTAGCTGCCCATTTAGAACTAAATTCTTCACCAATAGCAAAAGGAATATGCGTTAAAGTACGCAGCGTTTTATATGCATCAGGAGACTCATGGCGAATCGGCTCTTCAATAAAATCGAGTGTATCGGGCTTTAAACGTTGGCAAAACGAAGCGGCTTCAGCCACGCTTAATCTGTGATGGTAATCAATACCGAGTGTAATATCAGGCCCAAGTACTTTACGCAGCTCATTTAAGCAGCGAGCTGTGCGCGTTATAGATTCTTGTGGTTCAAAAAAAACAGGGTCGTCAAAACGACTCGGTATTACTCTAATTGTTGTCCAACCTAGCGCTATAAGTGCTTTTGCTTCTTTAACTAAATCGTCAAACTTATCCGGATCGGCTTCTGTATAACAACACGCAAAACACGCTATGTGCTCACGTTGTTTACCGCCTAAAAGTTGGTACACCGGCACTTGTAATGATTTACCTAAAATATCATAAAGGGCAATATCAATCGCTGAAATAGCGGCCGTAATTACACGGCCACCTTCAAAGTAATGGCTGCGGTATAATTCTTGCCAAATACGGCCAATTTTACGTGGATCTTGCCCTTTTAAAAATCCAGCAAAGTGATGTATCGCGCCAATAACTGCTTGCTCTCGATTTGATAAGCCCGATTCGCCCCAGCCAACTATGCCACATTCGGTTACTACTTTTACTAATAGCTGATTACGTTTTCCTACGCAGCCTAAAAGCGCTTCAACAGATTCTATTTTCATTATTATTACCTATGCGTTATTAAGGTTGAGTTGCTGGTAAACGATATTTATCCATGCGGTCTATATCGTATTTTTCGTATTTTCTTTTTAATAACCAGCGCGGACGCTCTAACGTTAATTCCCATTCAAACAATGATTTAAACATAGTTTTAACACGTTCAGGATTTTTTGCTGCTAAATCTGTTTGTTCACTAATGTCTGTGCTTAGGTCGTATAGCTCTGCAGGGCGGTCTGGGTAACGAATAAGTTTCCAATCGTTATCGCGTATTACAGCTCTGTTCTCTTTTTTCCAATACATCACTTTATGTGGGCGTGCTGTGTTTTTACCTTGTATATAAGGGAGTAAGTCAACGCCATCAATATCATTACCTAACGCTTTACCTTGTGCGGCACTGTAAAAAGTAGGCAGTAAATCTAGTGTGCTTACTGGGTAGTCATAAACAGAACCAGGTTTAATATGCTTAGGCCAACTCATTACAAACGGTACTCGAATACCGCCCTCTAGCTGGTTAGACTTGGTACCCGCGAGAGGTGCATTATTTGATGCGTTTTTATCAGAAGGACCACCGTTGTCGTTTGAAAAAACCACAATAGTATTGTCATCTAAACCTAGCTCTTTAAGTTTATCAAGTACATAACCACTGGCTCTGTCTAGCCCTAGGGTCATTGCAGCAAGCTCTTTGCGTTTACCGGTTAAATGAGGAAATTTTGCTAAGTCTTTAGGGTCTGATTCAAGCGGGGTGTGTACTGCATTGAATGCTAAGTAGATAAAAAAGGGTTCATCTTTATTTTCTTCAATATATTTTACAGCTTCTTTACCTAACTCGTCGGTTAAATACTCTTTTGGCTCTTCGTAATTACCAAAGTTGCGTTCTAATTTTTTATCAAAAAAATGTTTGTTTCCATTTTTCATTTCTTGTTCTGAATAGCTAAAGTAGCTTCTGTCACCACCTCTAAACCCTAAAAAGGTATCAAAACCACGCTTTAAAGGATGAAACCTGTCGGCGTCACCTAAATGCCACTTACCAAATACCGCTGTTTTATAACCTTGCTCTTTAAGGTAATCTGCCATCGTTTTTTGATCTAGCGGCAAGCCCATATCGGCACCTTTTAATGCAGAGTTATCACTCATAAAACCCGGTACATTAATTTCTTCATAGCCAAAGCGTTGTTGGTACTTACCTGTCATTAAACCTGCGCGTGAAGGACCGCAGGTAGAATCACTTACGTAACCTTGAGTAAAACGTACACCGCTTTGGGCAAGTTTATCTAAATTAGGTGTTTTAAGCTGCGTACTACCTTGAAAGCCAAAATCACCAAAACCTGCGTCATCAGCAAAAATTAAAACAATATTAGGTTTTTCTGTTTGTGCTTTTGCCATTGCATTAGCACTAACGCAAAAGCCTAAACATACAGAAAGAAGAACAAGTAGCTTATTCATCACAGTTTCCTATTTAATATAATAGTTAAGCACATAGCTAAAAAATATTAATTACACCATAGCTAACATATTGGTTATATTAGACTATTACGGATAGTTAATTTAATGGTTGAGTTGTAAATAATGAGTTTATAAATCACAATATCGCTACACTAAACAAAACATAACAATATTGCAAACATATGATGTATGATATTTTGAAATTAATTTTTCAATTTCTCACTATTACTTAAGCCTAATACCAGCGTCAGCTTAAAGGCAAAGCTCATTTATTGAGTACTTAGCTACGACCTGTTATTTAGTTTTAAGTATGCATTGGTGTGCTATTAAAGGTGGATTCTAAAATGATAAATATAAAAAACAGCCTTTTTGCTGTTCTTTTTTTATGCAGTTGTTTTTCAGCGATTGCAAATGAGGAATGCCAGTCTTGTCATCAACAACAAACCCATGATTGGAAACAGTCAGACCATGCAAGTTCAATGGCTTTAGCCAATGAAGATACCGTGCTTGGGGATTTTAATAATGTAACTACTACTCACTTTTCCCAAAAAGCCGTGTTTTATAAAGAAAAAGATGCCTTTTTAATTGATTTGATCGAGCAAGGTACCAAAAAAACGTACACCGTAAGTTATGTATTTGGCTTTGACCCGCTGCAACAGTATTTAATTGAAGTTGAAAAAGGTAAGTACCAAGTATTTCCCTTTTCATGGGATAGTCGCGCTAAATCACTAGGCGGCCAGCGTTGGTATGCCAACTACGCTAACGAGGATGTAAAACCTAACGACCGCCTCCATTGGCTGCAACCTCTGCAAAACTGGAACGGCATGTGCGCCGATTGCCATTCAGATAATTTAAAGCGTAATTTCAATAGTGAAAAAGAAAGCTTTGATACGCACTTTTCGAATATAAATGTGGGCTGTAAATCGTGCCACAGCGATATAACGGATGAACATAAAACTAAAAAAGTGACTAAACCGGCTAAAACAAGCCCTACCAATATGTCGCAGTGGAAAATAATTGGCGATAATAAAATTGCTACTTGGCAAGGTGAGCCGCGCGATAACAGCTTTATGCAAGGCTGTTATGCGTGTCATTCGCTTAGAAGTCCGCTGACTGATGGCTTTGATAACAGCCAAGCGTTTTTAGACCAATTTAGCCCTTCATTTTTAGAACCAAATTTGTATCACGCCGATGGCCAAATTAAAGAAGAAGTGTATGTGTTTGGCTCTTTTGCACAAAGTAAAATGTACAAAGCCGGGGTTAACTGTGTTGACTGTCACGATAAACACACCATGAAAGTTAAAACAAAAACGAATGGGCTGTGCTTACAGTGCCACAGTGCCATCGAATACAACAAACCCGAGCATCACCGTCATAAAGAACAATCAACCGGGGCGCAATGTGTTAGCTGCCATATGCCAACTAACAGATACATGGGCGTTGATGACAGGCGCGACCACAGCTTTAAAATTCCGCGCCCTGACATTTCAATAAAATACGATACACCCAATGCGTGTGTGCAATGCCACGACGGCCAAACAAACGAATGGGCAGCAAGCACGCTTGAAAAATGGCATGGTAAAGCACCGGCATTAAGTGCAAGTGAGCACAGTATGCTTGAACTGCGCTCATTAAAAGCGATATCGCAAAATGCACATATGAGCTTAATTAATGACTTTTCGTTAAACGAAATAGACCGAGCCAGTGCGATTGCTTATTTAGGCAATTCAGGGACTGAGCTAAACGATGCCACAGTAAAAAATTGGGTTAATTCGCCGCTTCCGCTTATTCGCTTGGCGATTGCTAAAGTTGGCTATTTACTTCCTGAAGCAGAGCGCTTAAAAAGCTACAAGCAACTATTAACCGACAAATTAAAGTCGGTGCGTGTTGCCGCAGCGCAAAACCTAAGCCAAACAACGGCGCAGTTAAACGGGCTTAATCAATCAATTATAGAGCTAGCACACGCCAATACTGTAAATACATGGCGCGGTGAAGGCAACATTAATCAAAGTATGCTCGCGCTTAATAAACAAGACATAAACGGTGCTATAAAGTCGTTACAAAAAGGCATTAGCGTTGACCCTTACTTTGATGCAAGTTATGTCAATTTAGCCGATATTTATTATCGCCTTGGTCAAACAGCAAAAATGCAAAGCACGTTAAATAGTGGTTTAAACGCAGTACCTACCTCTGCGTCGCTGCATTATGCAAACGGTATGGCGCTTATTAGAGGCGGTAACAAACCCGCTGCGGTTGATTCGTTTAAACACGCAATGGCACTTGAGAATAATAACGTGCAATACGCTTATTTGTACTTTTTAGCACTTGATAGCATTGGCTCAACAGCTCAGGCCGTGAGTGAATTAAAGCTCAAGATTGGTGCTTATAATAATGCGCAGCAGCTCAAAAGCTTAGGAATGAGCTTTGCTCAAAAGCTTAAAAATTCTGAGGATTACCACTTTTTTGCTCGTTTAAAATAATTTTTAAAAATTGAATTATTTTTTCAACCTAAATTTTAATTTAGATTAGAGATTAAAATTCAACCACTTAACTTAATAATCTTGTGTTACTTAAACGGCAATACAAGGTTACAACCTCAATATTACAAGCAACATTTAATAAACAAGTAATCAACACATTGCACTTACAAACATCATATGTTTAAATTGTTAGAATGAATCATTCATGGTTATTTACACTTTTTGATTGCTTATAGCTTTATCGCAATTAAGAGTCGCTGTTTAATTAGCCTGATTCTAAATAACAGATACTGCCGTTGCATTATCTGCACACACAGTAATTATGAAGAAACGGAGTGATTAAAATGCTTAAACACAGTAAATTGCATACAGCAATATTACTTGCATGTTGTTCTTTATCAGCTTTCACACACACTGCATATGCACAAGAAGAAACAACCGCAAAACAAGCTAAAAGCAATTCAGACGATTTTGAAGTTATTTTAGTGAGCGCACAAAAACGCGATCAAGCATTAAAAGAAGTTCCCTCTTCAATCGAAGTGCTAAGCGGTGATTTAATTGAAGAAATTGGTATAGATAATGGGTTTGATTTAGTCACCTACTTACCTGGTTTTGGCATTGATGACAGCAGTGAAATACGAACTACAACATTAAAAACACGTGGTATAGGCACTTTTACAAATTCAATTGGCTTACAGTCTTCAAACCTAGTCGTTATAGATGGTGAAGTATTACCTCGCCAATCAATGCTTAACTTACCTATTTCAGATGTACAGCGTGTAGAAGCAATGCGCGGCCCACAAGGCACTTTATTTGGCCAAAACACATCAACAGGCCTATTGCATTATGTAACTAAAAAGCCGCAACTAGATGACCGAGTTTCAGGCACGGTTAGAGCACAAGTTACTGAGTTTGATGGCACTGATTTTAGCGGCACCGTAAATGTACCACTTAACGAAAACTGGGCAGCTCGATTTAACGCACAATACAGTGATATTGATGGTTGGATAAAAAACACCATGCCTGGTGAAGAAGATTACACTATTGGCGCAAAAACAACGAAAGCTGGTCGCGGCCAACTTTTGTACGACAACGGTGAAGAGCTAAACGTACTATTTCGTTTAGAATACTCGGAAACCGACACAAATTGTTGTTCTCTTACTCGTTTAGGAGGAATAAACCCAGATTTTGGCCCTCGTCCAATTGTTAATGTAAAAGATGATGGCACTATTGAAGGCACCACTTATAATCGTGTTAATCCTGAGTCTACTTTTGAAGAAGCCGGCGGCCCAGTTACATCACGTAATGCAGAAGGTAACTTTGGTAGAACAGAAAATTTTGGCTTTTCAATATCGGCTGATTACTACCTAAATGATGAGATTACGCTTAGCTATAATGGTAGCTACAGAGATTTTGATTTATATAACAGTTCAGCATTTTTCACTATTAACTTTCCTGTAGAGCGAACCGCTTTTGGTGGTAACGAATCGGTTGATGTTCTTCAACAAGAGTTTCGTATTTCGTCATTTAATAATGAAAAATTTGATTGGGTATTAGGTCTTTTTTACCATGATACCGACGGTCAGCGCTCTGAAATACGTGACGGCTGTATTGCAGGTAACCGTGGCTTTATTGAAGGCGGCGAATTAACAGGATGTTATTCAAAGCAATCTACCGATGCTTTTTTAGCTAACTATGCAACTACTGGCGATGACGACCGCTCATTACTAACGCCTTCTCGCTTACTAAATAGTGGTGATTTTACAACCGGTTTTGAAAACGTCGCTATTTTTGGACAACTTGAATACCAAATAACTGAGCAATTAGATGCTACTTTTGGTTTTAGATTATTACACGAAAAAAGTGATGCAACCTTTGCTCGTACAGATTTAGCAACACCTTCTACGGGTGTTGGAATGGAAACATTCAATGAAGTATTAGAACTTGCTCAAACAGATCCATCACTCATTAAACGCCAAGACGCGCCAACTAAATTTGATAACTCAGACACTGCCTTTATATACAAAGCAGTAGTAGGGTATGACTTTACTGATGATATTCGCGGTTATGTAAATTATTCTACCGGTTATAAAGGCGCATCTTACTTTGTAACAACAAATACAAACCCTGCCGATGCAGACAACTTCCCTACCGATCCTGAAAACTCTTCAAACTTTGAAGTAGGT
Source organism: Pseudoalteromonas sp. P1-11 (assembly GCF_001399995.1). Taxonomy (NCBI): domain Bacteria; kingdom Pseudomonadati; phylum Pseudomonadota; class Gammaproteobacteria; order Alteromonadales; family Pseudoalteromonadaceae; genus Pseudoalteromonas; species Pseudoalteromonas sp. P1-11. Next base: position 49,092 of record NZ_LJSP01000015.1, read on the forward strand.
CTGCGTTCAGCGTATTTTGATAATGATTTGCTGTTTAACTTTACGTACTTTGATATGAAAGTTGACGATTATCAAGTGCGTGCCAGCCGTGTAATAGATGAAGAAAATAACATTATTTTTGCTGGCTACGTAAACGCAGCACAAGCACGCTCAACCGGTATTGAAGCCGATGTGGTGGTTAAAATATCAGATAAATTAAAGTGGTCTTTTAACTACGCTTATTTTGATGCACGCTACGAGGACTTTGCTAATACACCTATTAATTGTCCTGCAGATGATGGTGGGTTACTTGCTTCTCGCTGTACAACTGATTCAACAGGCCGTCAGAGCTTTGATCAAACGGGTTTATCTTTCCCTAATAATGCTGAGCAACAATTTTTAAGTACTATTTCATATAATACACAAATTGCTGATACAGGCTGGAATGCTAATACACGTGCGGTTTGGCGTTATAATGGTAGCCACACGCAATCAATTAACGAACTTGCCTTTGGCGAATCAGCTAACCCATCGTCAAGCATTTGGGATGGTTACTTAAGCGTAAGCAAAGATAACCTGCAGTTTAGTGTATTCATTAAGAACTTATTTGATAAGTCGTACACTACTCGCCAACGCATAAACTCTGAAGGTTTTGGGGAAGCATTCTATCCTCGTGACTGGAGTCGTTATGTGGGTGCAAGTGTGCAATATAGCTTTTAGTAAATAACGAAAAACTAAATACAAAAAAATAGCGCTTAATAAGCGCTATTTTTTTCTTAACTTTATTACTTACAGCGGCTCTTTTCTTCCAACTAACTCCCCGTTAGCATCATTTATAACCGCATTGCTAATATCTACATGTTCATTATTACTCCAACGAATCGATACATTATTTATCTGTGTACACGTACCTAAACCAACGTGTAGCTTGCTGTTTTCGCTTTGTGAAAAGCCGGCACCTGTTGCACCTACAACTCGTTTATAAATTTTCCCACATGCTTTTATAGTCGCAGTAGCTCCCAATGACGACACACCTGCTTTAGGCGAGTAACCAATATTAGTGACTAAAAAGTTATGCTTCGCGTCTAAAGCTGTGTTGTTGGTGAATAAATGCCAACGGCCGCGCTCGTTTGAGTAAATTAAGTCAAGGTCGCCGTCATTATCGTAATCAAAGGCCTGTGCACTGCCCCCTGTTGCTCCAAGTTCAGTTGAAATAACACCATGATTTTGTATAGCCTCAAAGCCTTTACCTTGCTGATTTAAATACAGTACCTGCTTGTTAGCTTTTGCCGGGTTACCATAACGAGATACAAATAAGTCGCTCCATCCATCATTATTAAAATCCCCGGCCACAGCACTGGTTGTAGGTTCGCTTAAATTAACATTGAGCTTGACTGTTGCATCAACAAACTTACCTTGACGGTTTTCTAATAACACCGCTGGTAATGCTTCAAGCCCTTTTACTTTGGGTGAATTAGTCACTCTTTTAATAACACCAGCGGTCGGCGATTTAGTATCGCCAGCTACTCGCCAAGTATCGTTACCTAAGTAACCTATATATAAACCTTTGTTACTTAGCTTTTTAGGCCAGCCAGCAGCTTGTTCTTTTGTTACCTGTACCATACGTTCACTACCGCCATGACCTTTAAGTTTTAACGGCTCACCATTTTTACCAATAAACACATTAAAATGAGGATATGCCATTTGCAGGTTTTCTATTTCAAAATTACCTTCGATTTTAAAATCTTCAAATTTAAATGCTTCGTTACGAGTAAAGAAAGCAAAATTTTGAGATTGAGCATCATAAAAGGTGTGTTGTTCAAATTGATGTTTAGCGCGGGTTAAAAATAAATCGAAGTCACCGTCATTATCAAAGTCGATTTCGGTCATGCTGCTTACATGGCTAGTATTACGATTATTCCCTAATACAGCCTTACTTTTATTTTTATAACCTAAATCAGATTTACTCTGCGCTACAACAATGTCATCTCCGCCGTAAAAGAATAAATCATCGTGCCCGTCATTATCAAAATCACTAACTAAGGCCTTATATCCAAGCCATTTTGCAGTAGGTAAGTAATCGACAAACTTAAACTGATTATGTCCTTCGTTTTTATATATGTGGTTGGCTCCCTTTTTTTGCTTCTTAAGCGGAAAAGCTGAGAGCATTAAATCTAAGGTGCCACTGTTATTGCCATCTATTAATTTAACCGCACGTCCGCGTGTACGTTCAAAATCATTAAACGTTTCTCCACCTTCAACAGTCCGGTCGTGATTTATTTGAAACGATACAGGTAAACGCGGTTTCAAGCCGCCGCCACCGCCTTGGGCTATTATTAAATCCATTCTTCCATCAAGGTCATAGTCAGCAACAGCAACGCCGTGTGTGTCGCCTTTAATAATTATCTGTGGTGCTGAAAAGGTATTGTCTTTGTTATTCCAAAAAATTTTTACTGCGTGGGTGTGCTCAGTAATTAATACATCTTGATAGCCATCTTTATCAAAGTCTGCAATCAATGCGCTGTCCCATTTACGACGTGATAACGGCTCAAAAGGTATAATATTGTGCGATTCGCTAAACATTAATTTATTGCTGTCGCTTAGCGTTTCACTACTTACCCTCTGAGTGGTGTTGCATCCATAAAGTAAAATACTTGTAGCAATCACTGATAAACAAAATAACCTGTTTGCTGGCTTGATAATTTTTTTCATTTAACCCACTCCTTACTTAACCGGTTGTAATGGTTTTTGCTGCCAAACACGGACATACTCAATTTCAAAATCAACCACGCCATCCTCTTTTTTCCCTTCAGGGCTATTACGCTCAAGCTCCTCTTTGCTGGTCGGTATACCATGCCAAGGAAAAGTCTCCTGATCGAGCCATAAAAATAACGGCTTAGTGGCTACATAGCCTGTATCAACCCCACGATGTTCTTTAGCCCATGCGTCTGCTTGTTCTGCAGATACTTCACTAAATAACTTGCCATCAACATAATACTTAATCCCATCAGCACTCCAATCAATTCCATATACATGAAAGTCATCAGCGACTCTAAATCCTAAGTCTTTGCGCTCTGTATAAGTGGGCTTACCCATTACCTCTTTATTCCAATCGCGAATTGACCACCATAGTTCACTGTCTATATGGTCTTTTTTAGGGTCAAGAGAGTCACCAAACAATTCAAAAAAATCAACTTCTAGCTTTTCACCCATCGACCAAAATGCACTGCTTACTTGCGCATCAGCGGCTTTACTTTTAATTTCTATATATCCGTATTGAAACGATTTACGGCCAATAAAACACGCTGTTGTTATATTTTCGTATTTAAGTGCATCACCAAAAACAGGTTTGTGAATTTTTTCTTCAAAAGGAAAATCGGGCTCCCAACGTGTTTCTAGCTTTAGTTTGCCATTTTCTAGGCGATAATTATTACCCGAAAACTGCGAAGGTGCGCGGCCTTTCCATACTTTTTTATTTGGCCTATCTGGGTGTTTATAAACGGGTTTGCCGTTTTCTAGTTGGCCTACAATGTACCAACGCTCTTCATCGATGGTACTGCCTTCAAATTCATCACTTACTTGCGTGTTAAGTATCCATTTACCTGTATTTTGCGGATCGCTTAAGGGAAATAGAAGTTCATTAGCGAAAGTAGCATTACTGCCGAACGCCACCATACCAAGGACAATTACACTTAGTGATGTTTTTTTTATATGTAAAATATTCATGCTTTTTGTTTCCTACAAAGACAGATCTAATAATGTCGGGTGAACTTTGCTTCAAAACTAAAAAATCCCATTATTAAATTAACAATGGGATCTAAATTTAGATACGTCGTTATTTACTGATAAATTCACTAGCGTTTATAATGCTGCCACCATTACGATTGGTTCCGTCAATGGCATTTTCTCGATAAATAATTGAATTGTTGCGCGTCACATCCCCAGCATTCAGTCCCAGTAGTGAGTAGTCAATATCCGTATCCGCTTGTATTACAGCATTAATTTTAATGCTGTATCGGCCTCCAAATTTTCTATATCGTTTTCTTTGAATATTGTTACTTCCCTCATCTAAGTCCTGTGAAGAAGCTTGGCTAGGTGCTTCTATATTACCGTTTACAGTTAGCGACGGGTGATCATGGCGCTTAACTAAGTCGTTACCAGCATTGTCTTGAGAATATGACGATACAATGGCAACAGGCGCTATAGGTTGGCCTAACCAACGTGCACCTGACCCATCTCGCGGTAACTTAAATATTTGAAAATTCCCATTAGATGTATTTGACGCCGTATTACGAATACCTTTTCTTGGTAAAAAATAACTGCCTGCGATTGTAATATCTGACTTAAAGTTCACATCGGTAACAATGTGCTTAACCGTACCGTTGATGGTGGTATCAGTAAAATAGCCTCTTGTATATCCTATATCATTTGTATCAGCCCACACTGGCGCACTACCCGAGTCAGCCCAGATTACAAAAGTACTGTTTTTACCCTTTGTGATGCCTTTAATTTTTATGTTTTCGTTTATTTTTGCATGCGGTTTTAAAAATATTGCGGCAAAACCACCTGTGTTACTAATACTATCAAGTACTATATTTCTGTAGGCGCCGTGGCGTGGGCCTGCGCGGTTTAATCTATCTGTTACAAGCCCACTACCAGGCTCTATACGTACAGTAATACCACGTTCACCAGTAATGTTTTTAAAGTACAAATCTTCACCACTAAAAGGTTGAATAACGGCATACCCTGTTGCTATTTTTTCTCCACTGATGTCGGCTAAATAACCTTTTTTAGGTATGCGAGAATAGCTTGAGTTAAATACTACATTGCGATTTAAATTGGTACTACCAGAGTCAGATTGAACACCTGGTTGGCCATTATCATCTGCAACTAAAAATATATTGGGTGTTTGTGAAAAATTATCCTTTTGGTGCATACGTGAAATAGAAAAGTTTTCAGCATATCCTACTCGTACCATGCGTTTATCTTGAAAAACTGTATTTGTGTTTACATCAATAATAAAACGATCATTCTTTGTCGCATTAGTTTTTGGACCCGTTGTTGTTATTTCAATATTTTCTGCTTTGTCTGCATTACCGCCTTTTTTACCAAAATCAAATAGAATATTTTGATTCATTTTTAAAATAGTATCGGGCTCTATTTCAAGTCGTACATTAGAGGGCATTGAAATTTTATTTAATGTATACGTACCTTTTTTAATAACAACAACACCACTAACCGCAGATGCAGCATTGAGTGCATTTATAATTTTATTAGTACATTGGCCTGGAGTAGATGCACTATTGCTAGTACTACATTGCCCAGTATTAGTGATTGTCGATTCGACGGTATTAGATATTGTATTGGTGAAGTATCCTGATTTGTTACCAATTGAGGCAGCATAAGCTGAGCTGACCGACCCGCTTAATAATATTGTATAAAACAAAGCTTTATTTCTGTGTGTGAGCATCATTAGTATTCCTAGTATATAAATAGAATTGTCAGATATGTTTGGGGTTTGCAATCACCTACTGCCTAAGCTTGAAAGTGGCAGTAGGTGATTTAGTTTGGGTGTTTATTGGTCGGTGCGAACTACTGCGTAGTCGTCTATCAGTATTGAGTCTCCTGTAGGCATACCATGCACTTCCCACAAGGTGAACACATCGGTTATTGAGCTCCAAGAAGTAGGGATTGCCCACTCTCGTGTGTTCGTTGTGTCTTCAGTAAATTCAATATATTGCCACTGGGTGGTGGCATCCAGTTCAGCGCTGAATAACCCAGCTTGTGAATAACGCCCTGTAAAGCCTTGTGCATCATCAGGAATTCCCTCATAGACCCAAGGCACTACAACATGGCGAAGCGTTATAGGCTGTTCAGGTATTTGATTTAATTTAACCCATGCTGAGAAACGATACGTTTTACCAACAGACTCGGCACCACGTCCATAGTTGGCGCTATACCAGTTACGTTGTTTATTCCAAACTTGCTGAGTTGCAAAAGAGTACGGTGTATTCGCTTCACCTTGAGTAGCAGTACCCGCTGTAATTTCAAGCGAACGACCATTACCCGATACAGAGGTTGCAGATACACTATAAGTGGCATTACCTTTATAGGGTGCGCCTTCTCCATCTAAATTAAAGTCAGTATTAAAACCTGCGGGGTGTTCAGACACGCCCGGCTCACACATTTGGTTGTTAACGGTATTTACCGTAATACTTTTTTGTGAAATGAGTGATAAAGGTGTACTCGCTGTATCGCCATCAATGAGTTTAACCGTGACCGTATTTGAGCTGTCTATTGTTGTAGGTGCTTTAACGGCAAGTACTTCTCCAAAGCCACTTTTTGCGGTTAAGCTTTTCGTAAATGAAACTTCATCGTTAAGTGTCCAATCAAAAGTATATTCGCCGCTTAACTCTGCGTTTAATAAAGCCGGTTGCACTTCTATACCGCTTGCTACGCAGATTGGAACGTCCTTGTTTCCGGAAGATGCGCCTAACTCGTTTTTATCATCATTTGTTATTGCAATACTAAAAGCTCCCGTTACTGTAAGCGTGGCGTTAGCTGTTACTTCTGGGTTATCAACACTTGTGGCTGTAATAGTGGTTTCACCAGTATTTTTAGCACTGATAAGGCCATTTTCATCAATGGTTGCAATATCTTCATCTGCAATTGAGTAAACAAGTGCGGGATTGCACGCGTAACTAGGTATTGCTGATGCAAACACACTTGCCTGCCCACCTACAGGTACTTCTATGGGTGAAATAGTGACTTCAGAAACAGGGTCATCAATTGCATTGATGGTTAATTGCAATGTACGGCTAGGCAGTGCCTCCCCTGGTATGCGATTCGCGCCATTATCAATAGAATAGGTAATGTTATAAATAACTTGGCTTGGAAAATCTAAATTCCCATCCGCAATGGGATTACCATCGCCATCTAATGCGCCTCTTATATCGGTTTGGTCGCATTGTCTTAATGCCGCCGAAAACGCATCGGTATTTATAACTAATTTAGTGCTATCACTCGATTGCGTGAAAGGTGAAATTCGGTGTGATGCAATAGTATTAGCGCTTGTTTGTGGGGTAATGAAATTATTATTAGCCACAAACTCTAACTCACTTACGTTTATGGTTGCACCTGACTCAGAGGCTGGTTTACCGTCGATTGTTACGCCTTGCAGTAAATCAATTTCTTGAACTGCGGACTCTTCTTCTAATGTGCTCGTGATCACTGCGGTATCGATTACAAGTGCTGAATCAGATTTAAACTGAGGATCGTAACCTTCATCCGTTCCGCCGCACCCAGTTAATACTGAAAATATAACACTGCTAATTGCTGTTTTTATTAGTAAGTTATGTTTCATCTTACTCTCCAAAATTTGTAAAACAGCGCGCCTAACGTGGCCCGCTGCTAATAGTTTCTCAATCAAAAGGTACCGCGAAGACCAACACGGAATTGACGACCTGTTTTCCAAACTGATGCTGTACGCGAAGTAGTTACACTGCCATCTTCAATTGCATTACCTTCATCAAGCACAACTTCTTGCGAGTTAGCTTCAAACGCATTACGCGTAAATGAACTGGTGTAATAAATTCGGTTAGTTTCATCAGTTAAGTTAAGTGCCTGAAAAGTTAAGCTAAAGTTTTTATTAATTTTATAACTTGAGCTAAAGTCCAAACGATGGGTTGCCTCTTGCCATGTAGCACCGCCAACTAAACCTCGGTTCACTAACTGCTCCCCGGTGTAGCGACTCGCTAAACGTAATTGAATCCCTTTTTGTTCCCAGTACAGTGTTGTATTTAGGGAGTGTTTTGGAGTGTAAGGTTGTGGTAGTGGTTTTAAAAATATATCGGTATTACCTACCTGCTGACGATCAGATTCTGAATCTTGGTAGGTATAGTTCATGTTTAAACCTAAGCCACCCCAATAACTTGGTAAAAAGTCATAGTTTTGGTTGTAACCTAGTTCAACGCCTTTAATATCTGCGCCTTTACCATTGGTTACTGTGGTTACGTTTACAACGTCACATTCAATGCGCCATTGGTCAAAAAAGCCCGCAACTTGCCTAAGTGGCATACAATCTTCTTCGCCACCTGGTGCTCTATTCTCATCGTAATCAAGTAATAAATCGGCTGTTTGCAAATCGTATTCAGTTCTTACGTCTTTGTAGTGATACGGAACAACAACAGTTTCTTCAAAGTCTTTCATATCTTTGTAAAAGAACGCTGCCGACAGCAAGCCAGAATCGCTAAAGTACCACTCATAAGACAAGTCGAGATTGGTTGATTTAAGCGGTTTTAAATTTGCATTACCTGCAGAGCCATTAGCAGAGTCCCATTGTTGCTCAAATATTTGTGTACGTGGGTTTAATGAATCAAAACGAGGACGCGTCATTGTTCTACTAACAGCGAAACGTGCAATCATTTCGTCGTTAACTGCATAATTTAAGTTTAAGCTTGGTAAATAAGCGTCATGTCCGCCCTTTTTAGTTACCCATGCAACGCGGTCTTGTACTTCACGTCCGCTACCTTGTGTTCCTGTAAATGAGGTTGTTCTGTCTAAAAATGGCCAAATTTGACCGTTACTTGCAAAGTGTGCCCATGCATTAGCAGAGGTAGGAACCAAGTTCCCATTGCTGTCGTAAATTAAAGAAGGCAATGCATTGTTAGCTATAATGTTGCCATTTTCATCTACAAACACTTGCTGATTTACACCCAGCCCGGTGTTGCCATCAGCCCCAGGAATTACAAACTGACCCGTTTGCGGATCAACAGGGAAAGTAGCAGGGTTTGAGCGGTTATACGCATGGGTAATTTGCCATGCCCAACAATTTTGCAGCTCAGCATCGTTTGCTGGTGTGTAACGATGATCAGGCTGCCCCGTGTCAGATACCCCCATAACAGCAGCAGGGCAGGCATCTAAATTTGTATTTGCTAAACCACGTTCAACTAACAAATTGTACGCATCAACCATTTGTGGAAAACGCGTATAGTTAATACCGCCTACACCAGTTGCTGTTGTGTCATCTTTTACATACCTAAGGCCTAAGTTACCTGTTAGCTTGCCATCCATCAGCTCAAAGTTTGCTTTAAAATAAGCGGCTTTTGTTTCGGTTTCAATATTACGACTGCCTGTAATGGTTTCGCGTATACCTACTTCGCCCGCATCTTTACCTGATACAATTTCAAGCGCTTTTTCGGCATCAAGTAACGGCCAGCCATTAAAAAACTGAGCAGAGCGATCTGATTGAATATCTTCACCAAAATTATCGTAAGGGTAGGCACTATCAGCCACTATATCGGCTAAGCGAATTGTACCAAGCCCACGTACTTCAAACGCTTGATCGGGGTCCTCTAAATCTATTAAGTCACTGCCATTTGTGGTTGCTCTATTTTGAATAGAGACATCTTTTTTACGATTTGACCACTTAACTCCAAACTCGAGCGACCTAATAAAGTCGCCATCAAGCGCATAGTCAAAATCAACAAAAAGCGACTTGTTTGTATCCGCTAATTTATTTTTACGAAGCACTAAACTTCCTAAGTGATTGTGCTGCATATCATACGGATTAAAACGGCTGTATACCGCATTAGACGTACCATCAAAGGCATCAAAATCGCCCGGTGTAACACCCGTTGAGTAACTACATTCTCCATTAGCGCCACAGTCGTAGCCAACCATTTCGTGGCTGCCATCGGGCATTGATTCAACTATTTGACGACCTGCCGTGCCCCATGTAGCTGTACTAATAGAGATAAAACGATCTTTCTCATCATCATCTGGTGTTTCATCTGTTGTTTTAGAAAAACCAGCACGCACATTCATATTTAGTGAGTCAGTTACCTGGTAATCAATATCAAGTGACGCTACATTAGTATCGATTTCTCTAAGTCCGTAAGAGCGAACAAAGTTACCACCAGTAGAGCGGCTACTTGATTGCTGCAAGGTATTGGTCGATAAATCAACCCCGTTTAATGCTGTATTGTCATCACCGGCATAAATTAGAGGTGTTACAGGCCCCATGTTTAAACGCAGTCGTTGACTGTCGGTTAACACATCCTGCTCTGTATGAGTTACATCTAGCTGAATATCGAGTGAGTCTGTTGGGCGGTATTGAAACCCAGTCGATACCGATAGACGATCTCGTTGATCATTATTTAATGTAAAATCAATGACCTCACGCGCTAAAACAAATAAATCGCCTTCATGTAATATTTGCGTTTCTGGATCGTAATTATTTAGTGAGCTTAGTGGGTTTAATAGTGCTTCTCCATTTTCACCAAAAAGCTTATTTCCATCAGCATCACGTTGATTGCCAAGTACCCTGATTGCTTTGCCTGTAACGGTGTCATGTGCTGTACGGCCCGTTACATCATCTAAATCAACAATAGGAATTGCGCCGTTAGCCCAGTCAGTATTAATACGATCTTGTCGCGTTTTTTGTGTATCTTTAGAGGCGGTTATAATAAAGCCAAAGGTGTCATCGAAATATTTATCAGAAAAGCTAAAGTTAATGCGTGAGTCATTTTCATCAGAAAATTCGTTATATCGCCCCTCGACCGTAAAAGAGCGTCGTGGTTTATTTAAATCTAAAGGCTTTACAGTACGTAAAACAACACTTGCACCAAGCGAACCTTCATCGTTATCAGCAGAGGATGTTTTAATTACATCAATAGATGACAATATATCTGACGAAAATGAGCTTAAATCAACACTGTTATCGTTAGTAGCGCCCGCACTAGAGCCATCGGTACTTAGCCCGCCAGTAAGTGCGACGCCATTCATTGATATTTGGTTTAAAGATGGTCCGGCACCGCGTACTGATATGCGAGTCCCTTCTCCACCTTCTTCTTGAATGGAAACGCCAGTTACTCTTGAAAGTGCATCGGCAATGTTTTGATCTGTTGATTTACCTACGTCTTCAGCATGAATTGAGTCACTTACGTTCTCGGAAAAGCGCTTTGCGTTTACCGCTTTTCGTAAGCTACTTTTGATTCCTTGGACTTCAATTATTTCGATATCTTTTTGTAGTTTTATTTTCTCTTTTTCTTCATCTTCTTGTGCGAAAGCAGATGATGAAATAAGCGAAGCAATAATAGCTGCAGAGACTGCTGATAACCTAAAGTTATACTGCATTGTGTGCTCTCCTGTTTATCGGCATCGTGTGTCTTAATGCCTGAGTGTGATGATGTGGTCAGTTTTTTATTATTAGTTAAGCAATGCAGATAAAATAAATGAACGCTCTAGAACTCTAGTTTTATCTCAGAGTGATACTCAACTTACGATCAAGTTAAACATATGATGTTTGCATTTACAAGTTGTTTACTTTAATTTTCACACTTTTGTTCCTTTTTTAAACGGAAAAAACTAACCCTATGTTTTTAAAGTATTTAAATGCATCAATACTTAAGTGAAAGTAACGCAGATATTTTTATTTTTTATACAAAACAAATAAAGAGACCCAAAAGCCCTATTAATAAATAAAAATGTTGTTGAAAATGATCAAAATTGAGTTGTTCATAAAGAAATTTACGAGGGTTTACAATATTAATTTATGCTCATTAGAGTATTTACAGCTATCAAAAGCTGACAATCAGCAGTTTTGAAAGCGGTAAACCAAATGTATTACCCATAAACCTAAAGCTCAAACATATAGGGCAATACACACGGTTTTAATTTAAGCGCTTAGTTATCATGTAACTTAATTTCACTTACTGTATAAGGTTTGCCATGCCCAGTATTGGTAATGCCTGGGCCTGTAAGCAAGTCAAAATTCGACATAAGCAAGGAACCTTTATAATAAATAATATCGGCAGGTTGGTCTAATTCACCATTATCTGAGTTGTTATCTGGGTACGATGCAATAACAGTTACATTCTGGTGTGTATCAATTTTTATAACTTGATTAGTTAAAAAACCTGCAGCGTATAAATTACCTTGAGGGTCTATAGCTAAGCCATCAGGTCCGCTTCCTTTTGGAAGTGTTGCGTAGGTACTTTGGCTAAGCAGGTTGTTATTTGCATCAAACGTTAATTTATAAATTAAATCGTCACCTAAGTTCGTTACAAACAAGTTACCCTGTGCGTCAAACACTAAGCCATCAAGTCCAAATTTGCGTTGCTTATTAATTGTTTTAGCCAAAAACAATAAATGCGAATCATCTGTGCTGTTAGTTACTAATACATTAGTATCGGTTGCTTTAAAGCGATATATTCCGCTGAGAGTCTCAGCCTTATTTTTACTTGGCACACGCAATTGAGTCACGTAAATATAGCCATTTTGATAGCGCACACCGTTTGGCGAACTCATGCCTTTTGCTACTATTTGAATATTAATGACTTTGTTATCTTTTAAGGTGAGTTTAAGTAATCGAGCTTTGCCAGCACCTTGGTTATCGGCTACAAATAACGAGCCATCGGGGGCATAGGCAAGCCCCATAGGGCGGCCCTTCCCTTTATTGTTTGGCCCCGATAACTGGGCTATTTTAGTAAACGTTTTATCATCATTAATATTAACTAATACACCTGCTTGTAGTCCTTTATTAGCATAGTTAACGCATGACAAAGTAAGCTCACCTGTAGGAGAGACAGCAAAAGCGTCTGGGGTTGGGCAATAATCAGGAAGTAATGCAAATAAATTCGCACTATCAAGCATTGTATTAGGCGTTTTTACAAACTCTAAAGATGTACTAGCTGCCTCTTTATTTATATTTTTATTATTGTTTTGCGTTGTTTGACTTATTTGAGTACTACAACCAAACACAGTAAATACACACACTAAACACGCTAATTTATTTTTAAGATGAGTGATGTTGTTTTTATTCATTATTGCTCTCTTTTGCTCTTAATTTTTTGCGAAAAAAAAGCAAGGCTTGTTACCAAACCTTGCTTTTTACCTCTCATAGTTAACTCTTTTGCATTAAAGATTAGTTACTTTATCTATCTCAATCTTAGATTTACTGATTACTTCGCCATTGCTGTAACGCACACTCACGTTATCTATTTCGTTGCACTGACCTAAACCAAAATGAACCACGTTATCAAATGATTGTGTATAAGGTGCGGCATCAGCCGATACTCGCCTTGTTAGGGTTTTACCACAGCCTTTAAGTGTCGCTATAGCACCAATTGGGTTTGCATTATGCTTAAGTGAATTACTTATACGCAGTAATGCATAGTGATTATTGTGATTGGCTTGGTTACTAAATAAGTGCCACTGACCTCTGTCGTTATTCATAATAATATCGATCTGGCCATCTAGGTTGTAATCAAATACATTTGCGCCTGAGCCAATAGTACCTAAGGTGTTTGTTATTAATCCCGAGTGAGGAGCTTGGCTAAATGTGTTATCGCCATTATTTAAATACAGTATTTGCGATGTAGGCGTTACCAAATTGCCTTGTTTAACAACAAACAAATCCTGATAGCCGTTATTATTAAAATCTCCCACGCTTACGCCGGTCGTATTTAAATTTGTTTTTACGCCAGCTTTACCACTCACATCAACAAATTTTCCACTTTCATTTTTGAGCAGTAAATCCGATGGTGCCACTGGTTTTTTATTAACCGTATAGTGCTTAACACCGGTTACAACACCAGTTGTTGGTGAAAAGGTATTACCCGCCATGCGCCATTTATTATTACCCATATAACCAACATACAAGCCTTTGTTAGGCTGAGTGTCGGCCCATCCTAGGCCATTACTGCTAACAATATTGACGTTTTGACCGCTGTGTATTTCACCTTCAAATTTATATTTATAAGTGCCTTCACCTACAAACACATCTTGGTCTGGATAAGGTGATTGGTAGTTAACTATATTGAGCGTATCGCCAATAAGTAAGTCATCATATTTAAATGGCCCACGCTTGGTGTAAAAACCAAATGTGTGGCTTTTAGCATCAAAAAACGTATCCCCTGCTTGTAATGGGTTAGCACGACTTATGTATAAATCAAAGTCACCATCGTTATCAAAATCGATTTCGCTAACACCCGTCGCATCCATTATTTTATTAGGTAAAACGTTGGCGGTCACGTCACTAAAGGTAAAGTCGCCATTGCCTTTTAAAACACGTAAAGCGCCGTCACCGTAAATTACTAAATCGTCAATTTTATCGTTATTAAAGTCGGTAATAAGGACTTTTTGACCGTCTCGATTAGTTTTTGGTAAATCAGTTGCGTGGGTTATATTGCCAGTACCATCATTTTTATAAATAAAATTACTAGTTTGTTTACCGCTATTAGCCTGCGGAAATCCCATTAGTAATAAATCTAAATGGCCGTCGTTATTGGCATCAAAAAACTTACTAGTACGCCCCCGTAATGTTGGCAATTTGGGGGAAAACTCCCCGCCTTCAATAATTTCTCTTTTGTTAAAATGAAACAATTTGGCATTGCGTGCGTTACTACCCGAGCCACCACCACGCGATAGCAAGATATCCATTTTGCCATCTTTATCGTAATCGCCTACGCCAATACCGTGCATATCACCCACAATTAGGTCGCGGCCTTTGTCGTAAACGCCTTTATTGTTCCAATACAAACGGATGGTATAACCATGATCAGTAAGCAATAAATCTGGGTAACCGTCTTGATCTAAATCGCTTATTAATGCGTTATCCCATTTACGCCGGTTTTTGTTTTCTAATTTAATTGCTTGGTGCTGCTCACTAAATAATGTACCGCCAGGTGTAAACTGAGCGCCCGCTAGGGCACTCGCTTGCTGACAACCTAGTAAGCTTACGCCCATGCATAACAAAGAAACATGCCACACAACTACTTTTACTTTCATAAAACCTCCGTGAATTTGATAAAACTTACTTAGTTGTTTTAAACGTTTTATCGAATCGTGGCATAGAATCTAACCGCCAATTCACGCTTTCGTTTGTTTCGTGGAACCAGCGAGGCTGTTGGTTATCCCAGCTCCATTTTTCCATTTCGCGAACCATGTCGGTCAACAGTGCCTTGTTAGATTTACTAACATCATGTTTTTCAGAAATATCCTTTTCAATATTAAATAATTGCCACGGTTGCTGGTTAACCTTTAGCGCTTTCCATTGATTTAAGCGAATAGCTGCGTCACTGTAGCCTTTTCGATGACGAAGTGCATAAATAGGTTCATCTTGATGCGGGTTTTCATTTTTAATAAATGCAGGCCACATATTAGTGCCATCTAATTGTTGATTTTCTTCAACTTTAACGCCCGCTAAAGCTGCAAATGTAGGGTATAAATCAAGTGCCGATACAGGGTGCGAGAAACGCTTGCCCGCAGGTACATGTTTAGGCCAATGAAACAACATAGGTACTCTAAAACCGCCTTCTTGTGTACTTCCCTTACCTGCTTTAAGTGGGAAGTTATTAGCGCCTTTACTTAATTTTCCACCGTTATCGCTCATAAATACGATAAGCGTATTATCATACTGATTATTTTTTTTCAGGGTTTCTACTAGCTTACCCACGCCTCGGTCAACTGCGTAAACCATGCCCGCGTATGTTTTACGATCTTTATTTTTTATATTAGGAAACATCGCCATATCTTCATCTTTAGCTTGCAATGGCACATGCGGTGCGTTGTAAGCTAAATATAAAAAGAATGGATTTTTTTTGTCCGCTGCTTTGTCTACAAAATTAACGGCTTCGCGCGATAGTGCGTCTGTAATGTATTCAGTCTCTTTAACCTTTTTACCGTTATGCTCAAGCGGTGTTAGGTATTCAAAAATATTTTTTAAGCCTTGTGCCTTTTGCTTTTTATACTGAGCTTGATATTGGTCAGGAAAATAATTATGACCACCACCTAAAAAACCATAGTATTCATCAAAGCCACGTTGGTTAGGATGATACTGCGGCGCATCACCTAAGTGCCATTTACCAAGAGCTCCTGTGAAGTAATTATTTTCGTTTAGTAATTTACTAATAAACTTAGCATCAGTAGGCACGCCTACGTTTGAGCCGCGTGTCGGTAAATTAAATTGTGAGCCAATCTTATGTGGGTAACGACCAGTCATTAACGCAGCTCTGCTTGGACCGCAGAACGGGTGCGCTACGTAAGCGTCTGAAAAGGAAGTACCCGATTTAGCAAGATCATCTATATTTGGGGTAATAATATCCTTAGAGCCATTAAAACCAACATCTGCATAACCTAAATCGTCTGCAACAATAAGAATAATATTGGGTTTTTGTTCGCTTGCCTGTATACCCGCAGAGCCAATTAATAAGGCAAGCGATGATAAAGCGCTCAATAATTTTGTGTGTGTTTTCATAGTGCCAATCTCAATTTTGATAATAAAAAATAGTAGGCCAATCAAGGCCCACCAAAGGGCATTACTCGGCTATAAAAAATCTTTCATGTGGTGATTAAATTTAGTTAATGATGGGTCTTCAATACGCTTAAGCTCTCCCGCCATTTTATGCACTAAATCAGTAAGCTGTTTTTTGTATTTAGAATTGTCTATTTGGTTTGTGATTTCGTACGGATCATTTTTTAAGTCGTATAATTCATCGCGGCTGTCGCCAGGGTTCCATACAAACTTCATTTCAGGGGTACGTATAGCTCTAATACCAAACCATCCTCCGTTGTACCATTCGTAGGCATATAACGAAATATCATCTTTACCAGCATCGGCACTATCGCCTTGTTTCATCAATGGTAAAAGTGAACGTCCATCTTCGTCGCCATCAAGTGGTAGTGTCATCCACTGGCGAAGTGTTGGGGCTATGTCGAGCATAGATACTTGGCGGTTAATTATTTTAGGCTCAAGGCTAGGATCACGAATAATAAGTGGCATACGCATTAATTCGTCATACGCGTAGGGGCCTTTGTCATACAAGTTATGCTCACCAAGCATACTACCTTGGTCGCCTACTAAAATAATGTGTAGGTCATCGTATAAACCTTCTTCTTTGGCGGTATTAATAAGCTCGCCAACTGCGTGATCTATCATAGCAATAGCGCCATAGTAGAAACTATGTGCTTTGCGCCAATCGGTTTCAGTCATGTGGCTTACATCATGCCAAGGCCACCAAATATCGTCTTGTGCCATTGGTTTGTTTTTACGTTCGATACCAAAATTGGGAGGGAGCTTTATATCTTTGTAGTCGTACATGCTAGCGTAAGGCTCTGGTACGCGGTACGGCGGATGAGGTTGCTCAAAACTAACAATACCAAAAAATGGTTTGTCTGATTTGGCCGCATTTTTAAGCATTAATTTGCCTTCGTTTACTTCTTTAGCTGTTACTGTATCTGCGTATGTACCCGGAAGCGTTTTATAGTAATCGTGCTTTTCGCCGTTTTCATCGCGCTCACCTGCATTCATACGGGCAACATTTTTTTGTGTACCATAAGGCGTAAAAGGACGGCCATTACGCTCTTCATCCTTATCGTGCCCCCACATAAAGTTAGCACCGCGCAGTGCAGGGCCTTGTGCGCCTAAGTGCCATTTACCTACATAACTAACATCGTAACCTACACTAGTTGCACGTTTAATTACGCTACCTTCACTAAGTGATAACTCCGAAAGACGAGAATGATAAAGACCTACGTTATCGTCAAGCCCCGTTTTATGTCCCCAACGCCCAGTAAACATAGCCGCGCGAGAAGGCGAGCATAACCCCGTAGATGTCATAGCTTGATCGAAGCGTGTACCTTCATGTGCTAAGGCATCAATGTTTGGCGTCGAAACAGGACCATTTCGATAGGAGAATGTGTCGAATCGCATATCATCAAATAGTAAAATAAGCACATTTGGTTTTTTGGCTTCAGAGTTTTTCAGCCCTGCATCTTTTGCACATAAATTGGAAGCAAATAATATGCAGCACCCTAACAGCATTACCATTTTTATTTTAAATAAGTTCATGTGTGTGTCCTTTTTAACAACTAAAAATTGCTACGTCAGTGTTTTAGCAATCAGCCTGTACTTTATTATAAAGGCATAATATTGATTTCAACAATATAAACATATGATGTTTAAATTCGCAACAAATAAATTAAAATTTGGCTAATATTCATACTTCAAAGTTGGTATGAATGTAGATAATAAACACGCATTTCATCATCTACACAAAAGGCATTAAATACTTTATTTGAATGGGTTTTAAGGCTTTCTATTACTTTAACCACGCTCTCACATAATCAATTTTCACTAATGTTGGGAAACCTTGTGCAGATTGATTATCTGAAGGATAAAATTGATTACATTTCCCTTTTGTATGCGGTGTTCTTAGACCCTTATATAATGTTAAGTTCAACTCTTTGAGTACGCCATCTTTTATAACAATATTATGTAGGTTGCGGTCCAACTCCTGAATCGTCTGTTTTTGAGTTAACTCAACTACACCTATTTTACTATATTGCACATCGCCTTCATTCGTTAAAGTACGATCTATTTTGCTGTACATCCAAAATGCAGGTGATACTCTCGGAAATTTATCCGCACCCTTTATACGTGCCTCATAATATCCGTAACTCCCTGTTGCCCTAGATTTAGCAACTCCCGAAGTGTAAAACAACCTATACTTAGGCACTTTTTTTTTATTACAGCCATCACAAAACGTTCTTAAATGCGTTTCTCGTTTAGTGGTTAGTTTTAATATGCCTTCAGAAACACTGGATTTTTCACCTTTACGGTACCAACCACCATCGTTCTTTGTTTGAAAGTTCAATTTTCAGTATCTTTAATATCAAACTCATCTGAGCGTTCAGCTTGTAAGACCCAACTTTCGCTTGGTTACGCAATATGAGGCATAGGCAGTGCATTAACCCCTGAACTGTACGGGATTAAGCTCAACGATATTGCTATTAGTTTAAGTATTCACAACTTAATGTATCGTGTTAATTGAAAAGCGAGCACATAGGCATGTACTCGCTAAAAAACTATTTATTGAGCTGTAACTTCAACGAGTAAGACCCCCTCAGAAGGAATGTCAAAGCTATTGTTCATTTTATTACTCGTCATTAAGTTATTAACATGAATAGGTTTACCATTTTTAAGCGACAGATCAACGGTTGCTGTTGTGTGGCCTAAATTTAAAATATTAACCAAGTAACTACCATTGTCTTGCTTAACAGTGCGCCATGTTGTGGTTTTAAATGACTCACCATTATCTACTTTTACAACAACATCAGGCGTACTACCCGAAACCTCTGCAAGTGCAGTTTGTTTAATGGCTTCAACGTCTGCGTCTTTTGGCATAACAATAAGCTTACCTTTACTGGCAACTAACTTAGCCTTACGCGGGTGCCCGTACTCATCTAAAGACAGGCTTTGCGCTGAGTCTAAAATAACGGTACCGCCTTTATTTAAATACCCTTGAAGCGATTTAAACTCTTCATTTGTAACAAAATTATTGCGATAAACCAGTATTGCATCCCAGTTGTTATTGTCTTGCTTTTCAATTACATTCTTTGTGGCAAAGCCAAGTGGAAAACCTTCAAAAAATAAATTTTCATAAAGCTCGTAGCCCTTGGTCATATAGTCGTTTGTGTTAATTGCTGTTGTTTCAGAGTAAAACAAACGAAGTGGACGACGCTGCTCTCTAAGCTTAACAATTTCTTCAGAAAAACTATTAAGATCAAACATTACTTGGGTAACTTCGTTAGTTACATGCGGCTGCATATTGTTAGAACCCGCAAATGCACCGCCAAGACCTGGGTCAAAAAAGTCTAGGTCGCCTTCTAAACGATCCTCTGGTGAACCATCTGGATCACGTGCCCAAAACCAGCCCATATTGGCATCCATACCAAGTAAAGTTGCAAGCCAATAAACACTACGAACATAACTTGTACGTGTGTCTAAATCTCGCCACTGACCCGATGATAAAAAATGAGATTCTGAATTCACATTAATCTTATTAGGCGCAACTGATTCCATAAAATCATGAAACATAGTGACTATGCCCCAATTATAAGCGTATTTTTCAATCCACTTGGACGATTTACCAGGGCGAATGTTTTCGCTACCGAATGATTTTGCATCGTGCCCAACCATAGTTGTCAATTCAGCTAGAGCTTCGGTATCTATACCTCCAGAACGAGAATCTTCCATGAACATACGAGGCATAATTTTAATATGAGTATCGGCATCTTCATTTACAGAATGCAGTTCGTTTTGAACATACGTAAACCAATCCGTACTTCTATCCATATTATAACGCGTCCAGTCGTACCAAATCGGTAAACCTTTTAATGCCGGATCGATTGGGATTTCTATTGCAACGCTTTTAAAGTTTTTAAAATTAGTATCCCAATTTTCATTAAGCTTATTTATATCGTCCTGATATTTAGTACTCAACCAATTTCTAAATTTGTCTAATGTGTATGAAGAAATACTTGTCATTTCTTGGAAATTTTGAGTCCAATGACCTTTTTCTGCGTACCAATGTGGTTCGTTAGCAAGTACGAAACCCACCTCAGTTACTTTTTTACCTTTGGTGAGTTCACCCGTTTTACGAATTATCTTACCCCATACTTCACGGGCTAAAGGGTTATCAATATCAAAACCTGTAAATAACGACCGCCCTTTTCTAACCTCTGGCTCTCGTTCTTCAACCCACTGTGGAATACCCATTAGCCAATAAACTAAAAAACCAATGTTAGTATCAGGGATACGCGTTAGCTCTTTCATTAACTCCTCGTCAAAAGTGCCATCCTCTCGAACTAAAAATGAATTAATGGCGCGATCATGATCGACAGGGTATAAATCTTCACCACCATGATAAAGCGCACCTAAATGGTCGTTATAAATATCTTTATTTGTAAGCGGCTGCCCTACCGTTTTTGAAAAATAGTCATATAAAAATATTGGCTTACCATTGCTTACAAACATATTGTCTTTTGCTTTAGTATTTTGCCAATCAACTTTATTTACAGGGCGGCGTTTAATTTCGCCTGCAAGCTCTTTAGATAAATCGTTTATACCTTTATCTAAAATTTGAATTACTTTTTTACGTTCAAAATCAGGAAGCTCTTTTGCTAACTGCTCTTTTGTGTCTGCGTAGTAACGTTCATAGCTAAATAACTTAACAACAGCGTCGTAATTGTTTTCATCCCAGTTAGCAAACTTTAAAAACTGTTCTGCAAACCACACTACGCTTTCTTCACGCGTCACATCAATTTGCTTATGTTCAGCTTTTGCCATCAACTTCTTAAGTTTGTTAATTTTTAGTCGAGCTGTTTTCTCGTAGCTATTCAGTGAAGCAATAGATGAACTAAGAGTTTCTGTGTCTTTTAACTCTATGGGACTTTCTTGTTGTGAACACGCTGATGTAAGTAAAAATAATGGGGCTAGTGTAAAGCCTAATAGATGTTGTCTCATGTTATCTCTCGTCTAGAAAGGTTATTTATTAAAAGTATACATTCTGTTTTTTAGATTTATTAAAGACAACATACATCATATGTTTGCATTTGTAATTTGTTTTTTAACATCCAACATGAATTTTTAACAAAAGTATTTAAATTTTAATTTAATAAATATGCAGCGCTCTTAAAATTTTAATATGACATTCTTTGAACTAGATAATCAACACGATTGTCGTTGCACTTTACAATTGTAATCAAATAATTGAACCTCACCGTCAAATCTGGAAACATACAATGAGAAAGTCATAAGATTAATTTAAAAAATTTAATAAACAGAGAGGACAGCTTTAAATGATTCGACTATGACGAAGCTAAATTACAAACTTAAAATATATAAGATCCTAATTAGAATATTTGTAATAAATCTAGAAGTAAGCCGTTAAAAGCCTCCAATGGAAGCGACGCTTTTAGATTTTTTGATGTATGTTGCTTTGTACTAAAAGGCTTTAGATCAATATTTCACTAAGTATCAGGCTAAAGCGTAAACGGTTTGATGCTTTTCCACATGGTGGAATAACTGAAATACGATAGACGCACCCTTGCCTACACGCCTCAATATGTACTTAAGATAACCTGAGTTGCTATGTAAGTTTATACGAATAGAAATATAAAGAATGAGTTCAAAACTATCAACACATATAAAAGGTATAAAGACCTTATAATCTCCTTTAATATTTAATATAAATACTCTTAGTAAAATTCTGATCCAGAGCTTATAGTGACTGGTTGCTAATTATACTCAATATTATTTTTTTACTTGGTATTAGAGGTAACCAGCTCTGTATAAAAAAGAAGAAATAGGGATTAAATGAAGAAAATTTCCATCACCATATGAAAAGCCATCTAAATAGACCAATGCGGTGATATTGCTGGAAAGAAATAAATCTAAAAGCGCTTTGATATTCATAATTTACAGTATTGTTTTTAGTAAAACTTGCAGATCAAATCTTTACTAAGTGCTATGCCATAATGCTTTTTAATAGCCATTCCACATTGTGGAAATCTTAATATCACTTCCACATTTTCTTTTATTGCACTAGCCGCTGTTAATTCAAAATTAACGTTATGAACTATTAATAAATGAGTTATTTCACATCTGAGAAAGATTCTTGAATATCGAAAACTGGATAAAATATTTCCATGTTCACTAAAATTTGCGAGCAACTCAACTTACAGCTTGTATGGTAGGCACACGATAAAACCTTAGCAGCTTATTTTTATGGCTATAACCAAAAAAGAAACTCTTCTTATTAGTTTAATCCTATTACTATATGACAATGCAGAAAAAAGCGCGATGTGCCCAACAATATTATAAGACTTAATGAGCTTATCAACTTTCACAGCTGTAATTGTTTGAAATCAACCTATTCTAAAGCAGTAAAAATATCTCAACTAAAATAGTATTTTTAAAGCTACAGAGATTTTACTTAACCTTAGAAAAAAGCGGTATTAGGTAATTAACTAACCTAAAGAAGCTTATTTATTAAGACTCAATAAAATTTGCTTGGAGCTCTTGCTCATCTAGTACTTTGGCTTTTTCCGTTATTTTTTTATTGTGCTTATTCAGGGATAAGATTTCAGCACAAAATGAATCAGAAGGATGCAGCTCATACTTATAGTCAACGATATCACCTTCATCATTCTTTATATTACTTATTTCATAACTATCTATAATATCGGAATCAATCAAATCCTTCATCGTATTAGCCATATCTCGGCGAATAGCTGTAAGTCGTGATTTTTTTATATCTTCACTATCGATGGAGCCAAACTTGATCATGGTTTTTTTTAGTAAAAAGTGATGCGTTTTGCCTACACTTGCATAGCGAAACATATGATAAAGCCTCAAAGTTAGCCACCTAGATAAAGTTCTTTTAAACGATTGAGCACGATTAAAATAATATCCTCTGTAACCAATGGACTCTATTTGCTGCGACATAAACTCATTTAATACAGCAAGACATTTAACCGTTGATTTTCCCTGCTGACCACTAAAATGAATAGAGCTTAAATAATTCATTTTAGACTCACTATAATGCTGCTCTCCCGCTTGATTGGTCACTTGGTATTTAAAGTTGAGTTCACTACCCTTGAGTATTTGAAGGGCCTGCTTTATTTCTGCAAATGATAGGGTTTGATTAACAGACTTCAGCTCGTTAGCTATTTCTTTAATAGAAAAATATACCGCATATCTGTCGCCCATTTTTCCGGAAATTTTTGCTATTTTACCTTGGCTAGCTAAACGAATAAGCGCTCTCTCTACTTTTTCTTCTCTATCTGAGGGCCAAGCAAAATAATCTTCGTCTTTTCCCACAATCAGCGCAGGGGCTATTTCCAGTTTGCCTTCATACGTAACCCCTTCTAACTTATCAGAAATACTTCGAGATACGACAACCCGGTTAGGCGCTTCACTAATTTTTACCAGTTTACGCTGATTACGTATAAAACGAGACCACAAGTCATACGCATTAAAAGTGTTTGAAATAGAGTTTTCAAAGCCCGACAACGTACTTTGATTATCAATGAAAAGTGACAATTGCTCGACTTGATTTGCATTTTGAATTGTCTTAATTTCGTTTTTAATAGTATCAGGAAGATTACTCAACGAAATGTACTTTGTGGCCATTAAGCAAAACCCTGCTTATTATTATATTTATCCCCTAGGTTCTCATAACCCATAGATTACGGCAACTATGAAACATAGAGGAAAATTGATCTGAGTGTAATAAAAATCTAAATACAATTTAACAAAATGAGTTTATGAGTTATCAATATAGATTTTTATATTCTTAAGCTGCTCCTTATTACTATAGTTTCAGAGGTCTACTTGTTAATTTCAGTAAGCATCTATAGCACTAACATAGAGGAACACTGATCTATACCGCATAATAGAAACTTGAAGCTTCATCTGTTGCTGGTTTTTACATAATAAACAATGATGTATTTAATTTAAGGCATCTACTTCATATGTAATTAAAGAACATAGAGGAAATCTGAACCTATTTTTAATCAAGCACACCGCTATACCGAGTGTTCAAAATTAACTGGCTTAGCCTTCCCTCTTTCGCGATCAGTTTTTAAAGATAGAGGAATATTGATCTGTAACTCTTTTAAAAAATAATATTAGGAAACTTAAGCTAATAAAATAATATCCATAATGCCCTACGACTACTTCTATGTGAGCCTCAAACATAGAGGAAAAGCGATCTGGATTAATTATCATCAAACACCCAACATAGAGGAAAAGTGATCTGAGCTGATTTTGTAACCCCTCAAATTTATCATCTAACTTAACCGTTTAAATATAAATCGATGATTTTAGCTAAATAGACTGTAATTTAAGCATAGAGGAAAGTTGATCTGTGATAATTTGGCTGCTAACAAATTGCATAGAGGTAAAGTGATCTGAGGCTAATTTATTTAGGCAAAATAGCTTCACACCATAATGCTGTATTGAATATCTACGGTAATAGAGTAGCTACAAATAGTCGATGAAAGCCTACCTTCGAAATAAATTTATGTGGTCATGGAAAAAACTCAATAAAAAACATTGATAACGGGTAAATTAAAAATTCTTGTGGATAAGCGTTATTTTACCTAGTTAAATAATGATCTCAGCATAATGGAGATCAGATCTACACCATGTTTTTAGGTCAAAGGAAGTTTGCTTATGGGGATAACATCGTATACAAACATGATGGAAATCGGATCTAAAACACACATTCTTGGGGTAAGTATGTTTATAACCTATGTATAACTATATGATTTTAAAGAGCACATAGAGGAAATATGATCTATAACATAGTGTAAACATGATCCATACATAGAGGTTTGTTGATCTGCAAATTTAAACAAACTAATTTATATTCAATAACTTATAGGAATAACTTACGCTTTAACCTTATACCTATAATTTAACCATATTAACCTTATTATTATCCTTAACAGTTAGAAAATTATAATCAAGCGCTATTTTCAAACAGATCTATTAATAATGAGAGAGCTAACAAGTATATATGATGACAAACTTTATCTAGAGAAAGCATTCTGTAAATACCTTAGCAATAAGTATATACTTACAAAATGAAAAATATCTCGATAACACCCTAACCTACTAACTTAAATTAGCCCACACTAATAAAAGTTTTTCATATAATGCAATTTACTATCTGATTCAGATAAATTACTTAATTTATATTTCTAAAAACGTATTCATATTAGTCATCTATAGTACATATACAATATATAAAACCATCAAGTTGCACATTGTTAAGAAGAGAAGTATCTCTCTTATAATAAGATACTAATATAAGTACCCCTGAACGCTTAGAACGTATTAAAGACACTTATGTAAGGCTAGGTAATACAATATCTAAGGGAAGCTCCTAGGCCGAAATAGAGGCGCTTAAGCATTGATGAATAGTTAGCTAAATAAACAAATTCTTTCAATCATCTAAGGACTATTATTTATTTAGGCAACTTTAAAAACTCAGCAATGAAGTATTAGAAAAGCTCGGTTAAACAATTTCCACATTGTGGAAAGTAACGCTATCAAATTTTAAGTCTTATACATATATTAATAAATATGTTTACTCGACTTAGACTTCCTATAGTTTACATAGCTGCGAATAGTTCATCTTGTCGATTTTTATACATGCTATTTAATGTGCAAAGATAAAGATAAACATGAACTAATTTAAGTTATGTACTGTTTCAAAATATTGATACGTATTTAAGATTCTCCGAAAGAAAATCGACCTCGATGGGTGTGTTTACTCTAGGTGTCGTTAAAGAGTTGTGGAGCACTTACAGTGATCGATATAAAGGGGTTGGTCATCAAATGATTTCGTTTATTATCCATAGCCAATAAACACATACCCTAAACCGCTTTTTAAATACTATTATTAAATGTGAATGACTATAAACAACTATGAGTAGGAAAATCATAGTAAAAGAAAATATTTTTTGGTGTCTGACCTTGTCAACTTTACCAATTTGGACTTCCCTGCTTTCACTAGTTAGTTTTTAACTCAAAATAGTACGCTTCTTTGAACTTAACAGGTGATACACTACATGTGTGAATAGCATTTTTTGATTTTAAAAAATTTATCTAAAATTAAATATCTCAGCTTTCGCATCTTCTCGTATCGAGTATATCTTACTTCTAACTATTCACTTTTTAAGCTTAGTAAAAACTTTCAGAAGCTGCATTATAATACCAATTCCCAACTCGGCTAACCGATAACACAATTTTATACACCTTCGTTAATGCAAGCTAACTAGGATTACCACATTAACTACCATGATCACCTACCAATACCTCAGCTTTAAATTAATGTTTTATACAGTCATTAAGAGTAGATTTATAAAAATGGTTATCCATATTTTTATCCAGCGACTAACTTAGAATCCGCCTGAGAGTAATTCATCTCTGTTACCACATATAAAAAATGTCGTAGGTGCTTAGGTAATATCGCCTTTAATATGGCGAAGCTTATACCCAATTTGCGCTTTAAGCTTATGTCGTTGCATAATCTTAGAAACACGATTTACGGTGCATTGCTTACCGACTTAACGCAAGTCTGCATATATCCAAGGGTTACCATAAGTGCCGCCACTGGTTACATAAAATTCTTTAATGAGTTTCAACAAGCGTTTATCTCTAAGCACTCATTGTTTAAAGGCTTTTTAATCAGGCATAAGAACCACTATGACGCAGCTAAAAAAGGCGTCACATCGTCGTGATATACAGTTTTTCATCGGATGATGTAAAAATTTTAGGTTTATCTGATAATTGGCTTCGCCGGCAATATAAAGTTTTAATGCAAATATTAAATCATTCAGCGACTTCTGTAACTTGGTACCTACACTCGGTAATTTGTTAACAGCTTAAATTTATTGGCATCAAGCATATTCTGGGAAGTTCTATCTGGTCTGAAAACTAGTGTAAATTAAATATATGACTCTACAATTATAAGCTAGGAGTATTTGAACTAAAGAAAATTATGAGTGGGAAGGTTGTGATAGCTATGCGTTTAAAAAAGTTATAGATAATAAGCAGTTTGTTTGTAATAAAATTTCCTTTTCCACATTGTGGAAAAGGCATTTTAAATAAGGGTTATGTTGGTAAAACTAAGAGTTAAAACTCGTTAAAAGCATTTCTAATATATCGGGACTCACTTTGGACTCGTCTATTGAAATATTTACACCATTCTTTGTCGTCGTAAATTTTACACCACTTACGTTACTTTTAATAAGCTCTTTAAATTTACCGTTATAAGCCGTCTCACCTTGCGCTTTGTCACTTTTAATTCTATTTAAAATATCGCGCTGTAACTTTTTAGATTCCTTTTCTAAAAACTCGTTTATTTCTGATAATTCTTCTTTAGATTCTTTACCAGTAAGCGGTGATGTTTTAATCGCTTTAAAATGTATAGCTAAATTATCTAGGTAATTATCTTTATTATGTTTAACTAATTCGCGTAGAAATGGAGTAGATATAAACTTTAGGGCAGGGAACAATTTAATAATATCGTTAGGTATATTTGAAAAGCTTAACGCGTAATACACGTTGCTTTTTTTCATCCCTAAAATTTCGCAAAGTTTTGTTCCTGTCAGTTCTATACCATTTCTTTTTTCCAGTTTATCCTTTAATTCGCTAATGGAGCGTGCTTTATCCATATAGCTAGGTTCTGAGTATTCATCCATTACTAAGGCGAAATGAGCCCGTTCTTCTTCCGTTAAATTTTTGGCAACAACTAGGGTTAATTTTGTATCTGGTAAAAGAGAAACAGTATAAGCACGACGTAGACCACCTAGGATTTCATACTTTCCATCAACAAGTTCAGCTCTAACGGCTTCAGTATTACCACCTGTAGATTTTATCGAATGAAAAATATCGAGCACAGATGCTAAAGACAAATCTTTAAAGGATCGCTTATTATAAATCGACTTTTTACATTTATTTAAAACATCTTGGCTTTCAATTTCAACGCGTTCCCATTCAATGTCTCGTTCAGAAATAGGTGAACGTTCAACTATATTATTTCCACTATTTTTTGTAATAAGATCATCTAGATTAGTAGTTGTAACCTTACGCCCGATCACGGCTCTTTTTTTTGTGTTCATAGTGGTCTAGCCTTTGTTTTTTCTATTAAACGTAATTGTGTCAAATACTGAACGTGTGAATTCCTCGGCCTTTAAACGCGCTTTTTTCAACGCATCTCTATCACCAGGATAAAATTTTGGATTAGTTGAAAAAACAGTCCCAAAACTCTCACCACAACGTTCAAATGCTGTTGATAACGGCAAAGACGTATCTAGCATATCTGCACCGCAAACCTCACGAAGCAAACTTTGAGCATCAGCGTGATCTGACTTCCTCGCAATCTTAGCCATATATCCGAATATTGAACTAAGTTTAATTTCGCTGCCTGCAGTTTCGGTCATGTCGAAAAGCTCAGGGAGTCTTTGCATAAATTTCAATGTCGAGTGAAAATCAACCTGAGCAGGGGGGACTGGTATTAAAAATGTATCGGCTGCAACAAAAGAGTTTAATAGGAATGCATCTAAATGAGGCCCTGAATCAATAAAGATAAAATCATAATCGTGCTTTAGCTTGCTAATTATATTCTCTTGAAGAACATCATATATATTTTGTCCAGGCAGATGCTCATTTGCTAACTTTTCAAATTGAGAGGCTATAAATGCATCCTCAATAGAGGCTGGTATAATATCTACGCCAGATACGTTCGTTGGTTTAACAAACTCTTCCAATAATTCTTCACGGCTTACATTCTGTAGCATTGCCTGGGCAACAGTTTCATCTACAACGCCAATAGAAAGGTCGTGTTTCATAAACATTGTTGCACTGGCCTGTGGGTCCAGGTCTAGCACTAGGATTCTCAAATCATGGTGAAGTAGGGCAGGGGTGCACCTTAAGCCGTGAGCGAGGGTCACGCTGGAAACCGTTTTCGCAACGCCACCTTTAAGGTTTGTAAGGAAAATTGTATGGGCTTCTTTAAATTTATCACGGTATTTAGGCACACCTCTGTGTTCATAAATAGCGGTAATATCTTTATGTCCCATGCTATAAACATTATTTAAACCAGCCTGCTTTTTTTGGAACTGATATCCCTCCTGCTCCATCTCAGCTACAGCTTTATCAACTTTTGCCTTAGCTAGTTCTGGTAAACTTGCGACTGCAGACTTTGAGTATGTAGGTTCATACCTTTCAGCATTAAATTCTATCTGAGAATTAGTAATTTTCTCTGACAATGCCTCCAGGGTTAGTTTCGCCCTAGTGGCTATTTTTAGTATTCTGTCATCCATCAGCTTACCTTGAAATATGCAGCATTTTATAAAGTTAACATATAATGCTGCATATTAATGAGTTTGTAAACACTAAATGGAATTATTAGTTTCTTGTTTAATTGTTATGTATTTCAATGTTATGCACTTATGCACAGACACTATAAATTATATTACTTCTATTAAAGTATATAGGGACTATTAATATATAGACTCTTTATCTAATTGAAAAATAAAGATTTTTAACTTGTTTTAGATCAGTTTAATGGTGTTTGTGATCACTTTAATGGTATAGATGATCATATTGATGGTATTAGTGATCACAAAAATGGTATTGCTGATCATATAACTGGTATTGTGACTACATATTTATGGTGTGTTTAGTAGTCGATATCCTTGGTTAACTCTATTAAAGAATTAACTTCATCCCTTAGCTGTTTCTCTTTTTCATTTACTGTATTTTTATTTAGAGCCATGCTTCTATTTAGGGCTTTTTCAACTTTATCCGCCTCTTCATCTTGGCCAAGGTAACGATAAGCAAACATTAGCTGTGTTAGTTCTGCAGGAGATAACTTTTCTTTTTGAATTAATTGCTTAGAAATTAGTTCTTTCACTGTATTTAGTGCATCATGAGTGTTCAATTCTTCAGTAGTGCCTTTATTTAGCCATCTAATCAAAAATTTTATTTCAGAAATTTTCTTACCTTGTGTTTTTAATTTATAACCAACGTCGTTACTTTCGCTTTCTAGAAATAAAAATTCCTTACGAGCAATAGGGTGCCCACGTAAGATTTCGATGCTATCTCTAACGCAGCGTTTCATGAATACGCCGTTGTTTTTAAAAGAGCTTTTATTTTTTTTCAGCCGCCCACTTTCATCGAGTAAACCAAAAAGTCCTTTCAGCTCGTCAATTGCAATGTAATGCATTTCATAACCGTCTTTTTTAAATCTGCTTAAAATTTCGTACAATCTTTTTGCGTATTCTTGTTTGATATCTAAATATGTTTTTGTTGTTATTAATGCAAACCCCTGTTTATATTCAATATATTCACTTTCAAGCATGTCGTTAGGCACCATTGTTAATAGGCCTCTTTTATACTTAATATTTTTAAAAAGAGGTTTGTAATCAAATTCAATTTCGCCAGAGGTTCCTTCTACTTTTATACCTATTTTGTAGCTTGCAAGTCGTTCAGCAGCAGGAGATAAAATACTGCCAACATGCTTAGAGCTGATATTCAGCCATTCTGATAGCTGGCTTGCTGTATATGTGTACTGTGGTGTGCTTTTTTCCCAATCTGAATCTTTCATCTGGGCCATCATCAGTGCAAACAAATCCGCCTCTCTTTGCGACAGGTCTTTGCGGCTGAATACAAGTTTGTGCCCTTGTTTTATATGTTTAGGTAAATTTGAACGAGAAATTGGGTTTGGGTTTAGTTTTTTTTCCATTTTCACACCAGGTATCTGTAATCAATAAGCTTAAAATACACAATACTGGTCAACAACACCAGTTTTGTGTATTTGAAACGGTTGTTTTACATAAAACTGGTATTTTTTACCAGTTTTATGTAATCGATAAATTTATTATTATTGAAAAAACACTATATTTCAATGGCTTGCTATTAGGGGGTTATAAAAATAACAAGATAATGGTGTTTCTATACCAGTATTATGTTATCTAACATTATAAAAAACCATAATTGTGTTATCTCAATTTGTTTATTAAGCCTTTAAACTAAGTCTTACTCGAATATAGAGTATAAAATAATGGTGTTTTTAGTGTAATTACCATAATTATGTAAAGTTAATCGCCAAAGGTTACATATTTATGGTGTATTTAAGGAGGTATTCGACAGTGAATACATAATTCTGGTGTATTTAACCAGAATTATGTATTGATAACTTGTTTCCACAATGTGGAACGCATTTCCATATCTACTATTTGTATGGGAGGCGGCTTAGAGCGATAACCGGTCAGTGAGGTGAGTCTTCATTCGTTTGGTAAGCATAAGGAGAAACATTCCTCTTTTTTATATATTTAAATGAGTTACAGAAAGCATAATATTTATAGCTGGCAATCACTTACACTATTTGCTATTAATGTAGGTTCACAAAATAAGGGCGTCTTCGCACTAAAATAGGGAAAGTGCCCTCTGATAAAGTTGTTATATGTTTTTCAAAGTATGAGTTTTTAATGGACTTGAGCGTAAAACAAAAATTTGAAAGCTACCCAGAAAATATTGCTGTTTTACTCAGTAATATACGTGATCTTATTTATAGTGTAGCTAATCAAGATGAGATTATTGATCTTACAGAAACTCTTAAATGGGGTGAGCCTAGTTATATTTCAAAAATAGGGAGTACTCTTAGGTTTGATTGGAAATCAAAACATCCAGATCAATACTGTATTTATTTCAATTGTAAAACCTCTTTGATTGAAACTTTTAAAGAGGTATACGGTGATACTTTTACATATGAAGGTAACCGAGCAATTATTTTTAAATGTAATCAAGATGTACCTATCATAGAATTATCTCATTGTATTTCAATGGCATTACGTTATAAAAAAATAAAACACTTAAACTTGCTTGGTGCATAAACATATAACAAGTGAATAAGGTTACTTACCGTTCGCTTTTGGGAGATAGGCGGACTTCGGCAACGAGCGATAAGCAGGTATTGAATAGATAAATATTATACTTTCTTGTAGGGGGGGATATTTATTACTCAGATATACGGGGAAATAAGCCACACGTGCATATAATTTAATTAGGTCTGTTTTAAATCGTAG
The DNA here is from genome assembly GCF_001399995.1 of Pseudoalteromonas sp. P1-11. Taxonomy (NCBI): domain Bacteria; kingdom Pseudomonadati; phylum Pseudomonadota; class Gammaproteobacteria; order Alteromonadales; family Pseudoalteromonadaceae; genus Pseudoalteromonas; species Pseudoalteromonas sp. P1-11. The sequence goes on from NZ_LJSP01000015.1 coordinate 81,519, forward strand.
AAAACTTAATAATTGCAATATCTTAGATGATTTTTTTAAACATTACATCAGATAGAAAATGAGCGAGGGACGTAAAGAAATTCCCGCATTATAAAATTGCTATACGCCAAGGAAAGGATGAAATTATGATTAGTAAATTCTCTAAAAACATAGCTAAAAGCGTTCTGTCAGAAATCGCTATGGCAAAAAAAATGGAAGTACTGGGCAACCCTTCTGATTCTTTTCACCATTTGGAAAATGCGCATGTGTTAGGCCAGGAATCTACTTGGTGGCATGTCAAAGTGCATTTTCTTATGTTTTCTTGGGCTATTCGACAGGGAGATGCAAGAGAGTGTGCTGGTCAAATTTTCCGCATTGTTGGAGCGGTGACCAAAACAGCTATAGGTTTAGTCCCTGCGGGGAATACTGGAGGTACAAATATTAGCCCTTTTAAAAAGTTACCTCTTAAACCAAAGCATCAGGCAGCTATTATCAAGGCCAAAGGCAGCGCATAACAAACCATTGACTCTATTCTGGCGATCATTGAGATATAAATATGTAGACTACTTTCGCTTCATATTCGTGCCCGTAAGTGGGCAATTAAGTTTTTAGGAGGGCTTCTGTAATTATCAGAAAAATGAATGAGAAGGATGTTGAAGCTATAAGTGGAATTTGTATTACTTCGTTTCTGCACTCTATTGCAGACACGTTGTCAGAGGAAGGGAAGACTACTTTTTCGAGTATTGCTGCTAGCAATGCTTTTCTTAGCAGAATGAAAGGCGATAACTTAATGTTGGTTGCTGAGAGCGACGAAAATATCTTCGGTGTCATTGAGTTAAAGGAAGGTCGGCATGTTGCGATGCTGTTTATTCGTCCTGAAAGCCAAAAGAGTGGTATTGGGAGAAAGCTGCTTGCATCCGCTTTAAAATACGCGAAGGTAGAAACTGTTACCGTCAGCGCGTCACTATCTTCAATAAGCGCCTACGAAAAGTATGGGTTTGAGTGCCGTGGCGAAATTGGTGAATCGGCAGGCTTGGTTTATCAACCTATGGAGATTAAGCTTAGTAAGGAGGTGTGCGCGGTAAGCACGTAATTGCAGCGTTACCAATGTTCGCTTCTGGCGCTTTGCTAAAGCCAGCTTTGCGCGATAACCGGATGGTCGGGTAAACTCGTTTTTGGACAAAAATGAGTTAGAGTCAACGAGTGGTTGTGTGAAGCGGACCTTCACGGCGTGAATCTAAAATTGTGTTGGGTGGCGGCTTCAGCTTAATCATTCTACCTGTTGATGTGGGTCGGCATAAGGCGCGAAGCGTTACAATCAGACAAAAATGATGAATTTACTTTGAAACAACCAGACTTATCGTGTTGTCATTCGACTCAGGACTTGAAGCAAACGCTGTGTTTTATATTACGAAGTAAGAGGTTTAACTAATCTGTAAACCTAATTCTCATTTTAATCACACTGTAATTTTGCACAGAGAGGCAACTCATCCAGAAATGTAGGTAGCTTTTTGTTAAAGCCCGTTTTTTCGAAGCCAAATTGAGATATATAATAAATAGCTCTTATCAATGTTTCTGAACAAAAATCTATAACACAATAATCCAATTTCTCGTCAATTGAAGAGCCATGAACGATGTTCGAACGTGCTTTGTATAGTTTTCCTGCTCTATCTTGAACTGATTTATTAAGACCATTGTGAGTGATGTGTAAATGAGTAACTCTTCTTTTAAATGTCTCTGTAAGATTATCATCTCTATAATTGACAATGCTTTCCATTGAACTGACAAGCTTTTGTATTTGCTGATAGTAATTAGGTTCTGTAGAAGCGTCTCCATACCATATTAAGGCTAGTTCCATACGTTCGACGACCCTTTGGTTCGAAAAGTTTGGCCTCAAGAGCAATTCAGGGATCATAAAAGAGGTGTCTATAAGGTTGTTTTCGGAAGCTCTGCCCTTAATAAAAGCTTTCCAGAATTGTTTAGAATCAAACTGGAATGAAGCAAATCTGTGATTAGTTGAAATACTCATGTTTGCTTTGCCTTTTCCGGATTTGTGAAAGTCAAATCTATGACTACTTCTCTCATTTGATGCTACTAATGGGATTGCTATGGGGGATAATCGAGTCGCTAAAAGTTTTAATAAATTAAATGTAGCATCACGAGTTTTTTCAGCTAATTGAAGTGAAAGCTTTTCACTGCATTTTATTGGTACCGCTATTTCAAGATAATAGTTATAGTCAAATGATCTTGTGTCTTTGTATAGCTCAAGCTGCTTTTCTGTAAGATCGTTCTCGTATATAGCTTTTATACGTATACTTTTGCTTACTTGTATCTCATCACTTAAGTTAAATATGGTTACAGGGAACTGGTAAACGAAATGGTCAAACTCCTTTTTAAAATCAGATAATCGACGTTTTACAATTTTTACTAATGTTTCAAACTGAACATTGAATGATTTTTCGTCATATATAGCAGTTCGAGCAAAACCATCCAAATCAGAATTAACATATTCGTATGCTATCGCTTCTATGATAGGTTTTAGTTCATATCGCAAACAGTTTAAGTTTCCCATCTTATGAAGAAACTCAGCTAATTCTTTAACTAAAGATTGGGAGTAAAGTGTGTGGTGCAACTGATAAATGCAAGGCTTGTTACCATCTCTTTTTTCACTTATTTCTTTCATTAAGTCGTAAGGTGCATTAATACACGGGAAAATTAAACTGCCCTTTGTCTCATTTTGGAGAAAAACAGTAGGATCATCTTTCCAGACTTTAAATGTACGCGCCAGTTCAGTTAGCAGCTTTGTAAATGTTTCACGTACATCTTTTGATAATTTCATCAGCTACATCCTGCATTGACTAGTTTCTTAACTATAATATTAACCTCGTTGATGTGGACACACCACACAGATATTAATAAACGGTAGCCAGAACAGCTGCTTCTGTATTAAGAATACTTACTCATATTATACATAAACGAACCTGAGCGACCATCCGCATCGCCCAAAGCCTTCATTAGAGCGTTTACATTAACTCACAATGGGGCAAAGGCAGCTTGGGGTTGCTGCCTATATTAAATTAACAATCCGTTTCTCTGGATATCTTAATTGCATCTTCAATTTCAATTCCGAGATATCTGATGGTGTTATCAATTTTTGTATGGCCAAGCAGTAACTGAACGGCCCTTATATTTTTGGTTCGAGCATAAACCAAAGTTGCTTTGGTTCTTCGCATTGAGTGAGTTCCATATAGGTCAGAATCAAGCCCTAACTGCTCAGCCCAACTCCTGATGATAGACCTGTAATATGAATAGCTTATTGGCTGATTAGAGCGACGTAAACTCCGAAACAAATAGTCACTAGATTGCAATTTAACTTCTTGAACCCAACGGCTAATACTTTGTTGTGTTCTCGGAGTTATCTCAAATTGAACTTCGATTCCTGTTTTCTTTTGTGTCCATTGAACCCTCTCAAAAACTTGATCTTGGGTAGCGACATCTCGAACTTTTAATGACAGTAAATCACATGACCTTAATTTACTATCTATAGCCAAATTGAGTAACGCTAATTGCATCAAGTTGTTTTGAATTTCGATGCGAGTGCGAATACGCCAAATCTCTTCAAGCTTAAAAGGGCGTTTCACACCACTAGCATTGTGATTTAGTTCTGGTTTCATAGTGACCTCCTATTTAAAAGTCACTATGAGGATAGCGAATGTATTGCTGATTATGATTTTGGGCAATAACTACCTTATTTCACACCAAGCTTGTTTTGTAGTGACTTTTGATATGACTCCACCTGTTTGCCAAAATGACGTTAACTTAAATAGAGCACGCTTAGATTTAGGTGACATATCAATTTGTGTAGTAACAAATCTTGTGTTGTATTCATTCTTCCATTTTTCAAAATATGGATTAGATTTAAAAGTGATGTAAATTCGAGGGTAAGATTCCATGTTCTCCTGCCGAATAAAAATATCATTGTGATTGCCGTTTAGCTCATCATGAAATTCGTTTAGTTCTTCACTTTTTATAGATAAAGACTTCTTTGTTTTATCCCATTTAATATAAGAACTAGATATACGTGAATTATCAAATGAACTACCAATCACGTCTATTTTATCACAAACTAACTCAAAGCTTTCTGGATTAGAGGGCACTGTTGCAGCATATGTACTCAAATTAGCCAACGATGATATAGCTATCAACATTTTTTTCATTATTAGCTCCCTATGCCAGCTTGGTAAAACCAGAATTAGCTATCAATTTATCAATGTACGCACTATTTAATAATACTTTAACAGCTTCAAACAACTGCTCAGAGCTGGACTCTTTTTCAATGGTAATAATTAGGTCACAGCCGTTATGTGTTACTTTAGTAACGCAATCTAAGTCTTTTACATCTTCAACAAATGCTGAAAAATACGTATCATAATTTTTATCTTCTAGCATGGACGGTCTAACTACACTTAGATCTGACCTATTGATTTTTCGAATTGGTAATTGATACTGCATCATATTCCTTGTATGCATAACATTGTTACTAAACGAATTACTTATAATGTAACAAGGCAGTTTAATAAAGGGAAGGTTTGAAAAGCCTTTAAAAATTTCCAACACTGTTTATCGCTGAAAAGCTACCTACAGAGTGTACGCTTCAACTCGTTTTGGGGCAAAACCAATTTGCAAAATATGCAATTTGCTAACTCGAAAAGGNGGGGCAGAAATGAGTTTGGCAACATCGCCTCTGTTAGATTCCAATCAGCACAGAAAGTACTACCTCTATAAGAACTATGCTTTAGTTCAGTTCACCCTTACAACCGCAGATATTAACCATTAAAGGAGATGTTACACTTTTAAGTATGCATAACAATAAAGTTTGATCAGTTCCAAT
>NZ_LJSP01000016.1:0-65010 GCF_001399995.1 Pseudoalteromonas sp. P1-11
TGAAAAATGAGCTGATTTCTTATTCTCCGATACGCATAACATTTTAGTCTACGACATTTGTCGTTTTACAAACCGACAAATGTCCATATATTACAGTGATTTTATCCTAGCTATAAAATAAACACCTGTAAACAAATAGTTAGCTTCGCCTTAGCTTTCTTAAATGCAGCAAAACCCCAAAATGGTGGAGATCAGTAATATCAGACAAATCGTTGTTTAGTTATACCGGTTGGTTATTAATTAACAAATCATATTTTAAATACCTGAGTTTAAACCAGTAACGCATACCCCTTTAACCCTTAACCATGCAACTCGTTACTGCTTATAAAATTAGTTAAAAATCACAATCTACTTCTATTGAACCCTTTGTATTTTTACTTCATATTAGCTGAACTATTTCTCAATTATTAGGCTGTTATGTCAGTTTTAAAGTTTAGCCATGCACTTATTCTCACACTTGCAAGTACCCTTTCGCTTACAAGCCATGCGGCGCTTAATAAAAACGAGCGTGAAATAGTAAAACAAGTTGAGCAAAACATGCCGCAAGCGCTTAAAGAAATAGAACAAGCGGTAAACATTAATAGCGGCTCACTAAATATTGAAGGCGTAAAAAAGGTAGGCGCGCTGGCAAGCGAGCAACTAAAAGCGATTGGTTTTAAGGTTGAGTGGTTAGATGGCAGTGCGTTTAACCGCGCAGGGCATGTATTAGCAACCCATGAGAGTAATGATCCCGATGCAATAAAAATACTGATGATCGGCCATCTTGATACCGTGTTTGCTAAACACGATAACTTTACTACCTATAAACAAATTGATGAACACACCGCCAGAGGCCCAGGTGTAGCCGACATGAAAGGTGGTAACACTATTATAATTACCGCACTTAAAAGCCTGCAAGCGCTCAATTTACTTGAAAACGTAAGCGTAAAAGTGCTGCTTACCGGCGATGAAGAAAGCAGCGGCCGCCCACTTAGTTTATCTAAAAAGGCGATTGTTGATGGCGCAATTTGGGCTGACGTAGCGCTAGGTTTTGAGAACGGCGATAACAATATTAAAACCGCGATGGCGGCGCGCCGTGGCTATACCGGCTGGACGTTAAATGTAACGGCCAATGCTGCACATTCATCACAAATATTTAGTGACAATGTGGGCTATGGCGCTATTTACGAGGCGTCGCGTATTTTAAATGACTTTAGAGAGCAACTAGCTACACAACCTAATTTAACCTTTAACCCCGGGCTTATTGTAGGCGGTACAAATGCCGATTACGACAGCGCTAACTCGTCAGCCACGGCGTTTGGTAAAAGTAACGTAATTGCGCAAACCGTGCATGTAGCGGGTGATTTACGGGCGCTTTCGCCAAAGCAGGTAGAAGGCGCTAAAAAAGTGATGCAGCAAATAGTGGCTAAAAGCTTAAATGGCAGCCAAGCTGAGCTTATTTTTGAAGACGGCTACCCACCAATGGGGCTCACCGAGGGTAATAAAAAGCTGCTTGCACTGTATAGCCAAGCAAGCCTATAACAAAGTGGAGGCTGCAAACCCACGTAATGCCGGTGCTGCTGATATTTCGTTTGCTGCAAACCATGTTGATATGGCGCTTGATGGACTAGGCCTAATGGGCAATGGCGCACACACTAAAAACGAAACCGCCGATTTAACCTCACTTAATAAAAACACCGCTAAAACAGCACTGCTTATTTACAGATTAGGGCAGTTATAAACGCAGGCTTAGCCTTTATGGGCTAATAGGCTCTAACCGTTTGCCTGCTACTTGCAATGCAAACTTACGCAACGTTTTAAGCTGCGGGCTTTCGGTTTGCCAATAGTGCCAGTACAAAGGTGTATCAATATAATATTCTGGGAATAAATCGACTAACTCGCCTTTTATCAGCGAATCTCCTAGCTGTAATGTAGGTAATAGCCCATAACCTAGGCCTGCTATCATGGCTTGTTTAAATCCCTCTGACGAAGGGTAAATATGGGTAAACAGTGGGGCTGAGCCATTAATATCTTCTAAAAACTGGTGTTGTAGCTTGTCATACTCACTAAATACCAAGCACGGTAAATGCGCTAATTGCGAAAGCTCAGTAAGCTTATGTTGTTTTATAAAATCGGGGCTTGCAATGGCTTTGTAGCGTATGGCGCCAAGTGGGCTAACTAGGCCGCCATTAACGGGCTCGGGGGATGAGCTAATACACACCATAACCTCGCCGTCTTTCATTCTTTTATGGGCAATGGATTGATCTTCGCTAATGACTTCAAAGCGTAATTTGCACGCTAGCTCTGTATCTAATACGGCGAGTGCTTCGGGCAGCCAGGTGGCAAGCGAATCCGCATTAGCAGCAAGCTTTACGCTAAGCGGGGTGTTTAAATCTGTGTGCTCGTTAAGTGCCTCTACATTAAGGGCCACTTCTAGCTGTAATACTTGCTGTAAATGGTTAAGTAAACGTTTACCAAGTGCCGTGGGCGTTGGCGGCTGGGTTCTTATTAATACGGGTTCGCCTAGTTTGGCTTCTAGCTGATGAATACGCCTGCTCACCGCCGATTGGGTAATAAATAATTTTTTTGAGGCCTTTTCAAATCCGCCTTCACTTATAACGGCACTAAGCGCATTGAGTAACTGGTAATCAATCATGAGTTTTACGCATATAACAATAAATATATTCATTGGATTTGTAACAGAATACCCCCTACCCTGCAAGGCATTGGGTAACTGGTTTTATTTGAGTGGATTAGAAGTATGTCGTTTTTGTCGGGTGTGATGTTAGGGCTGAGTTTAATTATTGCCATTGGGGCGCAAAATATTTGGATTTTAAGCCAATGTATGGCGGGCGCTAACCGTTTTGTTTTAGCTGCGGTTTGTATACTTTGCGACGCCACGCTAATTATTGTAGGTGTATTTGCCGCTAATGAGTTAAAGCTATGGCTGCCGGGGTTATTACCGTGGTTAACGTGGGGCGGTATAGCTATGTTACTTTACTTAGCATTTGGCTCTGCGCGCAGTGCAATTAAAGGCACATCAGGGTTAAAAGTAACTCAGGTAATAAAAGTGAGCTGGTGGAAAACGGCCCTTGCGGCCTTTGCTATAAGCTTACTAAATCCACATGTTTATTTAGACACCGTATTACTACTTGGCAGCATTGGCGCATTACAACCCGCGCCTATGCACTTTGCTATTGGTGCTTGTGTGGCCTCTGTTATTTGGTTTAGTAGCTTAGTGTTGTTTGCGCCAAAATTAAAAAAGGTTTTAAGCTCCCCATTTAGATGGCGCGTATTTGATAGCTGTATTGCGGTTATTTTATGTTTTGTGGCGTTTCAGTTATATAACGTGCCAAGCCAATAAGCCAAAACAGCGGTAGTTATGTATTTAACTACCGCTGTTGTTAGCCATTTTTTAAAAGACTAAGACATTATTTTATAAAGTAATTCTCGCACTGTGGCCGGTTCAAACGGTTTATCGCAAATGGCATCAACTCCTGCTTGCGCAATATTAGCTAGGTGAGTGTCGTTTGCCTCTGAGCTCACCATTAAAATAGGAATATGCGAGTAAGCATTTGAGCCACGTACAGTTTCGGTTAGTTCGCGACCATCCATTTCTGGCATGTTGTAATCGGTAACGATTAAATCGAACGATTGCTCACTAAGGTGCGCTATGGCTTCTTTTCCGTTTTCGGCTTCTACCGGTTCGGGGATCCCCATGCCAGCAAGCACGCGTATTATGTGTTTACGAGCAAAGCGGCTGTCGTCTACTACAAGTACGCGAAGTAGCGTTACATCAAAATGATCAAGATCTACTTCTTCTTCGCTTATTATATCGAGAGTTGCTTTGAGTGCGCGAGTAATGGCTTTTGCGCTAAAAGGCTTAGGTAAAATAGCCAACACACCCGACTGGCGTAGTTGCTCAAGGTACTTTTTATTACGCTCGCTCGATATAAGCATAAAAGGTTGATGTTCAGTGGCGGGGTTAAGTCTTATTTTTTGCAATAATGAGTCGGCTGTGCCGTCTGATAAGTACATCGAGCTTATTACTAGGTCTGGGTGGTAACTTTCAAGTAACGATAAAACCTGCGCTTGAGTAGCCGCAGTTTCTACTTGTTTAACACCACTTTCTGCAAGCGATTTTATTATTATTTTTTGCTGAACTTCTGAAGGCTCTACAAGTAAAATGGACAAGTTTGCTATTGCAGTTAGGTCGCTCATTCAAGTCTCTTTAGTATTGTTATAATAAGGATAATAATAACATTGTTGACTCGTTAATATTATATAAAGAGATTGTAATATTTAAGAAAACATTAGCAATCTCTTTAAAATATAGCACTTTCTAATTAGATTGAATGTATTCTAATGCATTCATTTTTTTGTACGTTACATTGCTGTGCATTATGTGAACAGGGTTAGGGTCTACCACTTCTACAGGTATGTCGTAATTACGGGCGATTTCTAATGCCATTTGGGTAATATTTACACTAAACGAGGTGCCCATAAATACAATCTTATCGGCGTTGAGCATACGCTGTTGTGCTTCGGTTATTCTGTAAAGCTCAGTGTAAAATTCATCGAACAACAACACAAAAGGCTTAAATGAATGATTAAGCTCAGGTGTTTGGTTTTGAATGTTAAATAGCTCAAAAAGAGACTCATGCAGGCGGCTTTCATCTACACTATCCCATGGAGTCATAAGCGGTTTAACGGCTTCGGCTTGCTCATGAAATAGCGTCATTTGATCGAGCCTGCCGTGTATAGCAATGTAATTTTTGTTACCGGCTTTGCCATCAAGGCCATCTATATTTTGGGTTATTAAGTTTTTATCGCTCAGCCAATGGTGTACTTCATTAGGGCCATGGTTACGATAGGCTGCAAAACGGTTGTAATACCAAGCTAAAAACTCGCGTGGATTATTTTGATACATAGCACGCGTGGCCATTTCCATGGGCGTATAATTTTTACTGCCTATAGTCCAAAAGCCATCTTCGCCTCTAAATGTAGGTATGCCACTGGCAGCGCTTACCCCTGCACCGGTAATATAAAGTGTATTCACTGTGTTACCTCATAACCTGTTACATCGCTTATTACTTGCTGTTGGTTATTCATACCGCCAATACGATATAAAGCCCCATTGTGCTCAAGTAGGCCACGGTGATCCATACTGCCAACAGCTACATTAGGTAATACCTGCCACGTGTTTTGCTTTATATTAAAACGCCACACATGGTTGCTCGACGGAGCGGGCTGTTTATTGTAACCAATACCGTTGTAGTTATAGGGGTTATTAGAGCCGCCCAGCATGTAAATATTGTTATTGTAGCTAGTAGCAGCCATACGGTAATGCGACTCCCCCGTAGGGTGGGGCAAAGTACGCCAATCTATTTTTAGCGGATTGTTGGCATTTATTGTGCCTTTTAAACACTGAGCAACACCTGCAAACGAGCGGCGAGAATCTGGATTTGCTTGGGTTCTAACGCCATCGCAAATAACAATGGTATTACCACTAATAGCAGCCGCTTGGCCAAATACTGGCTCACCTAAAAAAGGCGACGCCTGCTGCCATGTATTGTTTTTAGTATCGTATACCTGTACTAAATTTACGTTGCCATCGTTATGCCAGCCGCTAATAAGGTATATGTAACGCTCTTTGTAGCTTAGCGCTACGCTGTCATCAACCGGTACTGGCATGCTTGCAAGGTGTTTATACGTATTGTTTTTTATATCGAAACGGTACACATCGGGGCTTGAAATTTCAGTATGGTCGCTATCTACCGTGTAGCCACCAAATATATAAGCGTATTCACCTAAGCCAACAGCAGTACTGGCTAAGCGCCCCGTTAATGGCAAACTTGAAGGCACACTCGCTTGTTGCTGCCATGCGCTATCGCCCAGTTTTAGCGAAAATACCTTATTGTGTACATCGCTATGTTGTTTGTTTTTACCAAGCCCCATAAAACTCAAAAAATAGCGTTGGTTTTCAACAGTAACCTTAGCTACGGCATTGTTTGCAACGGGTTCGGGTAAAGCAGGAAGGCTTGCTAGCGCAATAGAAAAAAGAAGGCTCATAAAAACAAATAATATAAAAGTGACTAATACACTTAGGGTAAATTATTTTGCCTGTATGAACCAGCTAACTATAGGTAATTTACCTTATTAATGCGTGTGTTTAGCTGTGCTGCGTTTTACAAACCGTCTAATAATTAATGGTGTAGCCAGCGAGCTAAATTAGATAAGCGTATTTACAAGCAGGCCTAATTTACACGCCTTATTACTTGATTTTGAGGCTTTATTTGTTAATTTTATTTAAAAACTACAAAACTTTAATAATTTAGCGTTAAGTTTTAAAACATCCTTACTACTTAGTAATTTATGCTAGTTAGCCTAATAAAGTGTACTTTTAGCAATATAAAGTATGCTAATATTTTGTTGTAACAAATGTTTTACAAAAATATATCCTGTTTTTGATTTTTGATCCCTGTGGAGAAACCTAGGTGAAAATACCTAAAAAGCTATTGTGCTCACTTATTATTGCCTTACCAATACTTGCTGCAGAACCATTAAACGACGATGACTTAGACCTTGACGCGTTAATGGGAATGGATGTTCAAGCAACTTCTGCAATGAAACGAGCACAATCGGCCTTTAACACCGCCTCTTCTATTTATGTGCTAAGCAAAGAGCAAATTACAAGTTCGGGCGCTACCTCTATTCCTGAGGCATTAAAAATGGTGCCAGGCCTGACCGTAAGACAACTTGATAACAATCAATGGGCTATTTCTGCACGCGGTGTTGCTTCACGGTATTCCAGCAAATTATTAGTAATGATAGACGGGCAAAGCCTATACACCCCCAAATTTGCGGCTGTGTATTGGGAGTCGTTGCATGTGCCTTTATACGATATAGAACGTATTGAGGTTATTCGTGGTCAAGGCGGGTTGTTATGGGGTAATAACGCAAATAACGGCGTGATCAATATCATTACTAAAAATAGCTTAGATACACGCAACACTTACACTAAAGCAATTACAGGTAATCAAATAAATGCCGACATAAGCCTTCGCCATGGTGGTGATATTTCTGATATTGGTAGTTACAGGGGCTACTATAATACTAAAAATACCGCACCTTCTAAAAAAGGCAGCCGCATTAAACCTAATGACTTTACTAAACAGCACGCTGGCGGCTTTAGAGCTGATTTTACGCCAAGCGATGAGTGGTCAATCCTCCTGCAAGGGGATCATACCCACACAGAGCACGGGCAAAACCTTACTGGGGTATTGGATGCGTCTAACCGCAGTCAGCAATTTCCAACTATAGCAGATAGGCGCGATACGCGATTAATGACCCGTGTTGAACATCGCCTTTCAGATAATGCAAACCAAATGCTGCAAATGTCGTGGCTTAAACAACATGGTGAACAACCCTATATAAATGAAGATTTTGAATCGATTGACGTTGATTATCAAATGAACTTTATTACCGGTGCACTCCAGGTAGATTGGGGGCTTAATTATCGATTTAATGATATTTCTTTTCAAGACAGCATTTTTATTAATAGCGATAAAGACCTAGAAGACCTTCATCAATACGGTGCCATGCTGCAAGCGCAATACAGTGTTATTCCAGATACGTTAAACCTCATTGTAGGCACAAAAATAGAGCATAACGATTTAACCGGTTGGGAAAATCAACCCCTTGCCCGCTTTACCTATCAGCCAAATAGCGAGCACCTAGCATGGGGTTCAATTTCACGAAGCGTGCGTATTCCTACACTAATTGAATTTAACGATAACTTTAGAGTAAATGGCCAAAAAATCTCAGACGTAATTGGCATGCAGTCGGGTATTGCTGAAATAGATCAATACCATATAGCTACATTTTTAAATGGTAACGATAACGTAAAAGCCGAAAATTATATCTCGTACGAGCTAGGCTACCGTATATCAAAGGCGGAGTGGTCTTTAGATGTTTCTGCATTTAATACGCAAGCGGATGATGTGGCCGTAATTAGTTTAAACCCTCATGTAGAACAATTTATACCTGCATTAAACTTTTACTTAGCCGGGGAAGTATCGCAAGCATTTGCGGCGCTTCAAACAACAAGCTTAGATTACGACTTTGTTTCGGTAGGTGAAACCACCACAACCGGCGGTGATTTATTGTTCTCGATGCAACTAATGGACGACTTAAGCAGCGAAGTTGGCTACAGCTATACAAAAATAGATTACGACTTACCTAATGCAACGCGCCCTACTATTGGCTACGACTCAGTAAACAGACAATTATTTACTAAACTGAATTACCAATTAAGTGAGCAGCATTCTATTTTTGCCACGCTAAGAGCCGAAAACTCAAGTACTTACAATACAGATAACTACACCGCTGTAGACCTTACATGGAACTGGAAAATAAACAATAACTGGGCCACAGCAGTATCAGGCAAAAATTTATTTGCAGGCTCACACATAGAATACGCCAATACTCGCGAAACATTTACGGTTCCTAATTACATAGACGAGTGTGTCACGTTTTCTGTTAGTGCAACATTTTAAGAGAGCCAATGCTTAAGCCTTTAAATCGATTGCTTTACCTATTTTTTTGCCTTGCGCTTTGTACAAGCTCAAGCGCGTTTGCGGTGCAAAAAGAATATGTGCTTAAAGCAGGCTTTTTATATAACTTTGCCCGCTTAGGGCAATGGCAATCTGCACCCGAAAACGGCTCCGACTTTTTAATTTGTAGCCCCGACAGCCAATTTATAGCAATAGCAAATGCCGCCCTAGAAAACAGAAAAGTACATAAACGCCACTTACGAAATAAACTAACTCCCCTCGAGGCAACTGCACTTGAGGGCTGTGATATAGTATTTATTACTGATAATACCTATAACATGTGGTTAGATGCCCACCCCGCGCTTAATTTAAAAAATACAATGATAGTTGGCGAAACCGATGGCTTTATAGCCGCACAAGGACATATTCGATTTTTTCTTTCAAGTAGTAAGGTGCGCTTTGAAGTTGCCCCAAGCAAGCTTAAAAAGGCAGGCATTACTATGAGCTCAAAAGTGCTGCGCCTAGCACGTGTTGTTGAGGGGTAAATAATGAAAAACTACTTCTCACTCAACTCAATGAGTAAAAAGCTGCTGTTTATTTTAATGAGCGTTGCGCTTATTTCTACCGCTACCGTTACTGCTGTTTTTAGCGCGTATGAGCTAAAAACCGCAAAACAAGAACAAACACAAAGCCTACAATCACTCTCGCAAATATTAGCCCCCAATATTAGTACTGCTTTAATATTTTACGACACCGCCGCAATAAAAGAGCTGATTGAGCCGTTATTAATGCGCTCCGATATTGTATCGGTAGAAGTGATAAACAATTTGAGCCAACAAATTGCAAGCGTAACCTCGCCTAAATACAGCCAAGTAAGCTCAGCCCCGCATACAATAGAAGTAAAAACACCATTAACAATTGACGCTCAACGCTACGGTACGCTGATTGTGCGCGCCGACGACAGTGACCTAAACGACAGAGCCGCTTTTTATGGCCGGTTTATTATTGTATTAATGATTTTTAGCTTTATTTTAAGTTTGCTTGTATCGCTAATGCTCAGAAAACGTTTTTTAAACCCCATTTTATATTTAGCACAAACAGCAGAGCAAATTACCTCATCTAACGACTATAGCTTACGTGCAAAAGAGCTTTCAAAGGATGAAGTGGGTAAACTAACTAGCTGTTTTAATACCATGCTGCAAACTATAGAACAGCGCGATAACCTGCTAGAAAACCAAGTAAAACGAAGAACAAAAGAGCTTGAAAATGCCAATGTTCAGCTGCATCAATATGCCTATCAAGATGGCTTAACCGACCTACCTAACCGCCGTTATTTTTATGAGCACCTGCAACAGCTTGTAAGCACACCTGAACAACCATTTTCTTTGGTATTTATTGATTTAGACGGCTTTAAAGAAGTAAACGATAGCTTAGGCCACGACTTTGGTGATTTATTACTTCACGAAGTGGCTAAGCGACTTCGCCGCTGCTTAAAACAGCAAGACATAGTGGCGCGCTTAGGCGGTGATGAGTTTACTCTAATACTAAAAGGAATAAGCGATACAACAGCGGTTTCGCACATTGCACACGATGTAATGAAAAGCCTGACCCGAACAATAACCATAAAAAACGAACATGTGCAGGTAACCGCGAGTATAGGCGTGGCGTTTTTTCCGCATGACGGCATATCGGTCGAAACCTTAGTTAAACGAGCCGACCAAGCGATGTATTTGTCAAAAAGTAAGGGGCGAAACAGGTTTGAGTTTTTCTCATACGAAATGGAAGAACTGGCGATTGAAAAGCGCCGCCTTATAGAAGAAATACGCATTGGCTTAAATAACAATCAATTTGAACTTTACTATCAGCCAATATGGGACCCCCATTCACGTACGCTAAAAAAAGCAGAAGCGCTGATCCGTTGGAACCACCCAGAGCGAGGCATTATTGGCCCTGTTGAGTTTATCGATATAGCAGAGCAAAATGGCTTGATAAAAGAGCTAGGCGAATGGGTTAAATCGCAAGCTGTTCGCGATGCGGTGCAGTTTAATAAACTAAGCTATACACCGGTGCAAATTAGTGTAAATACCTCGCCTTTAGAAATTGATCGCGACGGTATTTGGGTTACCCAATGGGTAGAGGCGTGCAAACTGTATAATTTGCCACCTCATACAATATTAATTGAGATAACTGAAAACAGCTTAATGGACCCAGATAACGCGATTCAGCATCATTTAAAACGCCTTAATGCACTTGATATAGACATTGCCATTGATGATTTTGGTGTTGGGTACTCATCGCTTGCGTACTTGCAGCAGTTAGACATTGATATACTTAAAATAGATCAATCGTTTATACAAAATATTGAAGCTAATAGCAGCAGTATAGCGCTAATTAAAGCCATAATTACTATGGCGCATAACTTAGGGGTAGAAGTGGTCGCCGAAGGGGTAGAAACCCCAACCCAACAAGCACAATTAATCGCGCTGGGCTGTGATTACATTCAAGGCTACTTATATTCTAAGCCGCTTTCAAAGCAAGATTTTATAAATAGCCATCTGCAAATAAAAGCAACCGTTGAATAACCTACAACCAGCGCGGTACGGTTTGCTTATATTTTAGGTAGTCATTATTAAAACGCGTGACTAAATGCGCTTCTTCAACGGCTATTTGTTTATAAAGCGCATATAAGCCCACAGCAAGGCAAATTAAGCTAAATAAGCTTGGTAATGCTAAAAAGAACCCCAACTGAGCAGTTGCCACGCCAACATACATAGGGTTGCGCGAAAAACTATATAACCCGGTAGTTTTAAGCGTTTGAGGCCCATTTGGGTCTATACCCGAGCGCCAAAGTGACGCCATATGAAAATGAACAACCATACTGAGCACAAAGCCCGCCGTGAGCATAATATTGCCAAACATAACACCCGGCCACCCATTTAAGGTATAAAACATACCTAAGTAGTTATCGGTGGCAGGCACAAACACACGCAGCACACACACAAACCATATAGCAGCTCTAAAAAACTTAAACGCCATATGATTCCACCAGCTAGTACAAAACTTAGCGCCAGGAAAAATAACACCCGCAGGCGTTGAACGATT
Organism: Pseudoalteromonas sp. P1-11; assembly: GCF_001399995.1. NCBI lineage: Bacteria > Pseudomonadati > Pseudomonadota > Gammaproteobacteria > Alteromonadales > Pseudoalteromonadaceae > Pseudoalteromonas > Pseudoalteromonas sp. P1-11. The sequence goes on from NZ_LJSP01000016.1 coordinate 11,637, forward strand.
TTTATAAATAATTCTAACGGTGTAAAACCCCGCCACAAACGTATAAAAAAGCGCTAAATACACACGCGTAAATTCGATTAGCGAAGCAGAATCATCTATAAACGGTTGGTAACTCATTAATTTATTTTCTTCATCCTTTTATAATAATTTCATCATAATGGTCATGCTATTCATTAACAAGGTTAGTGTGCTAAAAACGTATAGTGGGCTTTTATTTAAAAACTATAATTTATACCCGCGTAGTAGCGCCTACCTGAGTAACTTGAACTTAATAAACGCGCTTCGCTATCATCACCTAAACGCGTAACAGTTTCCGATTTAGTTAAGTTAATAACAGAGGCTGTTAAACTTAAGCTATCAGATATATTAATGGCGGCATTTACATCAACTTGCTCGTAAGGGTCTTGGTATACATTTAAACCGCTGTTTAAGCCAAGTACTGTTTCGCCGCGTTTATTGTACGACGCGCGAAGAGTAAAGTACTCGCCTTCGTAATAAGCGGAGGTGTTGTATTGGTATTTAGCGCTTCCAATTAATGGCGATTGGCCAAATTCTTCGCCATTTACACTTACATCGGCTTTATTGGTTTTGTTATAGGTGTAATTAGCATAAAAGCCAAAACCACCTGCAAATGCATGTTGAATAAATACTTCAGCCCCTTTTGATACCGCATCGGTGCCATTGCCCACTGTGCTGTATGGCGCAACGGTAATGAAACCGCTCTCTACTATATTTTCTTTGCCTGCAAACTCTTGCTGCATATCTATTACCAGCGGCACAACAAAGTTATCAACCTTTTTATGAAACAACGCTAACCCCAATGCAGAGCCCTCGGCGTAATAATATTCAATAGATAAATCGGCCTGCACTGATTCAAAAGGTTTTAAATTTTTATTACCGCCACTGCCACTAAAACCTGCAAGTTCGTTGAATGCGGCTCTGTCTTCTGCCCATTCATTTGATACAAACGTAATACGCTGCTGCGAGCCTAAATCGCTGTAATCTGGTCGCGCCATCACTTTAGCAATAGCGCCTCTAATTACTAAATCGTCGGTGGCATCCCACGCTATGTTAAAGCTTGGTAGAATTTGTGTGTCGGTGTTTTTTTGTGTAACCAACTGATAGTCTTCTACAAAACGTGCATCACCAGTTACCGGCTCACCTGTTTCATCATTGGTGTGATCAAGTTGATAAGTATATAAATCGGTAGAAGAGGTTAAGGTTTTAGTTTGTACTACGCGCACACCTAAATTACCTCTTACTTCACTAAATTCAAAATCGCCTTGAATGTAGAACGCTGATATTTTTTCTTCAATATCGTATACAAAGTTATCTTCTATGCGGGTATAAGGCGTGTAGTTGTCGGTTACTAAATCTCGGTATTTATCCCAATCTATGCTGGGCATTTGGTTTATATTAAACCCGCCAACTATATTGGTTTGATTAATAAACACATCCTCGGCAAGGGGCATACCGCCATTCCATTGGTAGCTATCAAATTGCGTTATACCTTGCTCACTCGCTTCACCTGCAGCAATATCAAAGTTAGGATCTAAAAAAAACGTATTGCCGGTCTCGCGGTGTAAGTTAGCATGGCGGTATTTAGCCCCGGTTCTAATCGTTTTTAAAAATCCCCAATCAACATAAAAGTCAACGTCGGCTTGATAATAATCCTCTTCGAGTTCGCTGCGCACAAAGCTTGAATTTGACGAACCAGCATCACGCCCACCGCCTAAGCCACTTTGCAAGTTAGCTAATGTGTTGGGGTCAATACTCAGCGACACATTATTTTCATTTAAAGACCACGCAGCGCTTTGCGATGCGTTTTGAATAACGGTTTCGTTTTCACCGGCGTTTGAGCTTTTATAAGCGGCTTCCCAGCTTTCTTCAGGGCCGCCCTCAGATTGAGTGTTACCAATAACAAAGCGGGCTTTAAAGCTATCGCCTTCATAGGTTAAATTAAAATCGATAGTATCGGAGGTAGACTCTTCTCGTACATAACTGCCACGCATCCACGGAAATTGCATATCGTTTTCAACACCGCTAGCACTGGCATTGTATTGCATACCCGTTGCAATGGTGCCTGTTTCATCCAAGTTTACTGCGGTTAAAAAATCAGGGTTGAGTGACCACTCAGGTATATCAATGACTGATTCAGTTCGGTCTTGCCCGAGTGTAAAGCCAAAGTAGTTAAACCCTAGCTCTAAGCGATTAGTTGGGCGCCATTGTGTACTAAATTGAATACCTTCACGCTCACGTTTTTCATTAAGCACTGAGCCGCGTACAACTTGCGGAAACCACACGCCATCATAACGATTACCGCTGGCATCACTTATCGTATCCCAACCGTTATTGTTATCAACGGCATTACCATTAATATCAGTCGGTTGACCGCCACCAGTGTAACGCCATACATTTGCACCGGTACTGCCTGTTAAAGTGCGATTAGTACGCTCTTGATAGGTATAACCCACCAATACGCCAAAGGTGTCGTCGTCATTTTTCCACGAATATAAGCCACTAAATTGCGGCTCGTACTCTTTTGTCACATCGGCGTAAGTAGATTCAACGTTAAATACACCTGAGTTTGCCTCCATGCTTAAAGGCTTGCGGCTATGCATTAATACTGTGCCGCCCACGCCGTCTTCATCTAAACGCGCTTCTGGCGATTTATACACTTCTACGCTTTCTATCATGGCAGAGGGCAGCAAAGTGTAATCGAACGAGCGTGAAGGCTCCCCAGGTGATGAGGCTATAAAATTGCCATTAAGCTGAGTAAATGTAAGCTCAGATGACAAACCACGAATACTTACCGATGCCCCTTCTCCGCCATCGCGTTCAATAACAACGCCAGGTACTCGCTGCAACGAATCCGCTACATTTTTATCAGGAAATTTGCCAATATCTTCGGCAGTAATTGCATCCACCACAGAGCCAGACATTCGCTTAACATCTAAGTTCTCAGCCATGCTTGAACGTATACCCCGTACTTCAATTACTTCCATATTTTTTTTAAGCAGTGTTTTAGCGTTTTGTGAGGCAGCATCATCAGCTAAGCTAAATGGGCTTGAGGTAATAAGTGATGCACAAAATAAAGATTTATATACTTTAGATAAAGGATAATGACGTAGGCAATTAATCATTTTTTACAGCTATTCCATTTACATTGCTTAGGCTAAGCAAATCAGTGATCCATTAGCGTATTGCAGTACGTAATGGCAAATTGCTGCAAAGTTTACATGGCGAAACTTAATGTATTGTTAACGCCTGGCTTAATTTAGTCTCAACTGTGGTTAAAAATAACTCACACCTCACTATTTAACCTTATTAGGGTTTATGCGCCCGTTTTTAAGCTATTTAATGCTAGCTAAGGTGAAAATAACCCCTTGTTATAAAAATATTACCCACCGCTTTACTTAACCTAAACTCCGGTTAAGAGACTTACTAACAGATTAAATTCCAGTGATAGTTAAATTTATTTTCTCTAGCCAGAGATAGATTTATTATCCACAGTTCAAATTACTTAATATGTGCCGGTACGCATTCTTGTTAAAGCAAAAAACCGCTTTCGCGGTTTTATTTTATGCTTGTTGTTTTAAGGTATTTACTCAATCAGTTATTAGAGTTTAATTGGCTGGTAAATTGGCCTACCGCATTAACCACTTTTTGGGCTCCATCTTGAATTTCTGCCATAACCTCACCCGACTCTTTAGAAAGCGCTAAACCTTGCTCTGCTTTTTCTTTGCCTTGCTCAATAACCGCTACCGTACTTTGGGTTTGTGACTGATTACGCTGTACCACTTCCACAATTTCTTCTGTTGCTTTTGATGTTCTTGACGCTAAATGCCTTACTTCATCAGCAACCACAGCAAACCCGCGCCCTTGCTCTCCTGCACGCGCGGCCTCTATTGCAGCATTGAGTGCAAGTAAGTTGGTTTGCTCGGCAATACTACTTATGCTTTGCACTATGCTGGCTATTTGTTGTGATTGTTGATCCAGCGCCGAAATTTCGTTAGCTGCTTGCTCCATATTTACAGCCAGCTCGTTCATAACAGATACGGTTTCTTGTAATACGCAGCTGCCACGCTCTGCGGTTTTATCTGTTTCTGTAGAGGTGCCATAGGCTATTTCGGCTGCTTGCGAAATAGCAATTTCACGGTTTACTTGCTCAGTAATTACGGTGGCAAATTTCATTACCTTATAAAGCTGATCCGCATCATTCGAAATAGGGTTGTAGGTGGCTTCTAACCAAATTACATTGCCATATTTATCTATACGTTTAAACCTGTCGGCAATAAATTGGCCTTGCCTAAGCTTGCTCCAAAACTGTTGGTATTCAGCCGAATTAGCTTCTTCGGTTTGACAGAATACCCGGTGATGCTGGCCAATTATTTCTGATTCATTGTACCCCATGGCTGACAAAAACTGATCGTTTGCCGTTAATACATGCCCCTGTAAATCAAACTCAATCACAGCCATAGAGCGATAAATCGCTTTTATTGTGTCGCTTTGTTCACGAGAGGTTGTAATGGTTTTAGTAAGTACGGTGCCAAACACCGAAAAATACAATAACTGATTTTGCTCACCCACCACTGGGTGCACAATTAATCTTAGCCACTCTGCATTGCCATCTTGGCGAACAAATTCAATAGCCCCACTCCAGTGGCCTTCTTTTTGGAATGCTTTTTCAAGCTCTTCGTATTCAGGTGATAACCGCGACTGTTCAGCAATAAAATCGCCTAGCTGATTATTTGTTAAATTATCTTCGTTATAACCTAATGCGTTTAAAAAGTTATCGTTAGCATGCGAAATTCGCCCATCATAAAGTACATTAAGTACCAGCATTTCTTTGTAAAGCCCATCCCACACTTGCTCTAAAGGGTACAACTGAGCTTTTAAAGCGGCTATTTCGTTTTGCTTACCTTTTGAAAAAAACATTAATTTCCCTACCAAAAAACACTAAATCAAGTTACTTCCAGTATAGGAGGTATTAATGATAACGCGATAATTAATAAGTAGTTTAAGCTAATTTTTTGCTAAATTTGTAAGCATATGTTCCTTTTTATGTACTCAGCCTTCACTTTCAACTAGGTTTACATACTTTTGTGCGAGCTGCTCAAGTGACTCCCTATTTAAAGGATCGCTTTTAATGCAATTAATAGGGCACACTATGACACACGTTGGTTTATCGTAATGCCCCACACATTCAGTGCACTTATCTGGGTCTATTTGATAAGTTTTTGACCCCATAAAAATCGCGCTGTTGGGGCACTCATCTACACATACATCGCAGTTAATGCACTTGTTATTTATAAATAGTGCCATGCTAGCGCTTACTCACTTGCTACTTTTTTATAGGGGTTGCGGGTATCTTGGTGAGCATCTAAATTGCGCATTAATATTGCGTGATCTAGGTTAACGCTCTCATTTAGCGGAATTTTTACAATATGCCCAGAGCCTTTGGCATCGGTAATACTTTCGCCCTTTTTGTTTTGCATATATTCAAGCTCAAAAGTAAAGTTACCTTGTGGTGTCATCAGCTCAAGTGAGTGGCCTATGCAAAATTTATTTTTTACGTCTATGTTTACTAATCCATTTTCGTCACGCCCTAGCACTTCACCTACAAATTGCTGCTTAGTTGATACCGAGTGACCGTATTCATAGTTTTGATAATCTTGGTGGGCATGGCGCTTTAAAAAGCCCTCGGTGTAGCCTCTATGCGCTAAGTTCTCAAGTGTTTTGAATAAGTGAGTATCGAATGGTTTACCCGAGGCCGCATCATCTATGGCTTTACGGTATACCTGCGCGGTGCGCGCTACATAATAAAATGATTTAGTACGCCCTTCTATTTTTAAACTATGTACGCCCATTTTTGTAAGCTGTTCAACATACTGCACGGCGCGTAAATCTTTTGAGTTCATAATGTAGGTGCCGTGTTCATCCTCAAAGGCTGGCATATACTCCCCTGGGCGCCCTTGCTCTTCAAGCATGTAAATATTATTTGTTGGCGCACCTTCACCCAGACTTGGTATAACTTGGTTAGGGTCAATTTTATGCACCATGTCGCCCGTTTCGTTTTCAACGCCCGGTTTTACATCGTAATTCCAGCGGCAGGCATTCGTGCAGGTGCCTTGGTTTGGGTCGCGCTTGTTAATATAACCCGAGAGCAAACAGCGCCCAGAATACGCCATACATAACGCCCCATGTACAAACACCTCAAGCTCAGTATTTGGGCAAAGCGTGCGTATTTCTTTTATTTCTTCAAGCGAGAGCTCGCGCGATAAAATAACTCGCTCAATACCTTGTTTTGCCCAAAACTGAACACTTGCATAATTAACTGCATTTGCTTGCACCGATAGGTGAATAGGCATGGCTGGCCACTTTTCACGTACCAGCATAATTAACCCAGGATCTGACATAATCAGCGCATCGGGTCCCATAGCAATCACAGGCTCTATATCACGTAAATACGATTTAACCTTTGCGTTATGCGGAGCAATATTAGAGACCACATAAAACTTTTTATTTTGCGCATGGGCTTCATTAATCCCTATTTGTAATGTGTCTAGGTCAAACTCATTATTACGTACCCGCAAACTGTAGCGAGGCTGGCCGGCGTAAACAGCATCAGCTCCATATGCAAAGGCGTAGCGCATGTTTTTTAAACTCCCCGCAGGGCATAACAGTTCGGGAATAAAAGAAGTTACAGAAAAAACAGCTGGCATATGCGCTCCGTACAGCTAACCGAGTATAAGTCGGTTGCATGATTAATTAATTTACAAGCGCGGCATTATAAATGCGCTAAACATTGTGCTTTTGATCAAGATCATAAAACTGCAACCAAACTGGTTTTTAATAAAATTAGGTTTTTTCAATTAAAACGCGTATAATTCGCGCCCGTAAATATTCACACTTTTATTTAAAAATTATTGGAGCATAAAGATGGCTTTAGAGCGTACTTTCTCAATCGTAAAACCTGATGCAGTAGCAAAAAACCACATCGGCGCAATCTACAACCGTTTCGAAACTGCGGGTCTTAAAATCGTTGCAGCTAAAATGGTTCACCTTTCAAAAGAGAAAGCTGAAGGTTTCTACGCAGAGCACAGCGAGCGTCCTTTCTTCGGTGCTTTAGTATCTTTCATGACATCTGGTCCAGTAATGGTTACCGTTCTTGAAGGCGAAAACGCTGTTCTTAAAAACCGCGAAATCATGGGTGCTACTAACCCAGCTGAAGCACTAGCAGGTACTTTACGTGCAGACTACGCTGATAGCATCGACGAAAACGCTGTTCACGGTTCTGACGCTGTTGAATCTGCTGCTCGCGAAATCGCGTACTTCTTCGCTGACGAAGAGCTTTGCCCACGTACTCGTTAATTCGAGTTTTACAGTTAACGCTGTAATGCAAAGTAAGAAAAGGGCTTTCGAGCCCTTTTTTAGTCATTACGTAAAGTATCCTTAAGTGCATTTTTGATATTTTACTTAATGATTAAAGTGGGTGAATTGTGTACAATTCGCCCTTGTAAATTTTATCTCCACCGTCACCGATTGAGGTTGTTTCATGACCGAGCAAAAAAAGATTAACTTATTAGATTTAAACCGAGATGCAATGCGCGAGCTATTTGTATCATTCGGTGAAAAGCCATTTCGTGGCGACCAGGTGATGAAATGGATTTATCATTTTGGCGTTGATAACTTTGACGACATGAGCAACGTTAATAAAAAGCTTAAAGAAAAGCTTAAAAACGAATGCGAAATTGTTGCGCCAGAAATCTCTGTTCGCCAGCAAGCAAGCGACGGCACAATTAAGTACGCATTAGTGCTTGATGGCGGCCAAGAAGTTGAAGCTGTATGGATCCCAGAAAAAGACCGCGCCACCTTGTGTGTATCTTCGCAAGTCGGTTGTGCCCTTGAGTGTACGTTTTGTTCAACTGCGCAACAAGGCTTTAACCGTAACCTTAAAGTGTCTGAAATTATTGGCCAAGTTTGGCGTGTAGCTAAAGACATAGGCCTTGATGGCAACAGCGAAAAACGCCCTGTTACCAACGTAGTAATGATGGGTATGGGCGAGCCCCTACTTAATATTAAAAACGTAGTGCCGGCAATGGAACTAATGATGGACGACTGGGGCTTTGGCTTATCTAAGCGCCGCGTAACATTAAGTACCTCAGGGGTTGTACCTGCCCTTGATTTATTAAAAGAAAAAATAGACGTAGCACTTGCTATTTCACTTCACGCACCCGATAACGCACTGCGTGACGTACTTGTACCAATTAATAAAAAGTACCCAATTGAAGAATTTTTAGCCGCGTGTCGTCGTTATATCGATGGCTCTAAAGCAAATAAAGACGTGACCATTGAATACGTTATGCTAAATGGCGTTAACGACAGCACCGACCAAGCACATGAGCTGGTTAAAACGCTTAAAGGTACACCTTCTAAAGTTAACCTTATTCCGTTTAACCCGTTCCCGGGTAACGAATACACACGCTCTAGCAACAGCCGTATTGACCGTTTTTCTAAGGTTTTACAAGCTGCGGGTATTACGTGTATTGTTCGTCGTACTCGTGGTGACGATATTGACGCCGCCTGTGGGCAATTAGCCGGCGATGTTGTTGACCGTACTAAACGTATGGCGAAAAAGAAAATGCGCGACGATAACGCAATTAGCGTAAATATCCAGCAAGCATAAGCCTGTAACCACCCTGCGTATATTTCCTATGCAGGGTGGTTAAGTTGTTTATTTTTAAATAAATGATGCAACACTAAGGGTTTTAGGTAAGATAGGCGCTATGGATAGAAAAACAGAGACAAGGTAATGCGATCTTTACTTGCTTTAACACTTTCAACACTTGCCCTTACAGGGTGCGTAAGTGAAAGTAGTTATAACGGCAGTGACAAACCCGTCGTCGAAAACAAAATCAATAATGCAGGCGCAGCACGCACTCGTATCGCCCTCGCTTTACAATACTTAGAAACTGGCAACAATTCGCAAGCAAAGTATAACCTAGAGCGAGCTATAGAATTTGCCCCAAATCTACCTGAAGTACATTACTCTCTTGCTTATTATTACCAACAAGTAGGCGAAAAAGAGCGTGCCGATAAAGCCTATCAAAAAGCATTAGCAATTAAGCCTGACGATCCGAACACGCTTAATAACTACGGTGTGTTTTTATGTAGTATTGAAGAGTATGACCGCGCGACCGATCAATTTTTAAAAGCAATTGATATTCCAAGCTATATTCGCGTTGCCGAAAGCTACGAAAACCTTGCATTATGTGCCATAGAATTTAACGACTTTGAAAATGCAGAGAGTTACTTTAAACAAGCACTTAATCACAGCTCGCAACGTACATCGACCCTAATAAGCTTAGCCGCCCTTTTTTATGCTAAAAGCGATTTACATAAAGCCAGCGAAGTATTAAAGCGTCATGACGACACCGGCCGAGTGTCTGCACGTGCTTTATTGCTTGGTTATTTAATTAAGCAGCGCATGGGCAGAATAGAAGAAGCAGAAAAAATTGCCGCCACCATAATGCAAACTTACCCAACAAGTAAGCAAGCCTATGCCATTCGCGATAATCGTACTAAACAAACTGAGTTTGAAATACTGCGCGAAAAATACCGTAAAGCGCAACTCGAGGAGCTTCAAGAGCAGTATGGCGAAGAGCAAATCAGTGTTGAGCAACCGAAAATTAAAATTATCCGAAAAAAGCGCCCAACTACCGATAATTCGACCAGCTTAATTTCTCCAGGGGTTGAGCCTTCAAGCCCAGTATTAAATGAGACGGCAAAAGCACAGGCAACCATTGCCGCAGCAAACAAACAAAAAACCGTTGCTGAGCAAAATGATGACGCTGCCACTCTCACGCCTGCGGCTCAACCAACGCAGGCTAAAGTAGTTACAACAACAAAAGCAGTAGTGCCAGCTGTGGCAGCCGCTCCAACCGTAACAAATACTGCCCAAGTAGCAACGACAACTACAACATCTGTGCCTGCAGAGTCTAAAACAGATACCGCAGCGGTGCTTTTGGCTTTAACAACGGATCACCAAGCGCAACAAACGTCTACACCCACAGCTGAGCCGCCAAAAGCAGTCGCTAAACAAACACCCAAAGATGATGACGAAGTAAAAATAATTTCATTTGGTGCGCCAAAACAAGCTAACTTTAACACCCCACAAAATACACGCCCTGCTGCAAATGGCCCACAAAATACGGGCTTAAATAATTCGGTAGTATTTTATGAGGCTAAAAAAGACAGTGCGGTATTTAGTAATAACCCATACAGCGACAGTAACGACATTACACTAAAAAACTACCAACCAAGTGTAAAACAAGAGCCTCCCATGCTTAATCCAAAAGTCCCCCCTTTAAAGGTGCCTTTTCATATTATTGAGTTTGGTGAAAACCTATTTAGCATTTCAGTGCGATACAATGTTAAACTACAAAAACTCCTGCAGTGGAATGGTCTAAAGGAGTCGGATCGTGTTATCAACGGAAGTAAAATTTATTTAAACGATCCTAATATTTATTACGAGATTAAAGCTGGCGATACCCTTTACGACATAGCTACCCAGCGGCATGTATTAATTGATGAATTAATGCGATGGAATAAATTAAGTCCAGATATAGAACTTACACCTGGGCACAGACTATTACTAGTGGATCCAAATTCGTACCTATTATGACAGAAGAAACTACGCAACAAAGCGATGAACCAAGTGTTGGGCAACTATTAAAAGCGCATAGAGAGCAGGCTAATGTAAGCTTAGAGTCACTTACTGGCCCACTTAAGCTTTCTATTTCTCAGCTGCAACGCTTAGAAAGCGATCAGTACCAAACGTTAGGCCCAATTACCTTTGTAAAAGGCTACATTAAAAACTATTGCCGTGAACTACACGTCGATAGCGCCCCTATATTAGCTAAATTGCCAGCACCGCCCGAGCCTACAAAGCCGGCTAACATGCAAAGCTTTTCGCGCCGCACAGAAAAAGAAGCCCACGACAGCCGCCTAATGCTGGTGAGCTACATTATTTTAGCCATTGTTATTGGCTCATCTGCCTTATGGTTTTGGCAAAATGCTACGCCTATCGATGAGCAAACAAGCACAATCAATATTGAAAATTCAATTTTAGATAACCAGCAAAATAACAACGCGCTAAATAACGAAAGCGATAACACCTCGCAAATGCAAGCAACGCAGGCAGTTGAGCGCACACCGGCTGTAATGCCTATAAGTGCTGAACAAGTCCCCTTAAGTGAAGCCGCTAATGCCACGGCGCCTATTGCCGCTAGCACCCAAACAGCCACTAACGAGCCCGCCACGCAAAGTAACACCAGTACAATTAACATGGTGTTTAACGATGAGAGCTGGGTAGAAATACACGATGGCGAAGGTGAGCGCATAGCATTTGGCGTAAAAAAAGCAGGCTATAAAATGGCTGTAAGCGGTACCCCGCCTTTTTCAGTTGTGCTGGGTAAGCACGACGTAGTTAGTGTTTCTCTAAACGGCGAACCAGTTGATATTTCTGGTTATCCTAAAAATCGTTTAGCCAAATTTAAATTACCATTAGCAGAGTAGTCGCTATGTTTTCAGAATCTCCAATTAAACGCAGAAAATCAACCCGCATCAATGTAGGCAACGTGCCTATTGGTGACGGTGCCCCTATTGCCGTACAGTCGATGACCAATACCGACACCATGGATATAGATGCCACGGTAGCGCAAATCCAAGCAATACAAGATGCCGGCGCCGATATAGTGCGTGTATCTGTACCAACTATGGATGCAGCAGAAGCGTTTAAAAGTATAAAAGAGCAAGTTAGTATACCGCTTGTAGCCGATATTCACTTTGATTACCGCATAGCGTTAAAAGTGGCAAAATATGGCGTAGATTGCCTACGTATAAACCCAGGGAATATAGGCAGTGAAGAGCGTATTAGAGCCGTTGTAGACTCAGCACGCGAGCATAATATCCCTATTCGTATTGGTGTAAATGGCGGCTCATTAGAGCGCGACCTACAAGAAAAATACGGCGAGCCAACTCCCGAGGCATTACTTGAATCAGCAATGCGCCATGTAGATATATTACGCCGCCTTGATTTTGACCAATTTAAAATATCGGTAAAAGCATCAGACGTATTTTTAGCTGTAGGCGCTTATCGTTTACTTGCTAAAGAAATAGAGCAACCCCTGCATTTAGGGATCACCGAAGCCGGCGGTATGCGCTCAGGTTCGGTTAAATCGGCTGTAGGCTTAGGCATGTTACTTGCCGAAGGTATTGGCGATACGCTACGTGTATCACTTGCTGCCGACCCAGTTCAAGAAATCAAAGTAGGTTTTGATATTTTAAAATCGCTGCGTATACGCTCTCGCGGTATTAACTTTATTGCCTGCCCTAGCTGCTCACGTCAAGAGTTTGATGTAGTGGGCACCATGAACCAGCTTGAAGAGCGCCTAGAAGATGTTGTTGAGCCAATGTCTGTTTCGGTAATTGGCTGTGTCGTTAACGGCCCAGGCGAAGCCCTAGTTAGTGATATTGGCCTTGCCGGTGCAAACCGCCGCTCAGGTTTATACATTAATGGCGAGCGTCAAAAAGCGCGTATTGATAACAACAATATTGTTGACCAGCTTGAAGGCTACGTGCGCGACTTTATTGCTCAAAAAGAGCAGCAAACACCTATCGACATTAAAATAGTCGAATAAATACCGTATAAAGCGCCAAACCACGTTGTTTGGCGTTTACCTTTATAGCTAGAGGATACCCAAACGACCCCAAGGTACAGAATTCAGCGTTTCACAGGCTCTTAATATCAAGGCGTTACTTTGCAAGAATGGCAATCCCTTTTAAAAAGTAACAACGATGAGAGTAAGTGTATGTGAACCGCCCAACGGGTTGGTTTAAAAGCGATTTATACTGCGTTATTGATTTTAACAATAGAACCACTATTACTTTCAATCAATGCCTTGCCTAAATCGCTTTTAATTCAAACGACGCTCGCATCATGGGGTCATTTGGGTATATAATGACGGGTCAATTTTTAGCATTCTTGTTGTGTAAGCATTTTTTTATTACACATAAACAGTAATTAGGATTTATCAGTGGCAAAACAAATTCAGGCAGTTCGCGGTATGAACGATTGTCTGCCGGGCGACACGCAAGTTTGGCAGAAAGTAGAAAACATTTTACGCGAGACAGTAGCATCGTTCGGTTATCAAGAAATTCGTTTTCCTATTGTAGAATCAACCGACTTATTTAAACGCTCTATTGGTGAAGTAACCGATATAGTAGAAAAAGAAATGTATACCTTTGCCGATCGTAACGGCGACATGCTAACCCTTCGCCCAGAAGGCACCGCAGTGTGTGTACGTGCAGGTAACCAAAATGGCTTGCTTTATAACCAAGAGCAGCGCCTGTGGTACATGGGCCCGATGTTTCGTCATGAGCGCCCTCAAAAAGGCCGCTACCGTCAGTTTCACCAATTTGGTTTAGAAACATTTGGTATTGCCACAGCCGACATAGACGCAGAAGTTATTTTACTTACCGCGCAATTATGGAAAGCATTTGGCATTAACGAACACGTACGTTTAGAGCTTAACTCGTTAGGCTCTAACGAAGCGCGTGCTGATTACCGCGATGCACTCGTTGCCTACCTTGAACAGCATACCGACGTGCTTGATGAAGATTCAAAGCGCCGTATGTACTCAAACCCATTGCGTGTACTTGATAGCAAAAACCCAGACGTGCAAGCAATCTTAGTGGATGCGCCTAAATTGTCTGAGCATTTAGATGCTGAATCAAAAGAACATTTTGCAAATTTATGTGAACGTTTAGACGCAGCTGGCGTCATATACACGGTTAATGAAAAGTTAGTACGTGGTTTAGACTACTACAACCGCACAGTATTTGAATGGGTAACAGATAGCCTAGGCGCACAAGGTACAGTGTGTGCTGGCGGACGCTACGATGGCTTAGTTGAGCAACTTGGCGGCAAAGCAACGCCCGCAGTTGGTTTTGCTATGGGTCTAGAGCGCTTAGTACTGTTACTCCAAGCACTTGAGTGCGTAGGTGACATTCGCCGCAATGCTGATGTATATTTAGCGGCAATGGGCGACAAAGCCAGCGTACAAGCCCCTGCCATTGCAGCGCAACTGCGTAGCGACGTACCCGGTTTACGCGTTATGGTGCATGCCGGCGGCGGTAACTTTAAAAAACAACTAAAACGAGCTGATAAAAGCGATGCACTAGTGGCTGTTATTATTGGCGAAGATGAATTAGAAAAAGGCGTTGTGACCATAAAATATTTACGTGAGCGTAAAGAGCAAGTCACACTAGAATTAGAACAAGCTAAAGCGCTATTAGCTGAGCTTATCAATAGCTAAGCTAACTTAAGAGGTAATAATGGACATTTATTCAACAGAAGAACAACAAGCAGAAGCCATTAAGCGCTTTTTTCGCGAAAACGGTATTTCACTTGCGCTAGGTGTAATTGTAGGTTTAGGCGGCTTATACGGTTGGAAAGCATACAACCAAAACCAAATTACAACTGCTGAGCAAGCGTCTGACGAATATACAACACTTGTACAAAGTGACGATGTACTTGGCGCAGCCGATACATTCATTAAAAACAACCAAGACACAAGCTATGCAACTTTAGCCGCTTTTGTTGCGGCAAAAGACGCTGTTGATGCAAAAAAATTAGACCTTGCTAGCGAAAAACTTAGCTGGATTGTTACAAACGCCCAAAGCGAAGAGCTTAAAGCCATTGCCATTACGCGTTTAGCACGTATTCAACTTGCGCAAAGTAAATTTGACGAAGCCCTAAGTACATTAAACTCGCCACTACCAGAGGCATATAACGCCAATGTAGCTGAGCTAAAAGGCGATATTTACATTGCACAAGGTAATAAAGACCAAGCTCGCACTGCGTATCAAGCAGCTGCCGATGCAGGCGGGTTAACAACAAACCCTTTATTACAAATTAAATTAGACGACCTAGCAGTAACTAGCCCAGCGGCATAAGGTTTTAGGTATGAAAAAAATAACAACAGCAACTCTCGCACTGTGCATGGCAACGCTAATGGGTTGTTCATCAAGTGATGACGAAGACGAGTTAGTACTTCCTGAAATTATTAATCAATTTGAAACAGACGTAGTGTGGCAAGAGTCGGTTGGCAGTGGTGTAGAACATTATTTTTCTCGCTTATCGCCTGCTGTATACAAAGACACTATTTATGTAGCTAGCCGCGAAGGCCAAATTGAAGCGCTTTCGCTTACCAATGGCGACACGTTATGGGAAACCGACGTACGTGAAGACTTATCGTTTTGGCCATGGTCAGATAACGGCACAGCTAAATTATCAGGCGGTATATTACAAGCTTATGGTAAAATTTACGTAGGCTCTGAGCACGGATTTATTATTGCTCTTGACCGCGAAACGGGTGAAGAAGTATGGCGTAAAAATGTGCCAGGCGAAGCGTTATCAAAACCAGCTGCGGGCGATGGCCTAATTTTTGTTAATTTAGGCTCGGGTAAACTATTAGCGCTGCACCCAGATACAGGCGAAGAACGCTGGAACTTCGAACAAGAAGTACCACCGCTTACATTGCGTGGCCAAAGCTCACCAACAGTTGCAAACGGTGGTGTGTTAGTAGGCTTAGAAACAGGTAAATTAAGTGTACTCATTTCTGAGAGCGGTTATTCAGCATGGAGTGCAGAAATTGCCGTTGCTAAAGGTGCATCAGAATTTGAGCGCTTAGTTGATGTAGACACACAACCAATTATTAGCGGCCCTTACGCTTATGCTATTGCATACAACGGTAACCTAGCAGCGGTAGATATTCGCTCTGGTAATGTTGTATGGAAACGTGAATACAGCAGCTACCGCGAAATAGCGATGGATGCACAAACTATTTACCTAGTAGATAGCGAAGGCGTAATTTACGCATTAGATAAAAATTCAGGTATTGAACGTTGGAGCCAACCCGCTCTACGTGGTTGGTACCTAACAGGCCCTGCAGTTGCAGGTAGCCACTTAGCTTTAGGTGACCAAGAAGGTAACCTACATTGGCTAAACAAAGACACTGGCGAGTTAGTATCTCGTGAAGAATTTGACAGCTCAGGCTTTTTTGTTGAGCCGGTTGTAGCCGACGACAAGCTAATTTTATACACCCGTGATGGTGAAGTTAGTGTGGTAAACACCCCTAACTAACTAGCTAACACTTAAAGGTTTTTTGTAAGGCTTCGCACTGCGAAGCCTTTTGTTGTTTTTTAAAGAGGTAGTTTATGCTTCCCGTGATCGCTCTAGTTGGGCGACCCAATGTGGGCAAATCCACATTATTTAACCGTTTAACACGTACTCGTGATGCACTCGTAGCCGATTTTCCAGGTTTAACACGAGATAGAAAATATGGCCAAGCTAATTACGATGGCTATGAATTTATCGTGGTAGACACGGGTGGTATTGATGGCTCTGAAGAAGGCATCGAAACCGAAATGGCCGACCAGTCGTTACTTGCCATTGAAGAAGCCGATATTGTGTTGTTTTTGGTTGATGCCCGCGTAGGCATGACCGTTGCTGACCAAGCCATTGCTAATCACTTGCGCAAGCAAGAGAAAAAAAGCTTTGTGGTTGCCAACAAAACAGATGGCATTGACGCCGACTCAAACTGTGCAGAATTTTATCAATTATCATTAGGTAATATTCACCATATTGCAGCAGCACATGGGCGTGGTATTACACAGCTTTTAGAGCACACTTTACAGCCTGTAATTGCAGAGCTTGCAGCACTAGATGAAGACGTTACTGATGACGATGAAGAGTTAATCGACCTTTATCAAGAAGCCGAAGGCGACGATACAGACCACCAAGCGTTTGCCGATAAACCAGTAAAACTGGCTATTATTGGCCGCCCTAACGTAGGTAAGTCTACACTTACAAACCGTATACTCGGTGAAGAACGTGTAATTGTATACGATATGCCAGGCACCACCCGCGACTCTATTTATATTCCGATGACTCGTAACGACAAAGAATATATTTTAATAGATACCGCAGGTGTTCGTAAGCGTAAAAAAGTAAGCGACGTAGTTGAAAAGTTCTCAGTAATTAAAACTCTTCAAGCTATTGAAGATGCAAACGTTGTATTACTGGTTGTTGATGCTCGCGATGGTATTTCTGATCAAGACTTAAGCTTATTAGGTTTTGCGCTTAACTCAGGTCGTTCATTGGTTATTGCCGTGAACAAATGGGATGGGCTTGATGATTACGTTAAAGATCGCATTAAAACAGAGCTTGATCGCCGTTTAGGGTTTATTGATTTTGCGCGCTTACACTTTATATCTGCGCTTCATGGTACAGGTGTTGGCCACTTATTTGAATCGGTAGATGAAGCGTACGAGTCAGCAACTAAACGTATTAGCACCGCAATGCTACGCCGTATTATGGACATGGCGCAGGCCGATCATCAGCCGCCACTTGTTCGTGGTCGTCGTGTTAAGCTTAAATATGCGCATGCCGGTGGTTATAACCCGCCACGTATTGTAATTCACGGTAACCAAGTTCACGATTTACCAGATAGCTACAAACGCTACCTTATGAACTACTACCGTAAAGCACTTAAAATTATGGGCACCCCAATCAAAATTGAATTTAGAGAAGGTGATAACCCATTTGCAGGGCGTACTAACAAAGTAACGCTTTCGCAAAAACGTAAAATACGTGCCTTTGCCAAAGAAAACCGTAATAAATAAATTCGTCAGAGTTAATTTACTACAAAAAACGGCGTACTTTTTAGTACGCCGTTTTTTATGCTTTATACCAATTAGTTTAATTGAGTGTTTTATTTTGAGGCTGGGTATTAAAGATTAAGTAATGCCAATTGCACCAGCCGTTCAACTGTGGTGTCTTGGGTATTTTTAGGCGCTTTGGGGTAATACTTAGATTTTGGCGGCTTAATAGATACAAACCCATGATTGGTGGCCATTTCATGCGCTAGCAGTTTTCGCTCTTTGGGTGTTAAATGGTTTTCGTGTATTTTTGCAAGCTCCCCGCTATCAAGCCATATGCCAGCGCAACCTGGGCACTCGTCTATTTCAACAACTTTGAGCGGTGAAAAATACCGGCGCATCATCACTATATCTAGGGTCTGTTGATCTTTCAAGGTTAAATTTGCAGCAGCCTGTTTGGTATTTAGGCAAGGCACCCATAAATAGGCGATAACGTAGCATTAATGCCAAACAGGCGCTACCCAAAGGGTTCTTCCTAGGGACTATTTACTCTTTGTTGCTTGGCTTTTACTTAGTCCACTAGGTTACAAACCTCGCGCCGTGATTAAATAGCCCCTAGTTTGAACAAATTTTAATCCGCAAAGTTCAACAGACCCTAAGCACTTTGGGCAATTTACTCGCGATGATACATCGCCCTCACCTTCAATGTAATTACTCAAATACTTAAGTAGAACCTGACCATGCTTTAACTCAGGCGAGCTAAACTTAAAAATTTGGCTGTTATCAAAAAATACGCCGCCTTGCGCTGACGTAAAAACAGTAATCCCGCCAATTAATAACGGCTCAAGAGAGGTATTTGTGCGTGGGCATAACATTCTAAAATCCTTTTATTTTAATACTTAACTTACACTACTTTACTCAAGTGCTTTATGAATAAGCCCAACAAGCGGCGCTGGTAATGTAATATTACCTGCAAGTACAAACTCATGCGCGTCGTCTGACATTTTTTGCCATGTACGGCGAATAATCCCTATCCATTTTTGCTCATCGTAATCAGGCTTACTATTAGCAAACCCGAGCATGTAATGCTCAATAAATACTAGGCTTGCTACATCTTCTACTAATTGGCTATCTGGGTTACGTTTAATATTTTTTTTAGCAACTGCATCGTACACTCTGTTTTGCTCAGCATCGCTGTATCCAGCTTGCTCCATAAGTGCAACAACACTACTTGCATGAAATATATAAAGCGCACTGCGCCATTGATGATAGCCCTGCTTGTTCATTGCAAAGTCGCTACGCGGCGACTTCCAACGTTGTATATGCTGCCCACGCACTGCAATTTGCATGAGTTCATCGGCATCAGGCTTAAAGCGAGTTAGCATATCGCTCATACGCTGTGAGTATAAATACTCTTTAGGAACACTCTCCCCATTAAATTGCTCACTGTTTGGGTCTTGGTTGTTTGCTTCATCAATTAAGGCGATTACTTTATTAAACATGAC
Source organism: Pseudoalteromonas sp. P1-11 (assembly GCF_001399995.1). Lineage (NCBI taxonomy): Bacteria > Pseudomonadati > Pseudomonadota > Gammaproteobacteria > Alteromonadales > Pseudoalteromonadaceae > Pseudoalteromonas > Pseudoalteromonas sp. P1-11. The sequence continues at coordinate 30,869 of NZ_LJSP01000016.1, forward strand.
GGTCATTTTTTATAGTAAGTTTTTATCATTCTAAACGCTGATAAAACAATAAACTAGTGCGCCACTCAGTTATGCAGTGAAATTTGCTCAATCATAATACAAAACCAATAAATACAGGTTGTAAAAGTAAGCGCATTGATTAAGTTAACTTGGTACTATATTGAGCACAAATTAAAATAAAAAAGCGCGACTAACTCGCCAATAACGGATCACTATGTTTAAAAAACGTATTTTAGCTATTTGCTTAGCAGCCACCTCGCTATCATGCCTTGCCGACAGCAACAGCGATTTAAAAACAATTATTGATAACCACTGGCAAAATGCCAAAGCTGAAAAAATATTTTTTCGAACCGATCCAGACGGTTGGAAACCAAACGGCACATTACCAAATTGGAGCGAGCAAGCCATTGCAAAGCGCCAAGCTTATAACAACAGCGTACTAGAAAGCTTAGCCAACATTGATCCAAAAACGCTCAACAAGGATCAGCTAATGAACTACCGCTTATTTAAATATGAGCGAGAAACCGAGCAGCAAAGCTACCTTTATCAAGATAAGTATTTTCCGGTAAATTTTTTAAGTGGCTGGCATACCTACTTTGCAGAAGCACCCGCTAATATGGCTTTTTTAACAGCTGATGATTACAACGCATTTTTAATCAGCCTTGCCGACTACCCGCGCTTTAATCAGCAAAATATTGATTTAATGAAAGAGGGAATAAAAACAGGATTTACCCATTACTGTAAAACCTTTGAAAATTACAGCCAAAGCATTAGCGCACACATAGTTAAAAACCCCGAAAACAGCGCCCTTTACGAGCCCTTTACGCGTATACCTAATACATTTAATACAGCGCAAAAATCAAACTTAAAACAAAAAGCCCAAGCCGTAATTAAAGATAAAGTAATTCCTGCGTATCAGCATTTTTACGACTTTTTTGAAAATGACTATATGCCACACTGTAGAGCGCAGCCGGGCATAGCAAGCTTGAAAGGCGGGCTTGATTATTACAAGTACACGGTTAATTACTACACCACAACAAGCGCCACACCTAAACAAATACATCAACTAGGCCTTAAAGAAGTCGCGCGTATTAAAGCGCAAATGCAAAATATTATTGATGAAGTAGGCTTTGATGGCACCTATAGTGAGTTTTTAGAATTTTTAGCGAGCGATAAGCAGTTTTACGCAAAAGACGCGCAAGACTTGCTAGAAAAAACCGCGTTCATTACGCAAAAAATGTATGGAAAATTGCCCACTTACTTTGGCCACTTACCGCGTAACACCTTTACTATTAAGGGCTCAGCAAGTCGTGGTGCGTTTTATATGCCACCACCAGATAACCGCTCACCTGGTACTTACTTTTTAGCCTCAACACCTAAACTGCAGCCTTTATATAATTTAGAAGCACTTAGTCTGCACGAAGCCATACCCGGGCACCATTTACAAAACGCCATTGCTATGGAGCTAAATGTCCCCGAATTTAGACGCACACTTAGCCACTCTGCATTTGGCGAAGGTTGGGCACTATACACAGAACGCTTAGGTAAAGAAGCTGGTTTTTATCAAAGCCCGTACAGTGACTTTGGTCGTTTAGGTTACGAAATGTGGCGTGCAGTGCGCTTAGTGGTTGATACCGGTATTCATGCCTTTGGTTGGAGCCGCCAAAAAGCAATTGATTACTTAGCCAGTCACACCGCTTTACCACAAAGCGCAGTGGAAGATCAGATAGATCGTTATATTTCATGGCCAGGCCAAGCGCTCTCGTACAAAATGGGCGAAATAAAAATACGAGAGCTTCGCGCAAAAGCCGAAAAAGAACTCGGCGCTCAATTTGATATACGCAGCTTTCACGACACTGTTATTGGCCAAGGCTCATTGCCTATGGCAGTGCTTGAGGACGTTATAAACGATTGGATAGCAGAACAAAAACCAGTAAGTTAAAACAATACTTTTAAACACGACTTTTAAACACTAAAGGGCGGTAAGTTTATCGCCCTTTTCAAAACCGCATTAAATACCTCAAAACTAATCCCTACCCGCTTTTGCTTCGTAAACTTAATGATTACAAAAACCAGAGCATGAGTATGAGCAAACGCATTTTATATTGGCTACAAAACGATTTACGCCTAACCGACAACCCAATTTTTAGTGACCTTATGTTGCAGCAATGCGCGCTTGATATTGTATTTGTTATTAACCCGCACTGGTTTAAAAATAATAACTACCAACAAAAACCTTATGGCATACACAAACAGCAGTTTTTAATGCAAAGCTTGTACGAACTACAACAAGCACTTATTGAGCGCGGGCAAACCCTGTATGTGCTTGAGGGCGAACCCGTATCGCTTTTAAAAGCGCGTATTAATGAGCAAAATATTGATGAAGTTGTATACAGCGAACAATTTGGCGTGTACGAGCAACGCCAAATAAACTTACTCAAAGCACATTGCCCCAATACACAATTTACAGGAACGCTGCAAGACACGCTCTATAAACAAAGCGACCTCCCTTTTGATTTAAGCGAATTACCTAATCACTTTACCCCGTTTCGTAAAAAGGTAGAGGCCGCCAATAGCCCCATTACACCTTCTACTTTGCCAAACGGTTTGCTCCCTAAGCCAATAATTTTATGCGCAAAAAAACCTATAGAACGTATAACAAATAAAGGCGTAATGCATGGCGGGCTTAACAGTGCGCAAGCTCATTTAAAGCAATACTTTGCAGGCGCAATGCCAAGTACTTATAAAACGACTCGCAACGAGCTTGATGGCTTTAACAACACCACCAAATTTAGTACTTGGCTTGCCTTTGGCTGTATAAGTGCAAAACAAGTTTACAAAGCCGTAGAAAATTACGAGCAATGCAATACAGCAAACGAGTCTACTTACTGGATTAAATTTGAATTGCTATGGCGAGAGTATTTTAAATGGCACGCACTTAAAGCAGGTAACAACCTGTTTAGCTTTAAAGGGCAAAAACAAACTAAACCGCTTACTACTTTTACACCTACACGCTTTGCTGCTTGGTGTAACGGCACAACGCCATACCCGCTTGTAAATGCCATTATGGAAGAACTAAACGCTACGGGTTACATTTCAAACCGAGCAAGGCAAATTGCAGCAAGCTGTTTAGTAAACGAGCTTGGCCTTGATTGGCGATACGGCGCAGCCTATTTTGAGCAACAATTGATTGATTACGATGTAGCAGCAAACTGGGGCAACTGGCAGTACATAGCCGGTGTGGGGGTTGATCCGCGTGGCGGCCGCCACTTTAATATACAAAAACAAACGGCGCAGTATGATCCAAATGGTATTTATACCAATAAATGGCACGGGCACAGTAATAAAACACAGCAGCTCGATCACCTAAACGAAGTAGATTGGCCTATTTAAGCCAATCTACCTCCACCAGGTTATATTTAAAACAGCTGCGCAATGCCTATATTAATGGCAAAGCCAGCTAAGGTTAAAAACAAAAATAAACAGCCAGCTAATAGCAGTGGCTTTATACCCGCTTGGCGAATAGCGCCAACATGTGTACGCAGCCCAAGTGCGACCATGGCAATGGTAAGTAGTATATTGTCAAACCATATAATAGCGCTTGTAGTACCTTGCGGAATAACCGATAACGAATGCACGCCACTTGCCACTATAAATAACACTGCAAACCAAGGGATTGTAATTCCTGATTTTTGCTCGCCGCCATGTGCGTTTATGTTTGCATGCTTTTTACTTTGCCAAAACGATAAGCCCACTAGAAATGGCGCAAGCATCATTACGCGTAGCATTTTTTCAATCACGGCGGTGTCGGCTGCATTGGCACTTACCGCAGTCCCTGCTGCTACCACTTGCGCAACTTCATGAATGGTTGAACCAACAAAAATACCGTACGCATGCTCACTCACACCCATATATTCAAACATAATTGGGTAGGCAAACATACTTAACGTGCCAAACACCACAACCGTTGCCACCGCTACAGATACTTTATGCGCTTGTGCTTTTATAACTGGTTCAGTTGCCATTACCGCTGCGGCGCCACAAATAGAGCTACCCGCACCTATTAGTATGGTTGTTTGTTCATCAAGCTTAAAAACGCGCTTACCTAGCTGTACTGCTAATATAAACGTACCAAGCAGCATTACCACATCGGTTAATAGGCCATGCCAGCCTACATCCGCTACTTGCGCAAAAGTAATTCTAAACCCAAATAAAATAACGCCCGCTTTGAGTAATATACTTTTAGCGTAATCAACGCCTACATCTGTACGCGTAGCTATACGCGAAAACACACTGTTACCCACAATAATGCCAAGCACAATACCAATTGTTAAGGAGCTAAATTGCGCACTTTGCATTATAGGTAACTTACTTAATGCAACAGATGCCCCCGCTAACACAACCACCAGCAGCATACCTAACCACCAGCGCGTATCGCCGTATTGCTTAGTATTAATACCCAAAGGCTGAAAACTATTTTTAATAGCGCTAAGCATAATATTCCCTCACTTAAACCATATTGATGTGTTGACTTAATTGTAAGAAAGCTCAAAATATAACTCCAATATATTAAAATCATGATTTGATAACTTAAAGTTATACAATTTAGAGTTATGCAATTTAAGGTTATACAATGAACTTACATGCACTTAGGGTGTTTTATACAGTGGCTAAATTGGGTAGCTTTTCAGGCGCAGCCGAAGCGCTTTGTATAAGCCAGCCCGCTGTTTCTAAAGCGCTAAAAGAGCTAGAGCATCAGTTAAATATTCAACTTATTGAACGTGCATCTAAGGGTAAAAAGCTCACCTTAAGCGAAGGCGGCCAAGCTTTGTATGATCACGCCCGCAGTATTTTTGCTATCGAAAAAGCCGCCATTGAAGATATTAAATCGCGCACAGGGCTTAAGCGCGGTACATTAGTTATAGGCACCAGCACCACCATTGCCAGTTATTGGCTACCGCCTTATTTAGCCAAATTTTGTGCGCAGTACCCGCATATAAAAGTAGAAGTACAAGTGGCTAATACCGCGCAAATTGAGCATGCCTTACTTGAATGCACTATCGATTTAGCACTGGTTGAAGGCACACCTACCGAGCCGCACATTATTAGTAAGCACTGGCAAAATGATTTAATGAGTGTGGTTATACCGAGCAACTTTAAGCCCACTAAAGACTTAAAAGCGTGGTTAAACGAGCAGTTTTGGCTATTACGCGAGCCAGGCTCTGGCACGTTAGAAATGTCTGTAAAGTTATTAGCAGAGCATGGCGTACAGGCTGAGCAAAGTATGCAATTAGGCAGCAACGAAGCCATTGTAAGGGCTGTTGCTCAAGGTATGGGGGTCGCTTTATTGCCAAACGTAGTCACAGAAGATTTAGTGCAGTTAGGCAAATTAACGCGCCTGAGCCAAAAAAATAACGAGCAACTCTCTCGCCCTCTTTATCAACTGCATTATAAAGACAGACCGTCTTCGCATGCTGCGCAAGCATTCGAAAAAAGTTTATTTAGTGCTCAATTTTTAAATGAGTGAATTTAACGCGCGTCGTAAATTTACATAAACGTTAAAGCGAGCGTTGATAACTCGTGATGTGTGAGACAGTTTGTCCTCTATCGCTTATGTTTGTTAGGGTTTTGTGAGCTCATAAGCACGAGCTATAACTAAAGGAAAAAAATCTCCGCCTAAAATTACTGCCCATTGCCCACAACCAAAACGTTCAATACGATTTGCATCTGTCAATATATTACGTAAATTATCAGGGGAAGCATTATCTATATTTGAAATGATATTTTTTACTTCTTTTGGGTCATAATCAATTTTTAACCACGGAGGGGAACATAGACTATTCATAAATTCAGAAATAACTTCAGGATAATTAGGGTAGCCACTAGAACTATCAATATCAGGTAATGCCTGCTTAGCTAACCTAAAGTTTTCTTCAAGCTTTTCTACATCACTTTTTAAAAACATACTTCCTCCTTAAAAAAACAAAGGGGTAAAATCCTGACCTCTCATATTGAAATACTAAGAGATCATTCATAACAGCCCACAAGCTAACTTATAAGTCTATTAGGCTGAATCAGTAAGCTCTCACAGCCCCAAGCTCTACTCACAAACCCTGCGTTAAATCTTGTGCCAATGTACCCGTTGGTTTTTCAATTACGCGTACTAACTCTTTACCATCGTCTTTTACTATAAACGTTGGCGTGTATTGCAAGTCGTGCGCCTGTGCTATTCCAGCGTCGTCTTGCTTGTTGTAACCCACGGCCACATATTTAACGCTTGCAAGTTTTACCTTAGACGCATCAAGTAACTTAATAAGCTTTGGGACTTCGCGTTGGCTGTCGTGACACCAAGTGCCAAATAATACAACTAATGCCTTGCCTTCTAGCTTTTGCATTAAGGCTATATCTTGCTCGGTTGGCGTAAATGCGTTGTACTGCTTATTAAACTTATCGTAATCGCTTAATAGTACATCAGTTGTAATATCGCCCGAAAATGGCGCAGTAGCGGCATTACTTACAAGCGGCATGCTTAACGCGCACAATAAAATTAATTGTTTAAACATAAGGTTAAAGTAACTTTTAAAGTGAGTAATTAAGCTCACTATACTGAATATTACTGAATGTTTACACATTGTTTGCACCTTCTATTTTTATAGTTTGCCCACTTTAATAAAATAATAAGCGTGCATACATGAATATAAAACCTTTTATATTTTATTCAGTTATTGCCTCTACTACATTTTTATATGGCTGTGGCGAAACTGAGCAAACAACCGATAGCAGCACAGAGCAAACTGACTCATCATCAACAACCACCTCCACGGGCTTAGTTATTAACGAAATTGTCGCAAGCCCAAGCGATACCACCTACGACTGGATTGAGCTATACGCCACTGAAGATATAGCCGACCTATCGGTATTTTCACTTGTTGATGATAACGCCGACAGAGAGCCTCAAGCTTTACCCGCAGTAGCGCTTTCCCAAGGTGAATTTATTGTTATTCAAGCCATTGATGAAACCGACACCCCGCCCGATAACGGTTATTACGTTACCTTTAAACTAGGGAGCGACGATGCGGTTACGTTATATGAGGACGGCACTGCGGTGTCTGTACTTGATTGGGAAGAAGGCGAAGCCGCTGAAGGCTTTAGTTACGGCTTATATACCGATGGCACCGGCACCGCGCAAACACTAACGCCAACAGAGGGTGCAGCTAACCAAACAGCCGATACCTCTACACTTGTTACAACGCTAATTGCTGAAGATGCACCACTGCGTATAAACGAAGTAGTAGCAAAAGACAGCAGCGGCGGCGAGGACTGGATAGAGCTTTATGTAACAAGCAGTAGCGATGTTTATTTAGCTGACTACACACTAAGTGATGACAATAACGAGCAATTTGCTCTACCTGATATTACGTTATCGCCTGGTGAGTTTTACCGCATTTACGCAAGCACCGATGATTTAGGCGACCTGCCAAGCGTAGCGTTTAAATTAGGCGCAAGCGATACCGTAAGCCTTTACAGTAACAATGTAATTATAGAGCAGTTATCGTGGAATAAAGGCCAAGCGCTGAGTGGTTACAGCTATGGCCGCTACCCAGATGGCAGCGATGCAACTGCGGTACTCACTCCAACAGAGCTTAGCTCAAACAGCCAAGCAACCCACGGGCCACTCGTTATTAACGAAATAGTGGCAAGCGCCGCAGACGATGGCAACGACTGGTTTGAGCTATACAACAACAGCGAAAATACAATTAACTTAGCCAACTACCAAGTTATTGATGAAAGCGACGACATAGACCCCGTAACCCTGCCCGACATAGATTTATACGCAGGTGAATACATTACTATTTATGCCACCGATGAAGACCCAGGCACTTACTACGTCCCTTTTAAACTAGGCAAAGAAGACGGGCTAAGCTTAATACTCAACGATGAAGTAATTGACTACATTGACTGGGATGAAAGTGATGTAGCCACAGGCTTTAGTTACGGCCTAAGTAGCGGTACAGGCTTTACTCATGCGTTTTTAACACCTACCCCAAGTAGTGAAAATACAGTTGCAACCGCCTTTACACCTACGGCCGTTAATACGCTTTCTATTACAATTAGCGATGAAAACTGGCAAGACATTCTAGATAACCCACTTGATGAGGAATACCACGAAACCGCTATTACCTTTAATGGGGTAACACTCGATAGCGTGGCTATTCGCACTAAAGGCGGCTCAAGTTTAAGCAGCGTTGCCAACTCTAGCAGCGACCGTTACAGCTTTAAGGTTGATATTAACGAATATGTGTCGGGGCAAAAGTTTTTTGGGCTAAAAAAATTCACACTACAAAACTCGTTTAACGACCCGTCGTACATGCGTGAAGTAATCGCCTACGAGCTTATGGATGAAATGGGTGTGCCAACGCCTGAGCATGCTTACGTTAACTTTTATGTAAACGGCGAACTATTTGGTTTGTATTTAATGGTAGAAGCCGTAGATGGCGAATTTGTTGAAAAACACTTTGCCAACAGTAATGGCGATTTATACAAGCCAGATGGCACAGGCAGCGATTTATTATGGCTAGGTGACGACATACAAAGCTATACCGATATAAACCTGCAAACCAACGAAGACACCACCGATAACGGCGCCTTTATTAACTTTGTTGAATCGCTCGATAAAGGCGAAAGCACCGCCATAGATATAGACACGCTGCTGCGTTATATGTCGGTAAGCACTTCACTGTCTAATTTAGATAGCTACCACGGCCCGCTTGCACATAACTATTATATTTACGATGACGATGGCGTATTTAGCATTTTGCCGTGGGATTTTAACGAGTCATTCGGCACCTTTAACATGGATTGTAATAGCGTAGATGTAAGAGAGCTCTACATTGATGAGCCTGTAAGCGGCGCATTAAGCGAGCGCCCATTAATTGCTAATGTATTTGCCGAGCAAAGCCACCTCGATACGTACCACAGTTACTTAACACAGCTTATTAATGGCTCACTTTCAAGCGACACATTTAACGCACGCGTAAATGAAATAGCCGATTTAATTCGTGAGCACGTACAAAACGACCCAACTAGCTTTTATGGCTCAACCTACTTTGAGCAAAACCTAACCTCTACCACGGGGCAGTTTTACGGCTTAACGTCTTTTATGGAGTACCGCGTAGCAAATATGGCCGCGCAGCTTGATGGCACATTGCCCTCAGCGGGTGATGGCAGCGGATTTTGCTCTAGATAAACAACCCATCCTTGATGCGGTGTCAGCACGCTGGCACTGCACTCTATTACTTTGCAATTTAATAATCTGAGAAAATTATGACAATTCAAGCACGTTTTAAGGATGAACTTTTTGAAAAGGATACTTCTACCTCACCAGCAGCAATTACTGCTATAAACACTAAAAATAAGCAGGCTCAGTCTGAAAAACCAGATGCGCATGGCTCATTAACAAGCTTAATTAACGAGTTACTTATTCCGTTTGAAGGTTACGGATTAAACGATCTTAATAACGCTAATTTAATGAACCGTGTAGACAGTAAGTTTATGCTGCCACTATCGTTTTTACCTGAGCTGCTTACTCATATACAAGGCCAGTATCGGGTACTTGATATACAAGGCAAGCGTTTATTCTCTTACTATAATCAGTACTTTGATACGCCCGAACTTGATTTATATAAAGCTCACCATAACGGTAAGCTTAATCGCTACAAAGTACGCCAAAGGCGCTACGTTGATACCGCCACCGAATACCTAGAAGTAAAACTAAAAAACAGCCAAAGCCGCACCGTAAAAACACGTATAAAGCTCGCGCAAACTAACAACCAGCAAGCTAACAGCACGGCGTTTATTAAAGAGCAAATGAAAAACAGCTTTGCACATTTAAATGTAACCCAGCAAAGCGGCTATAACCGCATAGCCCTAGCTAACGAAGAAAAAGCCGAGCGTTTAACGCTTGATTTTAACCTGTGGTACAACACCCCAAAAGGCGATAACAAAATAACCTTACCGGGCTTTTTTATTGCCGAGCTTAAACAAAGTAAAAAAACAAAACGCTCGCCATTTTATAAACTTATGAGCAAACACCACATATTCCCTGCCTCGTTTAGTAAATACTGCATTGGCTGTGCTTTGCTCTACCCCGAGCGCTTAAAAGTAAACCGCTTTAAACCTGTTTTAGCCCGTTTAAAACACCTTAACCGCACTAACCTGCCTTTACCTTTAGAGAATAATTAAAATGACCAAATTAGATCTTATTTTTCTTTCCCGCTTTTTAGTAAACATCCTATCGCTGGCTGTACTTTGCTATGGCTGTTACTTTCGCGTAAGTAAAAATGCAGTGGTAGCAGGCTCGTTTATTTTATTTGGCGTAGGCGTTTTTATTATTACCTTTTTGCTGCACGGCGTTGATATGTCAATGGAATTTGCATTTGGGCTATTTGCTGTATTCACCATGCTAAGGTATCGCACTGAGTCTATTTCTATTAAAGAAATGACCTACTTATTCCTTGTTACTGCCATTGCTTTACTGACCTCTGTAGGGCAAATGAGCCTAATTGAGCTAAGTATTCTTAATGGTATTATTTGCTTAATTGCCTTTTTGATTGACTCAAGCGTATTTGTAAAACGCTACGAAGTACAAAGCGTTTGCTACGAGCGCATAGAAAACATAACCCCGCAAAACCAAGCCACACTAATCGATGATTTAAAACAGCGCACAGGCCTAAATGTAGTTGCCGTAGATATAGAGCACATCGACTTTTTAAGAGACGTAGCGCAACTAAAAGTAAGTTACTTAGCCGAAAAACAAACAAAGGCAGCCTAACATGACCTCTAAACAAACGATTACCTATGCGGCACTTTCAGCTCTTTGCCTTGTTAGTAACGCAACCTTTGCCAAAATTAACGACGACATAGACCTAAGCGGCTATATCATGCTCGACTACAACAAGTTTGATACCTCTTTGTTAGAGGGGCAATACGACAGCAGCAGCTCAGAAAGTACCTCTGAAATACGCCGCGCTCGCCTAAGTTTTAAATCAGATATAAACAAAAACTGGAAAAGTAAATTTCAGCTTGGCTTTGCCGATGGCGAAACCGAAATAAAAGACGCCTACCTAGAATACTCTGGCTGGAAATATGCCGATTTAACCATAGGCCAACAAAAAGAAGGTTTTGGCCTAGAAAAACTAACTAGCTCGCGTAAATTGCTAATGCTCGAACGCAGCATGATAAGCGAAGCGTTTTCACCAGGACGCAGCTTAGGTATTAGCCTTTCCGGGGACATAGCCTCAGTAAATTGGCAGCTAGGTTATTACGAGCCCGATGAAGACGAAGCAACGTCTGCTATTACAGGGCGCGTAACTTGGGTGCCATGGCAGCAAAACACCAACCTTTTACACCTTGGGGTAGCATTTAGTGAGAGGCAGTACGACGGTAACGAATTTAGAGTAAATGAACCTCTTGAAGTTTATACCGCCGACTCATTAATAGAAGGCGATAAAATTAATGCCGATAGCCTTTCGCAACAAGGCGTAGAGCTACTATGGCTAAAAGACAGATTTACCATGATGGCCGAGTGGCAACAAGCACAAGTAACCAGTATTGAAAATACAACTAACGATTACGAAGGCGGCTATTTGCAATTTGGTTATCAACTATCGGGCGGATACCGTAAGTATAAAAACGCAAAACTCGGCGCAAGCTCAGAGCCAGGCTGGGAAATTACAGGCCGCTACAGCCTACTTAGGCTCAAGCAAGAAAACCAAGACGCAAAAACCTACGCCCTCGGCGTTAACTACACCGTAAACAAAAACATAAAGTTTATGGCCGACTACATTAAAGCCGACTACTTTGATGCAGGCGGTACTATCACATCGGGCAATGCAATCTCATTAAGGCTGCAGTATTCGTTTTAATGCGCTTTGCATGTTAAGCCGGTTAGCCTAAAACCACAAAGCCCTGTGCTAAACGTTACGTTTAACATAGGGGCTATTTAATTGAGCAGTTATAAACTCTCTAAAGGTAACTTATCAGGCTTGTACTTATTCGACTAATTACAGTAAGGGATTTAAGTTTACCTGTTCACTAATTAATATCGTTCAATAAAAATGAACACCAGCATTTAGTGAACAAAAGATGGACAAGGGCTAATACAGGCAGCTATCGAAAAACTAAACTTGCAAACGAGTTTAGGCACAAATTATGAAACTTTTAAAAAAGAGTGTACTGAGGGCGAACTCGCTTTGCCTAATGTTAAAAGCAATGCATAGTAAAAACGCTGCCCATGCCGAATCACTCTTAATTGCTTTGTTAGCTGCGTTTCAAAATTGGCAATACTTCAGGTATTTCAGTATCTAACATTTCCAAAACGCTTTTAAAACCATGTATAGGTGACCACCCTAATTTGTCACATGCAGATGATGAATCATATACGCGATCTAAGCTTTGAGGTAGTTGCCAATCTCTTTGTTTAAATGCTAGCGCGATGTCAGGACATTGATGCTCGATGACAGATGCAGCATCAGTATATAGAGCTTCACAATCAGAAAGTTGAAAAGGTGTAGCGCCTGAGATTATAAAACGATTAAAACCACTTAAGCGTTTTTCCACAGAACATAAATGAGCGTTTGCTACATCACGAGCATCTATGCCACGAGTAAGGCGAAATACTGCCATTAAATCCGCAGGTTCAGGAAAACATCTCGACATTTGCAGCACAGTAACTGGAAGCTGAAACAACTTTGAAATTTCTTCTAGCTTAGCTTCAGCCTCAATTTTACTTTTATGATAAATCGACTTGGGTTGAGGTGTGACGTCTTCATTTATCCAACCTGCAATACCTTTAGGTGTTGAAGCATAGCCGTACAATGCAGTAGTGCTGGTAAAAATAAAGTGCTTAATACCTGCTTTTAATCCAGCCAGAGCGAGTTTCTCGGTCGCGTCTACGTTGATAGACTGAAACTCTGAATCAGGTACTAAACCAACATGTGGAGCGTGAAGAGCCGCTGTATGAATGATGACATCAACATTTTTAAGAGCCCGATCAATCAGATCACTATCAAGAATATCACCAATGTAATCGGCTGTTGAGCAAGGCGTTTTATCAATGCCGACCACGTCATGGGTGCACATTAATTTAATATAGGTTGCACGCCCGACTCTACCGGCAGAGCCTGTTACTAAAATTCTCACTATGACACCTTACTAATGATTGACCTCAAAGCAGCTAACTTTTCAATAACGGGCGCAGACATGTGAGGCATAATGGCGAAGCCGCCCCACGTGTATGCGTCCCAGCGAACGCAGTGAGTGTATTTATTGAGTTGTTATATGCGTGCCTTTTACAACACATGGACGTTGTTGATAGTTGCTGCATAAAATCCGTTACCTTGCGGGATAAACTCAAACTTCACTGTTAGATCCGTAATCTCACTATTAGACGGAAGATAAAAACCAAAAATTAGGTGTCCAGATTCGGTTTCCAAATATTCGGGAAAACATCTGGAAAGGTCTACATTATGGAATGTTACTGGCGATGTGTTGTCGTAATATTCCTGTACAGCAAACTTCAATTTGGCTTCTGTCCAAGTTTCTCCGTAGCTGTTTGGGCAATCCAATAGTTTCTGGGCTTCGCTGAACTTTTGTAGAGAGAGCAGCCTTAACCAATTCTGACAGTAAGACTTCACATACACTTCTTTGTTTTGTTCAGCGATAGTTAGCATGAATTCCTCAAAAGCATATAACGCTTTGCTAAGCGGCAATAAAATAGCTGGCTAAAATTAGCGAGGAACGAGCAAAAGCCAGCTGTTTTTTGTCCATTTAAGCAACTTGTTAGCAATTTTTACATCGTTCTCTGAAACTCTCGTGCATCCTCGCCAAAAGAGAGCATTTTCAATGCTACGGCTTCTTTATCTTTATATATTGCTTGCAACCGTGCTTCAGTAAACGCTTTAAAAATAATAGTTTCTTTATCAAGTAGCTCTATTTCAAAAGCTGGATCATCTAAATATTGATAAAAAAGTTTGCCATTTTCTTGAAAAACTTTGCGCTTACCATACGTACCTATAATTTGATTGAAATCACTCTGACTTGGCTGGTACTGGCTGGATTTTGCTTTAACCAATGGATAGACCCATTGATGCAAACTAAGGTTGCTACTATTACTTTTGATTAAGGAATTAAGCACCTCAGCATAAGCTACATTGAGTGCATTGTCGCTGTTCGTTTCTATATTTGGTTTTACACCTTTTCTTTCCCAATTATCTTTTGTTCGAGGGTCAACAGGTCGTGTAGATGGTAAAGTGAGAATATAATCGTTATTGACTATTTCTACACTTCTACCATGAGCGGCACCAGCAGTTACCTCTCCAACAATGGTTGCTCTAGTCAAACTTTGCATAGCATAGCTAAAGGCTTCCGCAGCGGATGCAGAATTTCTGCTGGTGAGAATATAAAGTGGAGTATCTTTAAACCTAGGACCCGGAACATATGGAGACGTCCAATCTTGCGTTTGAGTTAACACACCGTTTTCACGTTGTTCAAAGGTTGATAAGTGGACGGTATCTAAGTCAAAAAAGTAACTCGCTAAGGAAGTTACCATAAATGAGCTACCACCAAAATTGTTCCTTAAATCAATAATGATACCATCGGCATACTGTAAAAATTTCATCCCATTTTCAAGCGTCTCACCACCTAAATGACTGTCAGAGAACATTCTTATATCGAGGTAACCAATGTTTCCATCAAGCATTTCAACTTTTTTAAAACCATAGTTATCTGTCGGAGTCTCCATGGCTCGACTATCCGAAAACGCTTTAGTTTGTGCTGATGAACGGTATGTTTTCAGTTCATTTACCCATTGTGGGTCATAAACGACAGAGAGGTGTTTATCATTAGCAATTTTGTTTAATTCTAAAGTCATAAAATCAGCTATATCTTCAGCTGATTCTAGGCGACTGCAATCAGAGAGAAATAGCTTGGAGCGCATTAACTTAGATAGCTTTGTTGCCGTATTTTGAATTACGTAGTTATCTTCAAGCTGCTTAGCAATAATTTCTGACACATCACGACAATCTGCCGCAGCAACTGAATTACATAAAACTAATGAGCCAATGGCGAGGGATTTTAGTATTTTATTATTCATATTCTTCCTGAAATTTTATTATTATTTTTTAATAACGTCCGAACACACCAAAAGGGGTTAAAAAAATTTCCACATGCTAAATTAAATTGCTAACGCTCGATTAACGGGTTAAAAAATAGTGGGCTAAAATTGAGCGAAGCGAAGAGCCCGCTGTTTTTAATCCCTGTTTAATTGCTTGTTATAAGCCACTTACCACTTTAAGGTAGGATTTAGTACCAATACCGAGCTGAGCCCAAACTTTACGTTTATGATTGCCGATATAATCATATTGCTCATCCATTTCCCAAAGAGTAACTATTTGGTCAGGGAAAATATACTCTGACTCATTAAATGAATGACTCTCCGATTCATTAGCAGAAATTACTTTAAACAAAGTACTTCCATCAATATCAAACACGTCAATATCACCGAACATAAGTTGGTAATTTTCGTTTTGAGAAACCCCGATAAAGTTAACTAAGTCGTTTTCAAACTCAATTTGAAGACAGCTATCAAAATAAAAATCACTCGCCTCATCTGACAGACTGAAAAAGCCCGCAAGTAATTCTCTTACTTGCTCTCTATTCATTCCAAGTTTGACAGGTCCAATTCCATCGTGAGGCTTAATTAAAAACTCCATATCTTCCCATGGCTTATAACAATTTAATAGTGCGCTCATCGCGCATATTTCTGCCGACTTAACGCTTTATATAGTTTTAACAAATTACCTAAGGTATTACTATCACTAAGTTTTCTAAAGTTTTTAGGTAAAGTTAAATAACCCAATTTGCGCGTAGCGCTTATTTTCATGAATATATGCGCAAAGAGCAGTTTAACTAATCAATTAACGACGATATTTAGCCAATATCAATGAGCGGTTATCACTGATAAACGCCTTACTACATTTTTAACATCAGATAGCTTAGCTTTCAGAACATTCTTTTAGTACGAGTTTAAACAATAAACGCTATCCATACCGTATTAAATCAAGAAAAATAAAGTATGGAATATTAATTTAGAATCTCTATTTAATGCTTTGATTAGGTAAAGCCTAAAAAACCAAATTCTATTCCCTATGAAGAGAAGTCTATGAGAAAAACCCAAATAAGGAACGTCAGCACCATCCCTACAAGCCTTGCCACATATAGCTCTTCATGCCAGATGTGTGACAAACCATTCCAAAGTTGAATGAGAAAGAACATATAGCGATCTTTTTTGATCAAAATACAGTGATTATCCGATTAAGTGCAATTTGTCATAAAACTGCAATCAAAATAGGTGATAATTTAAACTCGAACTGTATTTTTTATAATCTAGAAGTTGAAGTAAATGAGCACACCAATGACGCAACTCACATTTGCGTTACAATCGTTTGAAGATCCTCTCTCTGCGGCTATGGGGCACACAATGGAATACGAGCAGTTAACCTTGCAAGCCAGTGCTATGCATGAAATAACGCTGCAATGCGTATTGCCTGACGACGCCCACGAAAACGATATTATTTCGCTGAGCGCAACGTATCCCAGTGCCCGTGATGCACAATACTTTACTGAAAAAGTACTCACTAACGCCGACTTAGAGCGTGGTTATGTGTATTTAACATTAAGTAAAATTACCCAAAGCCACTGCTTAGTAATGCAATTGATGCTGCATGGCTTAAATGCCACTTTAAAAAATAGTTTACAGTTTGATATGCAAGTAAATGCGTTTGAGGCTGGTTATAAAAATCAGCAAGCCCTTAAAAGCCAGACTAAGCCACACGGCGTTAAAAAATACTTTCGGAATATGAGCTCAAGTTTATTTTCGTTTTTTTAATGTGTTGGTATACAAATTTATAAAAACTTAATCAGCAAAACTCACTTTACCCATAGTGACCCCAGCAATACCCTGCGCAGTATTATTTAGGTGCTGTTGCTCACCTGCTAGGCATTCGTTGGCTAAAATGGCAAATAGTACGGCTTCTTTGGCATCGGGGTTTATGCCTAAATCATCAGTCTTTTTAAACGCTTTAATAGTCGGGCACAGCGCATTAAGGTGCGCCATTAATAATGGGTTATGAATACCGCCACCACTTGCGTACACCACACACTCTTTAGCACTTTGCGCGCATTCGTTTAACGCATTTGCAATTACCCTTGCGCTAAACATATTTAAAGTTGCCATTACATCTTCATGGCTTAAGTGCTGTGTATTTGTTTGCAGCTGAGCGGCATGCAAATACGCTAAATTAAATACTTCAGGCCCTGTTGTTTTAGGCAGCGCAAGCTCAAAAAAAGTGTTGCTACACATTGCATTTAATAAGGCTGTATTTACCTTGCCCGCTTTAGCTATTTTAGCGCCATCATCAAAGTGCATGCCTTTAAAATTCTGCTGTACGTACGCATCCATAATGGTGTTACCTGGGCCTATGTCGCTACTAAATACGCTATTTGCATCACCGCTTTTAGGTAAAAACGTTAAATTAGCAATACCACCCATGTTTAATAAAATGCGGTTCTCATTGGGGTTTGCAAAAAATAAGTAATCGCCATATACCGCAAGCGGTGCACCTTCGCCCCCTGCGGCTATGTGTTTTTGCCTAAAGTCACCAATCGTTGTAATGCCGGTAGTAACGGCTATTTGGTCGCTGTCGCCAATTTGTAGTGTGCCATTAGTAAAGCTTTTATGATTATGCTGCGACTGTGGGCAGTGGTAAATTGTTTGCCCGTGACTGGCTATTACATCAATACTTGCTGGATTCACCTGCCAAGTATGTAAGCACTGATTAACCATATCGCCATGGAGTTTACCCACCCATGGATGCAGTAAGGTAACAAGTTCTAAGTCACACTCTCGTTTGGCAAATACCTGCTTTATTTTACTTTTATACTCGTTGTTATAGTCAACGGTGGTAAAGTTCAGCACTTCAATTTGCGTATTTATACCTGCGCCCGTTACCTTACACAGTGCTACATCGAGCCCATCTAACGAGGTACCACTCATTAAACCTATAATTAAACGGCTTGGTTTTTGGGCACTATTATAAAGGGCAGCTATGTGTGGGTGCATAAAGGTATCTTAAACAGGTATCATATTTTGCTTATATTAGAGTACTTTAAAACAAAGTTATAGGCGTAAACGGTTAATCTTTGTGATTGTGCAATCTCTAATTGCTTGCTAAGTTGACCCGTATGCAACAGACACTTTATTAAAACAATGATCACCCTAAGAGACTTTAAACCAAAGGACGCGCCACATATTATTAATACCTTAAACGATGAACAGGTTACGCGCTTTTTATCCTCTAAAATTCCATTTCCGTATACTCAAGCCGACGCCGACTGGTGGATAAACCAAGGCTCTAAAAGTGGAATAGTTAAGGCCATTGTTGTAGATGAGCAATTTGCGGGGTGTATTGGTATCACCCCTGGAGAATTTGAATATAGCCGCAGTGGCGAAATAGGCTATTGGCTTAATAGCCACTTTTGGGGGCAAGGAGTAATGAGCCAGGCTATTTCGCAAATTTGCGATGACGCATTTAAAAGCTCAAACCTAAACCGTATTTTTGGCGCTGTATTTGCTGGCAATACTGGCTCTATAAAGGCACTCACTAAATGCGGTTTTAAGGCCGAGGCTGTTCTCAAACAGGCAATTTATAAAAATGGTGTGTTTTACGATAGCCATATTTTTAGCAAGCTAAAATAAACCGTTTAGAATAAATACTCTGCAAAGCTTGAATTACCAGCCTCGCGCCCAAAGCTCGTGTATTAAGGTACAAATTTTTATTTTCGTATAACTTAGCGCGCATTATTGTTTAGGCTCAACCTGGTTTTAAACGCGTAAACATTCGCTAAGTAAATTCACTCTTAAGAGGAGATTTTTATGTCTGCAACTAGTCGTCAACTTACTTTAGCATCACGCCCGCACGGTGCCCCTACCGATGAAAACTTTGAACTTAAAACAGTAGATTTACCAGCGCTTAAAGATGGCGAGGTGCTGCTGCGCACTATTTACCTATCACTTGACCCATACATGCGTGGCCGCATGAGCGATGCAAAGTCGTATGCCGATCCGGTTAATGTGGGCGATGTAATGGTAGGCGCTACCGTATGCCAAGTAGAAGAGTCTAAAAACGATAAATACAGCGAAGGCGAATGGGTACTTGCTTACACCGGTTGGCAAGATTACGCCATTACTAACGGCGAAGGCCTTATGCAATTAGGTAAAGAGCCAGAAAATCCATCGTACGCACTCGGTATTATGGGTATGCCTGGCTTTACAGCCTACATGGGCTTACTTGATATTGGCGCACCTAAAGAAGGCGAAACCGTCGTAGTAGCTGCAGCGACAGGGCCGGTTGGCGCAACCGTTGGCCAAATAGCCAAAATTAAAGGCTGTAAAGTGGTAGGCGTTGCTGGTGGCAGCGAAAAATGTACACATGCTGTTGAAAAGCTGGGCTTCGATGCCTGTATTGATCACAAAGCGGATGACTTTGCAGAGCAGCTAGAAAAAGCCTGTGATAACGGCATAGATGTTTATTATGAAAATGTGGGCGGTAAAGTGTTTGATGCCGTATTACCTCTACTTAATACCGCAGCCCGTGTGCCACTGTGTGGTTTAGTATCGCAATATAATTCTACCAGCCTCCCAGATGGGCCTGATCGTATGGGAATGCTAATGGGGCAGTTGCTTACTAAACGTATTAAAATGCAAGGCTTTATAATTTTTGACGACTACGGCCACCGCTACGACGAATTTGCACAAGACATGCAAAAATGGCTTAAAGAAGGCAAAGTACAATACCGCGAACACATGGTAGAAGGTATTGAAAACACCATTAGCGCGTTTAACGATATGCTAAATGGTAAAAACTTTGGTAAAACCGTTGTTAAAATTAACGAGCCACTTTAAATTTTATAAAGCGTTACTGCACATGTAGTAACGCCAACAAGGACTGACATGATTAAACTACACCATTTAAATAAATCGCGCTCAAAACGTATTATTTGGCTTTTAGAAGAGCTTGATGTTGATTACGAAATTGTTGCCTACCAGCGCAACACAGAGACCTTTTTAGCGCCTGACGAACTTAAAAAAGTACACCAATTAGGTAAGTCACCAGTGATTGAAGACGATGGCTTAATTGTTACCGAATCTGGCGCGATCACCGATTATTTAATTACTAAATACGGTAACGGTAAATTTGCACCAAAAGCCGGCACTGCCGAATATGTTGAGTATCAACAATGGCTTCACTTTGCGGAAAGCTCAGCTATTTTACCGCTACTGCTTAAAATGTTTGTTTTAAAAGATGGCGCTAAAACAGAGTTTTTAGAAAATTACGCCGATGCAGAAACCGTAAAAGTAATTAGCTACTTTAACGACCGACTACAAGGTAAACGTTATTTAGTCGGCGACACGTTAACCGGTGCCGATATTATGATGTCGTTTATTGTAGAAATAGTTAAAAACTCAGGCCAACTTGCCCACTTTAAACACCTTGTAAAATACGATGAGCAATTACAAAGCCACGAGAAATTTCATACAGCTAATGAGTTAGAAGCTAAATACGATTAATTAACTAAACACAGATAAACCAAAGGGGCTTTTTAAGCCCCTTTTTTAGTGCATATGTTTTTATTAAATACCCGCTATTTCGCGCTCTGTAATACACTCGTTTGAGGCCATTTCAAACTCGCGGCACGTAAGTGGGCGGTTTTCGTAAATGGTACACATTAGGGTATTGCGGTCGAGTGCTTGGCACCAGCCGTCGTCTGCGCGTTTCATTACTTCGCTGCCCCATTTGTCGTAATCAATGTACTGAAAAGGCACGCCCGTGTCGGTCACTATGCGCACTTCTAATTGGCAGCAACATGCCTGGCAATTAGCGCAGGTTACGGGCTCAGGTGTAGAGGAAATAGTTTTACTTGGAATAACAGTATTAGGCATAGTGACTTACTTTTTTGAATAAGCCACTAGGATACAGTAACTAATTTAACGCGCTAGTAGTTTTGCTTTTATATCGCTGTAACGCATCTGCTCACAAAGCGCAAAACCACTCAGTTGGCGTACTTTATTACGTGCAAATAATGGCACGCTCATGCCCGCTAAAAAGCGGCACTGGGTTTCAATACCTACACTGTGAATACCTTTTGTTGTCATGTGCGCTAAAAACTCATCCACTTTTTGATAAACAACGTCATCGGCAATGTGAGCAGGCTCTATTGAATATTCAAGTTTTACAGCATTACCACGGCATACACTACAATGCCCGCATTGCACTGGCGCATTTTGGTCGTCAAAATAGCGCGCCAAGTTATAGCTTAAGCAACTTTGTAGCTCAAAAAAGCGTACCAATGCAGCTATACGTTTAATCTCGGCTTGTTCTTTTTCGATAAAATAACTGTGTAATTGTTTTGCAAGTTCAGGGTTATTTATAACCTCACTATGCACTTTGTAAACTTGGGTAATACGTTTGGTTTCAAGGGTTATTAGGTTTTTTTCGGCTAGGTAATCAAGCGCTGCTACTACGCGTTTACGGTCAACTTGGGCAGCTTGGGTAAGGGTGTCAAAATTAAGCGTGCCCCATATTTTTTTAAAATCGGTGTGGCTAAATATTTGCGTTAAAAAGGCTTGGCGCGGCTCGTCAAACTGGCTCAGTAGCTCGTTTTTATCAACCAAAAACTTGTATTTAAAATCGGCGTAATAGGCGTACTGCGGCGTTATTGCGCCTTGCATTTCTAGTTGTACCAGCAATGTTTTAAGCGCTAATTGGCGAATATTACTTTCGCTCGATAAGCTGTATTCTTGCATTTCCCATTGCTGCGGCTGGGCTTTAATATCGTTAATTACGTATTCAATGCCGCTCAGCTCAGGGGTGTCGCCATACACAAAGTTTTCTACTGTGTTTAGGCCATCTAAATTAGCCAAGGTGTAACAGTTTGATGGGTTGCCATCGCGCCCTGCGCGGCCAATTTCTTGGCTGTAGTTTTCAATTGATTTTGGTAAATCGTAATGAATAACAAAGCGAATATCTGATTTATCAACGCCCATACCAAAGGCTATAGTTGCCACAACAACGTTAATTTTACCCGCCATAAAATCATCTTGAATTTGCCACCTTAGTGTATCTTCAAGCCCTGCATGATACGCAACCGCTTTAATACCTTGCGCACTTAGCGTATTAGCCACTTGCTCGGCACTTTGCTGAAGCGTTACATACACAATACCTGGGCCATTTTGCGCACGCACTATGTTTGTAAGCTCAGTGTTTTTATCAGCCGTTTTTACACTTAGCACACTTAAATCGAGGTTAGCGCGGTAAAAGCCGGTTTGTACAATACACTCAGGGGCAATATTAAAACGCTCGCTCATGTCGCGTTTTACTTTTTTAGTGGCTGTGGCGGTGAGTAATAGTACCAGTGGAATATTTAGCTCTTCGCGGTATCGCGGTAGTTTAAGGTAGTCGGGTCTAAAGTTATGGCCCCATTCAGATATACAGTGCGCTTCGTCTACCACCAGCATAGACAGCGCAACTTGGCTTATAAACTCTCTAAAACGCTCGTTTTTAAAACGCTCAACCGACACCATTAACACTTTAATTTTACCATTTCGCACATCGTTCATTACGGTGCTGCTTTGCATTTGGTCTTGGCTCGAATCAAGGCTTGCCGCATAAATACCTTTACTATTTAAAAAGCTAATTTGATCTTTCATCAATGCAAGTAAAGGCGACACCACCAAGGTTAAGTTTGGTAAATGCATAGCTGTTAGCTGATAACACAACGACTTACCCGACCCCGTAGGAAATATAGCCAGTGACGATTGCCCATTTAAAAGCTGCTCAATGGTTTGCTGTTGCCCTGCTCTAAATTGGCTAAAACCAAAATGCTGCTCAAGTGATTTAATTAATGGCGTGGTCATAAATATCCTTTTTGGCTAGGGAATGGGCTTTAACAGCAAAAGTGCAACGTAAATGAAATATTTGCATATAGCCCAAAGCATCTCAATATAAGAGTGTCTGTTGGCATTAAAAGCAATTTAGATAATGCATAGATTGCAAGTATTAGCGGCTTTATTGCAATAATCCACAAAGCACTAAAACCTACTTAAAATCAATAGGTTAAAATAATTAAAAGCATTTAATATCAGCGTTATACCCTATTAAAAGCAAGCTGTCTTTTATGTAAAGTAGCGCCTTTATATTAGGGCCCTGTAAAGCGCTAAATTTTTCATACTGAGGCAATTTAGACCTTAGTATACAACAAATAAGCTTATCAATTGCTGACATATGTTTTATTTAGGCGCAAAATACGCACCAGATGCTCAATGGTGTTAACAGCCAAGCTAATTTTGTATACCCAAGTGATTTTTTATAAGCGTTATAAGCAGATTATTTGGGTATATTATTTTTTAAGGGCATTGCTATGAATATAACTAAACCTAAAATCGTCGTTATTGGCGGTGGCGCAGGCGGACTAGAGCTGGCAACACAATTAGGGCATAAATTAGGGAAGAAAAAACAAGCCGAAATTCTTTTAATCGATAAAAACCGCACCCACATATGGAAGCCGTTACTACACGAAGTAGCGACAGGCTCTATTGACCCCGATTTAGATGGCGTTGTGTATTCAGCCCACGCTGCAAAACATCATTATAATTTTCAGCTTGGTACATTTTGCGATATAGACCAAAGCAATAAAACCATTACCCTTGCACCGCACCTTGATGAGCTAGGCCACACTATTTTGCCGCAGCGCAGCGTACGCTACGACCACCTTGTTATTGCCATTGGCAGCGTAAGCAACGACTTTAATACCCCAGGCATAAAAGATCATTGCTACTTTTTAGACTCAAATCAGCAAGCTGAGCGTTTTCAGCATTCTCTACTCGACAGCTTTACTCGCCTTCACCAAGACGACAACCAACAACAATCATTAAATATTGCCATTGTGGGCGGCGGCGCAACCGGTGTTGAGCTCTCAGCAGAGCTTTACCATGTATCTGAATTATTAAAGCTTTACGGCCTTACAAATATGTCGTCTAAGCGTTTACATATTCATTTAATAGAAGCGGGGCCCCGTATTTTGCCCGCCCTACCCGAGCGCATAGCCGATAGCGCAAAACGCGAGTTATTAAAACTCGGCGTAAACGTACGAGAGCAAACACTGGTAAAAGAAGCCACCGAACAAGGGTTTATAACAAAAGACGAAGAACACATAGACGCCGATATAATGGTATGGGCTGCAGGTGTAAAAGCGCCAGACTTTATTAAAGATTTAGGTATTTTTGATCTTACCCGCAGTAACCAAATTCAAGTAAACGAGTTTTTACAAAGCACCGTAGATGAAAGCATTTTTGTTATTGGTGATTGCTGCGCCTTTACCCAAGAAGACGGAAAGCTTGTACCCCCACGCGCACAATCGGCGCATCAAATGGCGCTATGTGTAGAAAAAAACCTCATTGCCACGTTAAAACAACAGCCATTGTGCGGCTTTAAATATAGCGACCATGGCTCACTCGTTAATTTATCGCGCTACAGTACGGTAGGTAATTTAATGGGTAACTTAACCAGCAATACCTTTTTTATAGAAGGTAAAATTGCTCGCTTTATGTATATATCACTGTATCGCATGCACCAGCGCGCCATACACGGCAGCGCAAAAACCTTTGCGTTATGGATAAGCGAAAAAGTACTGCGCGTAGTACGCCCTAAAATGAAACTGCACTAGAACATAAACAGCAGCTAAATAGTCAAGAAGCTTTAATAGGTAATGTAAATTATCTTTTAAAGCTTTTTTGCTTTATGCGTATCTAAAATAGTACCATGCAGTTAGATGTAATTGTAATTCAAGGGATTGACGCTAATGAAAAAAGTACTTTTTGGGATTGTAATAATCACTGCTTTAGCTGTTTATTTTTTTCAAACTCAACCGCACTCTGTAGCTGTAGAGCAAGCAGAACAAGTTAAACCAACCACCTCTCAGACCAGCGTAGTTAATAAAAAGCAGCCAAATGAGGACTCACCGCTACAGGTAGTTAATAAACTAAAAAAACAGATTAGCCTGTGTAGAGATCAGTCACAACAACAAAGCAATAAAGTACAAACATTGAATCAATCGCTTGTTTCATTTTTTGTAAGTGAACTTAAAAAAGGGACATCGGTATCCACGCTTTTAAAGTATACAGATTTATCAAAAATCAATCAGCGTACATACATTGCCCTTTTAAAAGATGCCATTATTGCAGAGCAAAAGCAGCAACTTAACATTACTAGCTCTTTAAACGAGTTAGCTAATTGGCAAGGTATTGAGGCAATTAAGGGCTTCACCAATGATAAAGTAAAAGAAATGATTCAACAGCTTGGAGATAATAAGCATAACCCTCCAGGACTTACTCTGAGTGTACCCCTTGATGAAAATGTACAAAAAGAAACCCTTTATGCTTTATTAAACAACACCGATACATTTACCACTTACTCTAAAACCTTTATTAAACTTGAAGGCAGTGAGGTAATTTCTCCGGCGACATTGTTTGTGCTTAATGCAAATAAATTTACGCCAAAAGAGTTTGAGCAGGCAATTTCATCTAACCAATTTACAGTGAATGAAGTGGCTACCGCTATAAAAAACGATATTCCAAATGAGTATATTATTGCGCTTTTACAGCAAGTTCCCGTGCTAGATGCCCTGCCGTTATACGAAAAAAACACTGTTTTATATAACTTAGCCGATATTGCGGTCAGTAAATTTAATTTACCTCTTGTAAAAGCACTGCAAAAAAAAGGGATTACGCCAACCAACGAGCCAGGCCTATTTACAGGTTTAGACGTGGCTATTGTAAACCTGCCTAAAAGCGGTAACTTAACCCTAGCCCCATTAGATACTAAGCACACCCAGCTTTTAGATTATCTTAAAAAGCGTGGTTACAAAGCACATAGCGGCAATGCGAATGAAGACCTAAATAGCAAAGGGGTATTTTTTGTAAATGACTTTATTTACCAGCAAGGGGCCTATATTAATAAGCAGGACAACCCAGCGCAATACGCTTACTTTAGCCCTATTAGTAAAATTAACAATAACGCGTTACCCCAAATAACTGAGCCTGATAATTCTGATGTTGCCCTTTTTTCAGTAGATTTAAAGCAGCAAAAAGCGCAGCTAAACAATAAAAGGCAAAACTGTGAGCTGTTACAACAACAGTTAAAAGATACAGAGCAGCTGCACACAGTAATGCAAGCTTATGACAAAGTTCAACAGGTTAAAAATAAGCACGGATCTAACTTTGTACGTGTTTTGCACGATATAGACCCTGTTTTAGTCAATTATTGGTGGAGTAGTCTGAGTAACCAGCTTTCAAACGATAGAAGCCAAAGCACATTTAACGAATATTTATCTAAGAAAGAATATCAAAAAGCTTATGAATACAGTCTCAGTACGGTATTAACTCAAGCCGAAACCGATACGCTTTTTTCTTTATTACTCTTAAACCCTGATGATTTAATCACTACTTGGCAAAACCGCATAAACCCTAAGCCACCGCGTGAGTTAACACGATTAAGCCGCTTTTCGCTAAATCATTGGCAAGCACTCGCACAGGCGGGTTTTGATTTTTCGATTACCGATATACATGGGCGCGACGTTTATACACAAGCTGCATCGTCTTCTTCTGAGGCAGTACAATTTTTAATTGATAATAAAATACCGGCTGATCCAAGTAAGCTTGGCGTAGATATACTCGACTTAGCACTAGAGCAAAGTTACACCAAAGGGGAGTTAAGCCCAATGATTCCTTTAGCTTTGCAGCTTGTGGAAAAATTTGAGCCAAACCACTTAGCCCGCGTAGCACGATTAAAAATGTTTTACCCTGAGGTTTATCAGCAGTTAATTCAGCTAAACCCAGCGCTTAAGCCTGCCCAGGGCACAGAGCTAAATCATTATATGTTTGATAATCACTAAATAACCCGCTAAGCACGCTAACGCCTCTTAGCGTGCTATTTGAAAAATTAATGTCTTTAATATTTAACATTGCCTGTGTAGAGTATTTAAAACAATTAAAGGATTAGGGCTATGACGGGTAAAACGCTAATTTTTAATTTTGATGGTACTGGGGGCGAGCCTCGCGATGCAGAGCAATTTAGCTCAGACCATTTTAAAGAAGACAGCAGTATTTCTAATATTCTAAAGCTGCATTTATTATTAGGCGGCAAACTCGATGACTCCCCCACCACTCCATTTACAAACCAGCTTAGCTTTTATTATCAAGGTATTGGCACTAAAGGTAGCCGCTTAAAACGTATTTTAAACCAAACTTTAGCGCCACGTGGTGACGATGTTGCTAGTATTTTAAATCAAGCCATGGGTGATTTTAAAGCGCATTACCAACTAGGCGATACCCTTTTACTTACCGGCTTTAGCCGAGGCGGCGCACTCGCTAGGCGTTTTGCAAAAATCCTAGAACCTTTAATTAGCGATAATGTTTACGTATGTGTATTTGATACCGTGGCCTCAATAGGTTTATCAAAAGTCAGTAAAGCAACGCGCGGTGCCGAGCATGTAATATTTGAAAACCACACCATTGCTAATAATATTTCGCAGGCACTGCACTGCGTAGCACTTGATGAAAAACGCCGTGCGTTTGAACCCACCCTAATGAACCATCAAAATAATATTACCGAGCTTTGGTTTGCAGGGGCGCATTCAGATATTGGCGGCGGTTATTACCGCGATGGCCTAGCTGATATTTGCCTACGCTATGCGCTTGAATGGTTAATTGAGCAACCACTTAATATTAGTTTATTAACCAGTCACGACATTGACTACGAAACCTTATTGCCTGGCAGTAAATTAGTTGACCAAGACGATGTAACCGTAACGCCCGATCCTCTGGCTTTAAGTCATCAGCAAAATTACTTTTGGTTTAATCCCTTTTTTAAATTGGTGGATAGGGAGTGCTATGTACTTATTAATAACGAAGCCAGCAACCTAGAACCACATATACATCAAAGCGTAGCTACACGAATTAATAAACTAACTAGCTATCGCCCAGAATCGCTTAAAAACCTGCATTACAAAATTAGGTATAACGATAACAGCACATTAAGCTTTACTGGTTTAAGCCAACACATTGCCCTTGAAAACCAAAACATGAGCGTATTACAAGTTTCGCAAAGCCAAGATGTAATAGTGTTTGCCAGCGAGGCACATAACAATACCGGGCTTATGTTAGTTGAAGGCGCAACTTATAAGTTTGAACCTTACCCTAATCAATTTTGGTATGACGACGGCATAAAATGCACTGCAAGCGGCTGGCACCGCGATAATGTGCAATTAGGGGTTAAAGAAATCCCCATGGCATTGCTTGAACCATTTAGACGACTTCCAAGAGCGCAGTGGTTCTCTTTGGTTGGCGCAATTAACAATAACGACGAATATTTATTTGAAATAGCCAATGGCGCTACAGTAACCATTACTAAATCAGGTGAATTTAGCCCCTTTGCCAATGACTTAAGCCGATTTTACGGCGCCAATGCAGGGAAAATAAAAGTAAAAGTAACCCGCATAAGTTAAATGGGCTGTAGACGAGCAGTTTGCTGGCGTTTAAAAACAATGCTTTAACCGAGGTATAAAGTGATTGTTTCACCACCGAGAAGCGAAGGAGAATACCTAGAGAAGTGACTAAACGTTACGGGTGTTTTCTCTGTGTAGCGCGAAGCGCCTCGGTGTACTCGGTGGTGATATACAGATAACTTATACTAATTTACTTTGGCTGCTCGTTTACTTCTCTCTCTTCTCTTTGTGCATTTTTGTATTAAAGATCAATAAATCACTAAGAGGTTTAGAGGCGCTTCACTTTTAGAGAAGCAACTAGCATTTTGCGCGAGCAAGCTTCGTGCCTACCGACAAAATTAACACAGAGGTAAATTACCTTGTAGAAGCGCAGCTTGCTGGCGTTTTAAAAGCAACACTTTTACCCTAGTGTTAACCCCCTTAATTTGAGGCGGCTAAGTCCGCTTCAGCGTCGGCAAGCATAGCAAACTCTTCATCTGCACTTTTAGCGACTAAATGCTTAGCGCTATAGCCAAAGTAATAAGCTGCACCAATCACAAATAGCACTACGGTGTATAAAAATGCACGAGGGTCAAACGCATACACACCCGTTAATGCAATAAGCGATAACACTAGCGCAATACCCGATGTAACCACGCCACCTGGCGTTTTATACGGGCGAGCTAAATTAGGTTGCTTAATACGTAACATTATATGGCTCAGCGCCATTAACGCATACGATACCGTTGCACCTACCACCGCCATGGCTAGCATTAAATCGCCCTCGCCACTCAGTGAGGCAATAAATCCAAAAATAGCGGGTACAACTAACGCACGCGCGGGTACTTTGCGCTCTGTAGTAATTGATAACGAACGCGGCAAATAGCCCGCACGCGAAAGCGCAAACACTAAACGGCTATAACCATAAATAATCGAAAAGAACGACGCGACCAGCCCCGCTAAACCTAAAATATTTACTACAGTGGCTAAGCTTGTATTGCCCGTGGCGTTAAGCGCATCAACTAAAGGAACTGCACTGGCGCCCATTGCGTTTGCACCACCAGCAGCTGGAACTAATACCACAACAAGTAAAGCGGTAAACAGTAAAAATAACATAGCGCCAATAATGCCTTTAGGTACATCTTTAGCCGGATTTTTAGCTTCTTCGGCTGCAAGCGGCACGCCTTCTACTGCTAAAAATAACCACATAGCAAAAGGCAATGCAGCCCAAACACCATACCAACCAAGTGGTAAAAATTCATTTGCACCTGCAGCATTAGTTACCGCAACATCAAATAAATTAGCCGCGTCAAAATTAGCAATTAACGCCACGGCAGTGGCAATAATAGCCAATACTGCTAAGCCACTTATCACCATCATTACTTTTAACGCTTCACCCACACCCGCTAAATGAATACCTACAAACGTTAAATAAAACAGTGCATATACCCACGGGCCATTAAAACCCGTTAACGCCTCAACCGCCGAGCCAATAAATATAACAATGGCGGCGGGGGCTAATGCATATTCAATTAATACCGCAAGGCCAGTTAAATAACCCCCAGCTGGGCCCATTGCTTGTCGTGCAAAACTGTAACCGCCACCCGCCGCAGGAATTGCTGCCGACATTTCAGCAAGCGATAACACCAGCGTTAAATACATTATTGCCATTAACACGGCAGCAATGGCAAATCCGCCCCAGCCGGCTTCGGCTATGCCAAAGTTCCAGCCTGCAAAGTCGCCCGAAATTACATACGACACCCCTAGCCCTGCAAGCAATAACCAGCCCGCAGTGCCACTTTTTAACTGCCTTTGTGCAAGATACTCTTTATTGTTATTAGACATATTGACCTCTTTTTATGGTTTTATTCCGCGATTAAAAAATTTGTGGTTTGAACCTGATGCTCTATTACATCGTCTTGTGTTCTGTCTTTTAAGTTAACCCCAGTAAGCCCGCACTTTTTGGCCTCTTGCAGTAAATATACGGCTCTTCGGGCAGCCTCAAAGTAGCTAAGCCCTGCAGGGCGAATGTTAGAAATACAATTACGGCACGCATCGTTAAGCCCCGTTTTTGGCTCCCACGTTAAGTAAAGGCCAAGGCTGTCGGGGGAGCTAAGTCCTGGGCGCTCACCAATTAATACCATTACCACTTGTGCGTTTAACAGCTCGCCAATGTCATCACCAATCGCTACGCGACCTTGCTCTACTAGGGTAATTGGCGCAATTTTGTAAGGTGAGGGCTCAGTAGGAAGCTGCTTTAAAAGCTCGCTTATAAATGGCGCTGCGTTTTTTTGTACCGCCAACGACGAAAGCCCATCAACTACTACAATGGCTAAATCGTATTGCGCCTGAGTACTGTTTTGCCTACTTTGCATAGTGTTTAAAAGCGTTGTACGCCCTGCTTGGTTTAGCTTTCGGCCTAAATCGGGGCGCTGTAAATAGGTAACACGATCAACAGCCTCACTTTGTACACTTAGCGGTTTTTCAACCTCGCTAAGCGCATCAATAGCACTGAGAGTTTTTGTCATTTCGCTAATATCTAACGGAAAGTTAACCGCATCGCGCGCCTGAGCATGCGATAGCTGAAACGCTAGCATTTCAGATGTAGGTAAACTAATGCCTGCCCGGCCGAGGCCTATACGGGCATCGGTAAAACGACGTAAATCGCTCCATGGGTTTTCAACCACTTTGCCATTATCGTGATCGTGGCTGCTTTGCGTGTTTATGCTTTTAACCGCTTTCATTACATCCCTCCATGTACAGCTTTTAATGGCTTAGCAAAGGCAGTTGGTAAGGTGTTTGATAAAATAGTCTCGGCGGTATTTTCCATAATTTTCATTTTGCTAAGCCACGCTTCAAACTCGGGCGCTGGGCGCGAGCCTAAAACTCGGCGCACATATAAGGCATCATGAAATGAGGTAGTTTGGTAATTAAGCATAATATCGTCCGAGCCTGGAATCCCCATTACAAACGAGCAACCCGCCACGCCTAATAAGGTGAGTAAGTTATCCATATCGTTTTGGTCGGCCTCGGCGTGGTTGGTGTAACACACATCGCACCCCATAGGTATGCCTAAAAGCTTGGCACAAAAGTGATCTTCAAGCCCTGCGCGGGTAATTTCTTTACCATCAAATAAATACTCGGGGCCAATAAAGCCTACAACAGTATTAACTAATAAAGGGTTAAACTTACGTGCTACAGCATAAGCACGCGCCTCACAGGTTTGCTGGTCAAGCCCATGGTGTGCATTAGCCGAAAGCGAGCTGCCTTGCCCGGTTTCAAAATACATTACATTATTGCCAACCGTGCCACGCTTTAAGCTCAGCGCAGCATCTTGCGCCTCAGCTAGTGTATTTAAATTAAAACCAAAGCTTGAGTTAGTAGCTTCTGTACCGCCTATTGACTGAAACACCAAATCAACCGGCGCGCCTGCTTCTATGCATTCTATGGTGTTAGTCACATGGGTAAGCACACAGCTTTGTGTTGGAATTTCGTATTTTTGAATTACATCATCCATCAGCGTCATTAACTTAATGGCTTGCGCTACGTTGTCGGTGGCGGGATTAATACCAATTACCGCATCGCCATTGCCGTATAAAAGGCCATCAAGCATGCAGGCAGCTATACCATTTATGTCATCGGTTGGGTGGTTAGGTTGCAAGCGGGTTGATAAATGCCCAGGCAAGCCTATGGTGTTTCTAAACGCGCTTTTTACGTGGCACTTTTTAGCAACAAGTATGAGATCTTGATTACGCATTATTTTACTTACCGCAGCGGCCATTTCAGGGGTAATGGCTTGCCTAACACTTGCAAGTACCGCAGGCGTTGCAAAATCACTTAATAACCAGTTTCTAAAATCTCCCACGGTTAAGTGCGATATAAGCTTAAAAGCGTTTGCATCGTGCTCATCAATAATAAGGCGTGTAATTTCGTCTTGCTCGTAGGGAATAAGTACATCGTTTAAAAATGTTTTTAGCGGTACTTCGGCCAATGTCATCTGCGCTACAGCGCGCTCTTGTGCCGATTGTGCAATAACTCCCGCTAACCTATCGCCCGAGCGCTGCGGCGTAGCTTTAGCCATTAACTGCGCTAAGCTCTTGAATTGATAAGTATGTGTTCCTAAAGTATAACTGTACGTATGCCCCATGATTTACTCCGCATAACTAATATTACAAACCTTGGTATAGGTCTTGCCTCATATAAGCTATAAATCAATTTTGAATAGTCACAAGAAGGCTTAATTTGTACCAAGTGGCTATCGAGTTTTGGCAAATCACGTTTTATTATTTTATTTCAGTAAGTTAATGCCTTTATTTGGCATTCACTTAAACTAAAAATATGTTTACTTTAAAAGAGCATCACCTATATGGCGCAGCAAGGCAGCAACAACGCACCACAAAAGAGCAAGGTATACACGCACGATATTGACGAGCAAGCCCATAACCTCACTCAATGGCAGCAAAAGTACGACCAAGTAAGCGATGGCCGCTTTTATGGCTGTATAGAAGGCGTAAATTACAACGATATTCATGCTTTTAAAGAGTACACCGAGCGTGCGCTGCGCCAGCAATGCAACATAGCGCCTAACTCTATTTGGCTTGGCATACCGAGTCAGTCGCAACAAAGCAAAATTAATGGTCTTGATGTAGCGAGCAATCAATTTATGTGCCGTACCAGCAGCAGCGACTTTGAGCTAATTACCCCTGAACAATTTGATATTTACGGTTTGGTTATTGATTGGCATTCCATTGAGTACATGGCGCAGTTACAAGGCGTAACAATTAAAAACCTATCATCTGCACAATCTGCTCGTTTAACGGTAAGTGACTCATCGCTGCAAACAGCAAGGCAAATTATTAATAGTATGGTTGCCTGTAAAGGTTTTGGGCTTAAACCAGAATCACAGCAAGATATGCTTAGTATGCTAGCACTGCATTTACTGCAAGCCGATAACCCGCAGCAAAACATAGCCCCAAGCTACAAACACCGTAAAGCGGTGGTCGACAAAGTAAAAGAGTACGTGGCAGCCAACCCACAAAAAACAATAACCATAACCGAACTTTGCGAGCTTACTTTTGTTAGTAGGCGCACGCTGCAGTACAGTTTCGAAAGCATTTTAGGTATTAACCCGCTTAGGTTTTTACGTTTAACCCGACTTAACAATGTAAGGCGCGAGCTTAAAGTGGTTGGTCTAACTAAACCTATATCTATCATAGCGGCCAATTGGGGGTTTTGGCACGCAGGGCAATTTACTAAAGATTACACGCAGTTATTTGGCGAAAACCCATCTCAAACCATCGCCAATAATTTAAAAGAAGGTTCCTTAGATTGTTAGATGCGCCATAGCTCGTAAATAAAGCCAATGCATTCACAAAGAGGTTTAGAGGCGCTTCGCTTTTAGAGAAGTAATTAGCATTTTGCGCAAGCAAGCTTCGCGCCTTGTATCTCTCGTTGATAAATGATTAGCTATCATTTATCACATCGAA
>NZ_LJSP01000017.1:0-61052 GCF_001399995.1 Pseudoalteromonas sp. P1-11
CTCAGCCTTCGCTGGTTCGAATCCAGCTCCCTCCACCACTTCTTATCTTCAGTATCCTTTTCTATACCTTTTTCATCACTATTTAAAACTTCATTTTTAGACTAATTATCAAATACCCACTGTAATGTTGCCCCGTGGTTTTTAAGCCATGCTGATGCAGATTTATAATCGGGATAAAAGTTAGCTACGTGCTTCCAAAAAGCGCTGCTGTGGTTCAAATACTTTAAATGAGCCAATTCGTGCACAATAACATAATCAATTATATGATGAGGCGCCCCAACAAGGTTAAGGCTAAAGGTTAGCTCTCGCCGAGAATTACAACTCCCCCACTTACGTTTATAACTTCCAATCGTCAATTTAGTCGGTAATGCTTCTGACATCTGTTGGCAATAATAAGCTAAACGCATTTCAATGTAGTTTGTTAGCGTTTCTTCAAGGGCAAGGCAAAGTAACTGCTTGCGTTTTTCAGGCTGTTTTTTTACTCGATTAGAAGTGTAAATAGTAAATACGCTATCGGATTGCTGAACATGCGAGCGTGTCCCTTTTGCAAAAGTAATGGTATATGGCTTAGCAAAAACCATTATTTGCTGGTTTTTAAACGGGTGTTGTTGAGTATCAATGGCGTTAAGTTGTTTATGCAATTGCGCAGTTACCCACTCATTTTTACTAAACAGCCATTGTTCTATTTGTAGTTTTGGCACGTGTGTAGGCGCATAAACAGTAACTAATTTTTGGCTAACTTTTATTGCCACTGTTTTACGCCTTGCACTGCGTTTTAGCTGATACTCAAACAAGGTGTATGCTCTAAATATAAATAAAAGCGTATTATAAAGCCTTATTTAATCAATGTAGTTATTTAGCGATAAATAAATGGGCTCAGTGTTTATTATTATTTTTATTTACGCAAAATCACGTCTTATTAATAAAGTACGCTACGCATGTTAATACTTTAATGCTAAAAAGTAACCTCGCTGATTTATAATATAAATTATTAGATTAACAGTTTATTTATAAAATAAATCTATTAAACTAGTTCAATAAAGATACTAATTTGAGCCACTATGCTGTCTGCATTTTTTATAACCGACCACGATCCGAGCCTCATTATCAACGGTGCATATAACCCTATACTGGTTAGTTTATCGGTCATTACCGCTATTTTTGCTGCCTTTTTTACGATCTGGTTGGTTGATGTAGCAAAGCAAACGCAATTCGAAAGCTATAAACGCTTAGCCAATGTGACCGGTGCCACTGTTTTATCGGCCGGTATTTGGAGTATGCATTTTATAGGTATGTTGGCCTTTTCGTTATGCACAGAAATACACTACGACCCAATCATTACCGTTTTGTCTTTTTTACCGGCGTTTATTGCATGTCAGTACGCTTTTTCGATTTTAGTAAAATCGCAAGGGTCATACAAACACCTTATTATTTGCTCTATTTTACTAGGCTCAGGCATTGGTACAATGCACTACAGCGGCATGGCAGCAATGGAGCTGGCCCCGTTACTACGTTACGATGCAATCATATTTGCTTTATCAATTGTGGTCGCTGTTGGTTTATCGTTCATAGCACTTTTTACGCGTTATCATTTAACGCGTTTGCTACCTAATTTATCAC
Organism: Pseudoalteromonas sp. P1-11; assembly: GCF_001399995.1. NCBI lineage: Bacteria > Pseudomonadati > Pseudomonadota > Gammaproteobacteria > Alteromonadales > Pseudoalteromonadaceae > Pseudoalteromonas > Pseudoalteromonas sp. P1-11. The sequence continues at coordinate 1,621 of NZ_LJSP01000017.1, forward strand.
AACTGCAAGCGCGCTCTATTACCGCTGTTATTTTAGGCTCAGCGGTGGCTGGTATGCACTATATGGGTATGGCTGCTACCCGCTTTGTTGCAACCTCTCCGCTTTTACCCGATTACGAAGAGTCAACCACTGAGCTTGCTTTTGTTGCTATTGCCGTAGCTACCGCGACCGTTGCTATAACCTGTGTCATTGCAGTTATAAATGGCATGGTTAGATACCGCTTACTGCTTGAGGAAAAATCGGCGGATGAATCTCGACTAAATGCTATTTTAGGCACTGCTATTGATGGCATTGTGACTATAGATCACACCGGCATTATTTTGAGCTTTAACGAAGCTGCCAGCAAAATTTTTGGTTGGCGAGAAAACGAAGTTCAAGGTCATAATGTAAAAATGCTGATGGCCGATGAAATCGCTCGCCACCATGATGGCTATTTGTCTCACGCCAAAAATGTAGATCTAGGAAAAGTAATTGGTATAAATAGGGATGTGTCTGCCAAACACAAAGATGGCCACCTTTTTCCTATTCGCTTAGGTATAGGGGAAGTTAATCAGCCAGGCCATATGCCGTTATATGTTGGCTTTATCACCGATTTAACCGAACAACGCGCTATGCAGCAAAGTCTTATTGAAAAAGAGCAAAAGTACCGCTCTTTAATGGATAATATGCCTGGCGCTGCTTTTCGCTGTAAGTACGACGAAAACTGGAGCATGTTATTTATCAGCCCAACAGTGGCTGAACTAACAGGGTACACGCCAGAAGAGTTCACAGAAAGCTGCATAGAACTTAACGATCTTATTTTGAAAACAGATCAGCCAACGGTAAACGAAGCCGTAGCGCAAGCCATGACCTCAAGTTTAAAGTACTCGGTAGAGTATCGTATTCGCCACCGTAACGGCAAAGTTGCCTGGGTATTAGATAAAGGCAGTATTACCTGTGATAAAGATAATAACCCGCAGTGGATAGATGGGGTATTGGTTGATATTACAGAACAAAAAGAATACGAAGACAAACTTGAGCAGGCAAAATTGCAAGCTGAAGAAGCAGCGCACGCTAAGCAATCTTTTATGGCTAATATGAGCCATGAGATCCGCACGCCGATGAATTCTATTATCGGTTTTAGCGACCTACTGATGGACACTCCGCTAAACCAAGAACAGCAAAAGCACTTGGTTACAGTTAATAATGCGGCGCGTTCATTATTAAGGTTACTTAACGAAGTGCTTGATACCGCAAAACTTGAGCGCGGAAAGCTAACTATTGAACCCGTTCACTTTAGTTTAAAACAAGTACTCGATAGCATTATTTCGACATTTTGGCTTGAAGCAAAAAAGAAAGACTTGCGTTTAAAGTTGAACATTAAAGATTCTGTTGCCACAACTTACTATGGCGACCCAGATAGGTTAAGGCAAATTTTAACTAACCTCATCGGTAACGCCATTAAATTTACCGAGCAAGGTTCGGTTGAGCTAACTGTAAGTACTACGCAAACTGATCAGCTCTTTTTTGAAGTGCAAGATACCGGCATAGGTATTGCCAAAGACCGTGTTAAAGCTATATTTCAGCCGTTTGTTCAGGCCGATGGCACCACTACTCGTCGCTTTGGCGGTACAGGCCTTGGAACAACCATTAGTAAACAATTAGTAGAGCTAATGGGCGGCACTATAAACCTAGTCAGTGAAGAAAACAAAGGTAGCTGCTTTTACTTCTCTTTACCGCTTAAACAAGGCGATGCAGAAAAAATAGACCATTTCGATGGCCTGCACACTCAATTACCATCGCTAAGGGTACTTGTGGTGGATGATATTGAGCAAAACACCGAGCTGCTTTCGTTATTACTTTCTAAAGATCAACATTTGGTAAGCAAAGCAAGCAACGGTTTAGAGGCTATTGCAATATTCGAGAAACAAGATTTTGATGTCATCTTAATGGATATTCATATGCCTGAGTGTGATGGCATAGAAGCAACCACAAAAATTAGAGCCATAGAAAAGCAAAGGCAGCTTAAATTTACCCCCATTATTGCGTTAACGGCAAGCGTCCTACAACAAGATAAACTCACAGCTAAACGTGCTGGCATGAACGGCTTTGCTAATAAGCCGATAGATATAAATCAGCTTAACCAAGAAATTGCTCAGGTGCTTGGCTTAGGTATTGCTAAAGATATGGTTATTAGCCAATCAGACCCTGAGGCTAAACACATCGACTTTGAAAAAGGTGTGATGCTTTGGGGTAATAAATGCAAGCAGTTAACCGAAATTGCCAAATTTATAAATGACAGCAATAAACGATTTGATATTTTATTTAACAGTAAGTTATCTGAGATTAAAGACGCCAATAGCCTGATACATACCCTTAAAGGGGTCGCCGGTAATTTAGGCCTAACAACATTAATGACTTTATTAGCCAAGTTAGAGCGTGAGCAAACTTCTGAGCAATCTAAAGCGTTAGTAACACAAATAAAAGACGAGTTAGAGACAATAACGCAATTAATATCAGGCGATGAGTGCGCACAAATAACGCCTGCAGAGAGTGAAAATACTGAGCAAAAAAGCACGCTAAACGCGGCTGAATTAAAGTCACTGTGTGAAACGCTGCACCATGAAGCGCAAAGCGCCGAGCTCAACGATGATTTGCTAGCGCAGCTTGAAAATAACGCCCCTGCACACTTACAAACTCAAATAAATGAGGTTGTAAACGCATTTGATGAATTTGACTTTGATCAGGCGCAACACGTGCTAGACGGTCTAATTAAAGAGTTTACCCAAGAATGAGAATATTGAATGGATTTTAGCAACGACAAACCTCGTATATTAATCGTTGACGATGAACCTGCTAACTTAAAAGTCATGCGAGAAGTATTAGGTAATCAATACCGTATGTCTTTTGCTAAATCGGGCGCTGCAGCACTTGCGCTACTAGAAAAAGAACAGCCTAAACTTATATTACTCGATATCATGATGCCCGATATGAATGGCTTTGAGGTCTGCGAAATACTTAAAAGCACACCCGCGCTTTCGCATATCCCAATTATTTTTGTAACGGCTTTGGGTGATGAAAGCGATGAGTTTAAAGGCTTTGAACTCGGTGCTGTTGATTACATTACTAAACCTATTAGCCCCGCGATTGTGCGCGCACGTGTTAAAACGCATTTATCGCTTGTACAAGCCGAGCAATTAAAGCAAGCCCATGTTGATTTAGTACATCGGTTAGGCCGCGCTGCAGAGTACAAAGACACAGACACTGGCGAGCACATTGCTAGGATGAGCCAATACAGTAAATTATTAGCATTAGAATTTGGCATGGGTGAGCAACAAGCAGAGCTACTTCGCCAAGCAGCCCCTATGCACGATGTAGGTAAAATAGGTATTCCGGATGCTATTTTATTAAAGCCTGGGCGATTAACCCCTGACGAATTTGACCACATGAAACAGCACGCGGCTATTGGCGCGCAAATTTTAGCAAATTCCTCATCACCGCTATTACAACTTGCCCATAAACTGGCTATAGAGCACCACGAAAAGTGGGATGGCAGTGGCTACCCTAATGGTTTAAAAGGCGAACAAATATCGGTTGAAGGGCGTATTGTGGCTATTGCAGATGTATTTGATGCCCTTACCTCAAAACGCCCGTATAAAGAGGCTTGGGGTGTAGAAGAAGCGCTTGAGCATATGCAAGCACAAGCGGGTAAACACTTTGACCCCCACCTCATCAATTTATTTGTAAATAAGCTAGATGCTATAATCGCAATTAAAAACGCATATCAAGAGCAACACTAAGTATTGCGCGTGCGTGAGCCTTGTTTTACATCACCATATACCGCTTTTATGTGCGGGTAGTCATGAGAGGTTATTTCGTGGCTATTCCCACTGTTATCTTTAAAATAAAGCGAAAACGTTACACTGTGATCGGCCAGTACAGTTTTTATGTTTAAGCCATTTAAATAATCAACCCAACCAATAAACTGTGCACCGGTGGCTGCAAACGCAATACCTTTGCTTCGCCCTTGTCCTTCAAATAACGCTAAACGCGTTGTTTTTGCGCTATCTTCAAGTGTGAGTGGCCCTTTGCCATTTTCATCCCAAAAGACAAGCTCTTCAACTACGCTAAAGCCTAGTACCTGCTTGTACCACTTTAGCGCTTCTGGGATGTTTTCAACATTAAGGTGGCAATGATCAATGCCCGATAATAAAGGAGCACTCATATTATTGACCAATTTCTGATTTTAGCTGCTCTAAAAACGCATACATATACTCTGTGCGTCGCTCTGCTTCAGCTTTAGCTGAGGGTGTATTCATGCTCTTAGCAATATGGAGCAATTTAATAAAAAAGTGATCAAGGGTATAGGTTTTATCATCTGCTTCGCGGTTAACACAAAATGGGTCATCAGGGTTATACAGTAAGCGGCTAATAGAGCCCCCTACTTTCATACAACGGCTAACGCCTATTGCACCGAGTGCGTCCATTCTATCGGCATCTTGCACGATTTGCGCTTCTACAGTTTTAACCGCTATATTGGCGCTAAAGCTATGGGCAGCAATAGCATGATGAATATCATCAAACAAACATGCGTCGTAGTTAATTGATTTTAAAAACGCAATGGCTTTATCTGCCGCCATGGTAGATGCTTTTGCTCTATCCGGATGGTTTTTTGCCACCGCAACACAATCGTGCATCCACGCCGCCGGCAAAACAATATTCATATTGGCTTGCTCGGCGTGACATAATTGAATGGCAACACGCACTACGCGTTCAATATGTGTTATGTCGTGTGCCACATCGGCATGTATTAACGAAGTAATAAATGAGCGACATTGAGAATCAAGCTGTTGTAACTCAGGGCTTAAAGCAGTGTTGGCCACAGTGATGTTCCAAAAAACTAATTTATATGAGAATTATCCGTACTTTAACGTGCTTTACACCTCCCTTGCAAAACATTCATTGTATGTTGCCCTATGCTTGACTAAAATACAGCGCTTATTTATTACAACTGAGAAGCCTTATGTCATCTGCCGTTTACCTACAAGCTGGTCGCGAAAAATCATTAAAAAGAAAACACCCTTGGTTATTTTCAAAAGCCATCAAAAAAATTAAAGGTAAACCAGGTCTAGGTGACACGGTCACCATTCACGACAGCGAAGGTAAATTTTTAGCCACCGCTGCTTATAGCCCTCACTCACAAATAAGAGCGCGTGTGTGGAGCTTTGATGAAAAAGAAGTAATAGACCAACACTTTTTTGAGCGTCGCTTACGCCGTGCTTTACATGCCCGCGAGCATGCGATAGCCGAAGGCGGTTTAACTGGCTTTAGGTTGTGTGCTGCTGAGTCTGACTACTTGCCAGGTGTAACCATTGATAAGTTTGATAACACCTTAGTTTGCCAATTACTAAGTGCCGGCGCTGAGCGCCATAAAGGTGAAATTGTAGGCGCGTTAATGGCTATTTTTCCTGGCGCAAATATTTATGAGCGCTCAGATGTAGACGTGCGCACCAAAGAAGGCTTAGAACCTATTAAAGGTGTACTGTGGGGCAACGAACCTTCAGAGCCGGTGGTTATTGAAGAAAATGGCTTAAAGCTTGAAGTAGACATTTTAGAAGGTCATAAAACAGGCTTTTACCTGGATCAACGTGATAGCCGCGCAGCACTTGAGCGCTTTTCAAAAGATAAAACCGTATTAAATTGCTTTAGCTACACAGGTACTTTCTCACTTTACGCACTACGTGGTGGCTGTAAACACGTCACGAATGTTGATGTATCACAACCAGCACTGGATACCGCTAAGCGTAACGTAGAGCACAATAACTTAGATTTAAATAAAGTCGATTTTGTAAAACAAGATGTGTTTAAGCTATTACGCCAATACCGTGAGGAAGGCAAACAGTTTGACACTATTGTGATGGACCCACCAAAATTTGCAGACAACAAAGCGCAGCTAACCGGTGCATGTCGTGGTTATAAAGATATAAACATGATTGCTATGCAAATATTAAAACCAGGCGGTACATTACTTACCTTCTCGTGCTCTGGATTAATGGAGCAAAACTTGTTTCAAAAAGTGGTAGCAGACGCTGCGCTAGATGCAGGTAAAGAGCTATTGATTATGGAGCGTTTAAATCAAGCGGCCGATCACCCTATTGCTGGCAGTTACCCTGAAGGCTTTTACTTAAAAGGCTTGATTTGTAAGGTTTACTAAAAATTATTGTTATTACCTACAAGGACGTAGGTAATAAAATCGAACGTTATTTTACACCCGCAATAGCAAAAGCCAGCCGCTAGGTGTTTATTCAATTCAATTCAATTTAATTAAACTGAACTATTTCTAATCCTGCGGTAATGGTGCCATCATCTTCTTTGCTAGCACGTATAACTTTAGCCGTTGCATTTAAAGAGGCAATACTTGGGTGAGTCGATTCTATATTAACCTGTAGCAAAGTATCGAGCTCAAGCAAGTCATCTAAATGTAGTGATAACCCAGTGGCACTTAAATCAACACATTCTGCGGTATAATTTAGCCCAGCAACTGGCTCTATTGTTGTTAATTGCGCAGGAGTATTAACCTGCATACGTCTAAAATTGCGCTTATCTTCAGTAAACATGCATCACCTTTAAACAACCGTGTTTATTTGCTCAAATAAAGTACCCATCGAAAACGGTTTTACTACATAGGCATCACACCCTGCATCAAAGCCAGCTTGCTTTTCCGAGGGCGACTCTAAGCCCGAAACCATAACAACAGGTATATTTTTAGTTTCAGGCGTGTGCTTAAGCATCCGACATGTATCATACCCATCGAGGCCAGGCATACATACATCAAGCAAAATAATATCCGGCGGGTTAGCAATGGCAGACGCCAAACAGCTTTTACCCGAGTCAGCATAACTAACATCAAATTTTGAGGTCAGGGCAGATTTAAGCATTTCATAATTAAAATACTCGTCATCTACAACTAACAATCGCTTAATCTTATGTTCAACCGATGAGGACATAGGTATGTCGCTTCCTTCTCAACCAAAAATAAATCCTTCTATTAAGGTACTAAGCTTAATAGAAAATGCAAGTTTTATTCTATCTCTTTTATCGCATTCATAACGCGTTTTGCAGAAATAGGATATGGGGTACCTAAGGTTTGCGCAAACAGTGACACCCTAAGCTCCTGCTGCATCCAAAAAATAGCGTTTACCTGCTGCGGAATAGGCAAGCCTTTTGGAATTTTATTTACGAGCTTTTTGTACTCTTGCGCTACTTTTTCAAGTTCTAAAACGCACAATCTATCGCGGTTAGGATCAACAGGCAGTTTTTCTAAACGTTTTTGAATCGCTTTTAAATAACGAATTAGGTCCGGCATTTTATTCGCACCGTGAGCGCTCACAAACCCTTTGAAGATAAGTGACTCAAGCTGTGATTTTATATCGCCATGGGCAGTTATCATAGTTAAATCGACACGCCCTTTCATTTTTTTATGTAACGCGTGGGCAATGCTTAAAACTTGTTCAACCTGTGTGGCAATTTCTACCACAGCATCGCCTAGTTCGCCCCTAATTTGCTCTTTAACTTTATCAAAAGCGTTTTCATCGCGTATATCGCCATGCTTTATTAATAAGCTGTCTACGCCGGCGGCAATACAATCGTCAATTAAGTCTGCAATTTTCCCAAACGGATTAAAGTACAAGCCCAGTTTGGCTTTATTAGGCAAGTTTTGCTGAAGGTACTTTATTGGCGACGGCACATTTAATAAAACTAAACGCCGTAAACCTTGCTGATGCGCTTGCTGGGCTTTTTCTTCACTATCAAAGAGCTCAATTGCCGCTGTGGATTTTTTATCTACCAGCGCTGGGTAAGCTTTTATTTCGTATTGGCCTTGTTTTTTAACGTACGAGGCAGGCAAAGCGCCAAAGTCCCATTGTGTTAAATCGGCTTTTTCAATGCCTTTATCGGCCACCTTCGAAAGCGTATCGGTTACTTTGCCTTGCAGCTGTGCTTTTAGTTTTGCTAAATCTAGTCCGCGTGCAAGTAATTTATCGTGCTCATCACGCACCTCAAACTGCAACCTTAAATGAGGCGCCAGTGCGTTTAGATCCCACGCTTCTATATCTACTTTTACGCCTGTCATTCTTAGTAAGCGTGTAGTAAGTGCATCAAGTAAGCTGCCTTGCATAGGCTCAATGGCTGCCAGTACAGCATCAGCGTAATTGGGAGCAGGTACAAAGTTACGACGTAACGACTTAGGTAACGATTTAATTAAACCACTTATTAGCTCATGCCTAAAGGCAGGTATGTGCCAATCAAACCCGGTTTCTTGCACTTGGTTTAAAAGTGCTACCGGTATTTGTACAGCCACCCCATCAACAGCTTGTCCTGGATCAAAATGATAGCTCAGCGGCAAAATAATATTATCTTGCTGCCATGTATCAGGGTAATCAAACTCAGTAATATTACTTGCACCGTGCTGCATAAGCTCTTCACGGGTCATGTATAGGTAGCGCTTGTCTTTTTGCTTTTGAGTTTTATACCACTTAATAAAGGCTGCACGGTTGTTGATTTCTTTAGGTATTTTTTTATCGTAAAATTCAAATAACTTTTGCTCATCAACCAAAATATCGCGACGTCGCGATTTATGCTCAAGTACCTGAATATCCTCTATTAGCTCGCGGTTGTACGCTAAAAATTGCTCATTTAAGCCAAGCTCTTGCTCTACAAGGGCGGTGCGTACAAACAGCTCACGACTAACTTTAGGGTCTATATTGCTATACACACAGCGGCGTTTATTAACCACCAATAAGCCGTACAAGGTTTGTTGCTCGAACGCGATAACAGCGCCTGGTTTTTTCTCCCAATGCGGCTCAGAATAGCTTCGTTTTACTAAATGCTGTGCAAGGGGCTCTACCCAATTAATATCTATTTTGGCATTAATACGTGCGTATAGTTTACTGGTCTCTACCAGCTCTGCCGACATAATCCATTTGGGGCTCTTTTTAAATAACCCAGAACCCGGAAAAATATGAAACTGGCTGTTGCGAGCGCCTTTATATATTTGCTTTTCGTCTTTAAAGCCTATGTGACTTAACATGCCGCTCAGTAGCGCTTTGTGTATTAGCTCTGAGTCTGCCACTTGCGTGGTGGCTTTAATTTTCATTTCGTTGCACACAGTGCTTATTTGATAAACAATGTCTTGCCACTCACGAATACGCATATAAGCTAAAAAGTCTTTTTGGCACAACTTTCTAAACTGGCTATTTGTCAGCTCACTTTGCTGCTCTTCTAGGTAATTCCAAAGATTTAAAAAAGCAATAAAATCCGAGTCTGGGTCATCAAAGCGGCTGTGTTTTTCGTTCGCTGCTGCGCGTTTTTCTTGCGGGCGCTCTCGTGGGTCTTGAATCGACAGCGCTGCCACAATAATAATAACTTCTCGTAGTGCACCGAGCTTATTAGCCGTCAACACCATTTTAGCTAAGCGCGGGTCGACCGGTAAGCGGCTAAGCTCACGCCCTGATTGCGTTAAACTCGTTTGATGGCGCTTTTTACTCGGCTTAATCGCCTGAAGTTCTTCAAGTAGGGTTAAACCATCGTTAATATTGCGGCTATCTGGCGCTTGCACAAACGGAAACTCGCTCATATCGCCAAGCCCTAATGCCAACATCTGCAAAATAACAGAGGCTAAATTAGTGCGCAGTATTTCTGGGTCTGTAAATTCAGGGCGAGATATAAAGTCATCTTGCGAGTATAAACGTATACAAATACCCGCTTCAACACGGCCACAGCGTCCCATACGTTGGTTCGCACTTGCCTGAGAAATTGGCTCAATAGGTAAACGCTGTACTTTAGTACGATAGCTGTAACGGCTAATACGCGCTGTACCTGGGTCTATTACATAGCGAATACCCGGCACCGTTAAAGAGGTTTCGGCCACGTTGGTTGATAAAATGATATGGCGGCGCGAATGCGGGGCAAATATACGGTTTTGCTCTGCGTTAGATAAGCGCGAGTAAAGTGGTAATACGTCGGTGTGTTTTAAATTACGTTTAGAGAGCGCCTCTGCAGTATCGCGTATTTCGCGCTCGCCATTTAAAAATATGAGAATGTCCCCGGGCCCTTCAGCGCACAGCTCATCTACCGCATCAAAAATACCTTGCAGTTGGTCGCCTTCGGCTTCCATAGCGTCTTTATTTATATCGCTTATAGGGTTATAGCGCACCTCAACGGGGAATGTACGTCCCGACACTTCAATAATTGGCGCATCATCAAAGTGCTTTGAAAAGCGTTCAGGATCAATGGTCGCCGAGGTAATAATAACTTTTAAGTCGGGGCGCTTTGGCAGTAAGTTTTTTAAATACCCTAAAATAAAATCGATATTTAAGCTGCGCTCATGGGCTTCATCAATAATGATGGTGTCGTACTGATTTAAAAAGCGGTCTTGTTGTATTTCGGCGAGCAAAATACCGTCGGTCATCAGTTTTACATACGTATTATTAGAAACCTGATCACTAAAACGTATTTTAAAACCGATTTGTTGGCCAAGCTCACATTTCATTTCCTCAGCAATGCGGTTAGCTACACTGCGCGCGGCTAAACGTCGTGGCTGGGTATGGCCAATAAAGCCATCAACCCCACGGCCAAGCTCTAAACACATTTTTGGTATTTGCGTGGTTTTACCTGAGCCTGTTTCACCGGCAATAATCACCACTTGATTGTTCGCAATGGCGTCTTTAATGACGTCCTTTTTTTGACTTACCGGTAATTGCTCAGGGTACGTTACAGCGGGCAGCTCAGCTAAACGTTTTTCACGTAGCTGCTGGCTGCGGGTAATATCAGCCGCTATTTTTTCAAGGGCATTGGCCTGCTTAGTCTCGTCTTGTATTTTTTTTACGCCATGTAAGCGTTTTTTAAATATAAACTGATCTTTTTTTAAGCACGTTTTAAGCTCGCCAAACAACTGACCTAGGTTTACCACCCGCACACCTTATAAATTTAATAAATGAGGGCTAATAGTATCAAAATAAACGCGCAGCGTTAATCCTACAATCCCTATAAGGCTTATATATCACGCTATTGGTTTTTAAAAATTCCCACAAAGGTTGCTTGCGTGTTCGATTTGCTCGCTCGGTACATCCCCGAGGTATTAAATGGCATACTAATATGGCCTTTAGCATCCACAATAATAACCCCACCTGTACCACCTATAGGCGCAAGTACTTGGTTAATAACCTCATCCCCAGCTTGTTCAATGGTTTTATTTTGATATTTAACGCGTGCACAAATATCACTGGCAACACTGTAGCGAATAAAATACTCGCCGTGACCGGTGGCCGATACCGCACACGAATCGTTTTCAGCAAATGTACCCGCGCCAATAACAGGGGAATCGCCAATGCGGCCAAAGCGTTTTGCGGTCATGCCACCTGTAGATGTACCTGCGGCTAAATTGCCGTTTTTATCAAGTGCCACTGCGCCTACGGTGCCCATTTTATAATTTGTTGGCAGGGCTTTATGCGCAGCTTGGTAGTTTTTGCTGGTTGCTTTTTCTTTTTCTAATTTTTGCTTTGCTTTTAAAAGTGCTTCATAACGGTGCTTAGTATCAAATATATTATTTTCTATCAGCGCAACGCCCTGCTCTTTTGCAAACTCTTCAGCGCCTTGACCACTAAGCATTACGTGTACTGAGTTATCCATTACTAAGCGGGCTAATTGAATTGGGCTTTCTATGTGCTTTACGCCAGCGACCGCACCCGCTTGACGGTTTCGCCCATCCATTATTGAGGCATCAAGTTCATGGCTGCCATCATAGGTGTACACTGCACCGCGCCCAGCATTAAAGTAAGGCGACTGCTCTAGTACTTCAATAGCAGTGGTGATTGCATCTAAACTTTCGCCGCCCTTTTCAAGTACGGTGTAACCCGCTTCAACAGCTTCGGCTAGTTTTGCTCGGTAGGCTTTTTCTTGCTCTGGGGTAAATTTTGCTTTTTCAATTGTGCCTGCTCCACCATGAATCGCTATAGCAAACGGAGCTTGTTCACTTAATGCTTGCGTGCTTAGTGTTAAGCAGCCGCTGGCTAAAACTGACAATAAGAATGTTTTTTTCATAGTGCGCTCTTTTTTAAATTTAGTATTGAATTTACTTTGAATGGTTACACGTATTTTTTCAACTAATATCAACGGCATTAAGTTAGCGCTTTATTTAAGCAGCTAATAAACAGCCTAATAACAAAGCGAAATACGAGGGCGTTATTTCCCTTCATCACCCCTACTTTTTAACCCAATTGGCATAGAGTAAGTTTAATGGCACAAAAAAAGCGCCATCAGGCGCTTTTTACTAAACGTGTATGTAATTACGCGTCTTGCTTAGCTTTTAAACGTGCTAAACGTGCTACTTGGTGAGTAGATGTTAAGAACGAATAAATAGGTGCTAAGTAACCGCGCTTACGAAGCTCTAAAAACTCTTCATCGCTAAGCGAGTTAAGTTTTTTCTCATCGATAAGGTAAATACCGTTGATGTCTTTTTTCTCGCCTTTAATGTCTACAGTTAGCGTTTGCGCTACTAGTAGCTCTTTATCAGCTAAGTATTTAGTGAATGCTTCTGTTACTTGAGAAAACTCAATGAAAGACACTAAAGACTCTTTACGACGCTTTAAGTAGTCAGTTTCTTCACCGTTTTCAAATAATGCGTTACCTTCTTCTTCACCTACAAGCGAGCTTGCTTCGTCAATCACAATACCGTACTGATCTTGCTCAGGGTGCTTTACTAGACCTAATGGGTAACGCGTTGATGCCATAGGCGCAAAAGCTGCTGTCCATTTACCATCTTCTACAAACAGGTTTTCGCCTGGCTCTAGGCCAAACATTGCAACTGCTTGGAAAGTACCGCTTTCGTTGTTTTTAACAAAAGACATTGGGAATTCATTTGCTACGCGTGCAAACTCATGTGCAACTACTGGCACTAAATGTTGAGTTTTCATAAATTCAACGTTAATGCCGTTTTGAATTTTAGTGTTGGCATGCTTTTCGTTGTGTAAAGGCTGTACTTGTTGCTCCGCCATGTTACTGCTCCGTTTATTTTTAATATATATGTTTCATTGTTAATGCCTTTAGGCTAATGCTTTTGAACGAAAAAAGGAAGGGAAAGTTTTATGACAACCGTCATGAAAAAATAAAGTTTAACTAAATCTAGGCGTTGCTAAAAAACAGACAATAAAAACGCAACCAATACGCTCAAAAACAGTACAAATAACGAGTGATTTTAATACAACGCCATAAAAACCATTAACATTGGTTAACAGTTTGACGGTGTTTTTTGAATAGCTTTAGCACGTTATTTAGCCAAATAAAAAGGCAGCTTAATTAAGCTGCCTTTTTAAACTGTAAATGAGCGGCTAAATTAAGGCGCCCAATACACTTCAATATTTATGCTTGGGTGGTTTAGCACAGCACGAAGTGGCATATCGTTTACATCACCACCCGCTTTAGCTTGCTTGTAAACCGCTAGCTTTTCTTCACCACTGATCAGGAGTTTAACCACTTTAGAGTTTGCTATTGCATTTAAAGTCAGTGTCATGCGCTCTGTAATGCTGCCTGTCACGTCACTTTCTATTGCATTAATAGCGCACACAGTTTGCTGTGTTGTTAAACCATGCTCAAGACCCTGTGCATGTGGGAACAAAGACGCTGTATGGCCATCTGGACCCATGCCTAAAATTGTTACATCATACGGTGCTTTTAAAGCGCCATAAGCGGCTTCACATACTTGTGTACCTTGCTCGGCCGTTGCTGCATCGCTTTTCATGGTAATAAAATTAGCGGCACTGCCGTAATTTTGTAACAAGGTGCTTTTTATAAACGCTTCGTTACTTTTTTCGTGGCTTGGCTCAACCCAGCGCTCATCAACCATGGCTACATCTATATTTTGCCAATCTAAATCAAGCGTTGATAAGTGCTTGTACGCTGGCGCAGGAGACGAACCACCCGATACCATTAGCACAGCACGGCCATCACTTTTTATGCCATCACGTAAAGATTGCTCAAGCGTGTGTGATAGCTCAGCGGTTAACTCATCTTTTGAGTCAAAAAACTTTTCAACAAGTGTTGCCATACCTTACGCCTTATCGCCTGTGTTAAACCACACGTGGTTGTTTTCAGCTAATAATTCATCAGCATCATCCGGTCCCCAGCTACCAGCACGGTAAAGTGCAGGTTTGCCTTTGGTTTGCCAGCGCTCAATAATTGGATCTATCCATTTCCACGCTTGACGAACTTCGTCACGGTGTATAAATAACGATGGGTTATTAGCTGCAGCATCAAGCATTAAGCGTTTGTACGCATCAGAGTGGAAACCATTGCTGTATGCTTGAGAAAGCTCAATATTCATCGTTACCGGCTCTAATTGCATTTCAAGATTATCAAGGCGCTTAGACATAAGCGTTAATTGAATCGTCTCTTCCGGCTGCAAACGAATAACAAGGCGGTTTGGCTCAATATTACCCACGTTTTCTTCATAAATATTGTGCGATACTTTTTTGTACTCAACCACAATTTCTGCACAACGTTTAGCCATACGCTTACCAGTACGAAGGTAAAAAGGTACCCCCGCCCAGCGCCAGTTATCAATGTGTGCACGAATAGCCACAAAGGTTTCTGTTTTACTTGAACCTTCGTTAAGCTCTTCTAAGTAACCTGGTACAATTTTACCGTTTAAATCCCCTGGTACGTATTGACCGCGAACGATATTTTCATCTACGTCACCTTCAAGTAACGGACGAAGTGCTTCTAATACTTTAAGTTTTTCAGTACGGATGCTATTTGCGTTTAGTTTATTTGGTGATTCCATTGCCACTAAGCACAATAACTGTAATAGGTGGTTTTGCACCATGTCGCGCAGTGCACCGGCTTTATCGTAAAAACCAGCACGGCTTTCAAGGCCTACCGTTTCAGATAAACTAATTTGAATATTATCAATAGATTTAGCATCCCACATGTTTTCAAACAGTGAATTTGAAAAACGCAGTGCCATTAGGTTTTGTACTGTCTCTTTACCTAAGTAGTGGTCAATACGGAAAATTTGCTCTTCGTCAAAAAACTCTGCAATTTTACCATTGATAGCCTCTGCTGATTCGCCGCAGTAACCAATTGGCTTTTCAACAACCACACGTGAAGTGGGTGTGATTAAACCTTTCGTTGATAAAATTTCACAACATGTGCCGTAAACAGCTGGCGGAAGCGATAAATAAAATACGCGAGATTTATTGCTGTCGTGCTCATCTAAAATGCCTTTTAGTACATCCCAGTTGTCGTCAGCTTCAGTTACGTTGCTTACTACAGGCACTAAATAAGTAGAAAATGCTTTCCAATCTTTAGCGTTAAATTCGCCTTTACTTAAAAATTCTTTCAGTGCGTTGTGTGCTGTTTCTATGTAGTCAGCACGCTTACTTTCTTCACGCACTGTAGGCAGAATACGCGAGCCTTCTGGTAAGTTGCCTTCTTGATATGCTCTGTACATTGCAGGTAGCAATTTGCGTAACGCAAGATCACCACCGCCCCCAAAAATTATAATATCAAAAGGATTAAGCATAGTTACTCTCTACGTTTGTAATACCTAAAAGCGACTTCCATAAGCCGCTTGGTATGCAGGTTTAGTGCTTGAATGACAGTGGCTCTTAGTGTTAATAAAAGCCTATTGAATGTTTTACGCTATGGCGTTTTATTTATTATTTGACTGTTCGCACAATTAAATGAGTCTTAGGAGTCCTGTAAATCCTCTCACAAAAATACAGGCCCTAAGAACTCCAGCGCTACCCGTTCAAAGGTACTCGGTTTGCTTATTTACATAAGCGAATATATTACTGCGTACGGTGTTGCTTGTAGTACGCGATTAAGCCATTTGTTGAACTATCGTGGGCGTGTTTTACGCTGGCATCGGTTAGTTCGCTTTCAATTTTAGAGGCAAGGCCTTTACCAAGCTCTACACCCCATTGATCAAATGAGCAAATTTCTAAAATTATGCCTTGGCAGAAAATTTTATGTTCGTACAGCGCAATTAAGCGTCCTACTGTTTTTGCATCAACTGTATCTAGCAGTATAGATGTTGTAGGGCGATTACCCTGATGAATTTTATGATTTAGTAACTCATCAATTTGTGCTTGTGTTTTACCTTTAGCGGCTAAATCTTCTGTGACTTGCTGTGCATCTACACCGCTCATCATTGCTTCTGTTTGAGCTAAAAAGTTGGATAATAAAATATCGTGATGCTTATCTACGTCTACCTGCGGCTTAACTGAGGCAATAAAATCAGCAGGTACAATTACATTACCTTGGTGTAAACACTGATAAAACGCATGTTGGCCGTTAATACCGGTCATACCCCAAATAATAGGAACCGTTGTATAAGGTACGGTTTCGCCTGCAAAGTTTACGTGTTTACCGTTACTTTCCATCTCACCTTGTTGTAAATACGCAGGTAACATATGAAGCGCTTGGTCGTACGGTAAAATAGCTTGCGACGTAAAGCCTAAAAAGCTGGTATTCCATACACTAAGTAGTGCCATTATAAGCGGAATATTTTGCTCAAATGGGGCTGCTTTAAAGTGCTCATCTACTTCAAATGCGCCTTCTAAAATAGCTTCAAACGCGTCATAACCTAGGTATAACGCAATAGGTAAGCCTATCGCACTCCAAAGTGAAAAGCGACCCCCTACCCAATCCCACATAGTGAATACGTTTTCATCGCTAATACCAAAGGCTGCGGTTTTTTCTAAGTTTGTGCTAACAGCAACAAAATGCTTAGCAATGGCGCTGTCATCTTTTGCTGTTTGTAAAAACCAATCAACGGCCGTTTTGGCGTTGGTCATGGTTTCTGATGTGGTAAATGTTTTCGATGAAATAACAAACAAGGTTGTTTCTGGGTCAATTGCTTTTAACACAGAGGCAATTTGAACACCGTCAGCATTAGATACGTAATGAACATTTAAAGTGTCATCAGCAAGTGCTTTTAGCGCTTCGGTTGCCATTTGCGGGCCTAGGTTTGAACCACCTACACCAATGCTTACCACATCTTTTACTGCTTTACCTGTGTAGCCTACCCATTGCCCACTGCGTACTTTTTCTACAAAGGTTTTAATTTTAGCTAATTCGTTATCAACCGCTTGTGTTACGTCTTCGCCGTCAACAACTAAAGGTGTATGGGCACGATTACGTAAAGCAGTATGAAGAACAGCACGCTCTTCTGTAATATTGATTTTTTCACCGCTAAACATCTTGTCGCGCCAAGAGGCAATGTCACACTCTTTAGCAAGCTCGATGAGTTGTGCAAAAATAGTTTTATCAATACGCTGCTTTGAATAATCAAACAACACACCCGGAATTTGAGTAGAGAATGCATCAAATCGTGTATCATCTTGTGCAAATAACGTTTTTAGATGGGTTTGTTTCATCTGCGCGGCACTATTTTGCAGTGCTTGCCAACTTGCTAATTGCGAACGATTAGACATGTAAATATCCTCTAAAATATTTAAATTAATGATTTAAAAACAGTTTTAGGTAAAAAGACTTCGCTAATTGCGCGTAGTGCTAGTAAAAAAGCAAGCGCTTAGTATAACGAAAAAAGCAATAAAAATGCTGTTTTTATAATTTATGATGCAGATAATAACGCAATTTTTTACTTTTGACACCGGTATCATAAAAATTTTATGAATTAATTACCCACAAATTTTAAGCATTTAATAGTTTAAACAACATTTATTAAATATTCATGAATTAAGGCCTGTTGACCTTTTAGGATTAAAATTTGTTCAAACTAGGAACAATTTAATCCTGCCGCGAGGTCTGTACCCTAATGGGCTCAGTAACGGCTCCTGCGTTACGTTACTGGCAAACATCCATGTAAAAATACCAAACACACTGCTGCAAATTAAACTTCGAAACATTACAAGCCCAAAGCATAAAATGCAGCGTATGCACTCGCCTAACTTTATAGGTGGTTAAAACATCCTCAAATCTAGGCCCATAATTAGCTCACCAACGCCAAGCCACCCGCTACGTTATAAATATTCGCAAAGCCTAATTGCTGTAAATTTGCCGCTGCAATTTTAGAACGATTGCCGCTTCTACACAGTAATATATAGGTGTGCTGCGGGTTTAATTGATTTTGTACTATGGCGTTAGCCATACGGCTAAGTGAAATATTAAGCGTATTAGCTAAAGGCGCGGCAAAAAGCTCCGCCACATTAATTGCGCCATGTTCATACGGCTCACGGGTATCAATTAAATACACATTTTTTTGCGTTAGTAACGCTTTAGCTTGCGTAAAGTCTAGCTGCTTAGTGTCTGCTTGCACCGCCGCCTGTACATAGCCACACAGTTGGTTACTGGTTTGCATATGTAGCTGATCGTGTTGTGCTTTTAGCTGTGCAAATTGCGCCGTACTTATTTCTCCATTTAATAACGGGCTAAGCAAAGGCGTTTGTGCACGTACAGTACGCCAGTTAATGGCAAAGCATTGCTGATAGTCATGCCCCGAACAAATAACCGTATCGTCACTTATTTGCTCAGCAAGGGTAATAAGTGAGTGTGCCATTTGCGTTGCACTGCCCCCTTCAAGCGAGGTATTGCCAAGTCCTGCAGGTAAAATCAAATCACCGCAAAAACAATAATCAATATGGCCTGTGGTGCGCTCTTTTAATAAATAACTAACGCTGTCTTTACTGTGCCCTGGGGTTGGCTTTATGGTTAGCGTTTTTGTACCAAGCTCAATGCTATTTTGCATCGCATGCGTTGTGCCTAGTACTTCATTTAACAAAGCCACTGCGCTTGGACGGTCTTGGTGCTGGTGGGTATCTAAAATTGCTTTTACGTTGAGCTGTTGTGTGCTCACTATTTTTTCAAAGCGCGGAATAAGCTCTATTACCGGGTCAATAATAACGGCACTGTTGTCGTCACTAACATACAGCCAGCTACACGCCCCTTTATGCCTAAATTGTGTTAATCCTAGCGCGCATACTTCTTGCTTTGGCGAGGCACTGTCAGAAACAATTAAGCAATTGGCCTCTAATACCGCCTTTAAGGAGCATATACGCTTACATGCTTGGCTAATTTGCTGCTCGGTTGCAGCAGGCCCAAAAGACAGCCTAATGGCGTTTTCACTTTGCCAATTAGTTGCGCCCATTGCATCAAGCACAAAACTGCGTGTTGCCCCTGTACTGCACGCCGAGCCACCGCTCACTCTAATGCCTGCTGCGTCAAATAAATCAATAACCTCTTTGGAGGTAAGCGTATCAACAGCAAAATTAAGGGTGGTAGGTACAGAATGTGAAAAATCGTGATTAAAGGTTATATCACCAAAGGTACTTTGCAGCGCATTAAGCAGTTGCGCTCTGTAGCTATTTAATACCTCAACCGACTTAAACGTGTCGTCGTTTTTATCTAGCAGCAAGTTAAACAGTTTATTAAGCCCTGCTATACCTGGTAGGTTTTCAGTGCCAGAGCGCATGCCGCTTTCTTGCCCGCCCCCCGCAATAAATGGCGTATAGGCACTGCCATTTTTAATGTATAAAAAACCAATACCTTTTGGTGCATAGAGTTTATGGCCCGAAAACGGGGCATAATCTATGCTGGTACTACTAAGCGCTAGCGCTTGTTTACCTAAGGCTTGTACACAATCAACCATCCAAGACACTGATTTATTACGGCTGCGAATAGTATGTTCTATAGCGTTTAGGTCTTGATAAACACCGGTTTCGTTATTAACCGCCATGGTGCAAATCATTAGCGCGTTATTTATGTGCTCACTAATAAACGCTAAATCTAAAACCCCTTTACTATCAACAGGAATAGCCAGTAATTGGGCGTTAATGCCTAAAACGCTATTCCAATGTTTTAACGTGTTAGGCACCGCTTTGTGCTCAGTTGCCCCGTACAATAATACAGGGTTTTTAATCGTATGATTTTTAGCATGAATGAGCGTAGAAACAATGGCTGTTTGTATGCCCTCTGTTGCGCCTGAGGTAAAAAGAATATCGCCATCGGGCGCACCAATAACATGGCGTGCATTTTGTCTTGTTTGTTCTAATAAATACTTAGCTTGTATACCGCTAATATGGGGGCTTGAAGGGTTACCAAAACAAATTTGCATGGTGTGCGACACCACGTCGGCAATACAGGGTAAAACAGGTGTTGTAGCGTTTGCATCAAGATAAACTTGAGCTGCTTGTTCATCGTGCAATAAAAACTCAGACATTAAAAACGCACCTTTATTACTAAAAAATATATCTTATACCCAATAGTACATAAGTTTGTTCTCATTGGGTAATAATCAATTAGTAACTTAGGTGCGTTTACTATGCTTTTTTAAACTAAAAGTACGTTATTCTGCCCGCTCTTTTGTTATTTCTCCATGCGTTGATGACCAGGCATTTATTAGCGCTTTTACAAGCGATGCGAGCGGAATGGCAAAAAACACGCCCCAAAATCCCCATAAGCCACCAAAAAATAGCACTGCAACAATAATAAATACGGGATTTAAATCAACGGCCTCAGAAAACAACAAGGGCACTAATACATTGCCATCGAGCGCCTGAATGACCCCGTAAATTATTAGTATGGTCCAAAATTGCGTTTCGATACCAAATTGAAACAGCGCCACGGCCGCAACCGGTATGGTAACCAATGCCGCACCCACAAATGGAATTAACACCGAAAACCCAACCAGTACACCAAGTAAAGCTGCATAACGTAAATCAAGTACAGTAAAGGCAATAAACGAGGTGCCACCCACAATTAAAATTTCGAATACTTTGCCTCGAATATAATTCATTATTTGCTGGTTCATTTCGTGCCACACTTGCAAAATTAACCGTCGCTGCTGCGGAATAAGCGTAGCGGCACTGCTTGTAAGCTCAAGCTTGTCTTTAAGCATAAAAAATACAAGTAAGGGTACAAGCACCAAATAAATAAGCCATGCCACAACATCTTTTAGCGAAGTAAGTGAAAACGAGACAATAACTTGGCCAAATTCGAGCGCCTTTGCCTCTACACTTGCCACAATAGCTTGGACCTGCTCGGCATTAATTAAACTGGGGTATTGCTGCGGTAAGGCCATTAAAAATGACTTACCTTGCTCTACCATGTGCGGGGTTTCTTGCACTAAATTACTGGTTTGCTTCCAAAGTACTGGGCCAATAACCAAAATAAGGGTAAGCATAACTCCGGTAAAAATAAGCATTACAATTACTGTTGCGCTAAAGCGTTTTAACCCAAAGCGCTCTAAGTGTACAACCGGCCAATCAAGTAAATAAGCAATCACCAATGCCACTAACACAGGAACAATTAACGAGCCAAAAAAGTACAGTAATGCCACAGAGGCAATGAGTAAAAAAAGTAAGGTGACTGAATGAGGATCTGAGAACTTTCTTTCGTACCATGTTTTAACGTATTCAAACATGCAATGGCTCCACTAGTAATAGTCCTAGGTGTTGATCAAATTTATATGTATATGCATTTTTGCTTAAAAAACGCGTAATATCATCTGCGCTTTCGTCGTTATTTATACTAAACGTTATTGCCTTATTAGATGACTGCGCATTACGAAGCGCTAATTTAAATTGTACAAACTGTTGTGGGCATTTAAATTTTTTTAAATCGCACTCTAACATAACTACTTTACTCGCTAAGTAAAATGAATAATAAGTCGCATATTGTCGGTCATTCTATTTATAAAATGTGAACAGCAGTAACTTTTTCTTAAAACCATTCCAGCAATGGTTTATCCTTATAACATAATTAGCAGTAAGGATAAGTTAATGCCTGGCACGCATAATAAAGCGCAACTACCTAGTAATCCAACTCTCAAAGAGATTAATTGGTATAAAAAGCAGATAAACTGGGGAGAGCTCCCGCCTTTTTATCATCTTGTTGCTTCTTCGGTCAGCGAATCTGAAGGAATATTGGAGCACGGATTTGATAACGCTGTAAAAAGCTTAATCAATAAACGCAATTGGAACTTAGACTTACTTGATGGCTATGAAGATGATTTTGGTGAAATACACACCAAGCATAAGCCGCGTATAGCGCTACACCAAGTATTTACCGACCGAGGCTTTGAGCTCTGGGCGCAACCTTATGCTAAAGACATAATTATTGATCAATACGTTAAAGATAACCGCTTTATGGAGTTTAAAGTATGGGATCCGCATTCAATGAAAAACCTGATCCGCATAAATCAGCTCCATAAGTTTATTGGCTTTTATTTTGAGCGCGGCGACAAGGCCGATAAAGCCATTATTTTACATGCACATAAGGTAGTACATAAAATTATTAAATTTTTGCAGCAGGAATTGAACGTTGTAAAGCTTGATGGAGTCACAATAAAAGAACTCTACCAATTGTGCGAAAAAGACAGCCGTGCAAGCAGCGATGAAATTGACATAGCAAAAATTGCCATTGGTGAACAAATTAACAAGGAATAAAATGCAGCTAAAATCAGCCTTTATCACTTTATGCAGTGCCGCGCTTACCTTTAGCCTACTGGTTAGTGAGCCGTTAAAGGCACAAACAAACTTTACGCTACCCGATTTAGGCACGTCTGCGCTACAAGTTTTGCCACTTGAAAAAGAACAAGCCATTGGCGAAGTGATGATGATGCAAATAAGAGGCTCATCACCGGTAGTAAACGACCCCGTTTTAGACGAATACTTAACCACACTTGGCCGAAAACTTGTGGCTAATGCAAACGACGTGCGTTTTCCTTTTTCGTTTTTTTGGGTAAATAACAACGAAATTAACGCCTTTGCTTTTTACGGCGGGCATGTTGGTGTGCATACGGGGCTTATTGCGCAATCAGATAACGAAAGCCAATTTGCCTCTGTACTTGGGCACGAAATAGCGCACGTAACTCAGCGCCATTTAGCTCGTCGTATTCAGCAACAACAAGACAACAGCGCACTGACTATTGCAGGCATGATAGCCGGTATATTAGCCACCGTTGTTGCTCCCGACGCAGGTATTGCTATTATTTCGGCTAACCAAACCCAAGCCGCGTTTAGCCAACTAACTCACAGCCGTGCTGCCGAGCAAGAAGCCGACAGAATTGGTATGCAAACCCTTAATAACGCCGGTTTTGACGCCCGTGCATCAAGTGAATTTTTAACTAAACTTTCAGCGCAAATAAGGTATAAGTACAAACCACCCGCTTTTTTACTGACTCACCCATTGCCAGAGAGCCGTGTATCTGACGTACGCCTACGTGCAGAGCAATTCCCTGTTCGCCATTTAAACCCAAGCCTTGAGTTTAATTTAGCAAAAAGCCGAGTACTTGCTCGTTATGCCAATAAGCCCGAAAATGCCGAAGCGTTATTTAAAAAATTAATGCGCGAAAACAGTTACAACAACACCGCGCTTAAATACGGCTTGGGCATAAGCTTACTTGATCAAGATAAGCTAGATGAAGCCGCCGAAATTTTAGAGCCGTTATTAGCACAAAGTCCTAAAAATTTATTTTATATCGATACTCATACCGATTTACTAATAGCGCAAAAAAAAGCCGACGAAGCGGTAAAATTTTTGGCTGAACTAAATAACTATCGCCCTAACAACCAAGTTATAACTTTAAACTATGCAAATGCGGCATTAGAGGCTGAGCAGTTTGAATTAGCTGAAAACATTTTAAAAAGCTTTTTACTTGAAAAACCCGACCACAACTTAGGTAAACAGCTATTAGCCGATGCCTATAAAAAGCAAGACAAGCTTGCCGCTTATCACGAGGCCAATGCTGATGTGTTATCGCAATATGGCGCGTATATTAAAGCGGCAGACGAAATCCAAAAAGCGCTTAACTTCGTAGAACCCACAGAGCTGGTTAAACAGCAACGCTTAAAAGCCTTGCTTACTCAGTATCGCCGTTTACAAAAAGAGCTGGCAAGGCTTTAAGTCTGTCAGCGCTTGCCCTAAAATAGCGGCAAATTACATTTTGGAACTAATTGTATGTCAGTTACTATTTATCATAATCCACGTTGTTCTAAATCGCGTGAAACCCTCGCATTACTAGAACAAAACAACGTAACACCAAGCGTAGTAGAATATTTAAAAACACCGCTTAACCATGAGCAAATAAGCCAACTTTTAGAACAATTAGGCTTTAGCTCAGCTCGCCAGCTAATGCGCACAAAAGAAGATGCATACAAAGCGCTTAACCTAAAAGAAGAAACCAACGAGTCAGCGCTAATAAACGCCATGGTAGACAACCCTAAACTTATTGAACGCCCTATTGTACAAAACAACGGTAAAGCAGCCCTTGGTCGTCCGCCTGAAAACGTATTAAGCGTATTATAATGACGACTCGCATTGTTGTCCTGTATCACTCAAGCCATGGCTCGGTTGAGGCTATGGCGCACGAAATAGCCGAATCTATAGAGCAACAGGGTGCCACAGCCGTATTGCGTACCTTTGTTGCTAAAAATCCGCACGATATAGTAATTACAAAAGATGATTTAATAAATTGCGACGGCCTTGCGTTTGGTACACCTACCCGATTTGGCATGATGGCATCGCAAGCAAAAACGTTTTGGGAAACCACCAGCGATCTATGGCTAAAAGGCCAGTTAATAGATAAACCAGCCTGTGTGTTTTCATCATCAAGCAGTATGCATGGCGGCAATGAAGCCACCTTACTTAATTTATCATTGCCGCTACTACACCACGGCATGATGTTATTAGGGGTACCTTACGAAGTACCAGAGTTACTAGCTACGCAAACCGGCGGCACACCTTACGGGGCAACGCATGTAGCCGGCAGTAGTAATACGAATACTTTAAGTAAAGACGAAATTAAAATATGCCAAAGCGTTGGTAAACGCCTCACTCACATTGCGAGAAAACTTCAATGAATACCGCTGACACCCCTGCTAAAAAGCCAATTACTGTAAAATTTCAGCGCACCGCTATTTTTGGCTATGTGGGTTTATTACTTTTATTTCCTCTGTGGATGTACTTTGTACCTCCGCTAAATGGCAACGCAAGTTTTGTATCCTTGTTTGTGCCTATAATCCCTTTACTGTTGCCCTTAAGAGGCTTTATTAAAGACAACACCTACACTTACGCCTGGGCTAACTTTGTTGTTATGTTGTACTTTATACATGGCTTAACCATGTTATGGGCTGCACCTGATGAGCTAATATGGGTGTTATTAGAGCTTGTGTTTGCCTCTGCCATGTTTATTGGCTGCACATATTACGCACGGCACCGTGGGCAAGAGCAAGGCTTAAAAATACGTAAGCTTAAAGAAGAGCTCGCAGAGGAAAAAGCCGCTAACGAATACAATAAATAATACTAATTCGCAAAATAAATTATTTAAGTTGAAAGTTGAAAGTTGAAATAATACCAATCCGCATAAGTAAGTAATCTATTTTGAGGATGGAAAAACGTGTTGATAGCAAGGCAAAAAATTCGCTATTTAGTTGTTCTAAAGCAAAATGATTAGATATTTTTCGGATTGGTATAACAGCTTATACATACAAAAAACGCGCTTAACATAACAATGTAAGCGCGTTTTTTTTAGGTTTTTAGTTTGCCATGGCGGCCGCTACACTAATTCGCTCAGTGCAGCGAGTGCAACTATGCTGGCTAATCCAAGCTGAGCTATTAAGCTTAACAACGAAAAAACACGCAACACAAATAATCCCCACGGGTGCTTTATATGTGGATAGAGCGCACAGCGCTTTAAGCTCGCCGCAAAGAAAAAACACACCGATGCAATCAATGTAAAAATTAAAGTCAGCTCACTTTTTATGGCAATGCTTTCATCAAAAAAGAAATACAGCTGCAATGGCAATAAAATAGTGACAATTGCGTGTAAGGCGTGCACCTTTTTAATGCGGTTAAACTGCCCTTCTGGCGAAAGCTCTTTTATACCAAAATCGCGCTCAAGGCATTTAACTAAATTGCTTGCTTTAATACTTACTGCTAACCGGTAACAGCTTAAGCCCTCGTTATTACGTGCTCTAAAGTCGTAACCTGCTTTTAGTAATAGCACCATAAGGGTTTCGTTTTTAGCTAACACTGCATAATGCAGTGCGGTATTGCCTAAGGTGTCTTGCGCTTTTTGATCCTGTTTAGCCAACAGGGTTTCTATCACATTTACATAGCCTTTTTCGGCTGCCCACATAAACGCTGTTTTATTGTTTTCATCAGCCAATGTACCAGTGGCACCTTGCTCTATAAAACGCATCGCCATGGTTTGCTTTGCGCTTTTTTGGCTTAAATGAGCAAGTAATGCTTTTTCAAGCAATACAATAGAATCTACATCAGGCGATACTTGCGTTAACAACGTAAAATAGTCTTTACCGTTTGCTACTTTTTGACTCGCAAGCTCTGTAAGTTCGTTTAAATCAGCAACCGATTCAGGTAAAAAAGCACTTAAACGCTCTCTAAAATCAACTTCTTGCCACAGTGCTAGCGTATCGTGTGCACTTAATTTGCTGCCACTATTTAGAGCATGTTCAATTAACGAAAAATAGCGTTTACTAAATAATAAGCTAAACAACGAAAGCGGCGTATCAAGTGCGTTCTGCGCCGCCACACTGGCGTATTTTTCTAAGCGCTGGCACAGCATTAGCGCCATTGATTCGCTGGTGTATTCGTTATCTAAATAATGATTTTTAACAGCAGCAATGTAAGCGTGCGCATCTTCGTCATATTCACTAATATGCTGAAAATAACACTCTTCAAAGGGTTCAAGCGGGGTTAACCATATCAAATAGTAAATGGGTGGTAGCACAGTGGTGCATACACCGTCATCTTCAATAGTAGAACGACATGCAGGCCAAGCTTCTAAAGCATCTAAAATAAAGGCACCGTTTTGTTCTACAAGTCCTTTAATAAGTAATGGGTATTCCTTTGGCCAAATCAGTACATTTTCCATTAAAACAGCACAACTCCAGTGTAGCTTGATGAGGCGTCAGTTATAGCAGTTTTTAGCTGACACCACGCTTAATCGACGTGGTGATATTCTATCACACCTTTTTTTTGCTGCGAGCTTAAAGTAGATGAATATTAAGAAAATATAAAAGCAGCCAATACACTTTAGTGCGGCTGCTTTTGTGGTTGGAGAGGGTCTTAATCAGGAAGTGAACTATTTATTTTTTAGTTCAGTAATTACTTGCTCTAAGCCTACATCAGAAATGCGTTGAATGATCTCTTTTTGCTTAGCGCTTAAAAGCGAAATACCTTCGGCAACAATGTCGTATACTTTCCATTGCTGGTCTTTACCTTGGCGCAGCTTAAAATGCAGATCAATCACGGGCGCGTTTGGCTCAATAATTTGCGTTTTAACCGTCGCGTACTCAGAGTCGCTTTTCGCGGTATCTTGTTCAAATACTACTTGCTGGCCGGTGTACTTCATTAGCGCACCTGCGTAAGTACCTGTTAAATAATGCTCTACTGCATCAATAAAACGTACAGCTTGCTCGCGCTCAATGCCTTTTATGTGCTTACCAAGCAATTTAAACGACACAAACTTAATATCTATGTTTGGCATTAAACGCGTCTCTACAATGCGCGCCATATCGGCTTTGCTTGCATCGCCTTGTGCATTTACTTTTGCAATATCGCTAAAAAGCGTATCGGCAACGCCTTCAAGCATATGTTGAGGCGACTGCGCCGTTTGCGCAAATAACGCGCTGCTAAAAAAGGCAGCAGCAATAAAAATAGTGTTAAAAAGTTTCATGAGCGTGACCATGTGTGTGATTAAGATGTGGCTAAATTACGCGATTTTAAGCCACAAAAACAGACACAAAAATGCACCTTATTAATGCCAAAACAGCACCAATTAAATAAGCTATTTATTTTCAATTAGTTAAGCCTTCCCTGTTAACACCCCATAAACAAGCGGCATTTTGTCCTCATTGAAAATGTGAATGGCCCGCCCTTATCATTTATTTACTCATTCGACTCACACACCAATTTGGCAGTTATGAAAACGGTATATAAAACTTTCACACTTATTCTATTTTTAGTTATTTCAGTATGGGGTAACACGGCGTTTGCGCAGTCTAATCATGGTTACGCCGTAGATGTTCTCAAAGGCGAAGGCAACGTGAATGGCGTTAAGCTGGCTTATCAATATCATGCCCCTAGCTTACAAAACTTAGTGGGCGATGCGCGCTTTTATTTTGAAACCAGCGTTAATATGTGGGAATACCGCCATGGTGACAACTCGCAATCTAATCTTGTTTTGGCTATGTCACCCGTACTGCAGTTTCCTGCTTTTAGTTTTCATAATACCCCGTTTTATATTGAGGCAGGTATTGGCGTATCGCTTATTGATGAAACTAAATTTGCGGGCAAAAATATTAGTACTCACTACCAATTTGAAGACCGTATTGGCCTAGTTGCAGACTTTGGCCACACTAACGTAGCGCTTCGGGTTATTCATTACTCAAACGCCGGATTTAAAGAGCCTAACCCAGGTTTAAACTTTTTAACTCTTTCAGTGGCAAGGCGTTTTTAATCTTCATTCGTATTTAGTATCAATTTGCCACTTAAAAGGGTTAAGTATTAGGGTAAATTGAAATAACTAGCCACAAAAAAGCCCTGATAAATCAGGGCTTTTTATAATTAAAATACACGACTAGCCAACTAACCAATGCGCCATTAAGGCAATAACCGGCAGCGTAATAAGTGTACGTAAAATAAATATAACGAACAGCTCAACAATGTTTACCGGTATTTTACTGCCCAGTAAAAGTGCGCCAACCTCAGACATGTAAATTAGCTGAGTTACGCTCATTGCGGCAATAATAAAGCGAGTTACATCACTTTCAATGGTGCCCGCAGCTAAAATTGACGGAATAAACATATCGGCAAATCCCACCATAATAGTTTGTGCCGCGGCCTGTGCTTCGGGTACTTGTAACCACTCTAAAAATGGCACAAACGGCATACCTAAATATTGAAATACCGGCGTGTGCTCAGCAATAATAAGTGCAAATGTTCCTACGGCCATTACAACAGGCAGTACACCAAACACCATATCAAGTGCATTATGTACACCCTCTTTTAAGGTACCTTTAAAGCCCGACGAGTTATTGGCTTTTGCTAATGCTACATCAAGTGAGTGCCCTACTAAGCTTTTACCCGTTGGGATAGCCTCAGCATCGCGATTTGGCTCACTGCCATCAATAAGCAAATCTTTTTTAAAGCGAAGTGGCGGTAAACGCGGCACAATAATAGCGGCTACCACACCGGCTAAACATACGGTGGCATAAAATGGGGCAAATAAGTGCTCTAATTTCACTTGGCCTAAAACCACTAAGCTAAATGTAATAGAAACCGCCGAAAACGTAGTACCAATAATTGCGGCTTCGCGCTGCGTGTAGTGCTTTTGGTCGTACTGCCTTGCGGTCATTAAAATACCAACACTGCCATCACCTAACCACGACGCAGTACAGTCAACTGCACTTCGCCCAGGTACGCCAAATACAGGGCGCATTACCTTGGTTAGCATGGTGCCTGCAAGCTCTAATAACCCAAAGTTAATTAGTAAAGGCAGTAATAAACCGGCCAGTATAAATACCGAGAACAAAACAGGTAATAAGTCGTTTAATACCAAAGCGCCTGTGTTTGCAGAGGTGATTGCCTCGCTACCTAACCCTAAATGGGTCATTAGCACAAACGCCATACCAAATAAACGCACCACTAACCACACTACACTCACATCAAATAAATGCTTTAACAGGGGGGATTGGCAAATTGCGGCGGGTTTAAATACTTTGGTGATCACCGACATAACGCCAGTAATACAAATAATAAGGGTAATAATTGCTTGCGCAGAGCCAGACATCAACGCTTGCACGCCTTTAGCCATTAACGCAATAGGAATGGTCATCCCGTCTGCGGTAGGAATGGGTGTCATAAATAAAAACACACCAATTAACGACGGTACTAAAAAAGTAAACCAAGTGCGCCACGTATAGTGCCCGCGAGGAGGTAACTGAGACATATTTTTTAATCCATAAAAACTACAAAAAGAGCAAAGCGCTCTTTTTGTAGTAAAAACTTATTATTAATTATTAAATTTTGATGCCGCGCTGAATAAGTGCTGCTTCTAACGCTTGTTGTAAACCATTCATGGTGCCAGGTTCGAGTGTTTCGCCTTTGTCATCCATCCAGGTTAAGCTTGTACCGCCTTCTTTAGTTTTGCTCACTAAAATTTGGTATTGGCCTTCTTCAATAGGAAGCTGCGCAACTTCGTCGCCCCAAATAGAATCCCATACACTGCTTTCTGGCTTGTTGTAGTCGGCAGTTATTAAGCCGGTATCGGTTTTAATCTCAACAATAGTAAACGATAGACGCTCTAAAAAGCCCGAGAAGCGATCGAATACTGCATCGTATGATTGCTCAGTAACAAGTGCAGCATTGCCTTTGTTATCAAAGCCCATTTCTAAAGAAATAATACCTTGGCGCTTGCGGTTTTCTACTTCTAACTGACGATAGCGATAATCAAATTCAGCCACAACTTGGTTAAGCGCGCGTACTTCTAATTGCTGCTTAAGTAAATCGGTTAACGTGTCATCACCTTTAAAGTCAATAAGTTCAGCGCGTAACGAAGCAGTACGCTGATGCGATTTTTCTTCAATTGTGAATCTAAAACGCTCTTGGTTTTCGCTTACCTCATCGCCCCATAACCAGCTCTCTTCCGCTTTAATTATTGAGTACCAGTCAGTTTCGATAATACCAAGTAGCTTATCTTCTTTTGTGGTTGTTGCATTATTTTCGGCAATAACCGCTTTAATTGAGTCCCAAACAAATTCATCTAAATCAACAATGCCATCGTTTTTATCAAAGTAAATACGCGCTTGTTTATCGCCCTCTTCTACCCAGCTACCTTTAGCAACAGTTAAAACCTGTGCTGGTGGACGATAGTTTGTTGCCTCAGGGTTGTTATCGTATTGGCCCACATCCATTTTATAAACCGGATCTTGCGCTGGTTGAGATAACGATGGCGGGGTTTTAACACCTTCATGCGTACGATAATTGCGTTCGTTGTGCGCTTCATTAATAAAAACATTACACCCTGATAAACTTACCAATACACTCACTGCAAGTGCTTTTGGGATCCAATACTGCACAGATATTTCTCCTTAGCATACCCTTTAATTGTTTTACACGTATATGAGTGGGTAATACCGAATTTGGTTCAGTGTAAAATCAACATTAACTTTACATTTATTATTTGGCTGTCTAATTGCAATAAAGTTCACACCTAAGTGTTATAAAATCAATCACAACAAAAAGACAAATTTTAGCTATGGTACTTTCCTGTGCCAGTAAAAACAAGGAACACAACGCTTTAAAGCGCCTTTAATTAAGCGCCTATGTAGTTTAGGGTGCTTTTTGTGTTAAACTTCGCCGCCGTGCAACGTAGTGTATGCGCAGCGGGCTATACCAACTCGGTTGTTATATTTCAAAAAACGTAGGTATTAAACTTCATGACTGCATTTTCAAATCATCAAATTGTTTTAACCGCTATTGGCGAAGATAGACCGGGAATTGTAAGTGAACTTACACAGCTTGTAAGTGATTGTCATTGCAACATTATAGATAGCCGAATAGCCATTTTAGGCAGCGAATTTACCTTTACCATGCTGCTAAGCGGCGATATGTCGGCCATTAGCCGCATAGAGCACACCTTGCCTACTAAAGGCATGGAGCTAGGCCTACTCACCATGATGAAGCGCAGCACCACTCGCCACACCGAAAGTGAATTTTGCGCAGGCTATACCCTTGAATACACAGGGATAGACACCCCAGGTACACTGAGTAAAGTAACGCGTTTTTTTGCCGATCACCACATTAGTATCTGCTCATTAAAGTCAGACACCTACGATGAAGAAACCGACACTAAAATGCGCTGCGAAATTGAGTTTAATATCCCAGTAGAGGTTGATATAGACCAATTTAAAGTGACCTTTGAAAACCTTTCGCACAATCTTAACGTAGATTATATTTTTAAACGTATTCGCTAAGGAGCACAGCATGAACAAAATTAGTCCATTACAAGCCGGTGATACAGCACCAGAATTTAGCTTACAAAACCAAAACGACGAAACAGTCACGTTAAGTGAGCTGTTAAAAGAGCAACAAGTACTGGTGTACTTTTACCCTAAAGCCTCTACACCGGGTTGTACGGTTCAAGCCGAAAACTTACGTGACCAACAAGCGCAGCTTGCTCAATTTAACACCCGCGTTGTAGGTATTAGCCCAGACCCTATTAAGCGCCTTAAAAACTTTGAAACTAAAAAAGAGCTTAACTTTGATTTGCTCGCCGATGAAGATCACGCCATTGCTGAAGCATTTGGCGTATGGGGCTACAAAAAGTTTATGGGTAAAGAGTATGACGGTATTCACCGCTTAACCTTTTTAGTAGGCCAAGACGGTAAAATTAAACACTTATTTGATAAGTTTAAAACCAAAGATCATCATCAAGTGGTTTTAGATTACTTAGCGGCGGAATAAGTTAGCTGTAAGCTGTAAGCTGTAAGCTGTAAGCTGTAAGCTGTAAGCTGTGTAAGCTGTAAGCTGTAAGCTGTAAGCTGTAAGCTGTAAAAAAATATACAAAAGCGTTGCTCTAGGGCAACGCTTTTTTTGTGTTACTTACTAAAGCTTTGATTAAGTAAAAGTGTGTTCAAAGAATGAATATGCAGTCGATAGTTTTGATGTATGAAGTCAAGATTTGACCTCTTTGGTTTACAAGCATTTGATTAGCTTTTTAATCAAATTGAGCTGTTTTAATTAATAATTTATCAACCACATCCAATGTTCTTTTTATCATTTGAATATCTGAAATATTTGATTTATCCAGACTATTATCTATTAACGGATTATTTTCAGCATTTATTATAGCTTTTTGATATTTTTTATATTCCTCAAAAAACTCACTACCTAATAGTATAACTTCAGCTTCATATGCCAATAAAAAATCATTTAAACGATAGACTTCTTCAATTAAATAAAAGTAGTCACATGCTAATTTATTTTTATCAGTACCTTTGAGATGACATAAGTTAATGTTTTCAAAGCCTATGGCGAAATTATCAATGTCCTTTTTATACTTTAAAAATTGTGGGTATATTTTTGATACAAATACAGCTCTTATCTTCGCTTGCTCTGAATACTTCCATGTATTTAATGCTTTGTATGCAATCAGCACTGCTATTACAGAGCTAAGGGTTGAGAATATTTTAATCAATTGCTCTTCAGATAATGAATGTCGACCCAAAATATAACCTAACCCTATTAACAAAACACAAGTTATCAATACGATAAGATCTTTATTTAAAACCTTAATTATGTAATACAAGGGTACGTCCTGTTTTCAAAAATATCTTTAATAAATTATTAGTTTGAGCTTGCGAGCTAAAAGAGAACATGTAAAACCTACCTATTCTTGGGGTTAACTTTTTATTTAAAGCTTTCCGTAGAAAAAACTTAGAAGGTTACTTTCGTCACACAATATCTAAAATAGAAGTGCAATCACCTAGACTTTCGAAATTAGTATTTTGATAATTCATGCCAAAAGCCTCGAGCATTCTATTTGCAAATTCATCTTTTGGCCCATCACCAGGGGAGTTTAAAACTCGATTTACGCTACTTGTAAAAAGATCTGCAATTTGCATAAAAATTAGCTCTCTAGAATCTACAGCACGGAATGTATCTAAGTAAAGTTCGTGGTTATATTTAGTGCCAGAGTGTGTCGCTAACCTCTCTTTTAAACTAGCTAGCATTAGCTTATCTGGTCCTTCACTTTCTAAGTCTTTACTAAAAGATAAACTACGCGGAAGAGGAGACCTATCTGTGGAGTTCTCATGTTCAACCCCCAAGCAAAGTAAATTAAAAAATAGCTGTTCTAGAGCTTGATCATTATGCTTTATACCAGAACGGCTGACATAAAGAGCTTTAAAGCTAAATGTTGTTGCGTGCTCTACCAAAAGGTCGACTAATTGAAGGTGAATTTCTAAATTTCCTTTATTAATGTTTTTAAAATGAAACTCACTTGTAATCGCGTTCTCTGCCCTAAAGTTAGTTATAGTATCAACAAGACTCCTAGTACCTATACCATTCAAAATCCAAAAACTTCCAACAACTAAATAGGTCTGAGTTTTACCACTTTCATCTGCATAAACATTATATGATTTTGAAGGTTTTTCTCTAGATACAGCAGCGCTCCTTTGGTCATCATCAAGTTTTCCACGATGTTTCCTAACATCTTTAGATGCAAGAAATAGTTTATGATCATTTTGTATTACGGCCCGACTTCGAGCTAGGCTGGGTAGTCTTGTTGCTTTTTTATAATTATCTAAATCAATATAACTGCCACCAAGTAAGTCCGCCTCAAATACTTTCCAGTATTCAATTTGTAAAACAACGTCAGAGTTACGTGTTTCAGGCTTATGATTCAACAGCCATGCAACTCTTTGCTCTAAAGTATTAAGGTTACAGTTATTTATATCATTAAGTAAAAGCTCTTTTTTTATCGCTAGTTTGGCTTCTTTTTCTTGAAGTTTGATTTCTTCTTCAGTGAGTTCTTCATTGAGAACATTTAGAGGGGGTTCCATGATTCATCCTTAAATATGTTTGGTCATCCATAATAGCCAATTTTATACTAACTAATCTACAGTAATGATTTCAAAATAAAAAGTCACACAATATCTCAATCACTTCTTTTTCATCTTCACCCGACAACCCTAAAAATGGTCTTGCTGGTATGGAGGCTAATCGCGGGATCATATCGAGAACCTGAGGGGTCAAATCTTGACTTCATACATCATAAATTAATTAGCTATTTATATTTGTCGAAACTTAAATAAGTTACTGCGTCGGATGGCGCTTCGCTTATCCGACCTACGCGTTTTAATAAGCTGGTGTGGTGGTTTATATAAAGAGTGAGTAATGGGGTTATGGTGTTGGGTTTCGTTTCACTCAACCCAACCTTGTATCTACGTAATATAACTTAACGCCGAGCAGCTTATCGCTTACAGCTAAGCACTTACAGCTGCTCTTTCGCTTTAGCTAATCCCTAAATACTTATGTACCTGCACCGATAAACGCCAGTTCTTGGCAATACAGGTGTCGATGGCTAATTTAGTGGCTGACACTTTTTGGCTGATTGGCTGTAAGTATACAAGCTTCGGGTTAACACCTGTTTTGGCAAATAGCGCTTCAAGCTCATCTACGTGCTTTTGCATCGCTACTGGGTGCTTTATCTCGTTGGCGCGCTTCATGGCGCTGGTAAGTACTTCGTAGCCGCCACGCATGTTAATTTTAGGCGATACGGTAACCCAGGTTTGCTCAGGGGCAAGTATTTCAAAGGTGCCGCTGGTTTCTATTTGTGTCGTAAAGCCGTTATCGTGCAATAGCTTACACACTGGGTTTAAATCGTACATACACGGTTCGCCGCCGGTAATTACAACATGCTTTGCTGTATAGCCACGCGATTTAAACAGCTCAAGTACTTGCTCGGCGCTGGCATCGGCCCAATGATCTGAATCGGCTTTTTTTTCTACCGTTTCATCAAGCGATACTTTGTACACGTTATCGACTTCCCAAGTTTGTTTAGTATCACACCATGCGCAGCCCACTGGGCAGCCTTGCAAACGCAAAAATATTGAGGGTGTGCCGGTAAAACTTGCTTCACCTTGGATGGTTTCAAACACTTCATTAATTTTGTACAAAAGAGATCTCACTTACTGCCTAGCTGCAAAATTGCTACTATAAAAGTCGAAAAAGCGCTGCCCAAAAATTGTTATTTAAGCTGCGGCCGTGTAGTATATCGCGCCCTGATATAAACCTCTATTAAAACTAAAGAGCAATCCAGATATGACGCAAAAAGTAGTTGTTATTTATTCCGGCGGTATGGATTCGTTTACCGTATTAAATAAAGCCTTACAACAAGGCCATGATGTTTATGCCCTTTCATTTGACTATGGTCAGCGTCATGTTAAAGAGCTTGAAGTGGCTGCAAACGTGTGTGAAAAACTTAATGTTCCGCATAAAATTGTAGATATATCAGCTATTAACCAGCTTATTGGTGGCTCATCACTGACTGATGATATTGATGTACCAGAAGGTCATTACGAAGAAGAAAGCATGAAAAGCACCATAGTGCCTAATCGTAATATGATTTTGCTTTCGCTCGCGGTTGGTTACGCTGTGTCTTTAAAAGCGAGCAAAGTATATTATGGCGCGCATTCGGGGGATCATGCTATTTACCCTGATTGCCGTCCTGAATTTGTGCAAAAAATGGATGATGTATGTCGTATTGCTAATTACGACGCTGTAGAAATTTTTAGCCCATACCTAAATAACACAAAAATTGATATTTTAACCGATGGCATAAAAATGGGCTTAGACTACAGCCAAACATGGACTTGTTATAACGGACGCGAAAAAGCCTGTGGTAAATGTGGCGCCTGCCAAGAACGTTTAGAGGCATTTTCGCTTAATAACGTCACTGATCCAATCGAGTACGAATAACACTATTTAGCTGACGCGCTAGTTACGGGGTTTTCAGTGAAAGCACGGTTAATTTATTAGCGCTGAACGCAAAAAGGCTATCATCTCGATAGCCTTTTTTGTATTTGCTTGTAAATTACAACCAGCGTTTTACTTTGTTTTTATACTCTGTGAATTCTTGACCAAATAATTTGCTAAGCGCCCGCTCCTCAGGAATTATTTGAAAAAACGTTAAATAAGCAATAAACCCAGCAACACATAAAAGTGCCCACAGCGAACTAAGCCAAATACCCCAGCCAGCTAAAATAAACGCAAAGCCTACATACATAGGATTACGTGAAATTTTATATACACCACTGGTTACCAACTTTGATGCTTGCTCGGGCTTATTTGGATTAACTGTGGTGCGTGCAAGTTTAAAGCTTACCACTGCGGCTATACAAAATGCGCACCCTATAATGACTAAGCTTGCTGCTAAGTAGGCAATAAACGCTGTAAAATCAATCACACTGTAATGCGCTATTAACGCCATAATGCCTGCAAAAACGAGCACGACAATAACCGGAGGTATTTTATTATTTAACATAGCAACTCACTGTATTGATTATAAAATAAAGTTCTATAAGTCTGTAAACACTATACCCGTTTGCATTAATACACAATTAAATACAAGGTTAACGCTGGCATAGAGCGCGTTAAAACTGCTGATCAAAGCAACACAATAAAAATGTTGGCTTTAAAGTCACACGGTTTAATCTCAAATAGACTTATTAATTACGCCATTAGTTATTAAACAATAACGCAGGTGTATCAATGATGAACACAACTCCACGCTGCAATCGACAAATAAAGTTACAATTGTCAGGTTTAACCGCTGCTAAATATGGTTATACTTTATGCAACAGTTAAAACTATAAAAAGGAAGTGGTTATGTCAGGCACTACAATGATAGTACTTATTGTGCTTATATCGGTTGGCTCTGGAGTTATTTACGATATGTACAAAAAGCACCTTGAATTTAAACACAAAATGCAAGATAGCAACCAAGATGCAAATAAACAACTGGCCGAGGTAAGTGCGCAAGTAGTTGCTTTAAAAGAGCGCGTGCAAACGCTTGAGGCCATAGTGACAGACTCAAGCTACACCACAAAAGAAGAAATTAACCGCCTTTAAAAACGATATAAATGTGCATTTTCTGGCTGCTCTATACCGTGGGCAGCTAAAAACCCATCTATAGCTTGGCCGCAACCTTGTGGCGCACGCGAACTATCAATTTCAAAATTAAGCTTATTAGCATGTTGCTTGCCGAGTGAGCACAGCCCCAACACTTTTGGCGAGCGCATTGCCACACTAAGTGCACCTATTTTTTCTATGCAATTGTGTTTACTAAATCGGGCAAACCCTTGGTATTTAAATTGCTCACTCACATACTCATTACTAATATCAACCAGGGCATTAATAAAGCCATGTAAAAAGCTATTTGCGCTGCTATCACTGGTTAAAAATGCAAAGGTTTTATTATTAAATTCTGTAAGCTGACAAGTGTCGCAATGTAATTTTAAGGTGTATAACCACTGCTGCGAGCTTAGTTGCTGCATAGCACTTAGCGATACCTTAGCACCTGCAAATACTACCCGTTTTAATAGCTGCTCAATTGTGCAATGTTGCTCATTGCCCTGCGCCGCGTGTGTAATAACAAGCTCTGCATTTTGTGCCATAACCGGTAAATCATGATGATTATTAAATGGAGTACTGGTTGTATTATTGCTGTGAGTAAGTTGAAACAGCTCCCTTACTTCGTGCTCTCGCGCTATTTTAAGCGCTAAAAACGCTGTTTGAATAAGCTCGGAGGTTGGTAAGTTTTCCTCTACTATCCAGCGCCTGCCAAACAGTAATTTTTTTGCTGTGCCCTCACCCGCGTAACTACTGGTTTTGTAATTATCGGGGCTGAGTACGGCAACTTGTAAATAAAGTTGCTGATCTTTTTGTGCAGCAAGCACTCTAAAGTGCGCTGAAAAATTAATATTTTCTAGTACTTGATTAACGCTTTGTAAGGTGTGTTTATAGCGTAAAAAGTGCTGTGGAACTATCCAGCTGTTATTAGCAAGTTGCACTAATGGAGCATACGAAATTGGCTGCTCGTAACTGTTTTGCCATTTTTGCTCTGCACTGAGCAGCGGCTCAATGCGACTTTTTTTATCTGACATACATAAACCAAATAAACTCGCTCAAGGCGATATAATCTATGTTAATGTTACGTTTTTGCGCCTTGCATTAGATCACACTATTAGCGCTAAATAAGCCATTTTTAAGCGTCGCTGAGCTTTTTATAATCTGTTATAACTTTTTGATAATAAAGCTCATCTTTATTAAGCATTTTATTATAATGAGTGAGTAACTGTTTAAGGTATTGCTTGTGCGATGCATTATTTAAATCCCACATGCTGTTACCGGTAGATGTGAGCAACGCTGTGCTACGTTGACTTACCTCTATAAGCTCATAATAGCGGTTGTTTTCAGTGATTAATTGCTCGCTTTCAAGGCCAAAGCCTAATTTGGCTAAACCACTGCGCAAATGATAAGTATGGTGTATAGGGCAAACTATAAAGCGGGTGCTTGCTACAGATGCAGCGCAATTGTTTTTAATAATGCCAGTAACAAGTTTTAGTAACAGCTCGCCGCCAACACCTGCAATAACTACAGTATTTAACGCATTTGGAACGAGCTTTATTTCTCTTACATCTTGGCAATGTACTTTATATTGCGCATTACTTGGCAGTGTTTGGCTAATATTTGTAAGGTGCTCGCTCAGCTCGGCCATTATTTTATCTACCACATCGACAAAATTAACCTGTTTTGCAGCGCGGCGCTTTAATAGTGCAATGCCTAAGTAACCATGATCGCAGCAGCAATCCCAAATAACATCAACGGGGTTAGTAATTAACGCATTAATTGCGTTTAAACGCTTACTCAGTTTCATTTAATACCAATTAGCTTAATTAAGTGATCTATTTTGAGGCTGGAAAAACGTGTTGATAGCTAGGCAAAAAATTCGC
This sequence comes from Pseudoalteromonas sp. P1-11, assembly GCF_001399995.1. Taxonomy (NCBI): domain Bacteria; kingdom Pseudomonadati; phylum Pseudomonadota; class Gammaproteobacteria; order Alteromonadales; family Pseudoalteromonadaceae; genus Pseudoalteromonas; species Pseudoalteromonas sp. P1-11. The sequence continues at coordinate 41,157 of NZ_LJSP01000017.1, forward strand.
TATTTAGTTTAAAATGATTAAGTATTATTGCGAGTTGGTATAAGTTGCGGTATGCGCCGTTTTATACACTAACGCTTTTAAGCTTTTATTGCTGTCTACTTCTACAAAACGGGCCGTTGGTGCAAGGCGCTCAACAAATTCTATTGCTCCTTGGGTGTGCTCGTTTATTAAAGCTTTAAACGCATCTTCGCTAAGCTCTGGGCTATTAGCGCATAATAAAAGCTGTGTGGTATCGCACAGTAGTTCGGGCAATCTGCGCAGCACCTTTTGGTAATCTTTAGTTAGAATAAAGCTGCCCTTTTGAAAGCTTGGCGGGTCTACAATAATTAAATCAAACGGCGCTGCTTTTTTTAATTTACCAAACGATTTTAAAATATCGTGCGGTAAAAAACTCACTCCGCGCTCAAAACCATTGAGTTGATGGTTTTGCTTACCTACTTTGAGTACCCCTTTGCTCATATCCATGTTCATAACGTGATCGGCCCCGCCTTGCATTGCCGCAAGCGAAAAACCACACGTGTATGAAAACAAATTAAGTACTTTTGCATGTTTACTATTGGCAGAGACAAACTCACGCCCACTTCGCATATCGGGGAATATTCCGGTGTTTTGGCGGCTTGTTAAATCCACTAAAAAACCAATACCGTTTTCTTTAACCACATGTGGCGAGGGAAGATTACCATGCACTAAACGTTTACTGCTTTGTACACCTGCGCGCTGTTGATACACCAATGCAGATATTAATTCAGGGTGATGCTGCTGCGCCCACGCCCAAAGGGTACTGGTCAGTGTATTTAACGTAGCTTCGTCAATTTCATCGTACGAAATTAAAAACAAGCTTGGCGGATAAAAGTCTAAATTAATATGGCTTAGCGATGCCACGCTATGGCCGCGACCATGAAATACGCGGCATAGTTCGTTTTGTAGTAATGGCGCATCTTCAAGCGCGCTTATTAGGGGCGAAAAATCGGGTGTCATTTAGTTAATCAACTGTTGTTGTAGTTCGTGTATTTCGTCGCGTACAGACGCGGCTTTTTCAAATTCAAGGTCGCTGGCATAAGCATGCATTTTGCTTTCAAGCTGTTTAATTTGTGAGGCAATTTCTTTCGCACTGAGTATTTTTTTAGACTCTTTACGTACCAGCTTAAGGTTATCTTGTGGTGCGGCTTCTTCGCCCACATCCATAATATCGGTGATCTTTTTAACCAAGGCTTGTGGCTCAATGCCGTGCTCTATGTTGTAGGCATGCTGTTTTTCACGACGGCGCTGCGTTTCACTAATCGCTTTTTCCATCGATTTAGTTACTTTGTCGGCGTATAAAATGGCGCGCCCATCAAGGTGACGTGCAGCACGGCCAATAGTTTGAATAAGCGAACGTGCCGAGCGTAAAAAGCCTTCTTTATCGGCATCTAAAATGGCAACTAGCGCCACTTCTGGCATATCTAGGCCTTCTCGTAATAAGTTAATACCCACTAACACATCAAACACACCGGCGCGTAAATCACGAATTATTTCAACGCGTTCTACTGTGTCTATGTCTGAGTGCAGGTAACGTACTTTTACATTATGCTCGCTTAAGTAATCGGTTAAATCTTCTGACATGCGCTTGGTAAGCGTAGTAACCAGCACTCGCTCACCTTTTTCTACACATTTATAAATTTCTGAGAGTAAATCATCTACTTGAGTGCCTACAGGGCGTATTTCTATTTCTGGGTCTAACAGGCCAGTTGGGCGTATAACTTGCTCTGCTACTTCGCCTGCGCTGCGCTCTAATTCAAAATCACCCGGCGTTGCCGATACATAAATAGTTTGCGGTGCTATGGCTTCAAATTCTTCAAAGCGCAATGGGCGGTTATCCATCGCCGATGGCATTCTAAAGCCATATTCAACTAGGTTTTCTTTACGGCTTCTATCGCCTTTATACATGGCACCAATTTGCGATACGGTTACGTGCGATTCATCGATGATCATTAATGCATCATCAGGAAGATAATCGAGTAATGTTGGTGGTGGATCGCCCGGTGTACGCCCCGACAAATAACGGCTGTAGTTTTCTATGCCCGAGCAATAACCAAGCTCGGTCATCATTTCTATGTCGTATTGTGTACGCTGCGCTATGCGCTGCTCTTCTACTAATTTATTGGCACTTAATAATTGTGCTCTGCGTTCTTTAAGCTCAGCTTTTATTTTTTCTATGGCATCAAGAATTTTTTCGCGTGGAGTTACATAGTGCGTTTTAGGGTAAATAGTGGCACGTACTATGTGTTTTTCTACCGCACCAGTAAGGGGATCAAAAATACTAAGGCGCTCTATTTCGTCATCAAACATTTCCACGCGTACTGCATAGGTGTCTGACTCGGCAGGAAATATATCAACAACTTCGCCACGTACACGGTAAGTACCACGGCTAAAGTCAATGTCGTTACGGGTATATTGCAGCTCAGCTAAACGGCGCAGCATATCGCGTTGGTCGACCTGTTCGCCTACTTTTAAAAGCAGCATCATTTTCATGTATGAGTCGGGGTCGCCCAAACCATAAATAGCCGACACAGAGGCCACTATTATGGTATCGCGACGCTCAAGCAATGCCTTAGTAGCACTTAAACGCATTTGCTCTATGTGCTCATTAATAGAGGCGTCTTTTTCTATAAACGTATCGCTGGCAACCACGTAGGCTTCTGGCTGGTAGTAATCGTAGTAAGATACAAAATACTCAACTGCATTATTAGGAAAAAACTCTTTCATTTCTCCATACAACTGCGCGGCAAGTGTTTTATTATGCGCCATTATTATTGTTGGGCGATTTAAATCGCTAATAATATTGGCCATGGTAAATGTTTTACCTGTACCTGTAGCACCGAGTAAGGTTTGATGCGCAAGCCCGGCTTCTAAGCCTTCTTCAAGCTGTTTAATCGCTGTGGGTTGATCGCCCGCGGGTTTAAATTGTGACTTTAGCTCAAAGTGATCACTCATTCATTTACTCCGTTACCGTGTTACTGCATATTGCATCTAGCTCTTTTACAAACCATTTGTACGCGACTAACCCTGTGAATACATTACCGATTGCAGCGCCAATAAATAAACCAATCAAGCCACCTAGCATACTGCCTACATAAGCAAAAGGCAGGTAAAAAACAAACAAACGAATAATACTTAAAAACAATGCATTCATAGGTTTGTGTAAAGCATTAAACGATGAATTTGATAAAATGATCACCCCTTGAAAACCATAACTTAGCGGTATGGTGTATATAAAGAGCTTAATAACATCGATTACAGCTTGTTCTTTACCAAATAATTGGCTTATTACCCCTGACAGCGCAATGAGTAAAATATAAATAGCAAATTGCCATATCATCACAAATTTAAGCGTACCAATGTACGCCTCTTTTACGCGGCCTAATTTACCCGCCCCAAAGTTTTGGCTAACAAAAGGAGGCAATGTCATCGATAAGGCCAGCACTAAGATACTGGCAATTGATTCAATACGGCTGCCCACACCAAAAGCGGCAACCGCTTCGGGTCCATGATTGGCAACGAGTGCGGTCATCACTGCCATTGCTACTGGGGTAAGCATGTTAGCCCCCGCTGCGGGTAAACCTATTTTAAGTACTTTTTTAATTGCGCTTGCCGCAGTTTGATTACCGGCTTTTAAGCTTAATAGCCGCTTTTTAATGCCCAGCACATATAAAATAATAATAACCGCTACGCCCCAGGCAATAACACTGGCAATAGCGGCACCTTGAATGCCTAATGCCGGTACTGGGCCCCAGCCAAATATTAAAATAGGATCGAGTATGGCATTAATAAGCCCTGCCCCACCCATTACTATGCTGGGTGTTTTAGTATCGCCACTGGCTCGCAATACCGAATTACCTATCATGGGGGTAATTAAAAATACGCTGCCAATAAACCAAATATTCATATACTCATGAATAAGTGGCAGCACTAATTGTCCGGCCCCTAATAAAGTGAATATTGGGTCGATTAGTAAATATCCAACAAACGAAAGTAAAATAACTAATAGTAGCGCCACAATAAGCGACACACTGGCATCAAAACGCGCCTCTTCTATTTTATTACTGCCTAAGGCTTTCGCTATCACCGCTGATGTGCCAATACCTAAACCTATGGCTAGGCTTATTACCGTAAAGGTTACCGGAAACGTAAAGCTTACCGCCGCAAGGGGCTCTGTGCCCAACATACTGATAAAAAATGTATCGACTATATTGAACATCATTAGCGTGACCATGCCAAATATCATCGGGATGGTCATTTTTTTCAATGTAGGCAAGATGGGATCGTTAAGTAAATCTGGGCGTGATTGAGAATGTGAAGTTTCGCGCATGGAATAAATAAGCCTCTTTTACTGAGCGAGCCATTTTAAAGCATCATAGCAATTCAAGCCACGGATTTATCAATGGATTTCATACTAATAATAAAGCAACAATTAAAAAAATAGCTAAAGTTGAATTTTTAAGCATTTGTGCACAAATACGCCCTTAGAGCGCCAAAAAACAATAAGTGAACATTTTTATTACTTTTTTAACATTTAACCCTGCAAATTCGCTGAATTTTTACACAGCGCGGTATTAATCTTTATCGTAACGAATTAATTTACTCATCGTTGCATGGTAATTCAGCATGCATTTATAACCCTATGTTTTTTATAGTAATAAAAAAATCGTTTTAAAAGCTTGAAATCGTTGTAGCGCCCTAAAACTCTGGTCGGGACAGTGTTCTTAAAGTTTCATAAACAGAGTTATCCACAGAAACCGTGGATAACTCAGCTGAGCCCGCATTTATAAAGGCTTGCGCGCTGGCTAAAATTCAGCTCAGGTCCAACCTTTGCTCAAAGTTAAAGTTAAAAACTTATCGATGCTTGCAAACAAAAAATTAAGCTAAGCCAAATCTTTGTGCCTAATACAGCTATAAGTGACTTAATTAGTTAACGCAAATATTTAGCAACTTATTGATTGTTTTGTTTTTGTACAGCTTTTTAAAATAAAGTTTTCAGCCACGGCTTTATTAGTTTAACCCCTCTTAAATACCGTAATACGAAAAAACTACCCTGCTGGATTTTTTAAAAAGATCTGCTATCTAAATTTATACTCGGTTTTATGACAACCAGGTTAAATACAAATTTACTGATTTGCCGCGATAAATTTTGTCTCAGCGGCATTTTTTACACATAAATTAAACAATGGCTATTTTATCGGCGCTGTTTTTTTCACATTGGTGTGAGTCTAAATAGAGATTTACCGCCGTGTTTTGCATAAATAGAGTTATAAAATGCGCAGATCGAACATAAAAACAACGAATAAACTTCTTTTTTAAATTTATGACTTTTATATGTTGACACTTTGCGGCTCCATCATTAATATTTCGCCCCGTTGAAAGGCATGACGCTTCCCCCTTAGCTCAGTTGGTTAGAGCGACGGACTGTTAATCCGCAGGTCCCCCGTTCGAGTCGGGGAGGGGGAGCCAAGTTTTTCAATCATAAACGATTCCCCCTTAGCTCAGTTGGTTAGAGCGACGGACTGTTAATCCGCATTTCAGTAATTTTCCACTACTCTTCTGCTTTATAACTAAAACATAATATCTATTCTAATGTGTTGCTATTAGTTGAATGATCAAGGACCTGATTCCTTTCCTTTTGAACTATTAAAAGATTGATAACATGGCTGGCTTTAAAAAACTTATTTTTATACAAATCCTGTCTTGGCTTGTATGTGTTGCGGCTGGAAGCTACTTCATATCTGTAAGCTTTAATAATGCAGTAAGTGAAGCACAAACTTCAGCGCAAACCAGTGTAACACGTTACATTAACAGCTTAACAAGTGATGAGCTTTCGCCTGAAAGTATAAAAAAAGCGATTGGCGATGGTAAAACGTTTTCAAGCTTTATACTAAGAGACTACCAAGGGGCTGAGGTATTTTCAGTTAACTCCCCTACCCAACTGCCCATGTTTGCTGAATTTATTCAATCTAGCTTTAATTCGGTTCGCCCACAGTTTGCCGTTAACGACGCTGCAGATATAAAAGTAGAATTTACCCTCAACATTGAACGTTTAGCGCAGCAGCTACAAACCTCGTTATTTATAGTTATATTTATTTCTGCCTTTTTAGTGATTATTCCTATCATGTTAATGAAGTCTATTTTTCATAGCTTAAATAAAAATATCAGCATGACCGTTGCCGATGTAATAGACATTTACATTAACCAAAATCAAATTGGCGACGACTTAGACACCGCACTTGATGCCAGTAAAATGAAAAAGCTAGGTAAAGATTTAGTCCCGAGCTTTAATCGCCTTTCGCATTTTTTAAAAAATAAAAATGATGATATTCAAAACGCTGCCCTAAGTATCAAACAAGAAGCCTATAAAGATGTAATTACCGAATTAGGTAACCGTAATATGTTTGTTGAATATTACGAAAAACACATTGAAAACAGTGAGCGCAGTACGTTTGGTTCGTTAGCGCTTGTACGCTGTAGTGAGCTGCAAACTATAAACCAAAGCCGTGGCTACCAAAAAGGTGATGACTACGTTAAAGGTGTGGCGGATATAATTAAGCATATAAGCGGCACTTACACCGGCAGCCAAGTATTTAGGCTAAATAGCTCAGACTTTGCCATTGTACTGCCTAATACCCCACTTAAAGAAGCAGAGCGTTTTGGTGAAAACCTGCAATCGCGCTTTACTCAATATCAACAAAATCAAGAGCTCAGCTCTGTGGCTAATACAGGTATTGTGGGCTACGAAAAAGGCAAACCGCTGGGTGAGCTATTATCGGTTGTCGATAACGCAATGAGCATGGCGCAATCTAAGCAAGTAAATGCATGGCATGTGCAGCGCGAAACCGATTTAGTTAACAATGTAAGTGCAGGGTTTGGTAACCAAAACTGGCGTAAAGTGATTAACGAAGTGATTGAATCAAAACGTGTTCACTTAGTAATGCAAAATATTATGCCGCTGGGTAAAAGTATTAAGGCGTATGCAGAGATACAAGTGCGCTTTAAAACCGAAGATAACCAAGTGCTTCCTACGGCCTCGTTTTTAGCCATGGCTGAAAAACTCGATATGGCCATAGAAATTGACCGATTAATTATTGACTCATCACTTGAAAAAATTAAAAGCCGTAATCTCTCTGAAAAATTTTTTGGCCTGAATGTAACCGCCTCAAGTGCACATAACGATCAATTTGTTATTTGGTTAGAGCGCCGCTTATTAAAAGATACACATATAGCCTCTAAATTAGTATTTGAAGTAAGTGAGTTTGGCCTACAGCAAAATATTAAAGCCAGTAAACGTTTTATTGATATGGTGCATCGCGTAGGTGCCCGCGTAACGGTTGAACGCTTTGGTGTAGGACTAACGTCGTTTAAGTTTTTCCGTGATTTAAAACCAGACTTTATTAAAATGGATGCAAGTTACACCCGCGGCCTAGAAGATGATAAAAACAATCAATACTTTATGCGCCTAATGGTTGATTTAGCCCACCGCATTGGTGTGAGTGTGTTTGCAGAGGGCGTTGAAAGCCAAGAAGAAAAACACATAGTAGAAACGCTTTGCCTAGACGGCGTACAAGGTTATTACATAGAAAAACCTAAAGATATTTAGCGCCTACCCTTAATTAAAGTAAAAAAGAGCACATGTGCTCTTTTTTGCGTTTAACTGTTTAATTTTTCGCTTACTTTAAAATCACATAAATTTTACAGCTTTGTGATCGCTTAATTATTTTACTGTGTTTATTTAACTGATAACGACTCGCATATGTTGTTTATCGGGGCAGAAAAAAGGATAATACACAGGATTTTAATAGCGCGAGGCACACATGACAGAATATGTCTTGTTATTGATTGGAACCGTTCTAGTTAATAACTTTGTATTAGTACAATTTTTAGGCTTATGTCCATTTATGGGTGTATCAGGCAAGCTTGATACCGCTATTGGTATGTCTTTAGCAACCACGTTTGTGCTTACTCTTGCCTCTGTTACAAGCTATTTAGTTAATCAATATATTTTAGCGCCGCTAGATATCGAATTTTTACGCACCATGAGCTTTATTTTAGTGATTGCCGTTGTGGTGCAATTTACTGAAATGGTTGTGCGTAAAACTAGCCCGACTCTATACCGTTTACTGGGCATATTTTTACCGCTGATCACCACTAACTGTGCGGTATTAGGTGTTGCGCTTCTTAACATAAAAGAAGGTCACACCTTTTTACAATCGGCCGTGTATGGTTTTGGCGCAGCCGTTGGCTTTTCATTAGTACTTGTATTATTTGCAGCGCTGCGCGAACGCCTTGCTGCTGCAGATGTTCCTACCCCATTTAAAGGCGCCTCAATAGCCATGATCACCGCCGGCTTAATGTCGATGGCGTTTATGGGATTTACCGGATTAGTGAAGTTTTAATATGACCTTAATGTATGCCTTGATAGCGCTTGGCTCGCTAGCGCTTGTTTTTGGACTTATTTTAGGCTTTGCAGCTATTCGCTTTCGTGTAGAAGGCGACCCAATTGTTGAGCAAATAGATACCATTTTACCGCAAACCCAGTGTGGCCAGTGTGGCTATCCGGGCTGTCGTCCCTACGCTGAGGCAATTGCCAACGGGGATGAAATTAATAAATGCCCACCAGGCGGAGAAGCAACGGTTAAAAAGCTAGCCGATTTAATGGGCGTAGAGCCTAAACCGCTTGCCGGTGGCGAACAAGCAGAGCCGATAAAAACAGTGGCCTATATTCGCGAAGACGAGTGCATAGGCTGTACTAAGTGTATTCAGGCATGCCCTGTGGATGCCATTGTTGGTGCTACACGCCAAATGCACACTGTACTAATAGAAGAATGTACCGGCTGCGATTTATGTGTAGAGCCCTGCCCTGTAGATTGCATTGATATGCTGCCTGTAGCCGAAACAAAACAAAACTGGAAATGGCAACTTGATGCTATTCCTGTCACGCAAATAGATTAGAGGTTTGAGTGGAAAAGTTACTTGAACAAATTAAAAAAGGCACTGTTTGGGCATTCCCGGGCGGCGTGCATCCACCACAACAAAAAACACTCTCTAACAGTGCGCGTATTGCTAGGCTTCCTCTACCTGATAAGTTAGTTGTACCAATTAAACAGCACATTGGTGCTAACGGTAAATTAATTGTAGAAAAAGGCCAACAGGTATTAAAAGGCCAAGCACTTAGCGTGCCCGTTGCAAATTGGTCTGTGCCTGTACATGCGCCCAGCTCTGGCACCATAACAGATATTGCCTCTATGCCTTCGGCGCATCCATCGGCTTTACCTGAGCTAAGTATTATTATTGAGCCTGATGGCAAAGATCAATGGTGCGAACTAACCCCAACACCTAACCCAAGTGAGCTTAGCCACGATGAATTAGTCGATATAATTCATCAAGCAGGTATAAGTGGTATGGGTGGAGCTGGCTTTCCTACTTATGTAAAAGCCGATATAAAACAACCTATTGAGTTTTTAATTGTTAATGCTGTTGAGTGCGAACCATACATAACAGCCGACGATGTGTTAATGCGTGAACATGCCAAGCAAGTAGTGCAAGGCATTGAGCTAATGCAACAAATTTTAAACCCGACACTGTGTATTGTTGGCATTGAAGATAATAAGCCCGAAGCCATAGCGGCTATGAAAAGTGCCGCAGAGCACAACGCCAATATTGTTATTCAAACGGTGCCTACTGTTTATCCATCGGGTGGCGAAAAACAATTAATTAAATTACTTACAAACCGTGAAGTACCCAGTGGCGGTATTCCTGCCGATATTGGTATTTTAGTGCACAACACAGGAACTTTGTTTGCTGTGCAACAAGCGGTGTACGAAGGTAAACCGCTTATAGAACGCGTTGTTACAGTAACAGGTAACACCATTCATAATGCGGGTAATGTATGGGCATTATTAGGCACCGAAGTTAAGCACCTGCTTGATTGCCAAGGTTTTTCACCCGTCCCCCAGCAGCGCGTTGTTATGGGCGGGCCGATGATGGGCTTTACCTTACCGACTGTGCGTATTGGGGTAATTAAAACCACCAACTGTATTTTAGCCCCCGATCATAAAGAGCTGGCAGAGCCTGGGCCTGAAAAAGCCTGTATACGGTGTAGTGCCTGTGCAGATGCCTGCCCTGCTTCGTTATTACCCCAGCAATTACAATGGTTTGCAAAATCAAAAGAATACGACAAATTACAAGAGCACAACTTATTTGATTGTATTGAATGTGGTGCGTGTGCGTATGTATGCCCAAGCGAAATTCCACTGGTGCAGTATTACCGCGTAGCAAAAGTAGAAATAAAAGAGCAACAAGCCGAAAAAATTAAAGCCGATAGAGCAAAAGAGCGCTTTGACGCCCGTAAAGAACGCCTAGAGCGCGAGCAACAAGAACGTCAAAACCGCCATAAACGTAAACCAGCGGCAAAAACACCAGATGAAAAGCAAAAAGTAGCGGATGCCCTTGCCCGCGTTAAGAGCAAATCATCAGATGGCGATGAAAAATCAGCTGTAGCCGCTGCAATTGCCCGCGCCAAAGCAAAAAAACAGCAAGGTGAAGAGCTAGAGCCAGATAACAGTGAAGTAGCTAAAGAGCGTGCACTACGTAAAGAAAAAGCACGTAAATATAAAGAACAAAAAGCTGCCGAGGGCGAGTCATCACCAACACCTGATGATAAAAAGTCTGCCGTAGCTGCTGCTATTGCACGCGCTAAAGCTAAAAAAGCGGCGCAAGCTGAGCAAACTGCAGAGCCACAAAGCGATGAAGCTCCCGCCCCAGCTGATGACAAAAAAGCAGCAGTAGCTGCTGCTATTGCTCGCGCTAAAGCTAAAAAAGCAGCGCAAGCTGAGCAAGAAGCAGAGCCACAAAGCGATGAAGCCCCCGCGCCCGCAGATGATAAAAAAGCAGCGGTAGCTGCTGCTATCGCGCGTGCTAAAGCTAAAAAAGCTGCTAAAGCGGCTGCGCAAGCCCAGCAATCAGATGAACCAAGTGCTGCTGAGCAAACAGGTGAAGTTGAGCCTGAAAACTCACAAACACACTCTCCTGCTGATGACAAAAAAGCGGCCGTAGCTGCTGCTATTGCCCGCGCTAAAGCTAAAAAAGCCGCTAAAGAAGCAGAGCAATCAGCAGCAAGTGAACACAGCGCACCTGAACACAGCAATGAGCCACAAACCAGCAGCGGTTCAGACTCTGAGCAAACGGCCTCTGAGCAAACTGCTGCAGAGAAGAAAAAAGCCGCCGTGGCCGCCGCAATAGCGCGCGCCAAAGCTAAAAAGTTACAAAAAGAAGGAAATGATCAGTCATGAAATTAACCATGGCCAGTTCGCCGCACAACCATAGCCATAAGTCGTTAACGCGATTAATGCTAACCGTAATTGCTGCGTGTATTCCTGGGCTAATAGCGCAAGTGGTATTTTTTGGGACTGGCGTACTTATTCAGTTAGTACTGGCACTTGTTGCTGTAAGCGTATTTGAAGCAGCCATTATGTTAATGCGTAAACGCCCTGTTTGGCCTGCATTGAGTGATGGTAGTGCTTGGCTTACTGGTGTGCTGTTAGCACTGAGTATTCCGCCGCTGGCGCCTTGGTGGGTCATTATTATTGGCTGTTTATTTGCCATTGTGATTGTAAAGCAACTTTATGGTGGGCTTGGGTTTAACTTATTTAACCCAGCAATGGCCGCATACGTACTACTTTTAGTCTCGTTTCCGGTGCAAATGACCGCTTGGTTACCCGTTACCGATTTACTTAATGCCCCAATTGGCTTTATTGACCAATTACGCCTTATATTTACTGATTTTACCGCTCTGGGCTTTAGTGTTGATCAAGTCCGTGCCGGCGTTGATGGCCTCACTATGGCCACCCCGCTTGATACAGTTAAAACAGATGTAGCACATGGTCTAACCGTTAGCGAAAGCATGCAAAAGCCGATTTTTTCTCAATGGGCTGGGCTTGGTTGGCTATGGGTTAACCTAGGCTTTTTAGCCGGTGGTTTATACCTTTTAAAAGCTAAAATTATAAACTGGCATATTCCAGTAAGCTTTATAGGCTCACTAGCGCTGTGCAGTGCCATTGGCTATATTGCCGCACCGGGTACCGAGCCGGGTATGGTATTTCACCTATTAAGTGGCGCAACCATGATGGGCGCATTTTTTATCGCCACCGATCCTGTTTCGGCTGCAACTACCAATAAAGGGCGCTTAATTTATGGCGCGTTAATTGGCTTGTTGGTGTATTTAATTCGCACCTTTGGTGGTTTCCCTGATGCGGTAGCCTTTAGTGTATTATTAATTAATATTGCTGTACCGCTGATTGATTACTACACCCAACCACGCACTTATGGCCACGGAGCAGTAAAATGATTATTTCATCAATGGCTAAAAATGGCGCGATATTAACGGCCTTTGCACTGATAACAACAGGCTTAGTTGCCTCAATTGATGCCTTTACCGCCGATAAAATTGCCGAGCAAGAACGCTTGCAATTAACCTCACAATTACAAGAGGTATTAAACCCAAGCAGCTACGATAATCAGCTCAATACAAATTGCGTAATTATGAGCGACGAACAACTTGGTCCTTACCCCGAGCAAGTTATTTACCGCGCTTATAAAAATCAGCAACCTGTTGCACTTGTAATAAGACACATAACACCTAGTGGTTACAGTGGCGATATTAACTTATTAACCGCCGTACATGCTGATGGCACCATTGCCGGCGTTCGTACTACTAAGCACGAAGAAACGCCCGGCTTAGGCGACAAAGTAGAAGTTAAAAAGTCGCTGTGGATCACTACATTTAACGATTTAACGGTTCAAAGTGAAGACGATGCCCGTTGGGCGGTAAAAAAAGATGGCGGCCAGTTTGACCAATTTACCGGCGCAACAATTACCCCTCGCGCCGTGGTAGGCTCGGTAAAAAATGCCGTATTATTTGCAAAAACTAACTTTGACGCCATTTTTAAACAGCCTAATGCTTGCCAAGAGGTAACACAATGAGTGAGTTAAAAACCTTATACAAAGAAGGCGTATGGGCTAATAACCCCGCGCTAGTGCAGCTACTCGGTTTATGCCCGCTTTTAGCTGTTACATCAACTGTAACCAACGCACTTGGCCTAGGGTTAGCCACTTTATTAGTTTTAGTAGGCTCTAATATTACTGTTTCAGTTGTGCGTAATTGGGTGCCTAAAGACATTCGTATTCCAGTATTTGTAATGATTATCGCAGGCTTTGTGACCATAGTTCAGCTACTTATGAATGCGTACACTTTTGGCTTGTATCAATCATTAGGCATATTTATTCCACTAATAGTAACTAACTGCGCCATTATTGGCCGTGCAGAGGCGTATGCTTCTAAAAATCCTGTTCACCTGTCTGCATTCGATGGCCTAATGATGGGCTTAGGCTTTATGGCCGTACTGTTAGTGCTCGGTGCAATGCGCGAACTGATAGGCCAAGGTACATTATTTGATGGAGCCGATTTGCTTCTAGGGCCATGGGCACAAAGCCTACGCTTGGAAATATTTAGTTTCGATAGCCAGTTTTTACTCGCTATTTTACCACCCGGCGCCTTTTTAGGGCTTGGGCTGCTAATAGCAGCAAAAAATGTTATTGACGCACAAATAAAATCAAAACAAGTAACGCCGCCAGAAGCCGAAAAAGGCCCACGCGCACGTGTTACTAGCTTAACTTAAGGGGAAAACGCATTAACGCTATTAGCTAATGCGTTTTAAGTTGCATGAATAAAGAAAAACGTCACCAAATACTCTCGCGCTTGCGCGAGCAAAACCCGCATCCAGAAACCGAGCTTGAATACTCAAGCCCATTTGAGCTACTAGTAGCTGTTACGCTCTCTGCACAAGCCACCGATGTAGGGGTAAATAAAGCCACCCGTAAATTATTTCCGGTTGCTAATACGCCACAAGCCATTTTAGATATTGGCCACGATGCGCTTCGCGATTATATAAAAACCATTGGGTTATTTAATTCAAAAGCCGCAAACGTGTACAAAATGTGCCAAATATTGGTTGATCAACATAACGGCATTGTTCCCGAGAACCGCGAAGCTCTAGAAGCCCTACCCGGTGTTGGCCGAAAAACCGCAAATGTAGTGCTCAACACAGCCTTCGGCTGGCCAACCATTGCCGTAGACACGCATATTTTTCGTGTTTCAAACCGCACCAAATTTGCGATGGGCAAAGATGTAGTCGCCGTTGAGCAAAAACTTGAAAAGGTTGTTCCTAAAGAATTTAAAGTAGACGTACACCACTGGTTAATACTACACGGGCGCTACACCTGCGTAGCACGTAAGCCTAAATGCGGCAGCTGTATTATTGAAGACTTGTGTGAGTTTAAAGAAAAAACAGAATAACCTCGAATAACTCTATTTTGGGTATTTTGAAAGTTAGACAGCTAATTAATTAGCTGTCTGTCGAGTCTATATTATTTATAAATTGCGCCATATTTACTAAACGCTCACCGACAATAAATGCAATGGTGCGTTTAACCCAAGGCGCTTTAATATTTGTGTAGTTTAATTTAGCTAATACGCAGCTTGTAATTATTAAAAGTAGAAGCGATGACACGCTATAAAACCAAACCATGTGTTGCTCTAGGTGTGCATACAAGTCAATTTCAAATAGCACATCAAAGCCAATAAAAACATAAGCCATATAAAAAGGAGCTGACATAAGTAACAACTTAGTTAGTTGTAATTTATGTGAGCAAAGGCGGTAAACGTCTTTTTGAAGTTGGCTAATTGGCTTTGCATAATCAACGTTAGCAATATGCACTATTTGGCCGATATTACCTGCAAGGCCAGCAATGGAAAATACACTCAGTATCAACGCAGATATTGAAGGCGCTGAAACACTAAAGTTATTTGCAATATACTGCCCCAATAAAACAATAATAAAAAAAAAGGCTGCGCTTTCAATAATACGTGCCCACTTCATAGCATTAAGCTCTTTCATTTGTTTATTCACTTTTGTTTCGCTCAGCAGTGATTGGTTTATTGTAATGGCCGATTCGTTAACACTATTTTGCTGCTGCCATGTGTTTTTGATGTTATCTAAATTCATTTTAAGCCCCCTGTTTTTCAAATTGATTTTTTAGTGTTTCTTTAATGCGGCCAATTCGCGTAGCGACGTTGGTTTTACTTATGCCTAAACTCGTCGCTATGCTTTGATGGGGTTCGCCTTCTAAATACAGCAATACTATGGCTTTATTTAACTTATCGAGCTTTGCTATAAATTCATAAAGCTGCTTAACCTCTTCGCTTTTATCATTGTGCGCTGAGAGGTCGGCTATGTGCACAATGCACTGCTCACTTTCATTGGCTTTATCTTCTCGTTTACTGTCTTTGCGGTAATATGAAATCGCCACATTCAGTGCTATTCGGTATATCCACGTAGAAAACTTATAGTCTTTGTCGTAATTATCATAAGCAAGCCACATGGTGGTGAGTATTTCTTGCGCTAGGTCTTGCCTGTCGTGTTGGTTTTGACAGTAAGAGTTAACTATTTTATAAATAATGCCTTTATGCTGCTCCATTGTTTGAGCAAACAGTGCTTTTTTATTGGTGTTCATTTACGCATAAATCCATCATCTAAATTAATCTCATCACGTAGTTGGCTCATCACAGTTTCATTGTGTTTAATTTCTAATGCATCTGTTTTTAAAAGTAATAAAGTGCGGCGCTTTGGCTAATGCAACATAGCCTGTACACATTTATATAAACATTTTAACTGCACGATAGTACTCACATAACCTTCTTATCTAGTTATTCGCAGTATCGCTGAAATAATCACAACTATTTAAAAAATAATTATTTGAGGGAGTAATAAGCTAAGTAAAAGAGCAAAGCGAGGAGCTAGCTCTTTTTTCTGCTTTGCTATTAAAAGGGGACTCCTAGTTAAAAGATTTTTTTAATATAGCAATAGTTAATATTATTGTATCTCTGGTTATCAAATATGACTCAGGCTAAAGGTGGTAAAAAAACATACAATCTGCTATTAATACTGAATAATAATTTAAGGAGGTTTCTGCGTTAGTGCTGTAAGAAACCACATAACTTCAAGGATGTATTTTGCAAAGTAATCATTCAAAATTTCAGCCAAATAAGTGGTCATTATTAAATTTAGCTGTTGTGCTTATACTGGCGGGTGCATTTTATTATTTGGGTCAATTTTCTGTATTTCATTCGATTCTTTTAAGCCTAATTTGTTTTATTTCATTTTTAACCTTATTAATTTTAAAGCGTTGGAAAACATATATTAACTATTTAAAAGCAGTAGGAGATGAGATAGAGCGAGAAAGATTTCACTTAGGTGAACACATAGTATCGATGGTTCCTTACATGAACTTACAAATAACAGTTCATGCACGTATGGATGAATCAGCTTTATTAATCAAAAAAGCAAATTGTTATATTTCAATTAATCTAAAAGATATTTGCTCATTTGAGCCAACTGAATATTTCGGACGGCCAATCGCGAAAGTAATTTTGGCCGATAATAAAAACTTAACTCCTGCACTCTATGTACCTTGGTCTGAAGAAATGGCGCTAACTCAAAGTAAGGCTCATGGGTAAACGCCTTTGTTTGCTTATCATGCCTTAAAGGTATTAAGCGTTACACTCTAAGGCAATACTAAGATTTATAGCGGTTTAACTCTGATACTAAGTGCGTACTTTTAAATACCACCAAATTAGAGGCGCCAGTATCACTATTTCAATACCCACATTTAGCCACTGCTTTGCTACCGAGCCATCTAACATAATGCCAATAAGCCTTGCAATTAATAGTCCTACGAGTAACGATGACAGTGTTGCCGCTATGCTAGCTTGCCAAGGTACAAGCTGATGATGAAATTGCAGTAATAAGCCAAAACCAATAAATAACCCCCACCAAATTCTGCGCTCTACGGCCTTAAAAATATCATTCGGAACTGGCTTGTTGCTTATCAGCTCAGGGTTGGCAGCTAACACTATGCCAAAAATAATTAATACCGCACCAACAACCCTAAAAATGACTATATTATCCATGATCAATCCCTCAGGCTGGTTGTTTGATCAACTGTTTGAACAATCGATTGCTCAACAAGCTCCTGAGGTAACTCTTTTGCTTGGCTCCACTGCTTTGGCGATTGCCCATACATGCGTTTAAATTCTCGGCTAAATTGTGATGAGCTAACATAGCCTACCGACATGGCCGCCGAACTTACGTTCATACCCGCTGCAATTTTCATCGCAGCGGTATTTAAGCGCATAGATTTAACAAATTGAATCGGCGACATACTGGTCGCATCCTTAAATTTTCGATGCAAAACTGCCCTACTTACGCCAATTTTTGCTGCCATATCGTCTATGGTTATGGTTTCATCTAATCGAGATGCCAAATAATCAATTGAGCGTGCTATGTCGTTTCCTACGCCAAAGGCTTGGTGCACACTACTACCTGCCTGTCCGTTTAATATGGCGTAATATAATTCTCGCAGTCGCCCTTCACCTAAAACCGCAATATCTACAGGGTTGCCTACAAGTTGCAGCAATCGTAGTAATGAATCGGTAAATGAGTCATCCCATGCTGCGAGTGTAAGCCCTTGCGTTTTGGGGCCTGATGCGTGTTTTTTTACACCTTGTGCAGCCATGGTAATAGATAATTCGGTCATCACTTTTGTATCTAGCGATACAATAACGCCTAGCAAGGGGTTCTCAGGTGAAGCCGTGGGTGTACCCGCTTCTACCGGCATAGACATAGGGCAGCACATATAATTATTTTCATCGTATATAAAATGCTTACCATCGAGTATGGCTTCTTTAGCGCCACTGACTATAGCAACAATACACGGCTCGTATACCGCAGGTGCACAGCGCATAGCCTGCGTTACTTTAAACAACTGAACACCTTTAATACCCGTTTCTATTAGCCCTTGGGCATAATTTTCATCGTTGTTTACATCGTTAAAAGACAGGCTATTTTGTATAAGTTGCTTAATGTGGTGTTTGCTCACTCACTCATACCCTTTAAATATAGAATAATTCTAATCTAGCACCGTAAATACACACTCTCAATGCAGCGATACAAATAGGCATGTTTTAAAGAGGATATCGCCTAGTTACACCTAGTAGCGAGAGTTATATTACCTAACAAGCAATGTGGAACAATGCGCATAGCCCTGTACTGCATATTTATACTTAACTTTTGATAGGAATTTAACTAATGAGCGCAACTAACCCATTTGGCCCTTCTGGCTGGACTCCCGACCAACTCAGTTCTTTAGTTGGTAAATGCTATCTAATAACGGGAGCAAATACAGGCGCAGGCTTTGAAGCAACCCGACTATTACTCGCTAAAGGCGCAAAAGTAGTTATGCTCAATCGTAACCCTTTAAAATCAGATGAAGCTATTGCTAAGTTAAAACAGGAGTTTGGCAATAGTACCGATGTGAGCTTTATAAAAATGGACCTAGCAGAGCTTGCATCAGTACGCCATGCAGCCAACGAGGTATTACAAACTGTGCCACACATAGATGCACTTATTTGTAACGGCGCTATTGCGCAGGTCGCGACTCAGCAATTTACTAAAGACGGCTTTGAAAGTCAGTTAGGGGTTAACCACTATGGGCACTTTTTACTGTGTGGTTTGCTATTTAATAAAATAGAGCAATCTAGCGGGCGTATTGTTGTAGTGGCCAGTGAAGGTTACAAAATGGGGCTTAAAACGATTCAATTTGATGACATGAATTGGAATAAAAACTACCACCCAAATAAGACCTACTGCCACAGTAAACTTGCACAAATGATGTTTGCTTATGAGCTGCAAAATAAAATAGCCGCCGCCAATAAAAATGTGCAGGTGTTTGTGTGTCACCCAGGTGCAGCTAATACCTCTCTTATTGGCGATAATGTTAACTTTGCAACCCGATTTACCTGGTCACTAATAGTAAAAATGGGCTTAGCGCAATCGGCAGAGCAAGGTGCATACCCTGAGGTTATGTGTGCCACCGAGCATAACCTAAAACAACGTGCGTATTATGGCCCATCAGGAAGATGGAATTGGAGCGGCCCCGTAGGAATATGCAAACTTGAGCCGTTTGCTTTAGATCAGCCTGTACTTAGCAAATTATGGGCGGTTACTGAGCAGCACACTGCTTTTAAATGGACAATATAATTACTAATAGCGAACGTGTGTAGGGTGTAAAAGTAATGAAAAAACCATTAGTAATCGGCCTAATACTTTTACTTTTCCTAACCGGCTGTAAAAGTACCAATAATCCTCCTGTGCAGTATAAACCTAATGATGAGCTGGTAGTACTTGCCCATGGATTAGGCAGAAGCGATTGGGCAATGCGATATTTTGCCCAACAGCTTAAACGTGCACATTATAAGGTATGCAGCCTAAATTACGCCTCTTTAGGGCAAAGTGTTGAGGCTGTATTTACGCAAACAACCACACAAATTAATGCCTGTATTGCTAATGCGAGTAAAGTACATTTTGTCGGCCACTCCCTAGGTGGCTTAGTTATTAGAGCCTACTTGCAAAATAACCCTCGGGTATTTAATGGTAATACACTTGGAAATGTGGTGTTAATTGGTACGCCTAACAAAGGCAGCGAATTAGCTAATCATTTAAATGGTTCATGGTTAATGCATATAGCCGGCGGTGTAAGCCAATCTCTAATTACAGGCAGTAAGAGTTTGGGCAACACCATAAATGAGCTGGACATTGATTTAGGCGTAATAGCCGGTACTAAAGCATCCCCCCTGACACAGCATTATTTTAAAGGTAAAAACGATGGCTTGGTGTCTGTAGAATCAGCCAAACTGAGGGCGTGTTGATTTTTGCGGATTGAAATTTGTTCAATCTAGGGGCGATTAAATCGCGGCGC
>NZ_LJSP01000018.1:0-58522 GCF_001399995.1 Pseudoalteromonas sp. P1-11
GAGTCAACACTTAATTTTAAACTTTCTTTTTAGAAGATTTAAAACCGAAGTTTCACTTAACTCTCTGAGCCGTTGTGCCTTGCTATGCTTCAGCGTTTCCCGTCTCAGTGGGGTCGCATTATAGGGAGATTCGAGCGGGGGTCAATGTTTTATTTCAGCTTTTTGACAAATAAATGAATTTAGTATGAAACGCATACAAATAAAGGCCTACGGGCTGATTTTAGATTAAAAAACGCGCATGTTAAGTCGCTATTTTACAGCTAATATTTGCGCGTTAGAAAAAGCAGTACATTTAGTAATCGCTGTACTGCTTTGTTGGTTTTAATTTGCTGCAATTTGCCATACAGCTATAGAACCTGAGATCTCATTACCGATTATAAGCAGTGGCTCGCCTGTCGCACTTTGTTCGGCAGGTACAAACACCATGCCTTCGGGTGCAAGGTCGCCGGTTATATCTGCCCCTTCTATTACACCACGGTTATAAAAGTAATCTTCAAATTGCACATCGTAAGGGTTGGTAATATCGTAAACCATAATCCCGCCCATGCGCTCAAGACCTATAAAGGCAAAAGTGCGTTCGTCTATCGTACCTATTGTTAGCGCTTCGGGTTCTGCGCCTTTATCATCTGAGCGTGTGTCACCTTCGTTTTCATCTTCATTGTTATTAAAGGCTTCACCATGAACCGATGCGGTAATACGACCTATGTCATCGCCTGAGTCAAATACCACCAGCCCATTGCTGTCCCAAATAGTAAATGAGCGTGCACCATAGGCATAAAGCGATTCGTATTGACCGTCGTCATTCGTATCACCTTTTACAGTGCTTACCTTCAAGCGGCCTATATCGTCATCGTCGTTATTTAAGTAGTCAAAATTAGCTGCAAGCGTTAAATCTTCAACGCGGCTTTCATCTATATAGGCAAGACAGCCATCATCTTCATCGTAATCTAGGCCGCCCTTTGCTGTGCAGTCTGCTTCATCTGTTACATCAAAGAAGTACTCGCGTGCATCACCTTCATTTGCCGATACTATAAAATTTGCACCTTTCCAGCTAAAGCTTGAAATTGTATCTGGCTGATACATACCATAAAGCCCTGGGTACGATTTAAAATTAACACCGCCGTCTTTATCTGATGCATCTATTTGTAAATCTGACCAGTCTTTAAAACCTAGCGCTTTTAGCTCTACGCTATTATCTTCTAGGTTAATAATAGCGAGACCGTTATTTTCTTGAATTGATACGTAGGCATATTTGTTATCTTTAGAAATGCTGACGTACTCAGGCTCTAAATCCATAGCTACTGTCGTATTTATTACATTTCCGTTAATAGTGCGCCCTGTAGGGTTAGCAAACACAAATCCATCAGACTCAAGTTCAGCTTGCTGACTATTGTAAGTAGTAAAGTCAATATTAGTTGCCGTATCAGCTACTACACCTTCTACTATATTAATTATGCTTACAGAGCCTTCTGGGTCGATACTGTAATCGCCATTAGGTTCACCTTCATTGGCTACAACTACTTTTGTACCGTCGTGGTTAAAAGTCACCATGTCTGGTAAAAAGCCCGCTGGTACATTTTTTATGAAGGCGGGTGTATCGCCGCTTATGTCGTAAAATGCAATTTGACCCGCTTCGCCCACATTTTTAGCAGCCATAGCCACAGCTAGCATTTGGTTGTTTTCATCTATTGCTATGCTGTTGGCATCGCCTGGGGTGTTGTCGTTTAAGGTAAGGGTAATGGCTGATGTTAGGTTAGTTGCACTCACTATCCCTTCGTTATCTTGAACAAGGGCCGCCGTATCAAAGGTGTCGGTGGGTATAATATTAACAACGGCTTCATCACCAGAGCTATTAATGGCGTATATCCACTTTTTAGATGCTTGATAAGCAACTATTTCGGCTGCACCTTCGGGGCTTTGGGCATTAAGTACAGCGCGGCCTACTAAACTTATATTTAACGCAGAGTTTGCATTAGTGCCGTTAGTACCATTTTGACCCGCTGTGCCTTGCTCCCCTTGGATACCTTGCGTGCCGTCTTGGCCGTCATCTCCATCTAGTGAGCAACCCGTTAATATTGATATGAGTGAAAGTGCTATAAGTGACCTTTTTAACATTGTTATTTTCCTTAGTGTGGTGTTGAACAAAATAACAACACACAGGTATGACAAAGCTATGGCACTTTTAATAAAGCTTTTTTAACTTAAAAAACGAGTTTAAATGCTAAGGGGCACACAAGAATAAGGCTTACTGTATAACCTAATAATTTATAAGGCTTGATATAGCTATTTTGAGTTTTAACACCTATTAAGGGCCTTAAAATATCAATACGTGTCACTATTAACGTAATAACCGCGCAAATACACCATGTACCAATAACAACCAAGAGTGGTTCAATAAAAGAACCTACCTCTAAAGGCTGCAAAACAAAACATAGGATTATGAGTACACTTTGGTGCAATAAATAAAAAGGGAACACCCAGCTATTAAATGTTTTTAAGTAATTAGTTTTAAAGTTTAAAAAATGCTGTGCGAGTGCAAGCATGGTAAGCACTCCCAGTACTCTTTGAATATTGTATATAGTAGTAAAAATATAACTAGGTAAATCAAATACGTTTTGGTAAGCCATTAATATGTATATACACAGCAGGGTAAAGCTTACACATAACACCCAATAATAGTGTTTTAGGCTCGCCCAAAAATAATCGTGTTTGGCTGACAGATACCCTATAAATAGAAATATAAAGCCGTTAGCCTCCCTTACAGCATCTCCTTCTAAGTAGTTATGTGTAAGCAACATGGCTATGACTAATAAGCTTACCAGTAATGGCAGGCTCACTTTACCTAACTTGAGTAAAGGCATAAAAAAAGGGAGTTTCATGAATAGTGAAAATAAAATAATGATAAGCATAAACTGCCAAAGAGAGCGTAAATACCATAAATGATTTACATCTACGTGCGGCCATACCCCAGACTGGTAATTAGCAAACATCTCATTATTAATATCTAAAAACGCTAAGTAGAACTGCCAATACGTTATGTCTATTACGCTTTTTTGCGACATTTCTGCATACAACTGAAAGGGAACTATTAACCATAACCCCACCAGCAATGGTAGTAATATAAAAATAGAGCGATTTAAAACAAATAACGCATTTGATTTAACACCTCTCACTTTATCGAGCATAAAGCGAAGTGCTACTCCAGATATAAACCAAATCAGTAGCATTCTCCAAGGAGCAAACACCAACAAAAAATACTCTACGTAGTGAGATATATAAGTGCTTTTAAAGTGAAAGCCCCAGTTTTCGCTGTACAACATGCCAATGTGATAAAAAATAAGTACAGCAAACGCAATGACTCTCAGCCAATCAAGAAAGTAATGGCGGTTTGTTACGTGTAATTGTTTATTCATGCTAAAACCAATGTATACCTATTGGTACTAGTAAGACTTAAACGACTCGCAAAAACTATTCATAAGTGCTTATATTACAGGCAATAGTGATAAACGGTGGTATTTAGGGATAAACCCACCACATAAATATAAGCACATACTATGAACCTACAACACTTTCAGCGTTTTCAAACCTTATACGCATCAGTATTACTGTGTGCTTACGTATTAATTAATAATACCGTAAATGCAACAACCCAAATCATGGAGGTAAAAAGATCAGGAGATTTACCATTTTTAATTTGGGAGCCATTTGTATGGGAGTATTCAAGCGCGTTAGGATCTTTGCTTATGTTTCCGGCTTTAATTTGGTTTTTGAATAACACACCTTTTAAATGGCATAAAATACCTGCTTCATTGGGTATGTATTTTGGCGCTTCAATTGTATTTAGCATGTTACATATTGCTATTATGGTAGGCAGTCGCAAGCTTGTATATTTAGCTTGGGGTCGCTCTTATGATTTTGGTTTGAGTTGGTTTGAATTAATATACGAATATCAAAAGGATGCTATAAGCTTTATATTTTTTATTGCGCTCATAAAAGTATATCAATATGTCGTTCAGCAATTAATTGGGGAGGCATCTTCTATAGAAGAAAGCGAGCAACAAGCCACACCCAGTCTAAACCGGTTGCTTGTAAAAAAGCATGGTAAAGAGTTTATTGTAAAAATAGATGATGTTGATTGGCTTGAATCATCGGGCAACTATGTAAACTTGTATATTGGCACATCTATTTACCCTTTAAGAACGACCCTTACAGCACTAAGTGAGCAACTAGAAGATAAAGGCTTTTGCAGAGTCCATCGCAGCCATGGCGTAAACCTTGATAGAATAGAGTCTATTACACCGCTACCTAGTGGCGATAGTGAAATAAAACTAACTACAGGTAAGATGCTTAACTTATCTAGACGCTATAAAGAACAGTTTAAACTTCAACTGAAATAAAAAAGGCTACCTAAGTAGCCTTTTATAATTATTTTTTAACCGGGCGTTTCCAGCCCGTTAAATTACGCTGTTTAGAACGTGCTATTGCAAGCTGCTCATCTTCAACGGTACTGGTGATCACAGAGCCTGCACCTACAGTTGCTGTTGCACCAATGTTTACTGGGGCAACAAGCGATGAGTTAGAACCAAT
The DNA here is from genome assembly GCF_001399995.1 of Pseudoalteromonas sp. P1-11. Classification (NCBI taxonomy): domain Bacteria; kingdom Pseudomonadati; phylum Pseudomonadota; class Gammaproteobacteria; order Alteromonadales; family Pseudoalteromonadaceae; genus Pseudoalteromonas; species Pseudoalteromonas sp. P1-11. Next base: position 4,588 of record NZ_LJSP01000018.1, read on the forward strand.
AAAGGCGTTATCACCAATAATGGTTTTTGCTTTATTAACTCCATCGTAGTTACAGGTAATAGTACCTGCGCCTATATTCACTTTTTCACCAATTTCAGCATCGCCTAAGTAACTTAAGTGGTTTGCTTTAGAGCCTTTACCTAAGCGGGTTTTTTTCATCTCTACGAAGTTACCAATGTGCGAGTCTTCTTCCATTACCGCACCAGGGCGCAGGCGAGCATATGGGCCTAGCGTACATTTAGCTGCTACGCTTGCATCTTCAATTAGAGTATTCGCTTTTATTACAACGTTATCGCCTATGGTACAGTTTTTAAGTACACAGTTAGGGCCTATTTGTACGTTATTGCCAAGGGTTACATTACCTTCAAAAATAACGTTTATATCAATTAATACGTCTTCGCCTGTTTTAACATTGCCACGTACATCAATACGGGCAGGGTCGGCTAGGGTGGCACCATTTAACATTAACTCTTCTGCTTGCCATGCTTGATAAGCACGCTCTAGGCCTGCAAGTTGTACGCGGTTGTTTGCGCCTTCAACTTCCATTGCATGATCGGGCTGTGCTGAGGTGATTTCTACACCTTCACTGTGCGCCATAGCAACAATATCTGTAAGGTAGTATTCGCCTTGCGCATTATTGTTAGATAGATTGCCTAACCATGTTTTTAAAAGCTTGCCGTTAACCGCCATAATGCCGGTGTTTACTTCGCTGATAAGTAGCTGCTCAGCGCTTGCATCTTTTTGCTCAATAATACCTACAAGCTTGCCATCTTCTCGTAGCATACGGCCATAGCCATTTGGGTTAGCCAAGGTTACTGTGAGTACTGCTAAACCATTTTCAGGGGTTGCAGCTAATAAGCGCTCAAGAGTTGACTGTTTTGTAAGGGGTACATCGCCGTATAAAACAAGTACAGTGTCGTCATCATTAATATGAGGGCTTGCTTGTGCTACTGCGTGGCCAGTACCAAGTTGTTCTGCTTGCAGTACCCAGTTTACGTCATTATCGGCAAGTTGTTGTTGTAATAGTTCGCCGCCATGCCCGTAAACTAAATTAGTGGTGGTTGCACCAAGTGCCTTTGCGTTATCTATAACATGCTGCACCATAGGTTTACCTGCCACTTTATGCAGTACTTTTGGTAGAGCAGAGCGCATACGAGTACCTTTACCCGCAGCAAGAATTACTGTTGTTAGAGCCATTAAAACAATTTCCTTTTTCCGTTGTTTTAGTGAGGAGTTAATGAAAGTAGCTTAACTAGATTACGCATGTCACTCCATGTATACATACTCAGCCGTATTATAAAAAATTATGACTGAATCTATGATAAACAAACTATTCATAATAATTACACTTATTGTAACCAGCTTTGCTAACCGATATAAGTGCAAAGCCAAAATACAGGCACAAAAAAGCCCACATAATGTGGGCTTTTAAAAACCGGATAGGCTTACTTTTTACGTAATTGCTGAATTACGCGAAGTTGTGCAATAGCTTCTGCTAGTTGCATAGCTGCTTTTTGATAATCAAATTCAGCTGCTGACGCATTAGCCATTTGGCTTTCTGCGTCACGCTTAGCTTGCTCTGCGGCTTGCTCGTCTAGGTCTTCACCACGAACAGCTGTATCAGCAAGTACGGTTACTATGTTCGGTTGAACTTCTAGTGTACCGCCAGCAATATAGATCAGTTCTTCTTCACCATGTTGCTTAACTAAACGTACCATACCAGGTTTAAGGGCAGTTAGTAGTGGGGCGTGACCGGCATTAACACCAAGCTCACCTTCACTACCAGATACTTGAATCGATTCAACTAGACCAGAGAACAAGCTCTGCTCTGCGCTTACTACGTCAAGATGTACAGTCATAGCTGCCATACTACCCTCCTAATTACATGCTTTTAGCTTTTTCTTGAGCTTCTTCGATAGAGCCAACCATGTAGAACGCTTGCTCTGGAAGGTCATCAAATTCACCGCTTAGAATGCCTTTAAAGCCAGCAATTGTGTCTTTTAGTGAAACGTATTTACCTGGCGCACCTGTAAATACCTCTGCCACGAAGAATGGCTGAGATAGGAAACGCTGGATTTTACGTGCACGAGATACAAGTTGCTTATCTTCGTCAGAAAGCTCGTCCATACCTAGGATAGCAATGATGTCTTTAAGTTCTTTGTAACGCTGAAGAACTGTTTGAACGCCACGTGCTGTATCGTAGTGCTCTTGACCAATTACTAATGGGTCAAGTTGACGTGAAGATGAATCAAGTGGGTCTACCGCTGGGTAGATACCAAGTGATGCGATATCACGTGAAAGTACTACTGTTGCATCTAAGTGAGCAAAGGTAGTTGCTGGAGATGGATCCGTTAAATCATCCGCAGGTACGTATACCGCTTGGATTGATGTAATTGAACCTGTCTTCGTTGAAGCGATACGCTCTTGAAGTACACCCATTTCTTCAGCAAGTGTAGGCTGGTAACCTACCGCTGATGGCATACGGCCAAGAAGTGCAGATACTTCTGTACCAGCAAGCGTGTAACGGTAGATGTTATCTACGAAGAAAAGTACATCGCGACCTTCGTCACGGAACTTCTCAGCCATAGTAAGACCAGTTAACGCTACGCGTAAACGGTTACCAGGAGGCTCGTTCATCTGACCGTATACAAGCGATACTTTATCAAGTACGTTTGAATCGTTCATCTCATGGTAGAAATCGTTACCCTCACGAGTACGCTCACCAACACCTGCGAATACTGAGTAGCCGCTGTGCTCGATTGCGATGTTACGGATAAGTTCCATCATGTTTACGGTTTTACCTACACCGGCACCACCGAATAAACCAACTTTACCACCTTTAGCAAATGGACATACAAGGTCGATTACCTTGATACCAGTTTCTAAAAGTTCTACTGAACTTGATTGCTCTTCGTATGAAGGCGCTGCACGGTGAATAGACATACGGTCTTCTTCGCCGATTGGGCCAGCTTCATCGATTGGCTCACCAAGTACGTTCATGATACGACCAAGCGTTGCTTTACCAACTGGAACTTGAATCGCTTCACCTGTATTTTCTACCGCTGCGCCACGACGTAAACCGTCAGTAGTACCTAGTGCGATAGTACGAACAACACCGCCACCTAGCTGTTGTTGAACTTCTAAAGTCAAACCAGCTAAATCGCCATCTGTTACTTTTAGCGCGTCATATACGGCTGGCACGTTGTCTTGAGAAAACTCAATATCCACAACGGCACCGATAATTTGGACGACCTTACCTAAACTCATGTCTATTCCTCTCGTTAATCTTTGCCTGAAGCATTAAACTGCGGCTGAACCAGAAACAATCTCACTAATTTCTTGTGTGATTGCCGCTTGGCGGGCCTTGTTATAAACAAGCTGTAACTCATCCATAAGGTCGCCGGCATTATCTGTTGCAGCTTTCATTGCAACCATACGGGCAGCCTGTTCAGAGGCAGCGTTCTCAACCACACCTTGGTATACCTGAGACTCAACAAAGCGTACAAGCAAAGACTCTAATATAGCGTCTGGGCCTGGCTCGTATAAGTAGTCCCATGTGTGGGCAGATACTTCTTCTTCAGCTTTTGGCAAAGGGAGTAACTGGTCAATTGTTGGTTCTTGCTTCATGGTATTAACGAAGTTGTTATATACCAGGAATAAACGGTCAATTTTACCTTCTGAGAATGCATCTAGCATAATTTTTACAGGACCAATTACGTCTTGTACTGAAGGCTTATCTCCAAGGCCTGCTTTTTTAGCAAGCACTTGACCGCCAAAACGTTGAAAGAAACTAGCAGCTTTGCTACCTAAAGTTGCAAACTCAGCGTCCACACCTTTTTCTTTCCACGCTTTAATGTCTAATGCAACTTTTTTAAACTCATTTGAGTTTAAGCCGCCACATAGACCACGGTCTGTAGAGATAACAATATAACCAACTCGTTTTACTTCTCGTTCTTCTAAGAACGGGTGAGTAAAATCAAGATTTGCTTGAGCAACACGACCAATTACTTTGCGTAATTTGTCAGCGTATGGACGGCTTGAAGCCACTCGTTCTTGCGCCTTTTTCATTTTAGACGCAGCAACCATTTCCATTGCGCTAGTGATCTTTTGAGTATTTTTAATACTCCCGATCTTGCTTTTAATCTCTTTTCCGCTGGCCATGACTCTCTCTCCGAATCAAGGTGTGCTTTAGTAAACTAAAGCGCACCATTAATAACTAAATTACCAAGTTTGCGTAGACTTGAACTTCTCAAGAAGTTCTTTAAGCTGCGCTTCGATCTCGGCGTTGTAGTTACCAGTTTCATTGATTTGAGCCACAAGCTCTGCGTATGTGCTACTTGCATAAGAAAGTAAAGCTGCTTCGAAATCCATAATTTTAGAGATTTCGATATCTTTAAGATAACCTTTCTCAGCTGCAAATAACGACAAAGACATTTCAGCAACAGACATTGGTGCGTACTGTTTCTGCTTCATTAGCTCTGTTACACGCTCACCATGCTCAAGTTGAGCACGAGTTGCATCATCAAGGTCAGACGCGAACTGCGAGAACGCAGCTAATTCACGGTACTGAGCTAGGGCTAGACGGATACCGCCACCTAGTTTCTTAACGATTTTAGTTTGTGCAGCACCACCAACACGCGATACCGAGATACCAGCATTTACTGCCGGACGGATACCTGAGTTGAATAAGTCAGTTTCTAAGAAGATCTGACCATCGGTGATAGAGATAACGTTTGTCGGTACGAACGCAGAAACGTCGCCGCCTTGAGTTTCAATGATTGGCAATGCCGTCAATGAACCAGTTTGTCCTTTCACTTCACCGTTAGTGAACTTTTCAACGTAATCAGCGTTTACACGCGATGCACGCTCTAAAAGACGCGAGTGAAGGTAGAATACGTCACCTGGGTATGCTTCACGACCTGGTGGACGCTTAAGTAGTAATGAGATTTGACGGTAAGCAACAGCTTGCTTAGATAAATCATCATATACGATTAATGCGTTTTCACCACGGTCACGGAAGTATTCACCCATAGTACAGCCCGAGAACGGTGCTAAGTACTGAAGTGCCGCAGACTCAGAAGCAGATGCTACAACTACGATAGTATTTGCAAGTGCACCGTGCTCTTCTAATTTACGTACTACGTTAGCAATAGTAGATGCTTTTTGGCCAACCGCTACGTACACACACTTAACGCCTGTGTTCTTTTGGTTGATGATTGCATCGATTGCTAGTGCAGTTTTACCTGTTTGGCGGTCACCGATAACAAGCTCACGCTGACCACGACCAACTGGAATCATCGCATCAATAGATTTGTAACCAGTTTGAACTGGCTCATCTACAGATTGACGCTCGATTACACCTGGTGCAATTTTTTCTACAGGTTCAAAACCGTCGTTATCTAAAGCGCCTTTACCGTCGATAGGAGCACCTAGTGTGTTTACAACACGACCAAGTAAGCCAGCACCAACAGGAACTTCTAAGATACGACCAGTTGTGTATACTTTTACGCCTTCAGTAAGGTCAGCGTAAGGACCCATAACTACTGCACCAATTGAGTCACGCTCAAGGTTTAGTGCGATAGCATAACGGTTGCCTGGAAGCTCAATCATCTCACCTTGCATACAGTCAGCTAGACCGTGGATGCGGATGATACCGTCAGTAACAGATACGATAGTACCTTCGTTACGAGCTTCACTTACAACTTCGAACTGCTCAATACGTTGTTTGATCAGATCTGAAATTTCAGTGGAATTAAGTTGCATGCTCTTTTTCCCAATTACGATTGTAGTGTTGTGGCTAAGCGGTTTAATTTACCGCGTACTGAGCCGTCGATTACAGTGTCACCCGCCTTAATAATAAGGCCGCCAACAACTGCAGCGTCTTCACTACAATTCAGCTTAACTTTGCGTGCGAAACGTTTTTCAAGTGTCGCTACCAATGACTCTTGCTGCGCTGCAGCAAGAGGGGTTGCCGAAATCACATCTACGTCGATTTCTTTGTCATACTCTGCTTTAAACGCAGCGAATAACTGAGCAACCTCAGGCAGTGCAATCAAACGTCCATTTTCAGCCATCACCTTAACTAGGTTCTGACCTTGTTCGTTGAGCTGCTCAGCACATAAGTTAATAAATAACTCAGCTTGTGCAGTAGCAGTAGGCAATCCAGCTAGAATGGCTGATGCTTGTTCATTGCTGGCAACTTCGCCTGCAAAAAACAACATGTCATTCCAGCTTTCAATCGTGCCTTTTTCAACGGCAAGTTCAAAAGCCGCTTTAGCGTATGGGCGAGCGATAGTAGTCAATTCAGACATGCTCATACCCTCCTAATTACAGCTCAGCGACAAGTTTTTCAACGATGTCACTATGTGCGGCTTGATTGATTTCACGCTCTAAAATTCTTTCAGCGCCAACCACTGCCAGAGTTGCTACTTGCTTACGTAGCTCTTCTGTTACACGGTTACGCTCTGATTCAATTTCAGAGTGCCCTTGAGCAATAATTTTTTCACGCTCTTCTTGTCCACGAACAGTTTCTTCGTCAACAATAAGCACGGCACGCTTTTTAGCTTGTTCAATGATATCAGCCGCTTGAGCTTTTGCATCTTTAAGCTGTTCTGCAGCTTTTTGTTGCGCAAGTTCTAAGTCTTTTTCGGCTCTATCAGAGGCAGCTAAACCATCTTCAATTTTCTTCTGGCGAGACTCAATTGCATCATTAAGTGGTGGCCATACATATTTCATACAAAATAGTACAAACACCGTAAACGCAATTAATTCACCGATAAGAGTGGCTGTTATGTTCACGACCGCTCCTCCTTAAAATAGTAAGCTGTTCAAAAAATAAAATTAAAGTACGAACAGGATTACCATTGCGATACCAACACCGATCATTGCTACCGCATCGATTAGACCAGCTAGGATGAACATCTTAACTTGTAATGAAGGTGCAAGTTCAGGCTGACGCGCACATGCTTCTAGGAATTTACCACCCATGTTACCGAAGCCGATAGCAGTACCGATTGCACCGAAGCCGATAAGTAAAGCAACTGCGATGTACTTAAGACCTAATACTAGTTCCATTTTTTTCTCCAAAGTTTCAATTGTTAAAGTTAAATATAAAAAGTGTATAAATTAGTGATTGTCTGAACTTGCCATGCTTAGGTAAACAATGGTTAGCATCATAAATACGAATGCTTGTAACACGATTACTAAGATATGGAATACAGCCCAAACAAAGTGCAACGGAAGTTGCATTAAACCAACTGCGCCGATAAGTATGAATATCAATTCACCAGCGTATAAGTTACCGAATAAACGCAGTGCTAACGAGAAAGGCTTAGACACTAGAGCGATTGTTTCTAGTAATAAATTACAAGGAATTAAGAAAATCATAGCCACTTTGCTATTAGAGCTAAACGGGTGAAGTGTAAGCTCTTTAATGAAGCCACCAACCCCTTTAATTTTAATAGAGTAACCAATCATCAGAATAAACACACCCAGTGCTAATGCAGCGGTTAAGTTTATGTCTGTGGTAGGTACAATTTTCATGTAAACGTCGTGTGAGTCCATGCCAAAGGCTTGTTCACCAACAAAACCAGCAAGTGCAGGTAAGAAATCAACTGGGATTAAATCCATTAAGTTCATTAAGAACACCCAAACAAAAATTGTTAAGGCTAATGGAGCAATTAATTTGCTTTTACCGTGGTATGTGTCACGTACGTTGTCACCAACGAACTCAACAATCATTTCAATAAAACATTGAAATTTACCCGGTACTCCGGTGTGAGCTTTCTTTGCGGCGCTTCGGAAGGTCCATAAAAATAATAGACCAAGTCCGATTGACCATGCGAGGGTATCTATATTCCATGTCCAGAAACCACTGTCTGCACACGCTTTGTTGAAGGCAAGACCTGAGTCGGTCATACACATCTTAGCGTTTGTTAAGTGATGCTGGATATGGCTTGATATAGTAACTTCTTCTGCAGCCATGTTATATCCCAAAAGTTAATGTTTAAAAAAAACGGGTGCAAACAATCCAGTAAAGAGCACAAATACGTAAACACAAAAAAACGGCACTAAAACGACCGTGGTTGACTTGAGTATCAGTGCAAACAATACGATTGTTAGCATAAATTTTAATCCGTTACCGCGTTTTAACGAGGTATACGCTTGATTTGCTTTGCTTGCACCCATATATCTGAATGCATAAAGCGCAAATACTAGGTGGGGAAGTATTGCTACGCTGCTACCGGCAAGTGCTGATACGCTGGCGTTTACTCCCCAACCAACAAAAATAATTACTGCAGCTACAAGTGCTACGATACCCTGAAGACAAATTAATTTAAATGCGGCAAGCCTATAAGGTCTTGCTAACTTATTAGTCACGTTTAGTTAACCTTTATGGCGTTCTAATTGTTAGGGTGTGAAAACTGGCGAAATTATACTTAATCCTACCAGTTTTGCAACTTGAGTAGACGCTTTGTAACACAAAATAGCTACAAATGTCTCTTATCGGACATGTAAAATTTTAATGGTCTGTATTGCTGTGATTTATACGATTTAAAATGCCATCAAGCTCATCTAAATTGGTGTAAGAAATAACCAACTTACCTTTGCCTTTCGCGTTATAATTTATTTCTACTTTAGCCCCTAAGTTGTCGGCTAATTTTTGCTCTAAGCGCTTAACATCTGGGTCTTTTTCAGGTGCTTCTTTAGCAGCAACCGGCTCTAAAATTGAGCGTACTAACTTTTCGGTTTCGCGCACAGTTAGCGCTTTAGCTACGGCTAATCTTGCAGCGTCAGATTGTGCTTCACCTTCAAGAGCTAATAAACAGCGTGCGTGGCCCATTTCTATGTCGCCATGCTCTAACAGAATTTTAACATCACTATTTAAATTGTTTAATCGTAGTAAATTGGTCACGGTAGTGCGCGACTTACCCACCGCATCGGCAACTTGCTGGTGCGTTAATTCAAATTCATTCAATAATCTGTTTAAAGCGATAGCTTCTTCCATTGCGTTTAAATCTTCACGCTGAATATTTTCTATCAGCGCAATAGCAACGGCGGCTTCATCTGGCACATCTTTTACAATACAAGGTACACTTTCAAGCTTTGCTATTTGTGCAGCACGCCAACGGCGCTCACCGGCTATTATTTCAAAGCTATTTTCTGCAACTGGGCGCACCACAATTGGCTGAATAATGCCTTGAGAGCGGATAGAGCTTGCTAACTCCTCAAGCGCTTCTTCAGACATATCTTTACGAGGCTGGTATTTTCCTGAGTGTAAAAACTCAATAGGCAGCTTTTGCAATTCATTCGCAACGGGCTGTGCTGCAGTTTGTACAGCTTCAGTCACATTTACTGTGTCTTGTTCCTTGCTTGAGCTCGGCGCTGGTTTTGATGAACTTAAAAGGGCATCGAGTCCTCGGCCTAAACCTCGTTTTTTAGCAGACATGTTATTTTTTTACCTTAAAGTTAGGCGACTACCGGCGCTGTTTTTTCTTTTCTGCGTAGCATTTCGCCCGCAAGTGCTAAGTAGGCTTTTGCGCCACTTGATGCGCGGTCGTAGTACATTGCTGGTGCACCAAAACTAGGTGCCTCGGCAAGACGCACATTACGTGGGATCACGGTGCGGTATACTTTATCGCCAAAATGTTGTTTTAATTGTTCTGATACATCATTTGCTAATCGATTGCGCGGATCGTACATAGTACGAAGAATGCCTTCAATTTGTAAGTTAGGGTTAACTAACTTTGCAAGTTGCGTAATAGTGTCCATTAATGCGGTTAACCCTTCAAGCGCATAATATTCACATTGCATAGGTACTAAAATAGAATCAGCAGCAGCCATGGCGTTTACTGTTAACATATTTAGTGAAGGCGGGCAGTCGATAAAAATAAATTCGTATTTATCTTGTATTTTTTCAAGCGCATTACGAAGGCGTACTTCGCGTGCAAACAATTCCATTAACTTTACTTCGGCTGCGGTTACATCGCCGTTGGCCGCTATCATATGATACTCACCCGAGGTTTCAGTGATTATCACCTCATCCATTGGTTTTTCTTCAATGAGTAAATCGTAAATGGTGGCGACATCGCCATATTTGTCTACACCGCTACCCATCGTAGCGTTGCCTTGGGGGTCGAGATCTATTAACAGCACTTTACGCTTCGTTGCAGCCATAGATGCAGCGAGATTAACAGCCGTTGTTGTTTTACCAACGCCGCCTTTTTGATTTGCTAATGCGATGACTTTTGCCACTATGTCTCTGATCCCTAGTCTTTAGAAAGAATAATTAAATGTCGTTGTGCATCAAGCTCAGGCACTACTAGCGAGATTTTATCTTCAAATTTTACCCCCTCAGGAAGCGACTCTAGCTCTTCACTAGGAAACACACCTTTAAGCGCTATAAATTTGCCTGAGTGATCAATTAAGTGTGAACACCAATCAACCATATCTTGCAGTGAAGCAAACGCACGACTTAGTACGCCATCTAATTTAACACTTGGTTGATATTCTTCAACTCTTGACTGCACAGGGGTGACATTATTTAGCCCGAGCTCGTGTTTAACTTGCATTAAAAAGCGAACACGTTTGCCTAAGCTATCAAGCAATACAAATTGCGTATCAGGTAGTGCAATAGCTAATACAATACCTGGTAAGCCAGGACCTGTGCCTACATCAATATAATGATGACCGGGTAAATGAGGTGCAACAACTAAGCTATCCATAATGTGCTTAATCATCATTTCTTCTGGTAAGCGTACAGACGTTAAATTATACGCTTTGTTCCATTTGTTTAGTAACTCAACGTATTTAACTAATTGCTGTTGTTGTTTTTCAGTTAGCGCAATATCAGTTTGCGCTAACAATGTTGTTAATTGTTGCTGTAACACAGTTTACCTTTACCATTACGCAGTTTTGCGTAATAAGCCTTGCTTCTTCAGATACACTAATAATAGCGAAATCGCCGCTGGGGTGATACCAGAAATACGAGAAGCTTGGCCAATAGTGTCTGGACGCGCATCCGTTAGCTTAGCAACTACCTCGTTTGATAAACCCGATACCGTTGAGTAATCGAACTCTTTAGGCAAAATGGTTTCTTCATGACGAAGCTGTTTATTGATCTCATCTTGCTGGCGCGCAATGTAGCCTGCGTATTTAGTATGGATCTCAACTTGTTCAAGTGCAGCTTGGTTTGTAAACTCAGATCCAAGCCCATCAATAGCCATTAAATCGTCGTAACGAATTTCTGGACGACGAAGTAGATCCTCTAAACTTGCTTCACGAGTAAGCGGTGTTTTTAATAAGGCGTTTACTTGATCAACCACAGCATGATCTTTATGGATCCAGGTTTCTTTAATACGCTGTTTCTCTTTTTCGATCACTTCCATTTTTTCGTTAAATGCCTGCCAGCGCTCATCGTTAACTAAACCAAGTTCACGGCCTTTTTCTGTTAAGCGAATATCAGCGTTATCTTCACGCAATAATAAACGGTATTCCGCACGGCTAGTAAACATACGGTACGGTTCTTTTGTACCAAGCGTTGCTAAGTCGTCTATCAGTACGCCCACATACGCTTCATCACGACGTGGAGTCCATGCATCTTTGCCTTGTACTTGTAAAGCGGCGTTCATGCCGGCAATTAAACCTTGTGCACCGGCTTCTTCGTAACCAGTAGTACCATTTATTTGGCCTGCAAAAAATAATCCGTCTATAAACTTGGTTTCTAATGACTGTTTTAAATCACGCGGGTCAAAGAAATCATATTCAATAGCATAACCAGGACGACAAATATGTGCGTTTTCAAAACCATCTATCGATTGCACAATTTGTAACTGCACATCAAAAGGTAAGCTGGTTGAAATACCGTTTGGGTAAAGCTCGTACGATGTTAAACCTTCAGGCTCTACAAATATTTGGTGCTTGTCTTTATCAGCAAAGCGCACAATTTTATCTTCTATTGAAGGGCAGTAACGTGGTCCTATACCTTCAATTACGCCAGAGTACATAGGCGAGCGATGTAAATTGTTACGAATAACCTCATGGGTTTTTTCGTTTGTGTAGGTGATATAACACGGTATTTGCTGTGGGTGATCGCTTTGTTTACCAATAAACGAAAATACTGGTGTGGGCGCATCACCTGGTTGTTCTTGCATCTTGCTAAAATCAACTGTACGGGCATCAATACGTGGTGGAGTACCTGTTTTTAAACGGTCTACTCTAAAAGGTAACTCACGTAAACGATCAGCAAGTGCAATTGAAGGGGGATCGCCTGCACGACCACCTTTAAAATTCTCTAAACCAATATGTATTTGGCCACCTAAGAAAGTACCTACGGTTAATACAACACTAGGTGCGCTAAAACGTAATCCCATTTGGGTTACTACGCCAACAACTTTGTCGTTTTCAACGATAAGATCATCACACGATTGTTGAAATATTTTTAGGTTTTCTTGGTTTTGTAATGTGTTTTGAATTGCAGCTTTGTACAAAGCGCGATCAGCTTGTGCTCGAGTTGCACGAACAGCAGGTCCCTTTGAAGAATTTAAGGTACGAAATTGAATACCGCCTTTATCAATAGCCTGTGCCATAGCACCGCCTAGCGCATCAATTTCTTTAACCAAATGGCCTTTGCCTATGCCACCAATTGCAGGGTTGCAAGACATTTGACCAAGTGTATCCATATTATGAGTTAGCAGCAGGGTATTCATCCCCATACGTGCAGCAGCCAATGAGGCTTCAGTGCCTGCATGTCCACCACCTACTACGATAACGTCAAACTTTTCGTGAAAAATCATTAATGGGATCCTACTTAATCAAACCAGTAAACTTCAAAAGGGAGCGTATTCTACCTAGAAATTAGCAGAAGATAAATGATTAAACAGTGGGCAAGATCTAAGTCACTGATCACTTATAATATAAAGGATCTTTTAAAGAGATCTTTTAATACAATTACTACTAGTGATCGAGTTTTCTGTTGATAAGCTCTATTTATTCATTTAAAACATAAAATTAGATCAGATCTAAAGGTGTTAATATGATCGGATCATCAGGCAAATAAGCTCTGATCAAAAAGGGGGTTTATACACAGCCCAATATCGATTGGATCTTATCCCATGGATAAGCATGCTTAAAAACGCAGTTTGATCAGCGGTTATCCACAAAAGCTATTAAATTATTAGTAAATTGTGGGTAACTTTGTTTATGCATTTTAATCGATCACATTACTTTAATTGTGTTTTCTCTATCCACGAATCTAACCACTCTAGGGCGGTATCTTCGGGTAATGCCTCATCAAGAATATTTAATTCAAGCCTTGGCGCTATGCATATTGCGCCAAGGCTTGCCATTAAACTATTTATATTACGCCCAGCAAGGTTATAGGTGTCGTAGCTGGTATCGCCTAAGCCAATGACTGAATATTTAATTGCAGATAAGTCACTTTGCTGATTTAGCTGCTCAACAAATGGTAAAAGGTTGTCGGGGTAATCGCCCGCGCCATAGGTCGATGTGCATATAAGCCAGATTGTATTGTGTTGATCAATATCAGATAAATTAGGTTGATCATGTAGTTCAGCACTTATACCTTGGTTATTTAACTCATCACATAGTTGTTCTGCTACATATTCTGCAGATCCCATTTGACTACCAACGATTATATTTACAGAACTCATATTTAAACTGATCACACATTACTTATTTGCCCGCTATGATAACTGAGTTAGCCTTGCAGTAAAGAAAACCTTTGTAATTTTGTATAACTATTTTTGAGTTGTTTTTACTCTTTGGTGTAATTGCTTATATAAGTTATTGAATATAAATGAATTAACAAAAACTATTTAAATGTAATCTTCTGATCAAGTTGTTGATAAGGTTGGGGAAAGCTCTGCTTAACTAGTATGCTTTGTAGATCTAAATAAAGCTAAGTCATTGATTTTTTATTATAAGTGAGGCCACCAGCCCACGTTTTTATATAGCTAAGCTGTTGTTGATCATAATGTGGATAGTAATCTTGTTGATAACTTAAAAAGGCGATCAAAAATAATTTTTAAAAACGATCCGATTAAGCAGATCTGCCCTAAAAAAGTGAAAATAAGTGTAATAAACCACGCTTTTTTATAGATCGTGACGGTTTAAGCTTATAAATGTGCCGCTATTTTTGATTTATTAGCCATAAAGTAGGCGATTGTGGATAACCTTTTTTAATTAGTCTTATTATTTTTCAAGTTCAGCGAGGAGTTTTGCTGGTGGATCAATTAAAAACGAGGGCGTTGGCCTTAATAGTACCGGTTACTTTTGCTTATAAATTCACAAACCGTAGTTAAAACGATCTACTTAAGGATACTTTTTAGCGGCATATTGGTACTTTTTTAAGCTATATCGAGCGCCAATTACGCGCTTAACGTGGTGTATTTTTATACTGTGAGAGATTAAACAGGTGAGTTGAATACGCTAAAATCAGGCGCGTTTTTATTTAACTTTAGCCCCATTTTAGCTTTTTAAATTTTTATACCGGGCATAAAAAAGGGCACTAATGTGCCCTAAAGTAAGTGTTATTTTATGCTGCTTTAGTGAGTTATTTACCAATACAGAACGAGCTAAATATTTTGCCTAGTAGGTCGTCTGAGGTAAATTCACCGGTTATTTCGTTTAAGTACTGCTGCGTTAAGCGTAGCTCTTCGGCTAATATTTCGCCGGCTACGTGCATTTCTAACTGCGTTTTACCAGTATCTAAGTGATAGGCCGCATGTTCAAGTGCATCTAAATGGCGGCGACGCGCCATAAATCCACCTTCTGTTGCGCCCTGAAAGCCAATACAGGCTTTTAAGTGGTCGCGCACAAGCTCAATACCTTGCGCATTTTTAGCGCTTAAACTAATTACTGGGTATTGTTGGTTTTCATCCATACCTACTGCATCGCCCGATAAATCGGCTTTATTCCTGATAACGGTAACACCCATACCTTGCGGTAACTTTGCCATAAACTCAGGCCAAATTGCGTGTGGGTCGGTGTCGGTGGTGTCGGTGCCATCAAGCATAAACAACACGCGATCAGCTTGGGTTATTTCATCCCACGCGCGCTCTATACCTATTTGTTCAACGCGGTCTGGGCTTTCACGTAGGCCTGCGGTATCGATAATATGCAGTGGCATACCATCAATATGAATGTGCTCACGTAGTACATCGCGAGTAGTACCGGCTATTTCGGTTACTATGGCAGCTTCGCGGCCTGCTAGGGCATTAAGTAGGCTTGATTTACCGGCATTAGGGCGCCCAGCAATAACAACGCGCATACCTTCGCGCATAATACTGCCTTGCTTAGCTTGGCTCGTTACTGTGTGTAATTGACTGATAATGGCATCTAAATCGCCCGATACTTTGCCATCGGATAAAAAGTCAATTTCCTCATCAGGGAAGTCAATGGCTGCCTCTACATACATACGTAAATGAATAACTTTTTCTACTAGGGTTTCAATGTGTTTAGAAAACTCACCTTGTAGCGACTGTAGGGCGCTTTTAGCTGCTTGCTCTGAGGTTGCATTAATTAAATCGCTAATAGCCTCTGCTTGGGTTAAATCAAGCTTGTCGTTCATAAAGGCGCGCTCAGAAAACTCACCAGGCTTAGCTAAGCGAACGCCTTCTATTTGGCTAATTTCTTTTAATAGCATGTCGAGTACAACTGGGCCGCCGTGACCTTGCAGTTCAAGTACGTCTTCGCCGGTAAATGAGTTTGGGCCTGCAAAATAAATAGCGATGCCTTGGTCGAGTTGCTCGCCGCTTAAACTTTTAAAAGGAACGTAGTCGGCATAGCGAAGCTTAGGTACTTTACCTATTATTTTTTCGGCCACGCTTTTAGCAAGGCTGCCAGAAACCCGAATTATACCTACGCCACCACGACCAGGGGCGGTCGCTTGTGCTGCAATTGTGTCTTGATTGATCATGCTATTTATTTGCCAACGAGAGTAACTTTAATGGCGCTATTGTAACCTATGCATTTATTGGTAGCGAATAGCTGTGGTAAAAAATAGGCAATAAAAAAGGCGACCTAAGTCGCCTTTATATGAGTAGCCGTTAAGCTAGCCTCTTACTTTTATACCTTGCTTTTCCATGCCACGGTAGATGATAAGCATCTGGACAATAGAAATAAGGTTAGACACTAACCAGTAAAGTACTAAACCAGATGGGAACCATAAGAAGAATACAGAGAAGATAACCGGCATAAAGGTCATCATTTTTTGCTGCATAGGATCGGTAACCGTCATTGGTTGTAGTTTTTGCGTCACAAACATACTTGCACCAAATAATATTGGTAATACGTAGTATGGGTCTTTTGTAGAAAGGTCAGTAAGCCAAAGAATGAACTCTGCATGGCGCAGCTCTGTTGATTCTAAGAATACGTAAAATAGCGCTAAGAAAATTGGCATTTGTAGCAAAATAGGGAAACAGCCACCCATAGGGTTAACTTTTTCTTTTTTGTACATTTCCATAGTAGCTTGGCCGAACTTTTGACGGTCATCACCATATTTTTCTTTTAGTGCAGCCATTTTAGGCTGAAGGGCGCGCATTTTTGCCATTGACGTGTATTGCGCTTTAGTCAGTGGGTACATTAACGATTTAACGATAATAGTGATGGCAATAATAGCGACACCCCAGTTACCTAAAATACTGTGTAACCATTTAAGAAGTACAAATAAAGGCTGCGAAATAAACCATAACCAACCGTAATCTACAGTTAAGTCTAAATCTGGGTGAATCGCTTCAAGAATATCTGACTCTTTAGGACCCATGTAGTAAGTCGCATTAAGAGTTTGCTCGCTGCCGGCTTGTACATTTATAGGCGCTGCTTTTGTACCAATAATAGCGGCATTACTTTTAGTAATTAAGCTGTAAAGCGTGTGTGTTTCGTCTTGCTTAGGTACCCATGCACTTACAAAGTAATGCTGAATAAATGCAACGTAACCGCCTTGGGTGTTTTTATTTAGGTTTTTGTCAGCCATATCTGAAAAGCTGTATTTTTCGTACGACTCTTCATCAGTACCGTAAGCTGCACCTAAATAGTTTTGATCTACTAAGCTGCCTTTTTCTTGTACGGTACGCTTAATTTGCGTGTATAGCTGTACTTGCACTGGCGCACTTGTCGCATTATTTACTGTGTACTCTAGGCCTACATCGTATTGACCTTTTTTAAATACGTATGTTTTAGTGAAGCTAACGCCATTACTATCAACATAGGTAAGTGGTACACGTAGCTCATCACCGCTTAGCGTGTAGGCTTTTTGCGTTGATTGGTAAGTAGGGCGACCATTCGCTGATGCGTCTGGGCCATTTAAACCAATTAAACCACTTTGTGAGAAGTATTGATTGCCATCAAACTCGCCTAGAAGCATAAATGGTGTTTCTTCACCTTTTACTTCTTCATATTGGAGTAAGTCTGCTTCAACAATGTCACCGCCTTTGGTGTCTATTTTTACTTTGAAAACGTCAGTCGTAATGTCAATAACTGAACGCTTAGCAGCGGTAGCCGAAGCAGGTAAACCTGAATCTGACGATGACGGTATATAATCATCTGACTCTGGTGACGTTGTGTTTAGTGTTTGTGTAGTGGCACTAGGATCGGCTTTAGGTGTGTTGTAGTCATTATTCCATTCTTGAAATAATAAAAACGACACTAACATTAAACCGATTAATAAAAACGTGCGTTGCGATTCCATAACAGCTCTTATTTCTCGTGTTGGTGGTTAATACGGGTTAATTTTTCAGGAACGGGGTCTTCTCCGCCTGAATGTAAAGGATGGCATTTTAATATGCGTTTAAGTGCTAACCAACTCCCTTTTACAAATCCATGCAAATTAATTGCTTGAATAGCGTAATGAGAGCAGCTTGGATTAAAACGACAATGCGGGCCTAGTAGTGGGCTTATCCACATTTGATAACCGCGGATAAATAACACTAAACAACGCTTTGGAATAGCAACAAGTGGTTTAAGTAACCTCATGGTGTTTATACCCCTGCGTATATTTAGTGAATAGATACCATGTATTTAAAGGCTCAATTAGAGATTTTAAACGCATGATTAAAAGGTGAGCTAAAGATACCCTAATTAACCCTGCAATTCTATTGCTATCGGGTTTGTTTATTAGATTTAGCTGATTTGTTTGGGCGTTTTTTAAAAGGTGGTGGTTTAGGTGCACCAGGTTTGCAGCGTTCATTTATTTTACGCCACAGCTTTGTAAGTTGTTTGGTTATTTCTTCGTTAGACTGCTCATCAATACCACTTTTTACCATAAGCACAATATCGATATTATCGATGGTGTGTTGATTTAAACGAAAACTTTCGCGAGCGAGTCGTTTAATACGGTTACGTTGGCATGCCTTTTTTACACGTTTTTTAGCAACAGTGAGTCCTAACCTAGGTTTATCTTGGTCATTAGGTTTAGCTAAAAGAGTAAATAAAGGAGTTGCAGCCCGAGCGGGTTCATTAAATATGCGAGAGTAATGCGAGGGAGTTAACAGACGTAACTCCCTGCCAAAGCTAAAGTCTTCCACTTATATATTAAGCAGAAAGAACTTTGCGGCCTTTAGCGCGGCGACGTGCTAATACTTTACGGCCATTTACAGTTGCCATGCGAGCACGGAAGCCGTGTGCACGTTTGCGTTTTAAAACGCTAGGTTGAAAAGTTCTTTTCATAACAATCTCATCCGATCGGTTAAAGTTAAAACATCCTATGCAGGTCGCGATCCTGGCACAGGTGCCATTGCGAGCGCGAGATATTATAGATTAAGCACTTTAAAGTCAATCATAATTGCGCTGTAAACTCCGTGTTTATTACATTTTTTGTACGCTGGCTTGATATTTATGGATTAATTTTAAAGCAAAATGGTCTGCTTTTGCGCAAAAAGGCGAATTAATGGCCGAGACTGACTAAAAGAATGTGGATCGTAATAAAGTAGGGTGATCAACTAGGATCATCATAATTAAGAAGTTTTCCACAGCTGGTGTTTAAAAAGTGAATAAAAGCATGGGAAAACTCATTTAGATCGTAAAATTGGTTCGCGATCTCAGTGTGTTTTTGTTATGATCTGTTATCAGGCTTTAAAATAAAAGTCGCTATAAATCAGTCTGTTAAGATATTTATACACTGATATCAACAATTTTATAAAAATCAATCTTTTACTTGTGGATAAAGTGCCTTCATAATACCCGGTCTTGGGTCGGGTAGCTGGCCAATTGAACGCAATAAATGCATGATTTTTAATCATTATTGATGTGCGGGAATAAAAATTATACCTCTGGGAGTTTAACTGTGTATCTGTCGGTTTGGCAAAGTTGTTTATATGTATTGCAAGATGAGTTGCCTTCGCAACAATTCAGTATGTGGGTAAGACCACTACAAGCAGAAAGTACCGAAGATACCTTAACGATTTACGCACCTAATCGCTTTGTTCTTGATTGGGTAAGAGAAAAGTATTTAAACCGTATTAATGAGTTACTGGTAGAAATTTGTGGTGATGAAGCGCCCGAATTACGTTTTGATGTAGGTAGTAAACCACTACTAAATACTCAAGCGGCGGCGCCAAGTGTTGAAGCCCCTGCATCACCTAGTTCACAGGCACCTGCTAAACAGCAACCTGTAGAACAAAAAGCAGCAGTAGAGCCTGCGCCTAAATCAGGCTATAAATCTAATATAAAAGATAACTATACCTTTGACAGCTTTGTTGAGGGTAAATCTAACCAGCTAGCAAAAGCGGCTGCAACACAAGTTGCAGATAACCCTGGCTCTGCCTTTAACCCGGTATTTATTTACGGTGGCACAGGCTTAGGTAAAACTCACTTATTACATGCAGTAGGTAATGGCATTATGGCTAACAAGCCCGATGCTAAAATTGTTTACATGCATTCTGAGCGTTTTGTGCAAGACATGGTAAAAGCACTACAAAATAACGCCATTGAAGAATTTAAACGTTATTACCGTAGTGTAGATGCGCTAATGATTGATGATATTCAATTTTTTGCTAATAAAGAACGCTCACAAGAAGAATTTTTTCATACCTTTAATGCATTATTAGAAGGTAATCAGCAAATTATTTTAACCTCTGACCGCTACCCAAAAGAAATTGAGGGCGTAGAAGACAGGCTTAAATCACGATTTGGTTGGGGTTTAACGATTGCTATAGAGCCGCCAGAGCTTGAAACGCGTGTTGCCATTTTGATGAAAAAAGCGCAGCAGAGTAAAATTAATTTACCGCACGAAGTCGCTTTTTTTATCGCTAAAAAATTACGCTCAAACGTACGTGAATTAGAAGGCGCGCTTAACCGTGTAATAGCTAATGCTAATTTTACCGGACGCCCAATTTCTATCGACTTTGTAAAAGAAGCACTGCGCGATTTATTGGCACTACAAGATAAGCTTGTCACTATAGACAACATACAGCGCACCGTGGCTGAGTATTACAGAATACGTGTGTCAGATCTGTTATCTAAGCGCCGCAGCCGCTCTATCGCGAGGCCGCGTCAGGTAGCTATGGCATTATCTAAAGAATTAACTAATCACAGCTTACCTGAGATTGGTGACGCATTTGGTGGACGTGACCACACCACGGTATTACATGCGTGTAGAAAGGTTAAATCACTTCGTGATGAAAGCCACGAAATAAAAGAAGATTATCAAAATTTAATAAGAACGTTGTCATCTTAGGGCTGACTTTATTATGCAAATAACCATTTCAAGAGAACAATTTTTAAAGCCATTAGTGCAAGTATCGGGTGCGATTGAACGTAAACATACGTTACCTATATTATCTAATGTATTGTTAGTGGTAGAAAACGGGCAACTTTCAATGACAGGCACAGACCTTGAAATTGAACTAGTTGCAGGTGTTTTTGTTGGTGATGATATTGCCGATACAAAGTTAACGCTACCTGCTAAAAAATTACTCGATATTTGTAAAAGCCTGCCTGATGGTTCTGAGCTTACATTGAGCTTACAAGAGCACCAACTGCTTTTAACTAGTGGTAAAAGCCGCTTTTCACTTACTACACTTGCCGCGGAAGACTTTCCTAATTTAGAGCAGTGGGATGGCGAGGTTGAGTTTCAGCTAACGCGTTTAGAGTTACGTAAGTTACTTGAAAGCACGCATTTTTCAATGGCTAACCAAGACGTTCGCTATTACTTAAATGGCATGTCGTTTGAAGTAGATAATACCGACATTAAAACAGTGGCAACCGATGGCCACCGTTTGGCAATAGCGCAAAAAGAATTAGGCCAATCGTTAAATACGCAGCGCCAATTAATAATACCGCGCAAAGGTGTGCAAGAAATTATGCGCCTTATGGTTGCCGACGAAGAATTAGTTACTATTCAATTTGGCGCTAACCATATTCGTATTATCGATGTGGAATTTACTTTTACCAGTAAGTTAGTGGATGGCCGCTTCCCTGATTACCGCCGCGTATTACCGCGTGGTGGAGATAAAGTAATTACTGCTAACCGTGAATGGTTACGTAATGCGTTTCAACGTGTGTCTATTTTATCTAACGAAAAATTTAGAGGTGTGCGTTTAAACCTTGCCAATGGCTTACTTAAAATTACGGCTAATAACCCTGAGCAAGAAGAGGCTGAGGAAATAGTAGAAGTAATGTATGAGGGTGATGAGCTAGAAATTGGTTTTAATGTATCGTATGTATTAGATGTACTAAATACATTAAAAACAGAAGATGTACTATTTACATTAGCAGATTCAAACAGCAGTGCACTTATTGAAGGTGCGGGCGATGAAGAAGCAATGTACGTGGTTATGCCTATGCGATTATAAGATACCCATTATAAATGAGTTTAAGTCACTTGAGCCTCAAGTATTTTCGTAATATTGAGGCACTGACGCTAGAACCAGTCAACGGCGTTAATATAATTTATGGTGAAAACGGCAGCGGAAAAACCAGCCTTTTAGAGGCTATTTATTACCTTTCTCACGGCAAATCTTTTCGAACACCTAAACATAAAAGTATTATTCAACATCAGCAAGATCAGTTTGTAATACACGGCCGCAAAGCGCTACACGACTTGTCTATTCCTATTGGGATTAGTAAAACCCAAAGTGGTGAAACTAATTTAAAAATACAAGGCAAAGCCAGTAGAAAAATCTCTGAACTTGCACAGTTAATGCCAGTGCAAATTATTACACCCGAAAGCTATTCATTGTTTTTTGGTGGCCCAAAAGAGCGACGTAAGTTTTTAGATTTGGGTTTGTTCCACGTGGAACATGAGTTTTTTTATTTATGGCAATCGTTTAATAAAGTGCTTAAACAACGCAATGCATTATTAAAAAGTAAGCCAAAGAATTATTTTGACCAAATTAGGTTTTGGGACAAAGAATTTGTTAGACTGGCAGAACAAATAAATAAATTAAGAATGGCGTATATAAGTAGGTTTAAGCAGCAGTTTTTTGATAAAATGTGTGCAGAATTAACGCTTATACGCGATTTAGAAATCAACTTTAATGCAGG
The DNA here is from genome assembly GCF_001399995.1 of Pseudoalteromonas sp. P1-11. Classification (NCBI taxonomy): domain Bacteria; kingdom Pseudomonadati; phylum Pseudomonadota; class Gammaproteobacteria; order Alteromonadales; family Pseudoalteromonadaceae; genus Pseudoalteromonas; species Pseudoalteromonas sp. P1-11. Next base: position 27,088 of record NZ_LJSP01000018.1, read on the forward strand.
CTGGAAAGACAGTGAGTCTTTAAGTGATGCATTAGAGCAAAACTTTGAGCGAGACGCTCGCCAAGGTTTTACAAGTAAAGGCCCTCATAAGGCCGATTTTAGTTTTAGTGTCGCTGGCAACAGCGTAGAGAATACGTTTTCACGCGGTCAATTGAAGTTATTGCTTTATGCGTTAAAAGTAACGCAAAATAGTTTAATTGAGTCAGAGACAGATAAGCAATCTATATTGCTAATAGATGATCTACCTTCAGAGTTAGGCGAGGATACAAAAGAGAAAGTGGGACAATTATTGGCTCATTGCAGTTCTCAAATTTTTATCTCTTCAATTTTGTCTGAAAGTATTTCTGCTGTGGTGGAACCCATGCAACGAGAACTACAAATGTTCCACGTGAAACATGGCAACCTAATAACAAGATAAGTGGGATTAACCATGTCTGAGAATTATGATTCGTCGAGTATTAAAGTACTTAAAGGATTAGACGCTGTAAGAAAGCGTCCTGGAATGTATATAGGGGACACCGATGATGGCACAGGCTTACACCACATGGTGTTTGAGGTCGTTGATAACTCTATCGATGAAGCCTTAGCAGGTCATTGTGATGATATTTATGTAACGATTCACTTAGACGGTTCAGTCTCTGTAAGAGATAACGGTCGTGGTATCCCAACTTCTATCCATGAAGAAGAAGGTGTGTCTGCTGCCGAGGTTATCATGACGGTACTTCATGCCGGTGGTAAGTTTGATGATAACTCTTATAAAGTATCAGGTGGCTTACACGGAGTTGGTGTATCGGTAGTAAATGCATTATCAGAAAAACTAACTCTTACTATTCGTCGTGAAGGCAAATTGCACGAGCAAACTTACAGCATGGGCGTACCTAACGCTCCATTAACTGTTATTGGCGATGCTGACACTACGGGTACTGAACTGCGTTTTTGGCCAAGTGCAGAAACATTTACAAACCTTGATTTTCATTATGATATTTTAGCTAAGCGTTTACGCGAGCTCTCGTTTTTGAACTCTGGTGTAAGCATCATCTTATCTGATGAACGCGAAGAAAATAAAACCGACCACTTTAAATATGATGGCGGTATTCAAGCGTTTGTTGAATACTTAAACCGCAATAAAACACCTGTACATAAAGGTGTATTCCATTTTACTCACGAGCGTGAAGAAGATGGTATTAGCGTTGAAGTTTCAATGCAGTGGAACGATGGCTTCCAAGAAAACATTTACTGTTTTACTAATAACATTCCACAACGTGATGGTGGTACTCACTTAGCCGGTTTTAGATCTGCGCTAACGCGTACACTTAATAACTACATGGAAAAAGAAGGCTTTAACAAAAAAGCTAAAACAACCAGTAATGCAACGGGCGATGATGCGCGTGAAGGCTTAACAGCGGTTGTAAGTGTTAAAGTACCTGATCCTAAGTTCTCATCACAAACTAAAGACAAGCTAGTATCAAGCGAAGTTAAATCTGCGGTTGAGCAAGCAATGGCTGAAAAGTTTTCTGATTTCTTATTAGAAAACCCAATGGATGCCAAAATTGTTGTTGGTAAAATTATTGATGCAGCACGAGCACGTGAAGCGGCGCGTAAAGCCCGTGAAATGACTCGTCGTAAAGGCGCTATGGATTTAGCAGGTTTACCAGGTAAATTAGCTGACTGCCAAGAAAAAGACCCATCATTATCTGAACTATACATAGTGGAGGGTGACTCAGCTGGCGGTTCAGCCAAGCAGGGTCGTAATCGTAAAAACCAAGCAATTTTGCCACTTAAAGGTAAAATCTTGAACGTAGAGAAAGCACGCTTTGATAAGATGCTTTCTTCACAAGAAGTAGCAACGCTAATAACAGCTCTAGGTTGTGGTATTGGCCGTGATGAATATGACCCAGAAAAACTTCGTTACCACAGCATCATTATCATGACCGATGCGGACGTGGATGGTTCTCACATTCGTACATTGCTACTAACGTTCTTCTATCGCCAAATGCCAGAAATTGTTGAGCGTGGTTATATTTACATTGCACAACCACCACTTTATAAAGTGAAAAAAGGTAAGCAAGAGCGTTATATTAAAGACGATCCTGCACTTGTAGAGTACCTAACATCACTTGCACTAAATAATGCAGCGCTTTACACAAGCGAAGATGCAAGTGCAATTGAAGGTGAAGCGCTTGAGCAAATAGTACAAGATTACCAAAACACAGTTAAAGTCATTGAGCGCTTAAAACGTAAATACCCTAACACGGTAATGGAACGTTTGATTTACCAAAGCGAGTTAAAAGTAGAAGACTTATCTAACGAAGCTAAGGTAATTGAGTGGACTAAAGAACTAGTTGACGACTTAGTTGAACGTGATGAAGATGCGACAATTTTCCACGCTGGAACAGAGCATGATGCAGAGCGCAACTTGTACTTCCCGGTTGTGAATATTCGTCAGCACGGTGTGGATAAAGCACACGTATTACATTACGACTTTATTGCATCACGTGACTACCAACGCATTGCTGTTACTGGCACGAAGATCGCAAACATCTTAAAAGAAGGCGCATATGTTCAACGTGGTGAGAAAACAAAACCTGTTGATAACTTTGTGGATGCTTTGGAATGGTTGATCGCAGAATCTAAGCGCGGGATCTACATTCAGCGCTATAAAGGGTTAGGCGAAATGAACCCTAGCCAACTGTGGGAAACCACGATGGATCCTTCAGCTCGTCGTATGTTACAAGTAACAATTGAAGATGCTGTAGCGGCAGATCAATTGTTTGCAACATTAATGGGCGATCAAGTTGAGCCTCGTCGTGAGTTTATAGAAACCAACGCGCTTCGCGTAGTTAACTTAGACGTGTAAAAAATTATACTTACATCTTAAAAGGAGCCTAATGGCTCCTTTTTTATTTTAACAACCGCACAAACTGCTTAAAACCTGCGTGTGCACAAGGTATACTGAGGGTAATTTTCACGCTACTTTCAGATAGTAAAAAGCCAAATATGCAAAAATATGACGTTAAAACCTTTCAAGGTTTGATCCTGGCTTTACAGGATTATTGGGCGCAGCAAGGCTGTGTCATTATTCAACCACTTGATATGGAAGTGGGCGCAGGGACATTTCACCCGCAAACATTCTTAAAATCTATTGGCCCTGAGCCAATGTCGAGCGCATACGTACAACCGTGTCGCCGTCCTACCGATGGCCGCTACGGCGAAAACCCTAATCGCTTACAACATTACTACCAATTTCAGGTAGTTTTAAAGCCATCACCAGATAACATTCAAGAGCTTTACCTAGGCTCACTAGAAGCGATGGGAATTGATACCCTAACGCACGAAGTACGCTTTGTAGAAGATAACTGGGAATCGCCAACACTAGGCGCATGGGGCTTAGGTTGGGAGATTTGGCTAAACGGTATGGAAGTAACGCAGTTTACTTACTTTCAGCAAGTAGGGGGCTTAGAGTGCTCTCCTGTAACCGGTGAAATTACCTACGGCCTAGAGCGTTTAGCAATGTACATTCAAGGCGTAGACAGTATTTACGACCTAGTATGGGCAGACGGTCCATTAGGGCGTGTAACTTACGGCGATGTATTCCATCAAAATGAAGTAGAACAATCTACTTACAACTTTGAACACGCAAACGTAGATGACTTATTTGCACAGTTTGATAAGTGTGAAGCTGAGAGCCAAAAGCTAATTGAAGCAAATTTACCACTACCTGCTTACGAGCAAGTAATGAAAGCATCGCACGCGTTTAACTTACTCGATGCGCGCCATGCAATCTCAGTAACCGAACGTCAGCGTTATATTTTACGCGTTCGAGCGTTATCAAAAGCGTGTGCACAAAGCTATTACGATGCACGTGAAGCGCTTGGTTTCCCGCTGTGTAAGGATAAGTAAGCATGTCAGCACAAAATTTATTAGTAGAAATTGGCACCGAAGAGCTGCCACCAAAAGCACTGCGCAAATTAGCAGAAGCCTTTGCCGCAAACTTAACTGCAGAGCTTGAAACACTAGAGCTTGGGCATGAAGGCGTAAGCTGGTATGCATCGCCTCGTCGTTTAGGTTTACAAGTAAAAGCGCTTGAAGCAAAGCAGCAAGATAAAGAAGTAGAAAAGCGTGGCCCTGCAACTAAAGCAGCGTTCGATAGTGAAGGTAACCCAACTAAAGCAGCAATGGGTTGGGCACGTGGTTGTGGTATTGACGTAAGTGAAGCACAAACTCTTGAGACCGATAAAGGCGCTTGGCTTTTACATATTGCTAAAGTAGCTGGACAAGAAACCAAAACGCTGATGAGCGATGCCATTGCAAAGTCGTTAGCAAAGCTGCCAATACCTAAGCCAATGCGTTGGGGCGCGAATAAAACACAATTTATTCGCCCAGTTCATACCGTAACTATTTTATTTGGTGATGAACTTATTGAAGGCGAAATTTTAGGTAAGCAAGTAACTAATCAGTTACAAGGCCACCGTTTTCATCATCCAGAAAAAATCACCATTAACCATGCTGATGACGTGTTCGACGTATTAAAATCAGCCTACGTTATTGCTGATTACGAACAACGTAAAGCGCAAATCCGTGCACAAATAGAAGAAGCGGCAAGCGCAGTGAATGCGGTTGTTGCAATGGATGAAGACTTATTAGAAGAAGTTACTTCACTAGTAGAGTGGCCAGTAACGCTAACGGCAACATTTGAAGAAGCATTTTTAGATGTACCTGCCGAAGCGCTAATTTACACCATGAAGGACGATCAAAAATACTTCCCGCTATTAGATCAAAACGGCAAACTTTTAAATAAGTTTTTGTTTGTATCTAACATCGAAAGTAAAGATCCAAGTGTGGTTATATCTGGTAACGAAAAAGTAGTGCGCCCACGTTTAGCTGATGCGCAGTTCTTCTTTGAAACAGATAAAAAGAAAACCCTAGAAAGCCGCCTAGAATCACTTGATACTGTTTTATTCCAAAAGCAGTTAGGTACGCTTAAAGATAAATCTGTACGTATTAGCGAACTTGCCGGCTACATTGCAGAGCAACTAGGTGCCGACAAAGACCTTGCAAAACGTGCTGGCCTATTAAGTAAAACAGACTTAATGACCGAAATGGTAATGGAATTTACCGACGTGCAAGGTGTAATGGGCATGCACTATGCGCGCTTTGATGGCGAAGCAGAAGATGTAGCTATAGCACAAAACGAGCAATACATGCCGCGTTTTGCGGGCGACAATTTACCTACAAACCTAATCAGCTGTGCAGTAGCAATTGCAGATAAGTTTGATACGCTGGTGGGTATTTTTGGTATAGGCCAAGCACCTAAAGGTGACAAAGACCCATTTGCACTTCGTCGTGCTGCCATTGGTGCACTGCGTATCATGGTAGAAAAAGAGCTACCGCTTGATATTTTAGACCTAGTAGCAAAAGCACAAACACTGTTTGGCGAAAAGCTTACTAACCTAAATGTATCAACCGACGTATTTGACTTTATGCTAGGGCGCTTCCGCGCATGGTATCAAGACGAAGGCATTGAAGTAGATGTTATTCAGGCAGTACTGGCACGTCGTCCTACTAAGCCTACTGACTTTGACCGTCGTGTTAAAGCAGTAAGCCACTTCCGTACGTTAGACGCCGCAGAAGCGCTTGCAGCAGCGAATAAGCGTGTAGGTAACATACTAGCTAAAAATAACATTACCACTGAAGGTGATGTTGATGAGAGCCTATTAAGCGATGACGCTGAAAAAGTATTAGCATCACAAGTAGCAAAATTTGCAACTGAGCTTGCACCACTTTACGCCGATGGAAACTACCAAGAGGCATTAAGCCAATTGGCAGGTATTCGCCAAAGTGTTGATAACTTTTTTGACAACGTCATGGTTATGGCCGACGATGAAGCTGTAAAGCAAAATCGCCTCGCACTATTAAGCCAGTTAAGCCGCTTATTTTTAGATATTGCAGATATATCTGTACTACAAAAATAACACCGCTTAAGCCAATAAAAAGCCAGCGTATTGCTGGCTTTTTAGTTTTAACAGAACGAAGGAAACCCATTAATGATGCCAATGAAACGAATTTTAACGCTTGCCATTGCCGGCTTACTCACAGCGTGTACTAGCCAAGTGTCTATTAACGACGTACTGCCACAGCAAGAGCTGGATAAAACAATTTACCTAAGAGGCGATTTTACGCTTTGGGATGCAGAGCCTCAGTACCAGTTTATGCCAGTAGGCGGCGCGCTTTACCAAGCAGAAGTTAAATTTAGCACCCCAGGTAAAGTGTACGAATTTAAAATAGCCGATGCCGATTTTAGCGAAGGCTACAACTGCGGCTATAGCGACTCACAACCAGCAGGGCAAAAACTAACGCTCGGCCAACCCGTACTTGCAGACTGCAATACTATTTATAACTACTTTAGCTACACGCCAGCGATAAAAGGCACCTACATAGTAAGTATTGATTACAGTGATTACGATAAGCCACAAGTGACGATTACTAAGAAATAGCTGTTAGTTGGGAGCTGTCAGCTTTTAGTTGCCCGAGTGGGCTTATAGATTTGCGACAAGGACGTTAATATGAAATTGAGCCTTTGGATTAAGGGGTAGTACATTGGATAATTATATAGAGTACTGCTATCTAGAAAATGATAAGCCCAGGTTTGAACGAAGTAAGTTAACTGAATCAGACTCAAATGAGTGCTTAAAAAAATATAGAGTATTCTCAAGAAAACTTGAGATAGAAAATTTATTTGATGTTTTGATAGAGGAAGTTAAAACATTCAAATCATTGCTTACTATGGCTCAGCTCTCACAAGAGTTTTCACGTTTATCTGAGGTACATGCTTATATAGAAAATCAAAAAGCCCGTACTAAATTAAATATCTCCTATCTAAACATTTTGAATACTGGAAAATTAGTTTTAGATCGGTTGTACATTGAACGTGATAAGTTTTCGATAATTAATGATATTGATCAATCATTATTACCTGAATTATTGATAGAAAGAGAGAAGATCTTTAAAGAGAATCAGTATTATGTTCTATGCTGTAATTTGAGAAATTTATGCCAACATAAAATGTTACCCGTAAATAGGCTAACTTTAAAATATCCATCTATAAGTAAACATGGAAATGGAGTAATAACAAAATTTCAGATTCCACTCGTATTATCGGTAATGGAAGAGAAAGAAAGGATAAAGTTGTTAAAGGGGTTAAACTCTGCATTTAAAGATGAGCTCTTAAATTCTGATTTAGTTGACCTCAACAGAGCGATAGATGGTTATTTTGAAGGGATTTTTGATTTAATGATTAAACTACGCACTTTGGTGGATAAGTCAGTAACTGAGGCTGAAGACTATTTTAGTAAGTTACTTGATCAAAATATAGACTTAAACATGAATCGACTCTTGGGCCCACCAGCATTAGTAGTTAACAATGAAAAGAAATTTCACTTGGATTTTGAGTGGTTCCGAGTGGCTCATTATTTAGAAGAGAAAAATAATTCTCACTTCAAAAGCAGTAATTTAATTAGAACGCAGTATTTGAGCAATGAACCTTAAAGCCCTTTCTTCACCACATACCTATACGGTGCTTCATCGGCATCTTTAGCCACCAGTGTGTGATCCATAAATGTACAAAAACTTGGAATATCGCGAGTGGTTGATGGGTCATCCGCGGTAATTAATAACGTTTCACCGTCGTTCATCTTACGAATTGCAGCGCGTAACATCATTACAGGTTCTGGGCAGCGTAGGCCCATGGCGTCTAATTGGTGATCGGGATTATCAAAGCTCATAAAAAGTTACCTGTAAAAATAGTCGCGGCTTGGTTTGGTCGGGTAGTTTAGCGCAATTAATCTGTTTGGTTAACTGTTTTGCATATAACGGGTAAGCGTAATACAGTAAAAAATAATCTGGTTTAAATTTAATACACCCGATCACATTATTCATATCAGCAATAAGCTGGTGGCATAAAAAAAGGCGAACTAACTTGCGCTAGTTCGCCTTTTTAATCACCAAGATGGTTTACATGTTTAAGCTAATAATTAGTCTTGAACACGTTCAAATACAGTCGCGATGCCTTGGCCTAAACCAATACACATAGTTGCTAGACCATATTTTGCATTTTTGTCTTCCATTAAGTGTATAAGCGAGGTGCTAATACGCGAACCTGAACAACCTAGTGGGTGGCCAAGTGCGATTGCGCCGCCGTTTAAATTCACTTTTTCATCAACCACGTCTGCTAAACCTAAGTCTTTAAGTACAGGCAGTGATTGTGCTGCAAATGCTTCGTTAAGCTCTGCTACGTCAATGTCATCAATAGTAATACCAGCTTGTGCAAGTGCTTTTTTACTTGCTGGTACTGGGCCGTAACCCATGATTGATGGATCGCAACCGGCAACAGCCATTGCTTTAACGCGTGCACGAATTGGTAAGCCAAGCTCTTTTGCTTTCTCTTCGCTCATTACTAACATGGCTGATGCGCCATCAGAAAGTGCAGAAGATGTACCCGCAGTAACCGAGCCAGAGGAAGGGTTAAATACTGGGCGAAGCTGAGATAAACCTTCAACCGTTGTTTCAGGGCGAATTACTTCATCATCTTCAACTAAAATTAAAGAGCCATCAGCTGCGTGACCTTCCATTGCTAAAATTTCGCGGCGGAAACGGCCTTCAACTGTTGCAGCATGTGCACGTTGATGTGAGCGGTATGCAAATTCGTCTTGCTGCTGGCGGCTAATTCCGTGAATAGTAGCAAGGTATTCTGCAGTTAAACCCATAGAGCCAGATGCTTGTGCAATTGAAGTTGCTAAGCCTGGGTGAAAGTCGTTACCGTGAGTCATAGGTACGTGACCCATGTGCTCAACACCACCAATAAGGTAAGTGTCGCCAGCGCCTGTCATAATAGCGCGTGCTGCGTCATGCAATGCTTGCATTGACGAGCCACATAAACGGTTAACGGTTGTAGCTGGTACTGAATGTGGAATACCCGCAAGCAGTGATGCGTTACGTGCAACGTTAAAGCCTTGCTCTAATGTTTGCTGTACACAACCCCAATAAATATCGTCAATTGATGCAGGATCAACTGCTCGGTTGCGCTCTAATAACCCTTTCATAAGGTGAGCACTTAAATCTTCCGCACGCTTGTTTTTAAATACGCCGCCTTTTGAGCGACCCATTGGTGTGCGGATACAATCTACAATTACTGGATTATTCATGATATTAACCTTCCACCTTATAGAAAACACGACCTTCTTCGGCCCATTTGCGAGTTTGCTCTGATACTTGGTAAATCGCACCTAGGTGAGCATATTTGTCTGCTGCTGCAACAAAGTTAGCTAAACCTGTTTGATCTAAGTAACGGAACGCGCCGCCTCTAAATGGAGGGAAACCAACGCCGTATACAAGGGCCATATCAGCTTCTTGAGGAGAAGCAACAATGCCTTCTTGTAAACAAAGTAGTACTTCGTTGATCATTGGGATCATACAACGGTCGATAATTTCTTGTTTATCAAATTCTTTAGGTGCATCAGTAATTGGCGCTAGTAGCTCAACTGCTGTTGCATCGCTTGATTTTTTAAGACGACCACGACGGTCTGTTTCGTACTTGTAAAAACCTGCTTTGTTCTTTTGACCAAAACGTTTTTCGTTAGCAAAAACAGTCACCGGATCTTTTTCTGCGCGTGCCATACGCTCAGGGAATCCGTCAGCCATTACGCCAGTACAGTGATACGCCGTATCAATACCTACAACATCAAGCAGGTAAGCCGGGCCCATTGGCCAGCCAAATACGTTTTCCATTACTTTATCTACTTTTGCAAAGTTAGCGCCTTCAACAACTAATTTGCTAAAGCCTGCAAAGTAAGGGAATAAAACACGGTTTACAAAAAAGCCTGGGCAATCGTTTACAACAATTGGAGACTTGCCAAGTTTAAGCGCGTAATCAACGACTGCATTAATTGTTTTATCAGAGGTTTTTGCACCACGGATAATTTCTACTAATGGCATTTTTGGCACTGGATTGAAAAAGTGCATACCACAGAAGTTTTCTGGTTTATCTAACGCTTCTGCAAGCAAGTCGATACAAATAGTCGATGTGTTTGATGTAAGTACCGTGCCTTCTGGCATGTTCTTTTCAAGGTCAGCTAATACCGCTTGCTTAACTTTAGGATTTTCTACTACGGCTTCAACAATAATGTTGGCGTTTTGTAGGTCTGCATCGTTAAGCGTTGGCTTAATTTTACTAAGCGTTGCCAGCATTTTTTCCATTGGCATATGGCCGCGTTTAACTTTTGCACCCAGTAGTTTAGATGCTTCACCCATACCTAAATCAAGCGCATCCTGTTGGATGTCTTTCATTACAATTGGGGTACCTTTATAAGCTGACTGGTATGCAATACCGCCACCCATAATACCAGCGCCTAATACAGCCGCTTGTTTAATTTCAACATCGCTGTGCTTAGCAAGCTTACGTGCTTTACCTTTAATAAACTGGTCATTTAAGAAAATACCGGTTTGTGCAGCTGCTTCGTTAGTGCGCGCAAGTTTTGCAAAGTTAGCATTTTCGATTGCCATTGCTTCATCGCGAGTACAGTTGGCCGCTGCTTTAATAGTGCGAACTGCCATAACCGGAGCAGGATAGTGGCCTTTGGTTTTACCCATTACCATACCTTCTGCCATCGCAAAGCTCATGCCTTGCTCAACACGGTTTAATTTAAGTGGCTGAAGTTTAACATCGCGCTTTGCCTGCCAATCTAGTTTGCCGGCAATTGCTAATTCAAGTGTTGCTAGGCTTGACTCTAAAAGTTTGTCAGCACTAACTACCGCGTCAAACGCACCTACTTTTAGGGCGTCAGCGGCACGGTTTTCTTTGCCTGAGGTGATCCAAAGCATGGCGTTATCTGCGCCAATAATGCGTGGTAAGCGCACTGTGCCACCAAAACCAGGCATTATACCTAGTTTAACTTCTGGTAAGCCCATTTTAGCGGTTTCGCTTGCAACGCGATAATCGGTAGCAAGTGCCCACTCACAGCCGCCGCCAAGTGCCAAGCCATTTATAGCGCTAAGAGTTGGGAATGGTAAGTCTTCGATTGCGTCAAAAACGTCGGTTGCGTTTTTGATCCACGTTACTAATTCTTCTTCTGGTTTAGTAAATGTTGGTAAAAATTCGAAGATATCTGCACCAATAATAAAGTGATCTTTATCACTGGTGAAAATCATGCCTTTGATATCAGAATTAGACGCTAATTCTTTTAATGCTGCTGCACAATCTGAAAGAGTTTGCTGAGATAGTGTGTTTACAGAACCTGCAACACAAAACTTAAACTCGGCGATGTTTTCCTTTAGGAAGCTAACTTCAAAGGAATCGCTTTTATATAACATTATTATTCTCCCTAGTTGACGAACTAAGACTGGTACGATGAGTTTGCATTTCGACCAGTGTGCTTGCTTTAAAATTAAAATGCAACGAAAAATTTAACTCGGTTACAAACGGTTGGTTAAAATATAGCTGGTTTGGTGCTAAGGTGTACTGGAATGTGCTAAAGGTACTCATTAATTATTATGAGTGCGTAAATTAAATGTTGTTCATACTTTATTAAAGGCACTCTCATTATTGTTTTAGTGTCTCAAACTGGAAATTATTAACCCTGACAGGTCGTTAAACCTAAAGGATATTATGAAAAAATTTTTATTAAGCGCTGTGGCAGCTGCCTTTATTCTTCCTTTTAGTTCTGCCCAAGCGAGTATCGATAATGACGCGTTTTTAGATGCTGAAAAAAAAGTGCGCTATGGAAGCTACCAAGACTTTAAAGAAGCAATAAACGGGTTAGACCACCCGCTAAAGCCGTATGTCGAAAAAACATATTGGCAACGCCATCCCAATTTTAAATACCAAAGTGAAATAGAAGATTACCTAACCATTTATGAACATACCCCGCTTGAGTGGCCGGTACGTAAAGCGTGGCTAGAGTATCTTGAAAAAAACAATAAAAAAGCAGCGTATATAAAAAACTACCGAGAAACGTCTAACGCAGCGCTAACATGCACGTTTTTAGATTTTCAGCTTGATTTAGGGGCGCCAGAAAAAGCCATTTTTAATCAGGTTACCGATTTATGGACGGTGGGTAAGTCGCAACCGAATGAATGCGACCCACTATTTTCGCTTTGGCGCAAAAAAGGTTATTTAAATAATGAGCTTGTATGGAAGCGCATAACGCTTGCAGCGCAGGGCGGTACGCAAAGTTTACTCCCTTATTTAAAAACGTTGTTACCTAAAAACGAGCGTTACTTAGCCGATTTATACTTAAAAGTACGCCGCGACCCTAGTGCGGCAGCAGGCTTGTATCGTTATAAAACTAAGTCGGCAAAAGAAGCGCAAATAGCCATTTATGGTGTTAAGCGTTTAATTTGGCGCGATAAAGCGCTGGCTTTAAGAGCCTGGCAAAAGCTAGAAAAAATGTTTACCTACAGCGATGAAGAAAAAGCAGATTTATATTACACGTTTGCTTTATCACTTGCTTCAAGTGGGCATAAACAGGCCAGTTTTTGGCTTAATAAGGTGCCAAAAGCGCGACAAGACAGAAAGTTAATTCAGTGGCAACTTGGTAATATGCTTAAAACCCAAGACTGGGAAGGCATAGCGGCTTTTTTTACAGGTAAAGACGATTTAAGTTTAGGCCAGCAATATTGGCTTGCTTATAGCTATGCTAAGCGAGGCGAGCAACAAAAAGCAGACGAAATTTGGACTAAAGTGGCCGCTAACCGCGATTACTATGGTTTTTTAGCGGCAGCTCGATTAGGACTGCCGGTTGATTTAAACAATCAGCCTTTGCAGGTTGATCAAAAACTAGTAGAGAAGGTGAAGAATGCGCCGGGCTTTAAACGTGCAAAAGCACTTTACGAACTCGAGCGTTTTACCTCTGCTCGCAGAGAATGGAATTACTTAACGAACACCTCTACTGATGAAGAAAAACTAGCTGCCTCAAAGGTTGCAGCGCAAAACAATTGGCACGATAACGTTATTTTCACGTTAGCTAAAATTAAAGCATGGGATTATGTTGAACTGCGTTTTCCGTTTGCATTTCAAGATATATTTGAGCGCTACAGTAAACGCAGCAAAATAGACCCCGCGTGGAGTATTGCAATTGCACGGCGCGAAAGCTCGTTTGCACCAGATGCGCGTTCGCATGCAAATGCGCGTGGTTTAATGCAATTGCTCCCTAGTACGGCAGAATACGTTAACAAAGCAAGGGTATCGAGTACGCGTTTGTACCAACCTAAAACCAATATACGCTTAGGTACTAGTTACTTGCAGTACTTAAAAAAGAAAAACAAAGGGAATGAAATACTTGCTACGGCTTCTTACAACGCAGGGTATCATCGTATTAAACGCTGGTTACCTGACGAAGCCATACCTGCAGAGCTATGGGTTGAGCTGATCCCGTATAGAGAAACGCGAGATTACGTAAAAAATGTGTTTGCTTATCGCCAGGTTTATCACACCCGGATGGGCCGAGAAGGAAACGTGCTCGCGCCGTTACTCAACATGAAAATGGGCGGGTAAATTATGTAATACCAATTGCCTAAAATATTTAGCCATTCTAGCGTGCTAAATAAAGGGCTAATAACGTAACACGATGGGTATAAGTATTAGGGGGGATATTTACATGTTAAATATCCCCCTTTTTTGAGCGCTTTACGTTTAAGTGGTAGACTCAAAGCAAGTTAAATTTAACAGATGGATTAACAATGGATAAATTAGCCGTTTTATATGCAGAGCATATTGCCACATTACAACAACGTACGCGTACAATTTGTGACCGTGAAGGGCTCGAGGGTTTAGTTATTCACTCAGGCCAAGCTAAGCGCCAGTTTTTAGACGACATGTATTACCCATTTAAAGTTAATCCACACTTTAAAGCATGGCTTCCTGTTATTGATAACCCACATTGTTGGATTGTGGTAAATGGTAGCGATAAACCTAAGCTTATTTTTTACCGCCCAGTTGATTTTTGGCACAAAGTACCAGATGAGCCGCGTGATTTTTGGGCTGAGTACTTTGATATAGAACTGTTGCTACAGCCTGATCAAGTTGAAAAACTATTACCTTACGATAAAGCTAAATACGCTTACATGGGCGAATACCTAGAGGTAGCGCAAGCGCTTGGCTTTAGTATTATGAATCCTGAGCCGGTGCTTAACTATTATCATTATAACCGCGCTTATAAAACGCAGTACGAGCTTGAATGTTTACGCCAAGCCAACCGCATTGCGGTAGATGGACATAAAGCAGCACGCGATACGTTTTATAATGGTGGTAGCGAATTTGATATTCAGCAAGCGTACCTTATGGCTACACGCCAAAGCGAAAACGAAATGCCGTATGGCAACATAGTAGCGCTTAACGAAAACTGCGCTATTTTGCATTACACACATTTTGAGCCAAAAGCACCGCTTACTCATAATTCGTTTTTAATCGATGCTGGCGCAAACTTTAATGGGTATGCCGCAGATATAACCCGTACGTACGATTTTAAAAAACAGGGCGAATTTGCTGAGCTAGTACAAACTATGACGGCAATACAAATTGAGCTAGGCAACGCATTAAAGCCTGGCATGTTATATGGCGATTTACACGTTGATTGCCATAACCGTATTGCGCAAATTCTTAGCGACTTCAATATTGTAAACTTACCTGCAACAGAAATTGTGGAACGTAAAATTACCTCAACATTTTTCCCTCATGGCTTGGGCCATCACCTTGGCCTACAAGTGCACGATATGGGCGGCTTTATGCGTGATGATAAAGGCACCCACCAGCCATCGCCAGAAGGGCACCCATTCTTGCGTTGTACTCGTAAAATAGAGAAAAACCAAGTGTTTACTATTGAGCCAGGGCTTTACTTTATAGACTCATTATTAGGTGATTTAGCGCAAACCGACAGTAAGCAGTTTATTAACTGGGAAAAAATCGAGTCGTTAAAACCATACGGCGGTATTCGTATTGAAGACAATATTATTGTTCACGAAGACAGCCTAGAAAATATGACTCGTGATTTAGCGCTCGACTAAGCTAATAAAGACGAGCTTGCCAATACGCGCTAAAGTACGCGAATGCAAAGGGGCCTTTTGGCCCCATTTTTAATTGAGCTTTAATTATGTTTGAATATAAATACCCCGCCGATGATGTGTTTCATCAAGAAGAAATTAAAAAAAGCACCTTTATAGTTCATATCGCGCATACGCCAGACCTACAGGCTGCTAAAGCATTTATTAAAAGCATTGAAGAAAAGTACCCAGATGCTCGTCATAATTGTTGGGCGCACGTAGCGGGTAACCCGGGCGGAAGCCATGTTTATGGTTTTTCTGATGATGGCGAGCCAAATGGTACCGCAGGAAAGCCGATGCTTAATGTGCTGGTGGGTTCTGGACTTGGCGAAATTACTGCGGTTGTCACCCGTTATTTTGGCGGTATAAAGCTGGGCACCGGTGGGTTAGTGCGTGCCTATGGTGGGTCGCTTAATAATGCACTTTCGCAGCTAAAAACTGTGACTAAAGTACCGAGTATCGAGATTGTAGGCCAAAGTGAATACAGCATGCAGGGCGCAATAGAGCAATTGTTAAAAACCAATTATCAAGTACTTAATATAGAAAAACAATTTACTGCTAATATTGAATGGGTTATTACTATTGATAGCCGCCAAGCAAAACAGGCCATTAAAGATATTTTTGATTTAAGCCATGGCGCAGTTGAGTTAACTATCAAAGAGTAAGACAATAACTTACACACTTATATTTACTAATAATAAAAGCGATAAGCTACATGCAATTTCGTACCATCATAAAAATCCTTGGCCAACTTGTTGCGCTGTTTAGTATTACCATGGTGCCGCCTGCGGTGGTGTCTTTATTTTATAAAGATGGTGGTGGTGTTCCTTTTGTATTAGCGTTTATATTTAGTGTGGTTATTGGTTTAACAGCTTATTACCCAAACAGGCATGAAAACGGCGACTTAAAAGCACGCGAAGGCTTTTTAATTGTTGTACTGTTTTGGCTGGTACTAGGGGCGTTTGCATCGTTACCGCTGATTTTTTTACAAGAACCTAATTTGTCTATGGCCGATGCGGTGTTTGAGGCCTTTTCTGGCCTTACAACCACTGGGGCCACGGTACTTACCGGAATTGAATACCTGCCTAAGTCTGTTTTGTTTTATCGCCAGCAATTACAGTGGTTTGGCGGTATGGGTATCATTGTACTTGCTGTTGCTATACTGCCCATGCTTGGGGTCGGTGGCATGCAGTTATACCGAGCTGAGATCCCAGGCCCAGTAAAAGATTCAAAAATGACCCCCCGTATTGCCGACACCGCAAAGCACCTTTGGTACATTTATGTGTCGTTAACGGTAACCTGTATGTTGGCGTAT
This sequence comes from Pseudoalteromonas sp. P1-11, assembly GCF_001399995.1. Classification (NCBI taxonomy): domain Bacteria; kingdom Pseudomonadati; phylum Pseudomonadota; class Gammaproteobacteria; order Alteromonadales; family Pseudoalteromonadaceae; genus Pseudoalteromonas; species Pseudoalteromonas sp. P1-11. The sequence continues at coordinate 43,493 of NZ_LJSP01000018.1, forward strand.
TGGGCGGCAGGTATGGAGTGGTTTGATGCTATATGCCATGCGTTTTCTACAGTGGCGATTGGCGGTTTTTCTACTTACGATGCCTCAATAGGGCACTTTGATAGCCCTGTCATTAACTTTATATGTGTTTTCTTTTTAATTATTGCTGCGGTTAACTTTTCACTGCATTACGCGGCGGTAGCGAGTCGTAATATTCAGGTATATATCCGCGACCCTGAATTTAAAGTTTTTTTACTGATACAGTTAGCGCTGGTGGTTATTTGTTTTACGGTGCTCTCATCTAACGAAATATTTGCCGATGGCGATGAAACCCTCGATCAGGCTTTATTTCAGGCGGTGTCTATGAGTACCACAGCCGGTTTTGCCACCGATAATTTTTCTACTTGGCCGCTGTTTTTGCCTATATTGCTTATTTTTTCGAGCTTTATAGGTGGCTGTGCAGGTTCAACCGGTGGCGGTATGAAAGTTGTACGCGTGTTTTTACTTTACCTACAAGGCATACGTGAGCTTAACCGCTTAGTGCACCCACGTGCTATATACTCTATTAAGCTTGGTCGTAAAGCCTTGCCCGATAAAGTAGTTGAAGCGGTTTGGGGGTTTTTCTCAGCGTACGCATTGGTGTTTATTATTATAATGCTGGCACTAATGGGAACCGGCATGGACAACATTACCGCGTTCTCTGCTACGGCGGCGTGTTTAAATAATTTAGGCCCAGGCTTAGGTGATGTTGCCTCGCATTATGGGGCGGTGAGCGATGGTGCCAAATGGCTATTAACCATTGCCATGGTATTTGGTCGCTTAGAAATATTCACCTTACTCGTGCTATTTACGCCGACCTTTTGGCGTGGGTAATAATATACAAATGATGCTTAGGAACAGGCATGCCACATTCTAATTTAGATAAATTACACCAGTTAACAACAGGGCGATTGGTCGACTTGGAAATTGTTACGCCTACCAGTAGTAAACGCGTAAAAACAGAGTTTATTGGCTTGTTAGAAAATAAATTTATTATTTTAAATTACCCAAGTTCAAAGCGTTTACCTGCTGCAAGTGATTACCTACGAGACGGTGTAATGGTGGTGGTAAGAGCGGTTATAGAAGGCAGTGGCGGACAAGTAATAGCATTTAGGCAGCAGCTTATGTCGGTTGCCTCACACCCTGCTAGGCTCATTTTTATTAATTACCCTACGCAAGTGCAGTTATTTGCACTGCGCGCGCAAACACGCATACCTACCTTATTACCTGCAAAATTAACTCTCAGTGACGATAGAGTACTTGAAGGGGTGATTAAAGACATCTCGCTTACCGGGGTGATGTTTGATGTACGCGGCGATCAAAACGATGAAAATATTAAAGATATGCAATGCACGGTGACGGTTGATACCAACAATAAAGCATTTACTGGCGAAATATGCAGTGTAAAAGAACACGCCGCAGGAGTTAATTGTGGTATTAAACTTCTAGCCAGTGAAGATGAAATGAAGGCATTTATGAAAGAGCATTTTATCGATCCCGCGATGCTTGAGCTGCCATTAGAATAAGCACTTTCGCTTAATAGCAACAAATGGCCATTTTTTATTTGAGTGGCAGTCATATTTTTTGAAACTTCACAAAATAATTTTTATTTTCTATAAAAATCAGTAGTATAGATTAGTTTTACGAGTGAGTTATTTTAATACGTTAGCTCCCCTCACGGCTAAAATTTAGTCTCTTTTTTCGATAAATCTTCATCCTTACAATTTACGCCGAAAATTGTAGCTTTTTTCTCTTATGTAACTAGCTGTTTTTATTGTATTTAAAAACTTAGCTTTACCCTTTGTTGCTAGTTTGCAACATAAAACCCCCGCAAATTTATCAAAAATAGCCAAGCTCTCATTTAACTGATTGAAATTAATGAACTTTTAAAACTTGGCATTCAAGTTGTAATAGTCTGGCTGTACTGAACAATAACGTGATTTAAAGTAAAACACTTAATCGCACACATATACTTGAAGGAATTATATTATGAAAAGCATTAATAAAACTTTAGCACTTATCGCCCTTGCTTCATCATCAGCGGCATTTGCAGCAACCGATTTTGATACGTTAGATGTAGATGGCAGCGGCACGATTAGCAAATCAGAGGCATCAATTGATGCAAAACTGATGAGCATGTTCTCAGAATTAGATACTGACCAAGATGGTGAGCTATCAAAAGAAGAATTTTCAGAAGCTTAAAGTGTGGTAACAATCCTGAGTTGCCAATGACAACCTAAGTAGGCAAGGGAGCTTACGAAAAAGGATTACAAGGATTGCGTACACCACGTAGTGAACTTAACTAATTTGTTTATATTGAAGGATTAAATTATGAAGCATTTAAATAAAGCACTCGCATTTATGGCTATTGCCTCTTCTTCTGCTGCCTTTGCAGGAACTGATTTTGACACGCTAGATGTAGATGGCAATGGCGCCATTAGCCAAGCTGAAGCATCGGTTGATGCGGATTTAATGGCTGAGTTTGTGGAGCTTGATACCGATGGAAATGGTGAGCTTTCAAAACAAGAGTTCTCTAAATACTAGGGTGTGATGATCTTTGCCAATTGAGGCAGGACAGCGCATGTTCACTTAGCAAAGAGTCATTTTCTCTAATCCAATGTGCATTAAAACTTAGTAATGCACATTGGCAAAAGCACTTTTTAGTTAATTTTTAAACCCATGGATCTTAGAAAAGGATTTCCTCTTAATTAGGACACAACTATGAAAACATTAAATACAGCACTTGCCGTTATCGTATTAGCTTCTTCATCAGCGGCATATGCTGCAGTCGACTTTGCCTCGTTTGATGCCGATGGTGATGGTGCAATTTCAAAGCAAGAAGCGCAGGTAAATTCACAGCTAGTGAAAATTTTTGACCAGCTAGATACTGATGGTAATGGTGAAATTTCTGAGCAAGAGTTTTCAAAAGTACAGTAATTAGAAGCTGCTAAGCAGGGTTGCCTAGCATTAAAAAAACATACTCCACTAAAGCCGCCTTAGTCAGCGGCTTTTTTGTGTTTAACTATAAAAATATAGCGCTAACTTGGAATAGCTTTTCTACTACGTTGATATGCTTTTTATCGATTAAAAACATAATAACGTGATCACCAGACATAATAACCGTGTCGTCGTGGGCAATCAGTACGTCGTCATTACGTACAATAGCGCCAATCGTTGTACCTGCAGGTAGCTTGATATCGGCAATCGCACGGCCAACTACTTTTGATGTGTTTTCATCGCCATGGGCAACGGCTTCAATGGCCTCTGCCGCGCCTTTACGTAACGAGTACACATTAACAATATCGCCACGGCGTACGTGTGTAAGTAGCGCCGAAATAGTTGCTTGTTGTGGTGATATAGCAATATCTATTTCACCCCCTTGCACTAAATCTACATAAGCACCACGCTGAATAAGCACCATGGTTTTTTGTGCGCCCATGCGTTTTGCAAGCATGGCCGACATTATATTTGCTTCATCGTCGTTGGTTACGGCAATAAACACATCAACTTGTTCTATGTGCTCTTCAGATAGTAGTTCTTGGTCTGAGGCGTCTCCACAAAACACGACGGTGTTATCTAGCATTTCAGAGAGTTGCTCAGCACGCTCTTTACTGCGCTCTAGTAACTTAACGCTGTGGTTTTTTTCCAATGAGCGAGCAAGGCCTGCACCAATGTTACCGCCACCGGCTATCATAATTTTTTTGTAAGAACGCTCAAGCTTTTGTAGCTCGTTCATAACCGCACGAATATGCTTAGTGGCAGCAATGAAAAATACTTCATCGTCCGCTTCTATTACCGTGGTGCCCTGCGGCTTTATAGCTTTACCTTGGCGATAAATTGCTGCTACACGGGTTTCTACATTCGGAATATGCTCTTTTAAAGCAGAAAGCGCATAACCCACTAATAAACCACCGTAGTAGGCTTTTACAGCCACAAGAGAGAGCATGCCATCGGCAAATTGCAGCACTTGCAACGCGCCCGGGTAATCTATTAAACGGCGAATATATTTGGTAACAAGTGCTTCGGGGGCAATATAGTGATCCACCGGGAGGTCATCGTTATGAAATAGTTTTTCGCGGTATTTTAAATATTGCTCTGATCGGATACGGGCTATTTTAGTTGGCGTATTAAAAATACTATACGCGACTTGGCACGCCACCATATTAACTTCATCTGAGCTGGTTACCGCAATAATCATATCGGCGTCTTCAGCACCTGCACGTCTGAGCACATCTGGGTGTGCACTGTGCCCCGTGACCCCTTGTAAGTCGTACTTATCTTGTAGCTCTCGTAAGCGGTTGCCGTCTATATCAACAACGGTTATTTCGTTTTGTTCGCCAACTAAGTTTTCAGCAAGCGTACCACCGACTTGTCCGGCACCGAGTATGATTATTTTCATTATTTACCCGAATTACTATTTAATTAAAAAATAGCCATTTACTGTTTAATAAATGGCTATTGAGTGTACGGCTATTAGGCTTTTTTAACTAGCTTAGCGTAATAAAATCCGTCGCTTTCACCTGGTAGTAATTGTAAACCAGGGCTGGTAACTGTGTCGTTGTCGTGCAGTGGTATATGCTCAACGTCACTATTATTAGCTAAAAATTTAGCGATTTGCTGTTGGTTCTCTTGCGGCAGTACCGAGCAGGTTGCGTATATCATTGTGCCGCCTGGTTTTAGTAGCGGCCAAATGCTATTGAGTATATCGCTTTGTAGTGTAGCTAAATCTTCAATGTCTGATGCGCGGCGAAGCCATTTTATATCTGGGTGGCGGCGTATAACACCGGTTGCCGAACAAGGGACATCTAATAAAATGCGGTCAAACTGTTGCTCATCCCACCATGTGTGTGGCTGCGAAGCGTCTGCACATTGTAGGTCTGCGCCTAAACCGATACGGGTTAAATTTTGTTTAACACGTTCTAGGCGAGTGGCGTCACTATCAAGTGCTAATACTTCTGCATCAGCAAGCTCTAATATATGACATGTTTTACCGCCAGGTGCTGCACAGGCATCTAAAATGTATTCATCAGCTTGAGGTGCTAAAAAGCGTGCGGCTAATTGTGCTGCGGCGTCTTGTACAGAGCAGGCGCCCACATCAAATTCTGGTAACGAAAATACATCACGCGGCTTAGCTAGTTTAATACCATCAACAAACTCAGGGTTTAACGTGTGCTCTATATCGTTAGCCGTTAACATTTCGCTGTATTGTTGCGTGCTGTATTGTGCTTGATTGACACGTAACCACATAGGGGCTTGTTGTTGGTTTTCTTCAAGAAGCGCTTCCCAGTTGTCTGGGTACGCAGCTTGCACTTGTTTAATAAACCAATTTGGATGGTTATATAAACACACTGGTATTTGCTTGGCTTTTTCTTCAAGCTCGCTTTGTTGGCGCTGAAAACTACGCAAAATAGCGTTGATTAAGCCTTTTAAGCCTAATGCACGCATTTGGCCAAGGGCATTAACGGTTTCAGAAATGGCGGCATGCGGTGGCACGCGCATATGCTGCAGCTGATAGATACCGACATACAACAAAAACTGAAAAATACGACGCTTACCTTTAAGTGGCTGTTCTACTAAATGTTGGCAGTAGTTTTCAAGGCTAGGTAGGTAGCGCAACACGCCGTAACAAATTTGCTGTAATAGCGCTTTGTCTTTAGGGGGCAGCCCTTGGCTGGCAAATGGTAGCTCTTGATTTAGCGAAGCGCCTTTATCAACCACGTTATATAAAGTTTCAGCGGCAAGCGCACGTACGTTTTGAACATTACTCATTGTTTTCGCCTAATACGGTGCCAGGAGTTACCCAGTCACTGCGACCGTTTAAAAAGTCGCTAATTGCCATTGGTTTTTTACCTTGGGGTTGCAGCTGTGTAATACTTAATGCCTGCTTGCCACACGCCACTACAATGCCGTTTTTATCGCTTGATAAAACAACGCCCGCAGGGCCTGTTTGCTCAACGACGGAGGCTTGGTAAATTTTTACGTTGTGCTCACCCATTTGAGTAAAACACACTGGCCATGGATTAAACGCACGAATATTACGCTCAATTTGTACGGCATCCATCGTCCAATCAATATTCGCTTCCTCTTTTGAAAGCTTTTTAGCGTAAGTTGCCAGCTCGTCGTTTTGCGGCTCAGCTATAAGCTCGCCATTGGCTAACTTATTAATGGTTTGAACAAGTGCTCCGGGACCAAGCTCAGCCAGTTTAGTGTATAAACTGGCACTGGTTTCATCCGCAGCAATAGGGCAGCGGCTAATGTGCAGCATGTCGCCGGTATCAAGCCCTTCATCCATTTGCATTATGGTTACGCCGGTATCTTCATCGCCAGCCCAAATTGCGCGCTGTATAGGCGCAGCACCGCGCCAGCGCGGTAAAATAGAGCCATGCACATTTAAACACCCTAAGCGTGGCGCCTCTAAAATGGCTTTTGGTAAAATTAAGCCATAAGCCACCACAATCATGATATCGGCATTTAAGCTTTTAAGCTCAGTGAGTGCGTCTTCATTTTTTAATGATTGTGGCTGAAAAACAGGTAGCTCATGTTCAAGCGCAAGCGCTTTTACTTCACTGGCTTTTAACTTTTTACCACGCCCAGCAGGGCGGTCTGGTTGGCTGTAAACACCAACAATTTTGTGTTCGCTTTGAATTAACGCTTGTAGGTGACGAGCGGCAAAGTCCGGCGTACCGGCAAATATAATGCGTAGTGGTTTTGTCACTGAGTTTTCCTAAGGTGCTTATTACTTCGCGGCAAATTTAGCTTCTTTTTCAAGCTTTTTGCGAATACGTTGACGCTTTAATGGCGATAGGTAATCAATAAATAGTTTACCTTGTAAGTGATCTAGTTCGTGTTGAATACAAATAGCTAATAGCTCATCTGCATCTAGTACAAATTCTTCACCATTTTCGTTAAGAGCAGCAACGGTTACGGTTTCAGCACGGTCTACTTTTGCGTAAGAGTTAGGCACTGATAAACAGCCTTCTTCGCTAATTGTTGCACCATCTTTTTTAATAATTTGTGGGTTAATTAAAACCAGTGGTTCGTCGCGTTCTTCTGATACGTCGATCACCACAATACGTTGATGAATATCAACCTGTGTAGCAGCTAGCCCAATGCCGTTTTCATCGTACATTGTCTCTAGCATGTCTTTTACAATTTGGCGAACGTTGTCATCAACCTGTGCAACTTCTTTTGCTACCGTACGTAAACGCTCATCTGGAAATCTTAAAACTTCTAACCTAGCCATAGTTACCTTTTTACACTTGTGCTTAATTTAGGGTATTGTATGCTCTTATTTTAGCCATTCGCGTTCCCCTTTAACAGGTTTTGGTCAATAATAATGAAAAAACAATACAAGGAAGCCCAATGAAATCTCAATTGGCTGCAATTATGTTTGCACTAAGTACTGCTTTTCCTGCAGTCGCTGATGTTTTACAAATAAAAAAAGATGCTCCAAAACAATATGTTGTAAAAAAAGGCGATACCCTTTGGGATATTTCCGGCATTTATTTAGAAGAACCATGGCTGTGGCCAGAGTTGTGGCAAATGAACCCGCAAATAGATAACCCGCATCTAATTTACCCAGGCGATGCACTCGCGTTAGTGTACGACGCCGACGGTAACCCGCGTTTGGTGATTAATAAAGCGTACAGAAAGTTATCGCCGCAAGGGCGTATTACACCAAAAGGTAATAACGCCATCACCACTTTGCCACTTGAAATAATTAAACCTTATTTAAGCTATGAGCAAGCGATTAACAGCGATGACATAGATGATAAGCCTTATATTTTAGGGGCAAACGAAAATACTAAAACGCAAACTCTCGGGCATATTTTATACGTTAAGGGCGATTTAAAAGTACATAAAGCGTATGCTATTTATCACAAAGGCGAACCTTACATAGATACACAAACCGGTGAAGAGCTAGCCACTCGCGCTACTTATGTCGGTATGGCTCGTGCATTTAGAACGGGCGATGAAAGCAATGGCGTACCATCGTCTTTACGGGTTGAGTCAGTTAAACAAGAAATACAACAAGGCGATTTTTTACTCCCTGCTATGCAAGGGCAAATGTTACCAGCGTACTTTAATATGCATCGTCCTAAGCAAAGTGTATCCGGCAATGTTATTGACTCGCCGCGCCAAGTAAGAGAATTCAGCACAATGGATGTAGTGGTGCTAAACTTAGGTGCTGAGCAACAAATTGAAGTTGGTCATATCCTCGATTTAGAACGCCAATCACCCACCGTTATTGATGGCCCACGAGGACCGCGTTATCCAGAGGATTCGAGCAAATTTGAAAAGCTTTTATCTGATGCAGGTGAATTATTTGGCAGCGAGCCAGATGAAGACACCACAACATGGACAATGCCACACGAAAAAGTGGGTGAGTTAATTGTATTTAAAGTGTATGACAAAGTGAGTTATGCATTAATAACAAAAAATCAGCACCCAATTCGCGTTGGAGATAGTGTAGTAATTCATTAAGTTGTAGCGAGTCGGTGCTCTAGGAGAGAGCATGGATCAGTCATCTGGCAAGCTAGCCCACTGGCTTGCCTTTTATATGTGTAAAGGCTTAGGTATTAAAACACTGTTAGCCTTATCACATACTCACCCCCTCGAATCATTATTTGATTTAAACCAAAGTGAATTACAACAGCTTGGCCTTACCCAAAACCAAGCCTGCAACTTACTCAATACCAATTGGCAGCAAGTAAACCATTACGAGCAACAAATACAGCAGCTTAATATTACAGTGGTGTGTATTTTTGATGCGCTATACCCAAACGAGCTAAAACACATAGCCAGTGCCCCTTTACTGTTATTTTGTAAAGGCGATATATCGCTGTTATCTAGCCCGCAAGTGGCTATTGTTGGTAGTAGAAACGCGACCCCTACGGGGCTTGAAATAGCTTCGGAGCTTGCTTATCAGCTTACTTTAGCCGGTATTACTGTTACCTCGGGCATGGCGCGGGGTATTGATGGTGCCGCGCACAAAGGCGCATTGGCCAATAATGGCAAAACAATTGGTGTATTAGGGACTGGGGTTGATATTTACTACCCCAAACGCCATAAATTATTAACAGACCAAGTATTAGAGCATGGCTTATTAATAAGCGAGTTTTTACCGGGTACCGCCGCTAATGCGCATAACTTTCCACGCAGAAACCGTATTATATCTGGGCTGTCTTTAGGCGTGGTTATTGTAGAGGCTGAAATTAAAAGCGGTTCATTGATCACGGTACGTTACGCTATTGAACAAAATAAAGAAGTGTTTGCAGTACCAGGCTCTATTAAAAACCCATTATCGCAAGCGAGTCATTTTTTAATAAAGCAGGGCGCTAAGTTAGTCGAAAATGTAACAGATATTTTAGATGAGGTGAGCTTTTCTTATCAAAGCGGTCTATATAATAAAGAGGAGCCTGTAAACAAACAGTCACAGTGTGAGGTGTTAAATAGTATAGGGTATGAGGTAACCAGTGTTGATGAAATTGTACGTCGCGCCAAGTGGCCAATTGATAAAGTGCTGGCAAGGTTGCTCGATTTAGAGTTAGACGACGAAATAGAGCGAGTGTTAGACGGGTATATAAAGCTAAGCACAGGAAGGTAATATGTTTGATATTCTCATGTATCTTTTTGAAAACTACATTCACAGTGAAGCCGATATTTATATTGAAGAAAACGAGCTTACCGATGAATTACTTCGCGCGGGCTTTAATAAGACCGAAATTTTTAAAGCGTTAAACTGGCTTGAACAATTGGCCGATTTACAACGCAGCGACGAGTCGCCTTACTTAATTACAAAGCCTCACCAAGCAATGCGCATTTTTACCGATAGCGAATGCAAAATGTTAAACGTTGAATGCCGTGGCTTTTTGATGTTTTTAGAGCAAATAAGGGTCGTTAACAGTGTAACCCGTGAAATGGTTATGGACCGCCTTGCCGCATTAGATAAACCTTATATTTCGCTCGACGACTTAAAGTGGGTGGTGCTTATGGTGTTATTTAACGTACCTGGCTCAGAAGAGGCTTACGAGCAAATGGAAGACCTTATATTTGACGAACCCACCGAACTTCTACATTAAAATTGTATACCAAACCACTTAAAGATATATGCACAGCTTGTATCTTTAAGTGGTTTGGGTATATTAGGCGAAAATTCAGCAACCCATTAGGAACCTCATGAGTAAAATCGACCATTCGCTTTTCTCGGCGGATAAACACGCCTTAGAAAAAGAATACGAAGTCTGCCCACAATGTGGTTCTGAATTAGTGATCCGTAACTCTAAAACAGGTCCGTTTTTGGGTTGTGCTAGTTACCCTAAATGCGACTTTATTCGTCCATTAGCGCATCACGACAGCAACGAAATAAAGGTTCTTGAAGATTCAGCCTGCCCACAGTGCACAAAACCGCTGGTGGTTAAAAACGGCCGTTATGGCATGTTTATTGGCTGTACAGGATACCCTGAGTGTCATTATATCGCCCACGATGACGAACCTAATAATAACGATGATGTATTACCTGGGTGTCCTAAATGCAAAAAAGGGCAGCTAGTTGCACGCAGCAATAAATTTGGTAAAACGTTTTACTCATGCGATTGTTACCCAAGCTGTAAATATACTCTAAATAACAAACCCATTGCCAAGCCATGCCCTAAGTGCGATTGGCCGCTTGTTATTGAGAAAAAAATGGCCAATGGTACTGTGCTACAGTGCCCACAAAAAAGTTGCCTGCATAAACTTACCACTACTGATTAATATAAATTTCTGGAGCATATTTTGTCAGACCTTTCTACATTGCCTACGGCTATATCTTGCTTAGAGCAAGGTGAAGTTATTTTATATCCTACTGAAGCTGTCTATGGTTTAGGGTGTGATCCAGATAATCAGCAAGCTGTTGAGAAGTTGCTAGAAATAAAACAGCGTCCCGTTGAAAAGGGCCTTATTTTAATCGCCGATAACTACGGCCAGTTATTAAAGTATGTTGACGATGTAAAGCTGCCAATGGACAAGCGCGCTGATATTTTCTCTAGTTGGCCCGGTGCTATTACCTGGGTAATGCCTGCAGCTGAAAATACGCCTAAATGGTTAACAGGGCAGTTTGATACGATTGCCGTACGGGTTACTGATCATCCAAGTGTTAAGCGCTTATGCCAGCAATTAGGGAAGCCTCTTGTCTCTACTAGTGCTAATTTAACCGGACAGCCAACGGTAACAAGTATTGAACAAGCCAAGCAGCAATTTGCAGATAAGGTAGGCTGTTACATTGATGAGCCCTTAGGGGGCAACACGCAGCCAAGCACAATTAAAGATGCCATGACCGGCAAAGTATTTAGAGGTTAATATGCAAAGCGAATTATTGGAACAAGTAAAAGCGTATTTTATGGCTTTGCAAGACACCATTTGCCAAGGTTTAGAGCAGGCCGATGGCAGTGCAAAATTTGTAGAAGATAGCTGGCAACGTGCCGAAGGCGGTGGCGGGCGTACGCGTGTTACCACTAACGGCAATGTAATAGAGCAAGGCGGCGTTAACTACTCGCATGTGTTTGGTGCATCTATGCCGGGCTCTGCGACCGCTCATAGGCCTGAGCTTGCAGGGCGAAGCTTCCATGCATGTGGCGTTTCATTAGTTATTCATCCAAAAAACCCACATGTTCCTACAAGTCATGCCAATGTACGCTTTTTTATAGCTGAAAAAGAAGGCGAAGAGCCTATTTGGTGGTTTGGCGGAGGGTTTGACTTAACGCCTTTTTACCCCGTTTTTGAAGATGTACAGCATTGGCACCAAGTCGCACACGACATTTGTGCACCATTTGGTGAACAAGTGTATCCAAAATACAAAACGTGGTGTGATGAATATTTTTACCTAAAACATCGCGACGAAACACGCGGTGTAGGCGGCTTATTTTTTGATGACTTAAACGAACTAGGGTTTGAGCAGAGCTTTGCATTTATGCAATCGGTTGGTAATGGCTTTTTAGATGCGTACTTACCTATTATTGAGCGTCGTAAAAATGACGAATACACGCAACAGCAGCGCGACTTTCAATTGTATCGCCGCGGTCGTTACGTAGAATTTAACCTTGTGTGGGATAGAGGCACTTTATTTGGCTTACAAAGCGGTGGGCGCACAGAGTCTATATTAATGTCGATGCCGCCACTGGCGCGTTGGGAATACAATTATAAGCCCGCGCCCGACAGCGCAGAGGCTAATTTGTATCAATACTATTTACGTCCACAAGAGTGGCTAACCACTAAACCTACTGATTTGATAGCCAGAGAGTGGCAGTTATAAATATTAAATTAAGGTAGGGGCTGTTTAATCCGCAAAGGTCAATAAACCCTAATAAAAGGCGCTTAACAGCGCCTTTTTGCTAAGCAGTTACAATTAGTGCTCATTAATCATATGGGTGGCAAGTTGTCCAAAAGACTGCTTTAACCCTTCGCGCAGTAGGGGGTTGTCTACTTCTATATCGAGGGTTTTATTCATGCAATACATCCACTGATCGCGCAGGTCTTTATTTATAGTAAAAGGCATATGGCGTTTGCGCAGCATAGGTTGGCCATGTTTTTCAGTAAATAGGTTAGGGCCGCCTAACCAACCTGATAAAAACTCAAAAAATACTTGGCGAATTCTATCTAATGGCAGAGGATGCATATCATATAATGGTTTGGCGTATTCATCGCTGGCCATTATGTCGTAGAATCTATTAGCAATAGCACGGGTACCTGCTTCTCCACCAATAATTTCATACGGTGTTTTCTCAGGAGTGGGCGCTGGTTGCTCAGGAGCTGGTTTAGATTTTGAAAAAAGTCGTTTAATCATATTACTTATCATCGTTAATAGGCAGTGTACAACTGCAAAGAGGTTGCTTTAAAATGGACAAATATGCGGTTTTTGGAAATCCAATCAAACATTCAAAATCCCCCGCGATACATAAACAATTTGCTGTATCTTTGGGCGAGCAAATCGACTACCGCGCAATATTAGCACCTATCGATCACTTTGAAAAAACAGTAACCACCTTTTTTGAGCAAGGCGGGATAGGTGCCAACGTTACTATGCCATTTAAAGAGCAAGCGTATGCCATGGCTGATGAACTCACCCCACTTGCTAAAATTGTTGGTGCAGTTAATACACTTAAAAAACGCGATGATGGCACTTTATTAGGCGATAACACCGATGGCGTGGGCTTTGTTAATGATTTACTTGCCAATGAAGTGACAATTACCAATAAGCGTATTTTAATTATTGGTGCTGGTGGCGCAGCAAGAGGGGTAATACTACCGCTACTTGAGCATAATCCAGCTGAAATAACGATTGTTAATCGCACGGCAAAAAAAGCGCAAGACTTAGCGCAACTATTTGCTGAATATGGCAAGGTAACAGGCTATGGGTTTGATACATTACCAGTAAGCAATTACTCACTTATCGTAAATTCTACCTCTAGCAGTATGAACAACGAGTTACCAGCACTTGACGAAAAACACCTAAGTCAGTGCACGGTGGCATACGATATGTTTTACTCCCAGCAAAATACCGTATTTATGAACTGGGTTGCAGAGCATAATAACCACGCTAAGCTGTTAGATGGCAGTGGTATGTTGGTAGGCCAAGCCGCACAGGCATATTATGTATGGCGTAATAAAATGCCCGCTATACTTCCTGTTGTTAAAGCACTAAAACAAGGCATGCTTAAATGAATCAAGCCATACAGTTTATAGATAGACTCGAGTTTAGAGAACCTTCCCACCAACTAGTCTTTTTTGCACAAGTAACAGGGATGCTGGTGGAGTGTATTATAGATTTACGAAAGCTAGGGCTTCAAGATGAAAGCCATGCAACGCAGCATTTCGATAAATACCGATTTGATTACGAAGAATGTGCCGAGCAACTTATAGAAGATGAAAGTTATAACTCGGCAGGGCAGATAGAAGTGAATCTAGTTGATCTCTGCTAAATACTCGTCTTTTAATTGCACATAGTTATCTGCCGATACTTTTAAAAAGGCAAGCTCTTGCTCTGTTAATGGGCGGGCTTGCTTTACTGGACTACCAACATATAAATAACCAGACTCCAATCGTTTATTTGGCGGTACTAATGACCCCCCACCAATAATAACGTCGTCCTCTACTATTACATTATCCATTACAATAGCGCCCATACCAACAAGTATACGATTTCCAAGCGTACATCCATGCAGCATCACCTTGTGTCCTACTGTCACATCATCACCAATAATAAGTGGGTAACCATCTGGGTTACTTTTAGACGCGCGTGATAAATGAAGAACACTACCGTCTTGTATATTTGTACGTTCACCAATACGTATATAGTTAACATCTCCTCGCGCTGCCACTAAAGGCCATACGCTACAGTGGTCACCTATCATAATATCTCCTACCAAAACAGACGACTCATCAACATAAACAGACGAATTAAAAGAGGGAGTCACACCTTTATAAGAACGGATAGCCATATATATACCTTTTAAATACCAGTTATAGTCGCTTGAGTGTAACAGCAACACTTAAATATAGGCCAGAAAAGGCCTGTTTTGATTATAAAACTACCAGTTATAGAGGGTTTAGTTCACATATTGACCGAACAGTGCTTTTTTTTGGTTTTTCTTTAAAAAAGTGCTTGCGTAAAAATCTGTTCTCCCTATAATGCGACCCCACTGAGACGGGGAACGCCAACGCATAGCGAGGCACGAGCTGCTCACAGAGTTAAGTAAAATTTCGGTTTTAAATCTTCTAAAAAGAAAGTTTAAAATTAAGTGTTGACTCNTCGGATCTCCCTATAATGCGACCCCACTGAGACGGGGAACGCCAACGCATAGCGAGGCAAGAGCTGCTCACAGAGTTAAGTAAAACTTCGGTTTTAAATCTTCTAAAAAGAAAGTTTAAAATTAAGTGTTGACTCGAAAAATAAAGGATGTATTATACGCATCCCTAGCGACAACGTCGCAACGTTCTTTAACAATATAAAGCAATCATCTGTGTGGGCACTCG
>NZ_LJSP01000019.1:0-50188 GCF_001399995.1 Pseudoalteromonas sp. P1-11
CCCCTAGGCAGAACCCGAAGGGCAGCGCATGTTTGGCATTTATGCTGCGTTATAGCCTATTTATGGGGAGTAACCACACTTCATAGGCTCTGCCTTGCCTAAAAACCAAACATACTGCTGCAAATTCAACCATCAAAGATCAACACGCCCTAGCATTACCATACGCTACAAAGAGCTAAATAGTTCTTTTAGCTGAAGGGCGTTTACCTTGTTATATAAAAACAAGGTAAACGCATTATTTGCTATGCTGCGGTTACTAACGGTTTTATTGCTCAGGCTCAAGGCGTTTAATTCCTTGTCCGTCAATGCCTAAGTAAATATAGCCATCACTGCCTTGTGCTAAGCTGCGGACGCGGCCTATTCCTTCTAAAATTTTATATTGCTTTGAAACACCTTTGTTAGATATTTCCAGTGCACTTAAAAACGAAAATTTCATAGACGATAGCAAAAGTTTGCCTTTTAATTGCGGGTACTTATCGCTGCTAACCAATAACATGTCAGAAGGGGCTATGGAGGGGGTCCAATGCAGTACGGGCGATTGCATGCCGTCTTTTTCTTGTATGTCGGTAAACGAAGTACCGCTGTAATTAATCCCATAACTAACCACAGGCCAGCCATAATTAGCGCCCGCTTTAATTATGTTTAGCTCATCGCCGCCACGTGGGCCGTGCTCATGAGACCATAACGTTTGTGTTGTTTTATCAAACCACATGCCTTGCGGGTTACGGTGTCCGTATGACCATATAGCGTGTTTAGCGCTTTTTTGATTTACAAACGGGTTATCTTTAGGAATACGGCCATCAGTGTGTAAGCGATAAATTTTACCGCCATCACGGGTTAAGTCTTGCGGGTTTTTATCGCGCGAGCCGCGATCGCCAATCGAAAAGTAAACATACCCTTGGTTATCAAACACAATACGGCTTCCGTAGTGCTGGCCTTTTGTGCTGTTATGCTCACCTTTGTATAGTAATTGTGTGTTTAAAAGCTCAGTGCGATCGTCACTAAGCTTGGCGCGCATTAGGGCTGTATTACTGCCTCTTTTAGCGCCTTGGGTACTTGAGTAAGTTATGTAAAGCCATTGGCTATCGTCTGGTCCGCTATGTAGGGCTAAATCTAGTAAACCGCCTTGCCCATTAGCATCAATTTGTGGCAAACCCGAGAGCTTAGTTAAGTTAGCTGAGTTTTTAGGCAGTAAATAAAGTGTGCCGCTTCGCTCGGCTATAAGTAAATCACCATTACTTAACGGCTCAATAGCCCAGGGGATAGTTACCCCTTTAGCCACACTGACGGCCTTTACATTGAGCGGTAACACATCAAGGGTTTTGTAATCAACAGCTGCCACCGGCGTTGAAACGAGTACAGCTATAAACGCCGTTGATAATGTTTTAGCAATCGTTTTTGTAGGTATAAACGCAGTCATATCCCTGTCCAATAAATAAGCAAGTAATACCTACATTAGCATGCTGCTGCAGATTTTGCTAAATGTAGCGCTTTAATAAAAACTATATATATTTCAATCATAAAGAGTTTACCCGCAGTGTTGTATGGCTGGTTTTAATATTTTAAACAGCTATTTATTACACCTTAATTGAGGCTTTAGTACAGCGCTTTAAATTAGTGAGCTGCGTAAAAACTGTGCTAAAAAACTGAATATTTACTCTAATACTATTGAAATTAATTTTTTTGGGCGTACACTTGTGCGCTGAAGTTTGAGCGTACACATGTAAGTTCAATTTCAATATTTAATATCCAAGAGATTAATAGTGATGATTACTAAAGTATTAGACCAATTTTCGAAGTGGTTTTTACACCATCAAAGCTTTGCAGGCTACATTGAGCCCATAATGCAAATGGTTAAGCCTGCGTGGCGTGCTGGTCTTTATAGAGCAAAAATAGAAGAGCTGACGCAGCACAATGGTGATTTTTTAAGTATTACCTTAAAGCCTACTCAGCACTGGCAGGCACACAATGCTGGCCAACATATTAGTTTAACGGTAGAAATAAACGGGCGTTTATTAACTCGTGTTTTTACGGTTGCCTCAAGCCCTGAGCAATTTAAAACTACGGGCTTGGTGCGTTTATTAATTAAAACTAATGAGCAAGGGCGTTTTACAAGCCTTTTAAGCAGTGCTTTACGAGTCGGTGAGTGGTGCAATATTTCAGCGCCTAGTGGCGACTTTGTTTATAAAAACACCCAAAACAATGCAACGTTTATAGCGGGCGGCTCGGGTATTACACCTATGCTTGCCATGATTAGTGAGCATTTAAAACATACAACACAAAAAGTATCGCTGATTTATTATGCCAAAGCCGCAGCGCACCAATGTGTAGACGAGCTAAGCGCATTAGCAAACCAGTTTTCGCATTTTTCGTTTTTACTGCTCACACGCGAGCAATCAGATGATATTACTCGCCATGTAAATGTATGGGAAAACCCAGATATATACTGCTGTGGGCCTGCAAACTTCATGAAAACGGTGTGTGACTTTGCTAAAAAACACCATTTAAATTACTACCAAGAGGCATTTGGTTTAACGCTGCCAAGCCAAAATGACGACAGCCTGTTTAATGTACAGATTAATAGCAGCGCTCATGTCGTAAATGCTAACAATGCATTGTTAGCACAGTTTGAAGAAAAACAATTACCGGTTAAACGCGGGTGTGGCATTGGTATTTGCCACCAGTGCCAGTGCATTAAAAAGTCAGGCGTGGTGCGTAATTTAAAAACTGGTGAGTTGAGTGATAACGGCGAGCAGTTAATTCAACTGTGTGTAAGTCAACCTGTTAGCGATTTGGAGTTACAACTATGAAGAACATAAACTTTGATCAGTTAGCCCACGATTTAGATAGCATAAAAATGGATACGCTAGGCAAAGTAGGGCAACAAGATGCAAACTACATTCGCTCGGTTGTTAAAAAGCAGCGGCTATGTGAGTGGAGTGGCCGTATTTTACTTATGCTGGGCTTTATTCAGCCACTTTTATGGGTTGCGGGTGTACTGTTATTAGCGCTGGCAAAAATTTTAGACAACATGGAAATTGGCCACAATGTTATGCACGGCCAATACGATTGGATGAACGACAAGCAGCTTAACTCGCAACACTACGAATGGGATATTGCTTGCGATGGGCAAAGTTGGCATCGCGTTCATAACTTTGAACACCACACCTACACTAATATTATTGGTAAAGACCGCGACTTTGGTTATGGCTTATTACGTTTAAGTAATGATTTTAAATGGCGCTTAAAAAATGTGTGGCAGTTTATTACATATATAAATTTAAGTGTGCTGTTTCAGTGGGGGGTGTCGTATCACGAACTGGCAGCGGAACGTGTGTTTATAGGTAAAAAGAAAGAAAACCGCGAAGGGGGTGTATCGCATTCTACCCTAAAACAGCGCTTTTTTAGTAAAGGTGCGCGCCAATTAATAAAAGATTATGTGATATTTCCTTTATTGGCAGGCCCTTTGTTTTTATGGGTATTAGCAGGCAACTTACTGGCAAATTTAATCCGTAATTTATGGACCTCAACCATAATATTTTGTGGGCACTTTACCGAGGACACCGAAACCTTTAAAGAAGAAGACTGCATAAACGAAACGCAAGGGCAGTGGTATTATCGCCAGGTATTGGGCTCATCTAATATTACAGGCCCGCATTGGTTTCATGTTTTAACTGGGCATTTAAGTTGCCAAATTGAGCATCACTTATTTCCTGATATGCCGTCCTCTCGCTATCAAGAAGTGGCCCCGCAAGTGCAAGCCATTATGCAAAAACACGGCATTGATTATCATACAGGTGGTTTTTTTAAGCAGTATAGCTCGGTATTAAAACGTATTATAAGGTACTCGTTTAAATAAATAATGTGCCTTTAAAAAGCCGATTAATGAAGGTGCATTAATCGGCTTTTTTGTATGTGCTTAGCAATATGGCCAATTTATAAACAGCAGTTGCAAAAATTTCTTTTTGATAATTAAAAAAGCCTCAGTTTTGCTATGGTTAAATGATGCATGAATGTCATACAATGGAGAAAAATAGACCACACAAGAGAGATTAAAATGGCCGCATTCGGTACCGTGTTTATGCCGCAGATGATTCAAGCTCGTTTTTCTGATAACCAATGGAGCGAAAGCTCAATCGTCCCTTCCGATAAACTTGAACTTCATGCGGGCGCGCACGTCCTTCATTATTCAAGCACGTGTTTTGAAGGCTTAAAAGCTTTTCGCCACGAAGATGGCTCTATTTATATTTTTAGAATAGATGCAAACATTGCGCGTATGCAGCAAAGCTCTGCGTTATTAAGCTTACCAAGCTTTGACGGTCAAATGCTAAAAGACATGATTATCGAGATTGTTAAAGAGTATGCTGATGAAACGCCATTGCCACCGGGCTCTATGTACATTCGCCCAACTCACATAGGAACAGAAGCTGCCATTGGTAAAGCGGCTGCACCGTCAATGAGCTCGTTGTTATATACACTTTTATCGCCAGTTGGCGATTACTTTACCGGCGGCGCTACTGCGCTGCGTGTATTACTTGAAGAAGATGGCATGCGCTGTGCCCCGCACATGGGCATGGTAAAAAGTGGCGGTAACTACGCCAGTGCACTTGCACCAATTAGCGCAGCACGCGAAAAATACCAAGCCGATCAAATCTTGTTTTGCCCTGGCGGCGACGTACAAGAAACAGGTGCTGCTAACTTTATTCTTATTGATGGTAACGAAATTATTACCAAAGCGCTCGATAGCACGTTTTTACATGGCGTAACCCGTAATAGCATTTTAACCATTGCAAAAGATTTAGGTATGACGGTAAGCGAGCGTAACTTTAGCGTTACCGAGCTTTTAGAGCGTGCTGCAAAGCCAGGCACAGAAGCTGCACTTTCAGGCACTGCTGCGGTATTAACACCGGTAGGCACGTTTATTCATAACGATAAAGAATACAAAGTAGGCAGTGGCGAGCCAGGCCCTACAACAGCGCGATTACGCCAAGCATTGAACGATATTCAATGGGGTAAAAGTGAAGACAAACACGGCTGGTTAACTAAAATCTAATTGATTTGAGCAGTTCGCAGTAAAAAGCCACCGACTAGGTGGCTTTTGTGTTTTTGAGTACATTCTGAAATGGTTAGCGCTTAAAACTTCATTTCTATTTTGCCGTACACGTAACGGCCATTAAATCCGTAGGGCGAAAAGCTCGAATAAGCAAACAAGCGAGAAAAAGTAGAGACTTCTTCTACATTTTCGCGGGTAGGATCTGGGTATACATCAAAAATGTTATTGGCACCTAAACTAAGCGTTAGGTTATCAGTAGCGGCATAAGCCACATCTAAATCAGTGATCCACTTAGGTTTTAATACCTCGTTTAGTCCAGGCGTTGATGAAGGGTCTTGGGTTTCACCGTAACGCGTAGTTCTAAGTGTGGTACGCAGCGCATCATGGGTCCATGTAGCACTTAAATTGTATTTATTGCGCGGGGTGCTTACTTCAAAGCGGCGCAGCTCTGTACCTGAGAACAAGTTGTCTTGATCAAACCCAGCACCTTGCAGTTCAGCGGGCGGGTCAATAATATCAGTGACTTCATTTTTGCCGTAGTTATAGCCTAAGTTAAAGGCAATATCGCCATAGCCATCGGTGATTAAGTTGTACGAGGCAACCACATCAACACCGCGCGTTTTACTATCTATAGCGTTTAAGAAAAAGCGGCCTTGGTTAGCGCCCGTGCCTGCTAGCAACTCTTCTATTGCTGCGCCCGATAAATTGTTAGATAAAACAATACGGTCATCAATTAGTATTTGATAGTAATCAACCGATAAGCTGAAATTAAAGTCGGTAGACCAAGTAAAGCCAACCCCGTAGTTAGTGGCTTCTTCGGCATCAAGGCCCGGTGAGCCAAGCGCTTTGGCTACATCGCTGCTTGGTGCAAAGGTGCCGGTTTCGGTCGGAACGCTATCAACAAATACGGTAGCAACCGAAGTAAAATATTGCTGTTGTAATGAAGGCGCTCTAAACCCTGTTGAGGCTGAAGCGCGTATGGCTAAATCTTCGGTTAACGAATAGCGCGTTGCAATTTTGCCGTTAAGTGTATCGCCAAAATCTGAGTAATCCTCATAACGGGCTGCCACAGCAATATTCCAATCATCTGTCAGGTAGGTTTCTAAGTCTATGTAAAAGCTTACATTGTGGCGGCTGTTGTCACCTTCTGATTCAGGTGTAAAGCCTGGAAATACCTGCGCACCTGCTGCACCAAATGGGCCATCTTCGCCTGTGACTACGCCACCTGGGCCAAATGAGCCTTGTGCGTAT
Source organism: Pseudoalteromonas sp. P1-11 (assembly GCF_001399995.1). NCBI lineage: Bacteria > Pseudomonadati > Pseudomonadota > Gammaproteobacteria > Alteromonadales > Pseudoalteromonadaceae > Pseudoalteromonas > Pseudoalteromonas sp. P1-11. Next base: position 6,305 of record NZ_LJSP01000019.1, read on the forward strand.
GAGGCTTCTTCGCCAGCTTCTATTTGATAGCCTTCTGTACGGTACTCAGCCCCAATGGCAACACTTACTGCGCTTTCTAAAAAGCTGACATCCACTTCGCGGCTTAAATCAACATTTAAAGTAAGTTGATCGTATGTAAGCGTACCGGCATCAAAGCGTGTTTGGCTAGTGGGGCCGTATGACGTATTTAAACTATTGGTTACACCAAATTCAAACGCATCTTCACCATACACAGCCGATACATCGTAGTTCCAATCGCTTATAAAACCTTTAACACCTAATGCGAGTGAGTAGTCGTTTATATCTGAGGTGATCACAGGTAAAAAGCCGTCGGGGTATATTTCTTCTATATTACGGCTATCGCTTGCGCGTCTATAAAAACCAGCGCCTTCACCTTCACGTTTGCTGTAAGAGCCAAACGAATATAAATCGATATCGTTTGTTAATTGATAACCTGCATTATAAAAAACCGATAGGTCTTCTACATCCCCATTACCAAAGTTATGGTTATAACGGTTAACTGTAAACTCGCGGGGGTCGAGCGAGCCATCTTCTAATCGGTCGTAGTTTTCGCGTTGATCGTAATCGGCACGGTTAGTTGAGTGGCGGTCGCGGTATTCAGTCGAAATGTTTAAAAAGCCATTATCACCAAGCTCTAAACCAATATTACCTTGCAAAGTGAGCGTTTGCCCATCGGTTAAAGAGCGATCGCCGCCTTCGGTAAATGCTAGGTTGCCATCGCTACCCTCAGATACCGATTCAAGCTGAGGCACACCATCCATCTCGGTGATATTTGCCCCATAAATAGCCGCAAGGGAGCCGCCACTGCTTGCGCTTTTAAGTACAATATTAATCACACCCGCTATAGCATCAGAGCCGTATTGCGCCGCAGCGCCATCGCGTAAAACTTCAATGCGTTCAATTGCATTAGCTGGTATTGCATTTAAATCTACAGAAGATGAGCCGCGCCCCGTTGAACCATTTAAATTAAGCAGTGCGCTACTATGACGACGCTTCCCATTAACCAGCACTAAGGTATGATCGGGTGCTAAACCACGAAGTTGTGCAGGGCGTACATGATCACTGCCATCGGTAAGCGATGCCTGTGGAAAGTTAAAACTTGGTAACAAATTGCTCAGTAGCGCGTTTGTTTCCGTAAGACCTGAACTGGTAAGCGCCTCAGCGCCAATAATATCAATAGGTACGGCGCTGTCTTCTACTGTGCGCCCTAAACGGCGTGAGCCAATTACGCTAATTTGCTCTATATCTTCTTGTACTTGAGGTGTTTGCTGTGCCGCGTGTGCAGTAAACGCACCAAATAGCGAAAGCGATGCACCCACAGCTGTACTCACTTTTAAGTTATTTAACCTAAACGGTAGGCTTTTATTCATGTTGTTAATCCTCATCTGATCACCCATTGATTTAAAGTTTTTGTTTTTATAGCTGCTACTTTTTAGTGGAGCGGCTTTGAGAACATAAACCGCATTAACAAAATGAGTCAATTGAATAACGTTCAATTAAAATTAAAGGGTATATAGTTACAAGGTTTAATTAATGAAACTAAATGAGGTAAAAGCTAGAAATAGGCTAGGATTTGTAAGTAACTGATGGAGCTTAAAATAATTGGAAATAATGAGGTTTACTTTTAGTTAACAGGTAAGAGCAGTGTGTACGCCTTTAATAATGGCTGTTGCTAAGCGTTTTTTAAATTAAGTGTATAACCCACCTTTTATATGTTAAATAAATTAACATATAAAGAGCAGATTATTTAAGCTGAAATTTGTATAGCGTTTAAAAAGGTTGCAAGTGATTTTTATAATAAAATAATATAAAAATTAAAATTTTATTTTACCGATAAGTATATCTTTAAACATGACCCAATCTCCCCATAAGCTATAAAGGGGGTGCTTAAAAGTGGCGGGGCGGTTTTTTTCAAAAAAGAAATGCCCAATCCAAGCAAATCCGTAGCCAATAACCGGTAATAACCACAGCAAGCTATATTGCTGCTTGATTAATGCAATAAAGATGACTGCAAGTACTAGCGTGCTGCCAATAAAGTGAAGCCTTCTGCAGGTTACATTGCGGTGCTCTTTTAAGTAATACGGGTAAAACGCTTTAAAGGAGTTAAAAGTGTGTGGTGTGTTCATAGTCAATGCTCTTATTTTTATAGTTTATTAAATATACAAGGACCTGCTAGATTTTGCAGGAAAAATTTTTGCAAACAAGAGGTTATTTAACTGCGGCGCAAGGTTTGTAACCGAGTGGACTCGATAACGGCTTTTGCAAACGCCTATTTATTTGCAATAACCCCTTACACAGGCTCTACCTTTACCTAAACGCTCTACAGGATGTGCTCTTCGCTTTTTATTGTACTGGTGAGAATAACCGCTGATAGGTTTTATAAGCGTACTCATCGCTCATGCCGCTTAGGTAGTCGCATATTATGCGCATCCCTTGGTTTTGTTTTTCAGCGTCTATGTAAAGAGCTTGCGTTGTTTCGGGTAATAAACGCAGAGGGTCACTGGCAAAAGCGGTAAATAATTCAATCAGTAAGTTTTGACCTTTAAACTCTATTTGCTGCATTTCTGGGTCGCGTATTAAGCGATTAAATACAAAATGTTTGAGTATTTGTAAAACGCGCTCGTACTGTGGGTCTAGCTTTGCAGTGTACTTTAAAATAGGGCACTCAAAATCACCATGCTGAACATCTAAATGAATATGAATAATAAACATATTTACCAGCTCGCCTATGGCGTCTTTACGCTCAAAATCGTTTTTTGAAAATAAGCGTTGGGTAAGCGAGTCTAATTTAGTGTTTAACCAATCGTAATTAAGCGCGTTTAAGTGGGGTAATGCGTGTGTTTGCCAATCATCTAGTGTGAGCACTTTAGTGGCTATGGCATCTTCTAGGTCGTGCACTGCATATGCTATGTCATCGGCGTGTTCCATTATAGCGCTATCTAACGATTTATAACGGGTTTTTGCACGGTACTGATCTACTGGCGTATGGCTTGTTAATAGCGCTTTGTCGTTGTCGCTTAAAGGGGCAATGATCCATTCAAATATTTGTGCATCGTCTTTGTATAAGCCTTTAGCGGGACGCCAATCATCAGCTTTTATAAATGAGCGTGTGTTATTTACCTTCGGGATGGTGTGCCATAAATCGTCTATAAATGCGGGATATTTAATAAAGCCAAGCAACGTGCGGCGCGTTAGGTTCATGCCGTGGCCGTTAGAGTAAGGCTCAAGTTTAGCGACTATACGCAATGTTTGTGCGTTGCCTTCAAATCCACCGTGCTCACGCATCATATAATTTAAGGCAATTTCGCCGCCATGGCCAAACGGGGGATGGCCTATATCGTGGGCTAAACATAAGGTTTCTAATAAACCGGAAGAGGGGAAGTGTTCAAAATCGCTGTGCTGTGCTTTTAAATGCCGCAATATGCCGGTACCAATTTGCGATACCTCCAAAGAATGCGTTAAGCGAGTGCGATAAAAGTCGTTTAAGCCTATCCCCATAATTTGGGTTTTTGCTTGTAAGCGCCTAAAAGCTGCGGCATGAATTATACGAGAGCGGTCTACCTGCCAGGGGGAGCGATTATCGTTAGGGCGATTTTTATACTGTTCTATTATTCGGCTTTGCCATTGCTTATCCATACTGCTTACTCACAAAACATTGTTATACACGGTATAAGCTCAGTATACCCATGCCCTAATAAATTGCGAATGAACAAGTACATAACCTGAGCTGGTGGATAATATATTTATCGCAAGCAGTCACTTTAGCATTTTTTAGCAAAGCGTGGCCCTTAAAGGGTTACACACAGAGTGTTATTCGCGTTTATATAGTGGCTTAGGTATAATGGGGTTTCGTATGTGTGTGTATTACCCATGCATAATTGTTGTTTGAAAGAGAGACTACATGCTAAAAACCATTTTAAAGCTGTTACTAAGCGTATTTTTTTTATGGGCGCTTGCATATCCGTTTATGCAAAGTAATGAGCAAGAGGTTGAAGAACAAACCACAGGTGAACAACCTAAAAAAGTAAAGAAAAAAGAAAAACCCCTGCACAATGTTACCTTACCTAAATTTTCTGAATTTGCTGATGTAAAAGAGAAAAAACAGGCATTTTTTGATTTTATTCGCCCACATGTTGAGGCTGAAAATAAAAAAATATTACAGCAACGCGCTAAGTTAGAAATTGCGCGTATGATGCTTGAATACAACGAACCGCTCGAGAAAAAACAACAGCGCGACATCGTTAATATTTTAAAAGCCTATGGCTTACCTGAAACAGTAAACACCCTAATTTTAAGCCAAGCGCTGCGCCGTGTTGATATTATTCCTAAAGAGCTTGCGCTAATGCAAGCGGCGAATGAGTCGGCGTGGGGTACATCGCGCTTTGCACGCATAGGGCTTAACTTTTTTGGCCAATGGTGCTATTCAAAAGGCTGCGGTATGGTGCCAAGACGCCGCAATAGTGGAGCGGCACACGAAGTTGCTGCATTTAAGTCGGTACGCGCAGCAGTAAGCTCGTATTTTAGAAATATAAACACGCATAATGCCTACAAAGATTTACGCCTTATACGCGAAGATTTACGACAACAGCAAAAGCCCATTGCGGCAACGGCACTAACCCATGGTTTAATGTCGTACTCAGAGCGCGGCGAGGCATACATAGAAGAGCTAAACACCATGATTAACCAAAACAGAGCTTACTTTGATGAATAAAAAACGACTCATAAATATTAACGCCATACTCATTTTATTAAGTTTCGCGGCAAGTACCGTCAATGCCAAAGAGTTTGTTATGTCGTACGATGGCTTTTACGACAGATTAAAAGTGGTTAACAAGGGCGACTTTCAATATGCACGGGTTAACTTTTACATTAGCGATATTGCCACAAACGAGGCATGTACTATTAAAAGCGGCACAATTTTAACTGAAAATAACGAATACCCGCTTAATTTTACCGATAAAGCACAGTTACTTTTACCGTTTGATAAGCAGCTCGATACGGATAAAGCCGTTATTGTTGTAGAGCCACAAAACCCCGATCACGATTGTCAGTTAAAATTGCAAATTGAGGCCAGCGAATTTGAAGGGCTTAGCTTAACGAAGGATTCGTTGTACACAATTAATAACGAGTTAGATGAACTTTTAACAGATTTATCGGGCTTTTTTGTTAGTAAGCTTATGTGGTTTTTATTGCCTGAGCAAAAAGGCGTTGCTGTAACATTTAAAGAGCCTGTGGCCTTTAATAACCCACATATACAGTGCGAAAAATCAATCTGCTACTTTGCAGTACAGGATAACTGGGAAGACGACGTAAATCTGCTTGGTGATATAGAAAACGTAGTTAAAGTAACCCCGTGGATAGCAAAATAAGTTACTGGGGTTTAATAAAAAACGGCGCTTAATATAGCGCCGTTTTTTTATGCGTTATTTTGGCAGTGTTTGGGTTGAATCACGTTTTATAAGGGTGGGTTCAAACACGCGGTTTATGTGTAAGTTTTTATACTGATACACATCTTGTAGCACCATTTTTGCAGCCATTTCTCCCATTTCTTCTACTGGGTTATCTATGGTGGTAAGTGTAGGGTAAAGATAATTGGCAAATATAACGTTATCAAAGCCAATAACCGACAAATCGTTTGGTAAATTAAAGCCATGCTCACGGGCGTATTTCATAGCACCTGATGCCATTTCATCGTTAGCACACACTAAAGCACTAAACGGAATACGCGTGTTGAGTAGTTTTTCAAGGCCTTTGCTGCCACCAATTTCGTTAAAATCACCTTCGTAAAACAGCGCCTCATTAAAGGGGATGTTTTTTTCGTGCAGCGCTTTTTTATGGCCTTTTAAACGGTTTCTGGCATCGGCTTTAACTTGCGGCCCCGCAATATAAGCTATATTTGTGTGGCCTTGTTCAACAATAGATTTACTGGCTAAGTAGCCGCCGAGTTCGTTATCTAGGCTAATGCAGTTACTTTCAAGTGAATGTACGTATCGGTTAATAAGGTAAATAGGGGTTTTACCTTTACTTAGCTCAATTAGGTAGTCATCACTGACTGACTCTACATGTAAAATTAGCGCATCGCATTTGCGGCTAATTAAAAATTCAATGCCGTCTTTTTCTTTATCGTCTTCACTGTGACCGGTGGTAATAATAACGTGCTTACCCGCAGCGCGTAGGGCTGACTCGATGCCTGCCATCATTTGAGCAAAGAAAGGACCATGAAGCTCTGAGACCAAAATACCCACGCTGTTGGTTCTGTTTGAGGCAAGCGATTGCGCAATAGAATTGGGCTTATAGCCCAGCTGCTGCATTGCATCGAGTACTTTTTTAGTGGTTTTTTCACTTACGCGGGTGTTTTTATTCATTACCCGTGACACTGTAGCTAACGATACGCCAGCAAGCTCCGACACTTCATAAATTGTGGCCATGTTATTGTTAACTCACTTATATCCTTTATTTTGGCGGGCAAATAATACCGTACCCACCAAATGTTAACTAGCACTAGTTTTTAGCGATGCCTGTATAGAGGCTAACTGTGCGTTATTGAGCGTGTATTTACGCATAATAAATGCAACAAACAAAGAACCAAACGCCGGTATAATAGTAAACGATAATAAAATACCCTGCTGCGTATCAAGGCTCTGCATTGTTTGCGCCTGATAATTATAAAAAGACAGCAGCCAGCCTGCAATTGCACCGCCTAACGCCACACCCATTTTTATAAAAAATATAACGCCCGAATACACAAGGCCAGTAATTCTTACCCCAGTTTTGTGGTGCCCGTAGTCTATGGTGTCGGCCATTTTTGCCCACAGTAGCGGGGTGGCCATATCTAAAAAAAACTTCCACAAAATAAAGGCGGCAAATGCCAAGGTAATGTTATCAGGGGAGATAAAATAGCTCACAATACATATGCCCGCAGCGATTAACTGCAAACTAATATAGGCTTTTATTTTACAAAATCGCTTAGCCAACGGCTGAGCACACGCACACCCAACCATACTGGCAACCACTCCTAGGGTCATGAAGGAGGTAATTAAATCTTCTTGCCCTAAATAGTATTTAACGTAATAAACACCTAAGGTTAAACGTAATACTTGTCCAGTGAGTAAAAATAGCGCGGCAGCGCACAGGACTCGCCATTGATCGTTTTTAATTAAGGTTTTTAAACTTTTAATCAACGACAGATTTTGCTCAGGCGGTTGCTCTACGCGCTCTTTGGTACCAAAAAAACACAGTAAAAATAACACTAAGCCAAGCAAGCTCATTGCCGTCATGGTGTATTGGTAACCTTTGGCATTATCGCCTTGGCCAAAGTATTCAACCATTGGCATTGTACAGCCCGCAACAATAACGCCGCCTAACATACCAAACACAAAACGATACGATTGCACGCTAACACGCTCTTTTACATCGTTAGTGAGCACGCCACCTAATGCGCAATAAGGAATATTTATGGCGGTATACGCCACCATAAGCAAGGTGTAGGTAGTAAAGGCGTAAATAATTTTATCAGTGCCTTCAAGCTCTGGCGTGGTAAAAGCTAAAATACTAATAAGCGCAAAGGGCAGGGCAAGCCACAATAAATAGGGCCTAAAATGGCCAAAGCGCGACTGGGTTTTATCGGCTAAGTTGCCCATAACTGGGTCGGTGATGGCATCAAACAACCTAACCACTAAAAACATGGTGCCTACCACCGCTGGAGAAAGCCCTACTACATCTGTGTAGTAAAGCATTAAAAACATCATAACTGTTTGAAAAATAATATTACTTGCCGTATCGCCAAGGCCATAGGCTATTTTTTCTTTTACACTTATCATGATGTTAGGTTCTCGCTTTTTGATTTTTATTTATGCGATTAATCGAATAGCTTTTATTGGCTATTTACGGCTTTGTATCAAGCTTTTATAAGCTTGCCCACTGGCTTTTATAGTACGTTGCTGAGTTTTATAATCAACGTAAACAATGCCAAAGCGTTTTAAATAGCCCTCAGCCCATTCAAAATTGTCCATTAAGCTCCACGCAAAGTAACCAATAATATTAACCCCTTGCGCTGTGGCATCGTGCACGGCATTTAAGTGGCTATGATAATAGTTTAGGCGATCTACATCGTTTACCTCGCCATTTTTAATGGTGTCGGGCATAGCTGCGCCGTTCTCGGTAATATAAATAGGCGGTAAGGTGTAGGTGTTATTAAGCGTTACAAGTAAATCGGTAAACGACTGCGGGTAAATTTCCCAGCCCATGTCGGTTAAAGGCCCTTGTGGTGCAAGTGGCTCGTATATATCGCTAGGGTGCGCTTTGTATACTTGGCGCGTATAAAAATTAATGCCTAAGTAATCAATAGATTGTGAAATTATGTCCATATCGCCAGGGTGGATTTCAGGCTGCTGATTGCTAGGAAGCTGTTTTATAATTTCTGGGTATTGGCCGTCCATTATTGGTTTCATATACCATTGATTTAAATAATCATCGGCGTAACGAGCTGCGTTTATATCCTCTGCTGACTGCGTTAATGGGTAGCAAGGTGTAAAATTAAGCACAATACCATTTTGAGTATTAGGCGAGGTTTGCTTTAACACATCCATTGCCAAACCATGGGCAAGCAATAAATGGTGCGCTGCTTTTTTACCGTACTCTTTGCCCACTAAACCTGGGGCATGTATGCCTACTTCGTAGCCTAAAAAGGCACTGCAAAATGGCTCATTTAGGGTCGCGTACGAAAATACCCGTTCGCCAAATGCTTGGCTAATAAGCTTTACATAGCGAGCAAATTCATAAGCTGTATCGCGATTTAACCAGCCGCCTTTATCTTCTAAATGTTGAGGTAAATCCCAGTGATATAGCGTTACAAACGCTTTAATGTTGCGCTTATTAAGCTCATTAAGAATATTAGTATAAAACTTTACGCCCTCAGGGTTTAGCTCGCCCGATAAGGTAATAACGCGCGGCCAAGAGATAGAAAGTCGATACGCATCTACGCCAAGCGAGTCTATTAATTCAATATCGTTTTGCCACTGATTGTAATGATCGCAGGCAACATGCCCATTTGAGCTGTCGGCTATTTTGTTGGGTGTATCGCAAAAGGTATCCCATATACAGGGCAGGCGATGCTCATACCCGCCTTCAATTTGAAATGATGCCGTAGCCACACCATAAACAAAGTTTTTTGTTAATAGAGGTGAATGAGATGGTAACGATAATTTTGTCATTAGTAACAAACCTTTTTAAACCTTAAATGCATAAATAGCCACTGTATTTACTGCGATGAAGCGTAAGGGCGCGTTTATAAAAAAATAAAACTTGTTGAAATATGTTACATGTTCGTATTTAATTACACGTGAAAGCGCTTACATTTTTAGATTAGTGTTAATTGATACGAAGGTCAACTCTTTAATGTTGCTGGGTTACACGGCAATTTTTAATAACGACTTTTGCATTAATTTATAATAATAAATTGCGGAGAGCCCATGGCCAGTTCAGCACCACTGACGACACACACACAGTCGCAAAACTACCAAGATAAAAACTATGGTTTTGCATTAACATCTTTAACTACTTTATTTTTTATGTGGGGATTTATTACCTGCTTAAACGATATTTTAATTCCGCATTTAAAAGCGGTGTTTAACCTAACTTATGTTCAGGCAATGCTGGTTCAATTTTGTTTTTTTGGGGCTTATTTTTTAATGTCACTGCCAAGTGGCTATATAGTTAAAAAATTAGGGTATAAAAAAGGCATTGTAGTGGGGTTACTTATAGCGGCATGTGGTTGTGTGCTTTTTTACCCAGCCGCAGCACTACATAATTACCCGGTATTTCTGTTTGCTTTATTTGTTCTGGCAAGCGGTATTACCTTGTTACAGGTTTCTGCAAACCCTTATGTAAGTTTATTGGGCGCCCCTAAAACAGCGTCTTCTCGCCTTACCTTAACGCAAGCATTTAATGCGCTAGGCACTACGGTTGCCCCTACATTTGGTGCATTTTTGATTCTTGACTCTGCATCTGAGGCGTTTTTAACACCGGCACAAAATGCAGAATCGGTACAACTTCCTTATTTACTATTAGCTGGCATGCTTATTTTACTAGCCGGTATTTTTGCATGGCTTAAATTGCCAGACATAATGAATGAGCAAAAAGAAGCCGCTGAAAAGTCAGAGACAATTGAAGGTAGTGCATGGCAATACCGCCACCTAACCCTCGGTGCTGTGGGTATATTTATGTATGTAGGTGCAGAGGTTGCGATTGGCAGTTTTTTAGTTAGCTTTTTAGCCCAAGAAAATATTGCTGGGTTAAAAGAGCATGTAGCCGCTCACTACATCACATATTATTTCGGTGGAGCTATGGTGGGGCGTTTTATTGGTGCCGCGGTAATGCAAAAATTACCCGCTGGTAAAGTGCTTGGCTTTAACGCAAGTATGGCTATTATTTTGGTGGTTATTGCCATGAGCACGTCGGGTCAATTAGCAATGTGGTCAATACTACTGGTTGGTTTATTCAATTCTATTATGTTCCCAACTATTTTTAGTTTAGCGTTAAATGGCCTTGGTAAGCATACCGCGCAGGGCTCTGGTATTTTGTGCTTGGCGATTGTGGGGGGGGCAATAGTGCCACTTTTACAAGGTGCACTTGCTGATAGCGTGGGTGTTCAACTTTCATATGTTTTACCTATTTTTTGTTACTTATTTATCGCGTTTTATGGTTTAAGCGGAAGCAAACCAGTACAAGCTCAGGAGACTCTATAATGAAAACCCCTTTTTCACTTAATAAAATAGCACGTGCCTCATTAATTGCATCAGTAGGCATTTTAGCGGCTTGTTCAAATGACGCGACAACCACTTCTGAAGCTAATAATGCGTTGTCTAAAACAGAGAAAATTTGGCCAAAACTTAATATTGCCGTAAAACAAGACCCAAAAATTGAAGCCAAAATAGCAGATTATTTAAAAATGATGACGCTTGAGCAAAAAGTAGCTCAAATGATTCAACCAGAAATTCGTGATATTACCGTTGAAGATATGCGCAAATATGGCTTTGGCTCATACCTAAACGGGGGCGGTGCCTTTCCTAATGGTGATAAACACGCAACACCAATGGACTGGGTAAAATTGGCTGAAGATTTTTATCAGGCGTCGGTAGATGATTCTATCGATGGCAGTAAAATACCCACAATGTGGGGCACTGATGCGGTACATGGTCACAATAATGTAATTGGCGCGACCTTATTTCCGCATAATATTGGTTTAGGTGCGGCAAACAACCCTGCATTGATTGAGCAAATAGCAGCTATCACTGCGGTTGAAGTAATGGCAACGGGTATTGATTGGGTATTTGCACCTACAGTGGCTGTTGTGCGCGATGACCGCTGGGGCAGAACCTATGAAGGTTATTCAGAAGACCCTCGCATTGTACGCGATTATTCAGCTGCAATTGTAAATGGTTTACAGGGCAAGGCCGATGGCGACTTTTTAAGTGATAAACGTGTTATTAGTACCGTTAAGCACTTTTTAGGTGATGGCGGCACAGTTGATGGCGATGATCAAGGTAATAATATCGACAGTGAGCAAGATTTGTTTGATATACATGCCCAAGGTTATGTAGGCGGCTTATCGGCGGGAAGTCAGTCGGTTATGGCATCGTTTAATAGCTGGCATGGGGTTAAAAACCACGGCAATAAATACTTGTTAACCGATGTGCTTAAAACCCGCATGGGCTTTGATGGTTTTGTGGTAGGGGATTGGAACGGCCACGGCCAAATTGAAGGCTGTACAAACGAAAGCTGTGCACAGGCTGTTAACGCGGGACTTGATATTTTTATGGTGCCAACGGGCGCTTGGAAGCCGCTGTACGAAAACACCATAGCGCAAGTCAAAGCTGGCGAAATCAGCATGTCGCGCATTGATGATGCAGTAAGTAGAATTTTACGCGTTAAATTGCGTGCCGGTTTATTTGATAAACCAAGTCCGGCTAAGCGTCAGTTTTCGGGTAAAACGGAGCTAATTGGTGCGCAGCAGCACCGCGAAGTTGCGCGTCAAGCAGTACGTGAATCACTTGTTTTACTTAAAAACAAAAACAATATTTTGCCTCTTGATGCAAACCAAACTGTACTTATTGCCGGCGATGGAGCCGATAACATAGGTAAGCAGTCGGGTGGTTGGAGTATTACATGGCAAGGGACTAATAACAAAAATGCTGATTTTCCTGGTGCCACGTCTATTTACGCGGGTCTTGAAAAGCAAATTACGCAGGCGGGTGGTCGTGCCATTTTAAGTGTGGATGGCTCATATGAGCAGCGCCCAGATGTAGCTGTTGTGGTATTTGGTGAAGAGCCTTATGCAGAAGGCCATGGCGATAGAGATAACCTTGAATTTGAGCGTGGTAATAAAAAATCGCTCGCGTTATTAAAGTCGTTAAAAGAGCAGGGTATTACGGTTGTATCGGTATTTATTTCGGGTCGCCCTATGTGGGTTAACAGTGAATTAAATGCCTCAGATGCATTTGTTGCAGCATGGCTGCCAGGTACAGAAGGCGGCGGTATTGCCGATGTTATTTTAAAAGCTAAAGATGGCAGCATTCAACATGACTTTAGCGGCAAGCTTTCGTTTTCCTGGCCTAAAACAGCAGTACAAGCAACGGTTAATAAAGGCGATGACGATTACAGCCCATTATTACCGTACGGCTTTGGTTTAACTTATGGCGATAAAAATGTATTGGCTGATAATTTAGACGAAGACTCTAAATTAGATAACTCAGCACTCACTAGTATGGATATTTTAGTTGGCGCCCCGGTTGCTCCGTGGCGTTTATTACTTAAATCTGGCGATGAGCTATTAGATGTATCAAGCAGTACTCACCAACTGGGTGCACTTAAATACCGTACTGAGGATAAAACAGTTCAAGAAGACGCGCGCCAATTTAATTTTAGTGGCGAGCAAAAGGCAAGTGCTGAAATAGTCACAAGCTTTGCAGAAGATACCATTACGTATTTAGAGGCTAATGGCGTTATTAGTTTTGATATTAAACTCAATGAGCCACTAACCGATGACGTAAACCTTGCTATGACTTGTTCAGGTGAGTGTGGTGGTGCGATTGCCTTGAGTAAAATGGTTGATCAATCAATCAAAAATAAATGGCAGTCGGTGTCGGTAGACTTACGTTGTTTTGCCAACCAAGGCGTAGACTTTGCAAGCCTTACAAGCCCGTTTAGTTTACATGCAAGCAGTAAAACCTCAGTGTCGGTAGCAAACATTCAGTTTGTGCCTAATAAGGCAGACTCTGCTGGGCTTAAATGTCAGTAATCATTTTGTTTTAGTGTGTATGTCAAAGCCCTTCAATTGAAGGGCTTTTTTTATGTGCAAACCGGTTTGTTCTTTATAAAAGGGTTTTGTGCAGATTCATATATAACTTTGTCGCGTCCTGTGGTTTTAGCAATATACAAGCGCTTATCTGCCGCACTGAGTAGCGATTTGAAAGAGCTTGTTTGAGTATCGCTGCATGCCACTCCTGCGCTTATTCTTAAATAAATGGTGTTGCCGTAATAGCTAAAGGGCTTGTTTTTAATGTTTTTTCTGAGGGTGTTTGCTGCGCACTGTGCCTCATTTAAAGTGCAGTGGTTAAGTAAAATTGCAAACTCTTCGCCGCCTACACGCGCGGTAACTGCCTTGTTAGAAAAAAGCGCGGCAATATGCTGCGAAACCCATTTAATTGCATCATCACCTGCGTCGTGTCCGAATTCATCGTTAACGCGCTTAAAAAAGTCTATATCGACCATAATAATGCTAAAGGGATGCTCGTCATTATTTTTACTAAATAACGTATTGGCCACTGCATTTAAACCGCGTTTATTTAATAGCTGGGTTAATGGGTCGCGATTAGCAAGGGAGTTGAGTGTATGCTCTGTATTGGCAAACACTAAAAAAGGCAGCAATAGGGCGGCGCTAGTGGCAAGTATTAAGTGTACAGCTAAAGTAAATTGCAAAACAGAGGCAAAATCAAAGTTGAGCGCGGTAAAAAACGGCAACAGTAATAAAACTCCCTGTATTAGCATAACGAGTGCATGCAGTAATAGGCAAAGCAATAGCATACGTTGCTGTAATTTTGCTATAAAGCGGGTGCTTAAAACAATATACGAGGCATACAAAAATAACCCTGCCACAGTTAAACTAACCAATATTTGCTCTGCTGCGGTGTTGTAAACTACGAGTAAAAAAACCGCAGCCACGATGAGTAAATAGCTAACTTGCTTGCATATGCTTTTATTTAAAGGGCTGAGTGCTTTTAATCCCATAATTAAAAAAAGTGGGCAAGCAATAATAAATAAACTGGCAAAGTAATGGGTAATAAACGGCCATGCAATGATCACGCGTAAGCTTGCGCATAGTATGGCGAATGTAAAGGTGGTACAAGCTAGGCCAAAATATAAAAAACTAGTTTGTTTTTTATATTGATAAATAGAGATAAAATACAGCCCAATTATAAGGTTTAAAATAAAAGAAAGGCTTATAACGGTTGGTAAGTGCAGCATAGAAAGGTTCTTTTATTATAAAACGACTATTTTAATGGAGACTAGATACTAAAGCTTATATTAATTACAGTAACCTAGCTTAAAGTAGTATTTTTATAACCTTTAGTAGGTGTATCTATGCTGAATACACCTACTTTATTAAACTTCTTAGAGCCGAATCTATATCCGTAAAATGAAAACGGTAATTATGCGCTAACGCTTTTTTGGGTATTACATATTGCCCAGTAGTGAGCAAATCAGACATTTCACCCATTAACACTTTTAACACAGGGCTTGGCATGGTTAGGGCCGCAGGGCGAGACAATGCTTTACCTAAACTTTTGCTAAACGCTTTATTGCTAACCGGGGCGGGTGCAGTAGCGTTAATTGGCCCGCAAAGCGACGTGTGTTTTATAATAAATAAAATCAGTTGAATCATGTCATCAATATGAATCCACGACATACCTTGCTCCCCATTTCCAATAGGGCCACCTGCAAAAAATTTAAACGCAGGAAGCATTTTACTTAAAGCGCCGCCGTTTTTGCTAAGTACAATTCCCGTGCGTAATAAGCACACCCGTGTTTTATCACTTTGCGCTTTTAGTGCCGCGTGCTCCCACTCTTTACATAGCTGATGGCTAAATTCATCATTTACATCGTCGGTGTCCTCATCTACGGGGGTATCGTCTTGGCGGCCATAATAGCCAATGGCACTACCAGATATAAATGTAGCAGGGGGCGTGCTGCAATTTAAAATAGCATCGCTGATTTGCGTGGTAAGGTTTATTCTGCTGTTTTTAATTGTTTGTTTTTGTGCCTGCGTCCAGCGTTTGCTGACGATAGGTTCGCCGGCTAAATTAATCACGGTATCAACATGGTTAAAATTAACCTCATCAACGCTGCTTACTACATCAATATTATGACCAAGCAATACATGGGCTTTGGTTTTATTTCGGCTCAGTACGGTTACTTTATGATGATGCAGCAAAAAAGGCGTTAAGTGTTTACCTATTAGGCCTGTAGCGCCTGTAAAAAAAATATGCATAAAAATCTTACCAATTTTAAGTGTACGATTTGTTTAAAATGTATACTATTTAAACTATCTTAATGCAAATTATTACGTTAACTAAAAAACAACGATCACTTTGTAAATATTTCATTTAATTAGTTTTTGCCTTACACTAAAGCGAATTTCATAAGAAAAGGATTGGCGCGTTGGCAAGTTTAACTGGCGTAAATAAAAGCTTAATAATATTTGCAGCCCTGGTGGTTGTATTAGCCGGTATTAAGGCCGCAAGTGTTATTATTATTCCCTTTATTTTGGCGGCGTTTATTGCCATTGTATGCAACCCGCTGATCACATTTTTTGGTCGCTATCGGATCCCTAAAGGGGTTTCTGTAGTTATCGTGGTGCTTATCATTGTGGGCTTAGGTGTAAGCTTAGGCGGCCTTGTAGGACAATCAGTTAACGACTTTTCTCAGCAACTTCCTGAATATAAAGCCCAGTTACAAGAAGAGTTTGTGTGGCTGGTCGATCTTGCATCGCAATACAATATCTTAATCGATAGAGATCAAATTCTCTCTATGTTTGACCCAGGTAAAATGGTCGATGTAGCCACGAATATGCTTACCGGCTTAGGTGGCGTAATGGCAAACATGTTTTTAATAATTTTAACTGTGGTGTTTATGCTTTTTGAAGGGCCAGCATTAAGCAAAAAAATTCATATGGCACTTGCCGACCCAGACAGAAAAATGGAGCAAATTGACCGCTTTTTGGTTTCTATTAATTCGTATTTAGCAATTAAAACATTAGTGAGTTTAGCCACCGGTATTATTGCAGCATTTTATTTATGGATTTTAGATGTTGACTACTTTGTGCTGTGGGGCGTGTTGGCCTTTATGTTTAATTACATTCCTAATATAGGTTCTATTATTGCTGCAGTACCAGCTGTATTGTTAGCACTCATTACACAAGGACCATTAACAGCCGGGCTTGTCGGTGCAGGGTATTTAATTATTAATACGGTAATGGGTAACATTGTAGAGCCTAAATTTATGGGTAAAGGGCTTGGGCTTTCTACCTTGGTGGTGTTTTTGTCGTTAATATTTTGGGGTTGGTTATTAGGCACTGTAGGCATGTTGCTATCGGTACCGCTTACTATGATTGTTAAAATAGCCCTAGAGGCAAGTGATGAAGGGCGCTGGGTTGCCACGCTACTAGGTACTGGTGAGTCGATAGACGATAAATAATATCAATTGGTTTTAATAGCTTAAATTGCGTATTTGATTAAATATTTGATACAAAAAAAGCGATTAATACACAGTATTAATCGCTTTTTTTATAGTGGTTAATCCCCGTTTAAAGTGGCTTTTTAAGCACTTGAGTAAACTGTTCAATAAGTGCAAGTTCACATAATTTGTAATCAATAGCGGCTTGGCTGGCATTTGGCAGTTTTAATATATAGCGCCATTGGCAGCTTGCTTCAATATACTTTTGGTGGTTGTCGACGCTGCGCTTAAACAACATCAGTATTTGCGTATTTCCGCTTTGCTCTTCTAATTTAGTGAGTTCATATTTACGTTTTTGAACCCAAGTACCCTGATTGTACTTAGCCTGATTTATTTGAGTGTCTAAACACTGCGTATAGCGTTTTGTTTGGCTTGGTGTTGCGTTTTGCTCAAGCGTACACTGTGCTTGCGCACTGACATTAGCACTTAGTGCTAATAGGCTCGCAAGTGTGATTAAAAGGCTATTTTTTATCATTGTAATTAAACTCTAAAATAAATTGTGCGCCGCCCAAGGTGTCCGACTTATTAATCGTTAAGTGTCCGTTATAAGATTTAACCAAGTCCGAGACTATCGCCATACCAACACCGTGGCCGCTTTCGTAAGTATCAAGGCGGGTACCACGGGTTAATAAAGACTCGCGTTTATCCTCGGGTACACCGGGTCCATCGTCACTAATGCCTATGCACAGTGTTTTACTTTGAATGACTTGTATTTCTACTTGTGAGCGACACGCTTTACAGGCGTTATCAATTAAATTACCCAGTAATTCCATTAAATCTGTTTGGTCACCTAAAAAGTAATCTTTATCGGTCACACTGCAATTAAATATAATGTCTTTATCGCGGTATACCTTGGCCATTGCACTTAAAATAGAATCAACCACAGGTTTAACTGGGGTTTGTTTTTTCCATGTATCTGAGGCGCCAGTAGCTGCACGCTTTAACTGATGCTCGATCATCACATTTATTCTATCAAGTTGCTCTTGGGCATCGGCATCATTAGCAAGCGGGCTTGATTTTAATACCGCAAGGGGCGTTTTTAATGCATGTGCTAGGTCACTTAAAGAGGCTCTGTAGCGCTCTTTTTGACGTTGCTGCGACTCTAGTAATAAGTTTAGGTCTGATTTAATTGTTTGTAGCTCTACAGGGTATAAGCCTTTAATTTCTTGAATATCGCCCGACTCAATGGCTTTTATTTCTTTATCAAGACGTTGCAACGGCCGGCCGCTCCAAATAAATCCAATCGCCATTAAACCGGCAATCGCAATACCCATTATAAACATCCAATCGACTAAGGTTTGTTTAAAGCCATCCATTAACCTTAGCAATGCATCGTTTCGTTTGAGTAATATAAAACGTGCCTGCTCAGATTGGTCAATATTATTTAAAATGACCGTTAGGCTTAATTGCCAGTAAACCGCATTGTTGTAAACCACACGTCTAAAGTCGGCCGCACCTGCTTTAGGCTCTATGTACTCGGGTTTAAAGTTTACGTTTACTGCCGACTCTGAGTGCCACACAGGTACATCATCGCGGTAAATCATGGCGTAGGTATCTGAATTTAAGTTATTAAGCTCAGGCGTTAAAATTGTGCTGGGCATAATAATGCCGCGCTCAGTAAAGTCGACTTCAGAAATAAGGGAGTATAAGTGGGCTTCTAGATTTTTTTCGGTGGTTTCGACTAATGAGGCGTAATACGCTTTACCAATCGAGTAAAACAAAATAGGCAGTGCCACCAATAAAACAAAGACAAGGATAAATCCTTGCCTTATTTTAAGCGATATTTGCGATGCTACCACTGACTTTTAAGCCTGTAACCACGCCCACGTAGTGTTTCTACTGGGTTTAATGTGCCTTCAGGGTCTAATTTTTTACGCAGACGAAGTACAAATACTTCGATAACGTTAGAATCAAGATCGAAATCTTGGTCGTAAATGTGTTCAGTAAGTTCTGATTTAGAAATTACTTTTTGCGGGTTAACCATTAAATACTCAAGTACTTTGTACTCATAAGCCGTAAGGCTAAGTTCTTTGTCGTTAACCCAAACTTGTTGCGAGCGAGTATGAATTTTAATTGGACCTGCTGTCATTTCTGGGTTTGCTTTACCCGCACTGCGGCGAATAAGTGCATTACAACGCGCAATTAATTCTTCAACATGAAACGGCTTGGTTAAGTAGTCGTCGGCACCTGCATCTAGGCCTTCAACTTTGTCTTGCCAGCGGTCGCGCGCCGTTAAGATTAAAATAGGGATCGTCACGCCTTGTGCACGTGCTTTATTGATTAGCTCAATACCGTCAATTTTTGGTAAGCCTAAATCAACCACCGCCATATCTAGCGGGTATTCTGTAATATGGAATAGGCCAGCTTCGCCATCGTGACATAAATCAACACTGTAACGTTCTTTCTCTAATGCATTACGTAGGTTGTCTGCTAAGTGTAAATCATCTTCTATAACTAAAATTCGCATTTGCTAATCCTTTTTCACTTCGCCGGTTTTTTTATTTATATGTAAATCAACGACGTGGCCGTCAGATTTGAGTATACGTACAGTATAAAATTTTGCTTCTTCTGTAATTTTTAAGGTTTTACCGTCAGTTTCTTCTTTTGCAAGTATTACGGCTTTCTTTTTGCTGATCTCAGTTTTTTTAACTGCTTTGGTAACAGTCGAACTTGCGTGTACGGCGCCACTGACGCTAATACAGGCAATTAAACCAAGGGTTAATAATACACGCATGACGGGAACTCCTAGATCAAACCCAGCTATTCTAATTAACTAAGCTACTAAAACTCAAGTAAAAACGTCCAATATGCGCTTTTACGTTCGCCAGCTTAATTAATTAGCAGTGAACCAACCCTGAATTAAATAACGTTTTAAATTCAGGGTGTTCGTTACGCTGGTAATACTTTTTTATATGGTTTTACAACGGTGTTTGCGTAAACGCCGGCTGCAACGTATGGATCAGAGGCTGCCCATTCACGTGCTTTTTCAAGTGAATCAAATTCGGCAATGACTAATGAACCTGTAAATCCAGCATCTTGCGGGTCTTCACTGTCGATTGCTGGCAGTGGGCCGGCAACAAGTAAACGGTTTTGAGAGTCAAGTTCGCTTAAACGTGCTAAGTGGGCGGGGCGGGCTTCTTTTCTAAGCGGTAAGCTGTTTTCAACGTCGGTTGAATAAATCATGTACAACATAGTAATTCTCAAAAAATGTTAAGTTTAATAACGCAAATACTAGCACAACGTTGATAGTTGGTGAACAAATTACCGTTAAAGCTAGGTTTACAGTTATTAATTATTTTTAGTGTGTAATTGCTTGAAAAGCGCGGCACAACACTGGTAGAGTCGCTTGAATAACTTAAAAATAACAAGGTTAATACATGAGCAATAATAGAGAGCATTTTAGCTCCCGTCTTGGCTTTATACTGGCTGCAGCAGGTTCGGCAGTGGGTATTGGCAACTTAGTAGGTTTTCCTGTGTCGGCAACTAAAAATGGTGGTGGTGCATTTTTACTTGTATACGCTTTGTTTGTTGCTTTTATTTGTTTACCGGTAATGATGGCTGAAATGGCCATGGGTCGTAACGCGCAAAAAGATCCACTTGGTTCGTACAAAGCGCTGGCAAATAACGACAAAAAATGGAAGTTTGCAGGCTTTTTGGCTGTATTAACGCCGTTTATGATTGCCGTATTTTACATGGTTATTACCGTGTGGATTTTTGGTTACTTAAGCCAAACCGCCATGGGTAATTTAGATGCATTGGCAGATCCTAGCCATTTTGGCAGCTTTATAAATAGCTACACTGTTTTTGGCTACATGGCTGTGGTCGTTATTATTGTTAACCTTATTTTATTGGGTGGGGTTAAACAAGGTATTGAAAAAGCCGCTAAGTTTTTAATGCCGGCTTTATTTGTTATGTTGCTTGCCCTTGTAGCGTATGTATTAACGCTTGATAACGCTATGGCTGGTGTTAAATATTATGTTATTCCTGATTTTTCTAAAATGAGTGCCAGCGTACTTAATGGTGCACTAAGCCAAGCGTTTTTCTCACTATCGCTAGGTATGGGCATTTTAATGACCTACGCCTCTTACATATCTAAAAAAGATGACATTGTTGGCAGTGCTAAAATGGTAGCTATTACCGACTCATTAGTGGCATTTGTTGCAGGTTTAATGGTGTTACCGGCAATATTTAGTTTTGATCCTAATACCGACCCAGCCGCGCTTTCTGACTCGTCTGTATCGATGATATTTGTATACTTACCTAAAATTTTATTAGCACTACAAAATGATATTGGTTACTTTGGCGCGTCTGCAGTGGCGTTTTCGTTCTTTTTATTAGTGTTTTTTGCAGCGATTACTTCGCTTGTATCAATTGTAGAAGTACCTACAGCGACCCTTAGCGACCGCAAAGGGATCAGCCGTAAAAAAGCCTTAGGTATTTTAACGCTAGCCACCGGTGTGCTAACTATATTATGTACTATGTCGTTTGGTATGGTTGATAGCCTAACGTCGTTTACTAGTTACGGCAGCGGTAATAAAAGCTTTTTTGATATTGTTTATGATGTATTTTACGACACTATATTGCCACTGAATGGTTTAATGGTGTGTTTATTTGTTATGTATCGCTGGAAAAAAGCGCGCCTAACAGATGAGCTAAGCCAAGGCTCACCAAATTACGCCGGTAGCTTTATGGAGAAATACGTTAACTTTTCGCTTTCTACGTTTATTCCGGTTATTTTATTAGCCATATTTATTAATACAGTAGCGACTAAGTTTTTTGCCTTTAAGTTATTTGGTTTTTAGGCTAAAAAAAGTTGCCAAAAGCCGCGTATTAACGCGGCTTTTTTGTGTTTAAAATAGCGGCTTTGCTTGTTAGCTGATAGCTCCTGAGTCTAATGAACTGCCAATCCCCAGTGTAAACATCCACAATCCCCATAAGCTATGCTCAATTACACACACTATGGTTGAGCGGCTTTGCGCGTAGGTAAACGAAAATAATAACCCGCCTAAAAATGCTAAGCCTACAGCCAGCCAATTGGCATACACAATATGGGCAAGGGCAAACACCGTTGCGCTTACCACTATACGCACTCTTTTTTTGGGCATAATGCGTTTATAGCGATGAAAAAAGTAGGTCCTGAATATTAGCTCTTGTGGTAATACCGACAGCAGCGGGTATAGAAGCAGTAAAAGTAACCAGTTATAAAATGAGTGCAGCGGCATACTAAACCAATTTTCTTGGTGAATAATGCCGTAAAACACGCCTGAAAAAAGCGCTCCTAAAAAAAAGAAACTAAATAAACGGCGCTTTACTGCAGAAAACTGCCCCAGGCTTGTGAGTCTAAATCGCTTAAAGTGAGGGTCGTTCAGTAATAACATGCAGCACACACTCATTAAAACAATCAGTGCGGGTATTAACCAGTTAGCTAGGTAACTACGAAGGGTAAAGCCTATTAAAGGCAATAAAACAAATATTAGGGTAAATTCAAACCAGCGGTATTGATTGGCGTTCAAGGTCGTCTCTGATTGATTTTTTTTACACGCTATCAAGCAAAGACGACATTTTTATGACGAAGGTGTTTTACTTTGCGGGTTCTTCTTCATCAGGGAAGTATTTATACAAAGCAAATATAGTGATCAAAATACTCACAAAAGTAATGGCCATTAAACCAAACACTTTAAAGTTAACCCAAAAATCGAGTGAGAAATTATACGCAATGTAAATATTCAGCACTGCAATACCTGCGGTAATGGCAACCCACATTAAGTTAAGCTTATTCCACACCGGCTCAGGTACTTCAATCGCCTGTTTAGAGTCGTTGGCGTTTTCAAGGATTGAGCTAAGGGCTTTTTTAACAAGATTTTTATTCAGTACGTAACGGCTAATTAATAAGGTAAGGCTTAAGCCGGCATAAATTAACGTGGCTTTCCATTTTATATACTGCTCATCGTGGAGTACTAAGGTTAATGTGCCAAACACCGCTGCAATAGCAAAAAATAGCCATTGGCGGGCAGGTACATGGCCGTGCTTAAAGTAGCTATACGCAACTTGAATAAGCGTAGTGACCATTAAAAGGCCTGTTGCCCAGTAAATATCAACTAATTTAAATACCGCAAAAAATAATATTAGCGGGATGTATTCAATCAATGCGTGCATATACTACCTAAATTATACAAAAAGAAGTCAGGGAAGTTTTTACCACATATCACTAGGCAACTACAAGGTTGACTTGTTGCCCTGTAAGCCTTAGCCTGCGTGGCTTTAATTATCCATCATCATATTCCCACGCTTAACCAACACTGATTAAGTGTGCATTTAGGAGCCTACAATGAACAAAGCACAACTTGTTGCCCAAATAGCAAAACGCAGTGAACTAACAAAAAAAGACACACAAGCAGCCCTTACTAGCTTACAAAAAGTAATTACTAAATCGTTATCTGAAGGCGACCAAGTGCAAATTAATGGATTTGGTACATTCGCTTTAAGCTACTACCCAGCGCGCACTGGCCGTAACCCACAAACAGGCGAAAGCATTGAAATAGAAGGCGCTAACAAACCCGTATTTAAACCTGCCAAAGCATTAAAAGATCTCCTTTAAATAGCAACTTGCATTGACCGGTACCAGTGATCAGTACCAGCGACTAGTACCTGCAACTAATGCCAGTAAACAGCCTGGTTACCTTTTTAGGTTTAATTTGCGCTATTAATCACAAAATTACAGTTCGGCGCACCCCGCTAATAGGGTGCGTCTACAAAATAAATACCCAGTTTTTAGTTAATGCCTAACTACTTCATCTTATAAGCAAAGCTTGTGTGCTGGTTTTTAATACGCACTTTAAATTAAGCTATGTAGATTGTTCAAACCCTCTAAATGATTTACATAGCTTTGACAGCTTTAATTTATATTATCCATTATTTTCAATAGGTTAAATTTGGCATCGGTTATGCTTTTAATAGGGTGATTGAAACATTTTATTAAACGCAATAAGGAGATCTATATGTCTACATTACAAACAAGCACTCGTTTACAAGGTAAAAAAATTGCTATTTTAGCCACCGATGGCTTTGAGCAAAGTGAGCTATTATCTCCACGTGATGCTTTACTTAATGCCGGCGCCGATATCGATATTGTGTCGGTAAAAGAGGGTGAAATCACCGGCTGGGATGAAGATAAATGGGGCGACAAAGTAAGCGTAGATAAACTTGTTACAAATGCCAGTGCCAGCGATTACGATGCGCTTATGCTGCCAGGTGGCTTATTTAACCCTGATACGTTACGCCAAGATAAGCACGCAAAAGCGTTTATAGACGGTTTTTTTGGCGCCGAGAAAAACAAACCCGTTGCAGCTATTTGCCATGCCCCTTGGTTACTTGCCGAAATTAATAAATTACGCGACCGTACCGTTACATCATTCCCGAGCATTAAAAGTGATTTAATCAATGCTGGTGCAAACTGGGTTGATGAAGAGGTGAGTGTAGACCAAGGCTTAGTAACAAGCCGCAGTCCTGCAGATTTAGAAGCATTTAATGCAAAATTTATTGAAGAAATTGTAGAAGGTAAGCATCAAGCTCATTAAGTTTAGAGCTTAATAAAAAAGGGCATTTTAAATGCCCTTTTTTAATGCGTAAATTTTAAGCTTTTACAACACGGTGGCCGCTTTCATATCAGCTACAAACGCTTTTAACTGCGTTGTCATCGCGTCTAAATCATTAAGGTTGGCCTCAATAATTTTAACAACGGCTGAGCCTGAAATAGCACCAGCTGCACCGGCATTTAGGGCGGCTTTTACATCATCGGGAGTAGAAATACCAAAGCCTAATAAAGCAGGGGCTGCATGGTATTCTTTTAGTTTAGTTACTATGTTACCCGCTGGCATTTGCGCTTTAGTATCAGTGCCGGTAACACCCGCACGCGATAATAAATACGTGTAGCCACGGCCATAAGAAGCACATTGGCGCAGAGTATCGTCATCGGCATTTGGTGTGGCAATAAATATTGGGTCTACACCGTTTGCCATGGCTGCTTTTCTAAACATTTTAGACTCATGAAGTGGTACATCAGCAACTAAAATAGAGTCTACGCCCGCCGCTTTAGCATCTTTATAAAATGTTTCTAAACCGCGTTTAAACACAAGGTTTGAATACAATAATAAGCCAATTGGAATATCTGCATTGTAATCGCGTATTTCTTTAATAATATCAAAGCAATCTTGCGTGTTAATGTTTACATCGAGAGCACGAATATTCGCCGCTTGAATAACTGGGCCATCGGCGATTGGGTCCGAAAACGGAATACCTAGCTCCAGTGCATCCGCGCCGCCATCAATTAAGCTTTTAATAATGGCAATACTTTGCTCTTTACCTGGGTCGCCAATGGTAACAAATGGCACAAATGCACCTTGTTTTTGCTCATTAAGTGCAGCAAAGGTTTTACCGTAACGATCTGTATTTAACTGGCTCATAGCTGACCTCCTTGTGATAAAACACTGTGTACGTGGGTTAAATCTTTATCGCCACGGCCACTTAAGTTAACCACTAAAATGCTTTCTTCTGTTTGCTCTTCGGCGTATTTAAGCGCATAAGCAAGGGCATGGCTTGATTCAAGAGCTGGAATAATACCTTCGTTTTTAGCCAGTGCTTGGAACGCGTCAAGGGCTTCTGTATCGGTAATACCCACATATTGAGCACGGCCTGTTTCGTGTAAAAACGCGTGCTGTGGGCCTACTGCTGGGTAATCAAGACCGGCAGATACTGAGTATGACTCTTCAATTTGGCCATCGTCATTTTGCATAATGTACGTATAGGTACCGTGCAATATACCTTTAGTACCTTTACAAATTGTAGCGCCGTGCTCGTGGGTATCTAGGCCTTTACCTGCAGGCTCTACACCAATAAGTTTTACACTTGGCTCGTCAATAAAGTCAGTAAACATACCAATGGCATTAGAGCCACCGCCAACACAGGCTAGTACGGCATCCGGTAAGCGTCCTTCTGCTTTTAATACTTGTTGTTTAGCTTCTTCACCAATGATTTTTTGATACTCTCGTACAATTGTTGGGAATGGGTGAGGACCCGCAGCGGTACCAAGTAAGTAGTGAGCGTCTTGGTAGTTTGCAGACCAGTCGCGTAGCGCTTCGTTTACCGCATCTTTTAATGTGCCAGAGCCGGCGGTTACCGGAATAACCTTTGCGCCCATTAATTTCATTCTAAATACGTTAGGCTGCTGGCGCTCAACGTCTTTAGCACCCATATAAATGCGGCATTTTAAGCCAAGTAATGCACAGGCTAGGGCTGTTGCCACGCCGTGTTGGCCCGCACCAGTTTCGGCAATAACTTCTTTTTTACCCATACGTTTAGTTAGCAACGCTTGACCAAGTACTTGGTTGGTTTTGTGTGCGCCGCCGTGCAGTAAATCTTCACGTTTTAGGTAAAGTTTAACTTTAGGGTTTTTAATTAAATTACGCGTTAATGTAAGTGGCGTAGGGCGGCCGGCATACTCGTTTAATAATTTTGTAAACTCAGCCTGAAATTCAGGGTCTTTTTGTGCTTTGTTAAATTCGTTCTCTAACTGCTTAAGCGCAGGGACAAGTAGCTCAGGTACAAACATACCGCCAAACTCGCCAAAATAAGCTGGATTTTGCATTATAACCTCAATAATTTCTGATGCTTGTAAAAGCATTTTGTAATTTGATAGGGCACTTTTTACCCGCAGATTCTTCAACGCCTGAATTTAAATCAAGGCCTAGGGCACCTTGAGAAAGCGCGTCTTTTATATTGTCTGGATTTAAGCCACCCGCTAGCATAAAGGGGGTTGTTGCGTCGCGCAGTACTGCCCAATCAAATGCTTTACCTGTACCACCGGCTTGTGTATCGCTGTGGGTATCATATAGATGGCGGTCTACGCCCTTAGCTGGGGTTGGCAATGTATCTTTAATTGCCTGTGCTTTCCAAATTTCACAACCTTTAGGTAACTGTGTACGTAATGCGGCAATGTAATCGTCACTTTCTTGACCGTGTAATTGTACTGCGGCAAGTTTTAGTTCGTGCGCGTATTGTACCACTTGCTGCGGGCTTGCATTAACAAAAACACCGACAAATTTAAGTGGCGCACTTTGGCTCAGCTCAATCGCACAATCTAAATCAACATAACGAGGCGATTTAGGGTAAAAAATGAGTCCACCGTACACTGCGCCGTTGTTGTAAGCGGCCTGTACGTCTTGTGCTCGGGTTAAACCGCACACTTTGTTATCACCTAAAATCACTTTTTTGCAGGCTTGTTCTAAATCGCGCTCAGCCATTAAAGAACTGCCAATTAAAAAGCCATCACATAATGGCGCTAGGCGTTTAACATCTTGATGAGTGTAAATACCTGACTCTGAGATAACCACTTTATCTTGTGGGATAAGCGTACGTAGCTTTTCGGTGGTGGCTAAATCAGTGCTTAAATCGCGAAGGTCACGGTTATTAATACCAAAAATTTGCGCATCAAGTGCAAGGGCACGATGTACTTCTTCTTCGTTACTGACTTCGGTTAATACCGACATGTTAAGCGAGTCGGCAACTGCATGTAGCGCTTTATATTGTTCATCATCAAGCACTGAAAGCATTAGTAATATAGCATCGCCGCCATAAATACGTGCCATGTAAACTTGGTACTCATCAATAAAAAAGTCTTTACAAATAAGTGGTTGCTCTACTTGGCTACGTACAAACTCTAAATAATCAAAACTACCTTGAAAGTATTTAGTATCTGTAAGTACGCTCATGCAGCTAGCATATTTTTTATAAACAGAGGTGATCTCGGTTAAATCAAATGGCTCTCTTATTAGCCCTTTTGAAGGAGATGCTTTTTTACATTCTAAAATAAACTGCGTACCCGGCTTTGCTAACGCTTTATAAAAGCTGCGGCTGGTTGGCACTGCTAGGTGTTTAAAACTCTCTAGTGGGCGCGCGGCTTTACGCTCTATTAGCTCTTGTTTTTTATCAGCAACAATTTTGTCTAATACATTAGCCATGACTTACCTCAATAATTGCATTTAATGTGTTCATGGCTTTGCCTGAACTTAGTAATGTTTGTACCTGTTGTGCGCCTTCTTTTAATGACTGTACTTTACCGCTTAGGTATAAAAGTGCAGCCACATTGACCACGATTGCAGCATTGTGCGCATCACTGCCTTTACCTTGTAAAATAGCAAGGCTTGCATTTGCGTTATATTGTGGGCCTTCACCGGCTAGTTGTTCAAGTGAATAGTTTGCAAGGTCAAAGTCGCTTGGGTTCAATGTGTACTGCGTTATTTCGCCATTGTTTAGCTCAACTACGTTAGTTGGGCCGTGCAGGGCTATTTCATCAGTGCCAGAACCATGCACTATCATCGCGCGCTTAGTGCCTAATGTTTTAAGTGTTTGCGCCATTGGCATACATAAAGACTCATCGTAAACACCCAGTAATTGCACGTGGGGTGCAGCAGGGTTAGCAAGCGGGCCTAAAATATTAAAAATGGTACGTGTTTTAAGCGCAGTACGTACGCCCATCGCGTGGCGTACACCACCGTGATAATGCGGTGCAAACAAAAAGGTAAAATGGGTTTTCTCAAGGCACTGTGCAGCCTGTGCTGGGCTCATATCAATATTAATGCCCAGTGCTTTTAATAAATCAGCAGAGCCCGAATTACTCGATACACTGCGATTACCATGTTTTACCATATTAATACCCGCGGCAGCTGCAACAATAGCCGCGGTAGTACTAATATTAATCGTGTTTGAGCCATCGCCCCCGGTGCCGCAGCTATCGGCAAGTTGCGTGCTAGCGGTTGTAAAGGCAACGGCGTTTTCTCGCATTGACGCTGCAGCGCCGGCAATTTCATCGCTTACTTCGCCTTTTATTTTAAGGCTGATTAGCAATGCAGTGAGCTCTATTTCGCTCATGTTACCTTGCATTATTTGGTTAAATAATGCGTTTGATTGGGCATAGTTTAACGACTTGCCTTGAATAAGTTGCTCAATAGCGTATTGAACATTTATGGTCTCTTGTGATTGGGTACTCATAATGTCCTCTATTAGTTGGTGCGCGTTAAGTACGCAACACTTTGTTGAAGTAGCATTGCACCATTTGGCGTAAGTATTGACTCAGGATGAAATTGATAACCTAACGCTTTATCGTCGTGGTGATATATGGCCATAGGAATATCGTCAAATTGTGCAATTACCTCAATATTTTCAGGTACCTTGGTTGCCATTAATGAATGGTAACGGGCTACGGGCATGGTGTTGCCCATTCCTTCAAACACCGGATGCGGGTTTAGATTAATGATTGATGACTTACCATGTACGGTTTCGCCAGCGTGGCCGATTACTCCGCCATAACTTTGTGTAAGTGCTTGTTGCCCCAGGCAAATGCCCAGCATAGGGAAGTGGCCTTTAGCCAGTTCGATTAATTCCATTAAGCAACCTGCATCACTGGGGGCACCAGGTCCTGGCGAAAGCACTAATAATACTTGCCCAGGCTCTTGGCGCATTTTATTAAAAATAACCTCTGCGCTTATGTTATTTCTGTATACCACAAGCTCACAGCCCAGCATGGTTAGTTCATCAACAAGGTTGTAGCTAAACGAATCAAAGTTATCTAAAAAGTATATTTTCATTGGGTTTGCTGTGCTCATTTTATACCGCCTCATAAGTCGATTTTATGGCGGTGATCACCGCTTGGGCTTTAGCGCGGGTTTCGTTAGCTTCGGCTTGCGGATCAGAATCGTAAACGACACCTGCACCTGCTTGCACATACGCGGTATTATTTTTAACAAACGCTGAGCGAATAACAATGCAGCTATCCATTGCACCATCGCCTGTTAAATAGCCTACTGCGCCACCGTAGCTGCCACGGCGTTTGCCTTCGGTTTGACGTACAAGTTCGGCAGCGCGTACTTTAGGAGCGCCTACTAGCGTGCCCATGTTCATACACGCTTGGTAAGCGTGTAGTGCATCAAGCTCAGGCTTTAATGTGCCCACCACGCGAGAAACCAAGTGCATTACTTGCGAGTAGCGGTCTACTTTTAAAAGCTCTTTTGCATGGCGCGTGCCGGCTACACTGATGCGTGCCACATCGTTACGAGCTAAATCAACGAGCATTAAATGCTCAGCACGCTCTTTTTGATCGTTTCTTAGTTCAAGCTCAATACGGCTGTCTAAATCCGGGTTGATTGTGCCATTGGCAAATTTTCCACGTGGGCGAGTACCGGCAATAGGGTAAACTTCAACTTGTTTGCTTTGTACTTCGTATTTAAGTGCAGACTCAGGTGAGGCGCCAAATAAAGCAAATTCTTCATCGCGCATATAAAACATATAAGGGCTTGGGTTTTGCTTTTTAAGCTGGCTATATGCGTGCAACGAATCAGGGCAGGGCAGTGAAAACGTACGCGAAGGCACAACCTGAAAAATATCACCATCAACGATGTTCTTTTTAAGTTTAACCACTTGCTCGCAGTAAGTTTCATCGCTTATATCAACACTTACATCGCAGGTGCCAGTTTGCATAGGCGCACTAAACTCTTCTGCTTTGTCGCATAGGGCATTTAATCGTTCTAGCTCTTTACCTACCTCAAAACAATTAGCGTGTACGTCTGGGCCATTAAACACATTACCAATAAGCTCGGTAGTTTGTTTTTGATGGTCGATAACCACTAAGGTTTCGGCTAAGTAAAATACGTAGTCTGGGCAGGTGTTTTCGCCATCGGGTACGTCGCTTAGCTGCTCAAAATTAGCCACCATGTCGTAGGCAAATACACCGCCTAAAAATACCGAAAACGGGTTTTCGGTGGTGCTTTTGATACTGTTTATACAGGTGCGTAGTGCGCTAAATGCATTATCGGCAACCAGTTTACTTGCCTCGTCAATGTCATTAGAGCCGCCTTTATAAACAAGAGTTAGGCTTGTGTCGGTTAAGGTTGCATCGCAGCTTTGTACATTGGCTCTTAAATACGGCAGTAACTGTTTACCGTTATTAGATTGAGCACTTACCGTGACGGTTTTACCTTGGCAAACAATGCGCAGCGCGCAGTCAACTAAAATTAAGCTTTTAACACTGTCTTTAGAATCAATCTCGGCTGATTCAAGCAGTAGCGAATTAGGCTTATCAAGTGCTGCATAAAGTGCAAGTGGGCTACTAATGTAGTCGCGCACTTGCGTTATGCTAGTAACTTCGCCTGGTGTGGTAGTTATATGACTAAAAATCAAACCTCATTCCCTCAAAAAATAAAACCCCGCAATGCTTTTGCAATGCGGGGTTTGAATAACGATATCTAAATTACAAACAGATCATTACCGTCCCGCTATATCAGGCGCCACCACCAACGATGTGTAAGAGTAAGACCGTTATTCATGTTTTTTTGCCTCAAAATAAAAAATTAAATACGTAAAATTTAGTTATAAAAAAACCCGCATAGTTGCGGGTTTTGAATATTTGCTAGACACGACAATTCATCACCCAAAAATTATGAGTGCCACCACCAAATAGTGTGTTGAATTGAATTGATCATTTTTATTAATTCTTAATGTGTCTTAAAGTGGCTACAGTAAAACGTATTTAGCGCTTTTGTGTCAAGTGTTTATTTAAAACAATTTAGTCAAAAAAGTTGTTATACTTATATAAACATCTATTACCCTTAAATTTAAGCAGTTTTCTTTTGATAAAATACGATTTACACAGCCATACAACGCATTCAGACGGACATTTAACAGTTGAGCAATTATTAAACCGCGCCGTAGAAAAAAACATTGATGTGTTTGCGATAACCGATCACGACACTGTGGCTGCTATTACGCCGGCAAAAGCGTTTATCGAAACAGAAAACTTACCGCTTAAGCTTATATCTGGCGTAGAAATTTCTACCAAGTGGGAAAGCTTTGAAATACATATTGTTGGGCTAAATATTGATATAAATAACAATGCCCTTACATCATTGTTATCGGCGCAGCAGCAAAAGCGTGATGAACGCGCCATTGAAATTGGCAAAAGGCTGGCAAAAAACGGTTTTGATGGCATTTACGAGCAAGCTAAGGCGCTGGCAGAAAACGCCCAAATTACCCGTGCACATTTTGCGCGTGCATTGATTGAAAGAGGCGTTGCTAAAAATTTTCCTGGGGTATTTAAAAAATACTTAGGGCGCAGCAAAACAGGTTATGTTCCTAGCAATTGGTGTGATATGCAAACAGCCATTAGCGCCATTCATGCTGCGGGCGGGGTTGCAGTACTTGCACACCCAGGGCGTTATCAAATGTCTAATAAATGGTTACGTAAGTTGCTTGTGCAATACAAAAGCGACGGGGGCGATGCCATGGAAGTTGCGCAGCCGCAACAAGCGCCCACTGAACGCCAATTTTTAGGGCAATTGAGCCAAGAGTACGGTTTACTGTGCTCGCAAGGTTCTGACTTTCATTTTCCAACTAGTTATTTAGAGCTAGGTAAAAACTTATACTTACCCAAAGACTGCCAAGGGGTTTGGCAAGTGTGGGAAGGGCAAGAAGGAGCATTATCATGAGTCAATTAATTCATATTCACCCAGCAAACCCACAGCCACGACTTATTAGCCAAGCGGTTGATATTATTAAACAGGGCGGGGTTGTTGTATACCCAACAGATTCGGGCTACGCGATAGGGTGTAACCTCGGTAATAAGCAAGCAAAAGAGCGCATTGAGCGTATTCGTGGAATAGAAAAACACCATAACTTTACGCTGGTATGTCGTGATTTATCTGAGCTGGCAACTTATGCCCGTGTAGATAACCAAATGTTTAGACTTATTAAAAATAATACGCCAGGGCCATACACCTTTATTTTTAAAGGCACAAAAGAGGTGCCAAAGCGGTTATTAAACGATAAGAAAAAAACCATTGGTATGCGCGTTATAGAGCATCCAATTGCATGTGCATTACTTGCAGAGCTTGGGGAGCCGTTAATGTCGTGTTCGTTAATTTTACCTGGAGAAGAGTTCACAGAATCAGACCCAGATGAAATTTTAACGCGTTTAGATAAACACGTAGATTTAATTATTGACGGCGGACACCTTGCAGAGCAAGCAACCACGGTTATTGATCTTTCAGAAGATGATATTCACATTTTGCGTGTAGGGTGTGGCGATACCAGCCCGTTTGAGTAACCTTGGTGAGTGATACAACACAGGGCGAAAAAAATACTCAAAGTGAGCCAGTGCAGCAAAAGCTGCCACTGGCTTTTTTGCATGGCAAAGCCGTTGTAGATAAACCTGAAGATTTGTACATTCCGCCCGATGCACTTGAAATTATTTTGGAAACCTTTGAAGGCCCGCTTGATTTACTGCTGTATTTAATAAAAAAGCACAAGTTAGATGTGCTCGAACTCTCTATTTTTAGCATTACTGAGCAATATGTCAGTTATGTAGAAATGATGAGTGAGTTTCAGTTAGAGCTTGCCGGTGAGTACTTAGTAATGGCAGCGTTATTGGCGCAAATAAAATCGCGTCTGTTATTGCCTGTGCACGAGGAGCTCGAAGAAGAGGAAGACCCCCGTGCAGAACTGATCAAGCGTTTACAAGAGTACGAGCAGTTTAAAAAAGCAGCCGAAAATATAGATGCCATCCCCCGTGTAGGCCGTGATATTTTTGTCGCACATGCAACTATGCCGGTTATTGAAAATACCGCTCAAAACCTGCCAGAGCTTGAGTTAAAAGATTTAATGTTAGCTCTGAGCGACGTGATGGCGCGCGCCAAAACATTTGAGCATCACCAAGTGACAGCAGAAATCCTCTCTACCCGTGAGCGGATGAGCCAAATTTTAGCCCAGCTGAGTAACGCAAAAAAAGCGCTGCCGTTTAGCGATTTATTCACCCTTAGCGAAGGGCGAAGCGGTGTAGTGGTTAGCTTTATTGCTATGCTTGAGCTTATAAAAGAAGGCTTAATTAGCTGCTTGCAAGTCTCACCTGATAGCCTCATTTACATAAACCTTACCGACACGCCTAATAGCTAACTAGCAAAAACCTGTAGCTCAAGTTGTATGTGCGTATATGCACAGATGCTGTTTGTATACGCTATTTTAGTTTTTCTTCACCCTCTATATTCTTAAATTATTGAATTTAGAGGAACCCACATGTTTAAAAATACGCCCACATCTTATGGCCTTATTGCCATTATTTTACACTGGTTGATGGCTTTGACCGTGTTTGGTTTATTTGGCTTGGGCTTATACATGGTTGAGCTAACCTATTACGACAGCTGGTATAAAGGTTCACTGGATTTACATAAAAGTATAGGTATAACGCTCGCCGCAGTGCTTATTTTTAGAATTTTGTGGCGCGTATTCAGCCCCAAACCTCGCCCCCTTAGTCAAAATAAAACAGTAAACCACATTGCACATACCGCGCATATTGTTATGTACCTAATTTTAGCAGTCATTGTAGTGGCGGGTTATTTGATTTCTACCGCTGATGGCAGAGCAATCGCCGTTTTTTCGATATTTAATGTACCTGCTTTGGATTATAACTTTGATGGACAAGCCGATATTGCCGGAAAAATTCATTACTACGGTGCGTGTACATTAATTGGCTTGGCTGTTTTGCATGCACTGGGGGCATTAAAGCACCACTTTATTGATAAAGATAAAACCTTAACAAGAATGATCAAACCAAAGGAATACTAACATGAAAAAACGACTAGTAAGTGCAGCTCTATCGGGTGTAATGATGTTATCGGCCACTGCAAATGCAGCAGATTATGTAATTGATACGCAAGGGGCGCATGCATTTGTTACCTTTAAAATTAAGCATTTAGGCTACAGCTGGCTGCACGGGCGATTTAACCGTTTTGATGGCAGCTTCAGTTACGACACTAAAGAGCAAACAGGGTCTAATATTTTAGTAAATATAGATACAGCAAGTTTAGACTCTAACCATGCTGAGCGTGATAAACACTTACGCGGTAAAGACTTTTTAAATGTGGATAAATACCCAACAGCGACATTTAAAAGCACCAATGTGAAATTTACCGATGATGATACAGCCACAGTAACGGGCGACTTTACTTTACATGGCGTAACTAAACGCATTACGTTTGAAATGGATAAAGTAGGTGAAGGGCAAGACCCTTGGGGTGGCTACCGTGCTGGTTTTGAGGGCGAAACCAGTTTAAAACTCACCGATTACGGTATTGATTATAATTTAGGCCCGGCGTCTACCCATGTTGATATTGGGCTGTCTATTGAAGGTGTGCGTAAATAATAAAGCGTAGATTAAATTAAAACGCCACTTTAGTTAGTGGCGTTTTTGTTTTTTGTAGCGTGAATTCTTGATTCTAATAAGGGTTTTAAATGTGGGGGCAACCAGCGTAACATTACTTGGTGGTATTGCTCGGTTTGCTTAATTTTTTTTAATTGCTCATCTAATAGTTGAATATTTTTAGCACCTTGTTCATTTTTAGTGCAGCCAATATAGCCATAACTTAACGGTGGCGCTTCAACAATCGCTCGCTGAGTTAGGTTTTCTTCAAAGTACATAGATTTAGCTAAGTAATGGTGCTCACTTGGGTAACCTAATAAAATATCTAAGCGCTTTAAATTAAGCATATAGGTAAGGCTGGCTAAACTATTTCGCGTTGGGCGAATAACAATATCAACATCGGGGGTGTTATTTATTACACTGTCGAGTTGCTCGCCGTATGAGCGGTTCATAGATACACCTAATGTGAGCTTTTTTTCTGCTAGTAAATCCTGCAACGACACCGGCTCTGAGTTAGGCACTTCAAGCGAATGCGCCAAACCTTTATGCATAGCAATGGAAGGTGAAAGGCCCGTGGTTGAGCTTTGCTCGCTAAAGTGAATAAACTTTTCTCTAAATGCATTTTTATAAAGTGATAGGGCACAATGTGTGGCTGATTTATTGGCTAGTTCTTGCGTTACTTTGCCAGAGGGGATAACAAGGCGATTAAACGTGATGTGCTCAAGTTGTTGCTCGAGTAAGGTAATAACGCTTTCATCACGCCCCTGGTGTTGGTATTTTCCATTTAAAATGTAATAGGGCGCAAAGTCGTGCGTTAGCCAGTTAATCGTGTGGGCGTAACTGATTGAAGAAATGCTTAAATATAAGGTGATACACAAAAATGCACGGAGCATTACTACAACTACCTAAAACAATGAAAGTATCGCTATTGTAGTCAATTAAGTGCAACAAAGTAAAATGCCAGCTACAAAGCTGGCACATTTTATTAACATTAACTGCTTAAGCAGTTAATTGCTCGCAATGATTAGTTGGCTTTTAACCATTTTACAAATTCGCGCGCTTCGCTTGCTTTTTGAAACATTGCGTTTTTCAAACCTTGTGTATCACTAAAAATAACACGTTGTTTGTTTACAGAAATTGATTGCACCGGATGGGCAATTTGGATCATAGATCCATTGTATTTATAAGACATAATAAAACTCACTTTATTCTTGTTATTTACTCTGCGCTATTTTTTATAGCCAAATGCAGTTAATAAATTAACGATGTTGTGTTTAGCTTCATTACAGTGTTGACGATCTTTATGACACTTTTGCGATGATATTAAAAAAATCATCAAGGTATTAATAGGGGTTCTCGCCGTACAATAACTTAGCTTTAAAATATACGTTTTGCGGGGCTTACTGGATCAGGGTAAAAAGGTTAACCGCGGTGGTTTTTTAAGACCAGAGAAGAAAGGTAACCTAAATAAAAAATGTGTGCAAGCTATTTATTTAAAAATTATTTATACTTAATTTTATCAACTGCTTAAACGCATGGATTTTAACCCTAAAAAGGTAAGTATGAATTACATAATAGTCAGCGATATTTATGGTTTAACAGCACCTTTAATGAGGTTGTTAGATATTATGCAAGCCAATACAGAGGTTATAGACCCCTACAAAGGAGAACTGCAACCCATTGATAGTGAAAAGTATTATTATAATAAATTTATAAATGACTGTGGCCATGACAATTACGTAGCTAAGCTCTTAAATGTATTTAATAACCTTACAGAGCCAACAGCCTGTATAGGGTTTAGTGCAGGCGCAAGTGCCGCGTGGCGCGCACAGTTATTAACAGGCAATCCACACCTAAAAAAGCTGATTGGCTTTTACCCTTCACAAATTAGAAATCATTTAGATATTGCGGCAAAAGTACCTTGTACGTTTATTTTTCCACATACCGAAATTCATTTTAATGTAGATGAAGTGATAAGTGCTTTAGCCAGTAAAAGCCAAGTTACGTGTAACAAAACACCGTTTTTGCATGGTTTTATGAATGCTTACTCAACTAATTACAATGTAAAAGCATATGATGAGTATTTCGCACTTATTAAAAGCACTTAAAGTGTATTTAACTGCGTTTTAGTAATAACAGGAAAGTCGGTACGCGTATTATATTGCGCGTACAAGGTAGTAAAAATACTACTGCGTGAGAGCTTATCTAACTCTTTTATGAGCGTTTTAGCACTTGTGCGCGCAGCTCTGCAGCATAGTTGGTATTGTTTT
The DNA here is from genome assembly GCF_001399995.1 of Pseudoalteromonas sp. P1-11. NCBI lineage: Bacteria > Pseudomonadati > Pseudomonadota > Gammaproteobacteria > Alteromonadales > Pseudoalteromonadaceae > Pseudoalteromonas > Pseudoalteromonas sp. P1-11. The sequence continues at coordinate 43,625 of NZ_LJSP01000019.1, forward strand.
ATTATAGCGGCAACGCTTTTACCTTGTTTTTGAAGGGCTAAATCGGCTTCTACAAAAAATGCTGCCCCTGTCCAATAAACCCGCTGTTGTGCACGTTGCTTCCACATATCATTTGAAAGTTTATTAAGTGGCTGTTGCTTTGTTTTAGTTTGTAAGCGTGCTCGCTCAAACCCTGCGTTTAGGCGCTGAACAAATTGCGCTTGGCTAATAACACCGCTGTTGCGCATTATTACGTTTTGCATGTAACTGGCAAACCCCTCGCTTAACCAAAAGCCAGAGTAAGGCAGTAGTGGTAAATATAAATGAGAGAGCTCATGGTAAAGCGTCCAATCTTTTGTAAATGCATTTAAACTTGCGTAGCGGTCAATATGCAGCTCTAATCCATCGGGATTATTTCGTTTTACGCTAGCCCATGGCACGGGTTCAAAAGCAAAATATTGTGGCTTTAAATAAATAGGGAGGGTGCTTTGTTGTAATGGGCCTAAGGTATTTTGTGTTTTTTTAAGGCTTTGATTTACCCAAGTAGCTACCGTTTTTTCACCCTTAGTCGTCAGTGCGTCTAAATTATGAATAACCACATCAACAGCTGAGGCTTTTAAAGAGCACATTAATAGCAATAACAGCCAAAATAACTTCATTTATACCTCCTAAATACGCGCTTAATACTTGACCCACTATTTACATAATTAAGCACACGTAATTCGTTATTTTTTTAACTAATATCAATTATAAAAAGCAAATTGCATACATGCTCAATCAAGCATGATTTAATCAGGTAACACTATTTTGACTATAGGTATTAACCATGGCTTATCAGCATATTAAAATCCCTGAGCACGGACAAAATATTACTATTGATGCTAAAGGCCAATGGCATGTGCCTGTAAACCCTATTATTGCTTATATTAATGGTGACGGGGTTGGGCAAGAGGTCACACCGGCCATGCAGCATGTGGTGAATAATGCCATTACACACTGTTATGCAAAGGAGCGAAAAATTCACTGGATGCAAGTATATAACGGCGAGCAAGCAGCAAAGTTATATGATGGCGATTGGTTCCCAGAGGAGACGATTAACGCAGTACGTGCGTGCAAAATAGCAATTAAAGGGCCGCTAACTACACCTCTTGGCGGCGGTTTTCGCTCATTAAATGTGGCGCTAAGGCACGAAATGGATTTATTTGTAAATATGCGCACTGTTAAAGGGCTAAGTGCGTTGCCATCGCCGTTAAAAAATCCATTTTTAACTAACATAACAGTGCTGCGTGATAGCAGCGAAGATGTATATTCAGGAATAGAGTGGCAAGCTGGCAGCGTAGAGAGCGAGAAAATGCTCGACTTTTTATGTGAAGAAATGGGAGTAACGCGCCTAAGGTTTTCTCAAGAGTGTGGCATAGGTATAAAAAATATATCTAAAGAAGGCTCCGAGCGCCTAGTACGCTATGCAATTAATTATGCCCTTACAAATAACAGCGAATCGTTAACGCTTGTGCATAAAGGAAATGTACTTAAATTTACCGATGGTGCCTTTAAACGTTGGGGGTTTGCCTTAGCCCAAAATGAGTTTAACGCTACCCCACACGAAAACGGACGCTGGCTTGAAATAGCACGCGCTAATAAATCGCCTTTAATTATTAAAGAAGTGATAGCCGATAACATGCTGCAACAATGTTTAATGAACCCAGAGCAATTTGATGTGGTGGCAACCACAAACCAAAATGGCGATTTTTTAGCTGATATGCTCAGCGCACAAGTTGGCGGAGTGGGCATTATGCCGGCTGCTAATTTAAATAACGATGTGGCATTTTTTGAACCAACTCATGGTACGTTTGAGAGAATAGCAGGGCAAAACAAAGCAAATCCAAGTAGCAGTATTTTAAGTGCCGTTTTAATGCTTAAGTTTATGGGCTGGGATGAGGCAGCAAAGCTGATTGAACAAGCGCTCGAACAAGCACTCAAAAGCAGTAATGTAACCTTTGATTTAGCGCAAAATATTAATAACTCGACAACCCTAAGCTGCAGTGATTTTGCACAAAAGGTTATCGAGTATTTTTAAGCAACTCCATTATTAGGCCGCTGTGGCTGTTTTTGCCTTGTGTACACATGGGCGATTAGTAAGCTGTGCAGCGCGGTGGTAAATATCGTGTGCATTAGGTTCATCGCACTGAGTACCACTAAGCGTATCCATTAATGCAACTACAATAATAGCCGGTACTTGGCAGCAGTATTCATCAAGTACTGCCTCGGTTGTTTGTGCATCTACATGGCAAAGCGGGTGGTTTTTACGCTGGTACGCATGCAGTAGCGTATCTACTTCTAAAATGTCATCCGGTTGGTGCTTTGTTTTACGGCATTTACAACCAAACTCATCAACCAAGGTAGCAAGTGCTTGGTATGTCTCAGCGGCATTGGTTTTAGTGCATAACTGCTGGGTAATAAACTGATGTAAATTAGCGTCAATAAATAACCCGTCTTGTTGTGTGAAGCTTGATGTTGTCATAATCATTACTCTTAGTTTGTTGGCTTAACTTCACTTTAGCGCTAAGTGTATTATTAATGAAATTGTTGTTTTCAATAACTGACATTGATTTTATCAATAGTAAATGACAACTAACCAAAAACCACTTAGCATGCTTATTTAAAGTGGTGCAAAAACCTATAAAAATGCACAAAACTGGGACACACTAAATAATAATTAAAAGCATAATTTAATTAGGTGTTTGATTTTAAAGTTTTTTATTTTTTTGGTGGGTTGGCATCAAGGTTGCTAAATATAAAGGGTAGGGTTCACTCCTATTTCTACGATTTCAAAAGCGCCATGGTATTTTCCCAAAGTTGAATACCATGGCGCTTTTTCATTTTTAAAAGAGCAATGCGCATATAATAGTTGTGATAAAAACCACAAAATAAAGTTTATGATGCCAGTTTTTCTTATAATTTTTACGATACTGTTTGATCATAATATCAACATCTTCTTTAGAAAAAACATGTTCACACCGATAGCACACGTGCATTCCTTTTTTAATAAAAGCGCCACATTTTATACATCTATAAATATAGCTAAGGCGGCTTTCGCATAGGTAAGGATATTCTTTTTTATTTTTCATAATTGTTATTTTTGAGCGCTTTTTTTTGTTTTACTATCGTTTCTATACCGTGCGCGACGGTTATACACCCTAAGCCTATTGCACCAAAAATAAAAAAATAGAATTTTTTAGGGCTCGATTCGATAGAAGCAATTACCCGTTCCCCTCCTTTATTATGTATAACGCCATCATTATAAGTAAAGTAGCTCCATAGAATGAAAAACAAGCCTAGTAAAATAGTTACGTATGCTTTGGCTTCTTTCTTCGAGTTTTGCTCTGTTATTTCTAATTGCTTTATAACCTTAGGATCCACTCTCTTTGGGTTGTTTAGCTCTTCTATTAGATGTTTGTATCTTTGCGGGTATTTGTTTGCATCAATAGTTTCAAGTGCTTCATGTAATTCTTTAAGTGAATAATTAGAGTAATCAATGTTGATAGTGATTTTCCTTAAATCTTTTTTAATACATTTTGAGCTGTAATCAGAATTTTAAATTAAAGAAAATTACTAATTACCTATCAGCAATTGTTTTAGCAAACTCAAGCAGCTCACGGCGTAACCACTGGTGTGCGGGAGCATGGTGAAGCAGCGGGCTCCATATCATTTTTACCTCAATAGGAACTATTTGAAACGGTACTGGGCTAATGACTAAATCGGTATGCGTGGTTAATAATTTAGCCTGCCTGCGCGGTAAGGTGGCAATAAGTTGCTCTGATTGGCATAGCAAACTTGCAATCATGTAGTGGCGTGTAAACACCCGTATTTTACGTGTTTGTTCTAGCTGCCAAAGTGCTTCATCTACCCAGCCTAGTTTTTGCTTGCCTGACTTATTGGTAACGGCAGCTTCTGGCCCCCAGCCAGCGCGGTTTACCCAAACATGTTCTTTTTGCAGATAATCTTCAAGGCTTGAGTGCTGTAAAAAGGTATTTTTAGGGTGGGTTAAACAGCAGTAATTATCGCGCCAAACACTGGCTTGATGAAACGAGCGAGGCAAGCCATTAAAACGGTTTATGGCTAAATCAATAGTGCCTTTTTCCATATCTTGCAGGTTTACATCGCTTGGACTCAGTACATCAAAATTAACCCCCGGGTTTTTAGTTAACTGCTCAGTAATAAAGGGGGCAATTAAGGTCGACTCCATGTAGTCGTTTGCCATTATTCTAAAAGTCACCTCTGCCGTTGCTGGGTTAAATTGCTCACTGGGCTGAGTAATCGCCTCTGCCATTTTTAAAAGAGACTCTATTTCAGGCTTTAAGCTAAGTGCTTTGCTGGTGGGGGTCATAGAGCCTGCGGCACGCACAAGTAGTGGGTCGTCAAATAAATCACGTAATCGTTTAAGTGCGTTACTCATGGCAGGTTGTGTTAGTGCGAGTTTATTAGCTGCTTTTGAAACACTTTTTTCATCAATGAGCACATTTAAGTACACTAATAAGTTGAGATCGACGTTACGTATATTCATATGATCAATTTTATTTATATGCTTTATTAATTACCTAAATTAAAGCCTGCTTGCTAAGGTGTAAACAATTAATAAAAAATAACCGCTATAAGTGGTAAAAATAAAAGTGTTGTAACCATGTCAAAATCGTTAACTAATCAAACCAATAATGCGCTACAGCAAGTTATTGCTACTAAGTTGGCCCGCGCTGTTTTTGCAGGCTTTGAAGCAATGTTTGCGCAGTTTTTAAATATTACGCTAGGTGCGCAAAGCCGGTTTGAACAACAAAAATATCACGATGTGCAAACTGCCATGCGCGAACGCTTACAAGTGTACGAACGGGAAGTAAAAAATGTCAGTGAAGCTGTGAGAGTAATTGCTTACGCTGAACTGAGTTGCCCGCAAACATGGCAGCTAGCTAAAAATATATACGGCGATATGGTGCAAAATCATGAAAACAAACCCATAGCACATACCTTTTTTAATTCTACCTTTGGTGCAATTTGGGACGATAAAAAAATTCGTACCGTACATTTGTTTGTATTAAAAGCAAAATACAGAAGCGAGCCGCGTTCGTATGAAAATTTAGTAAGGAGAATATCGTTTAAAGATGGGTTTAACCATGCTGTAAAAACGCTCATTACCCGCCAAGCTTTTAGAGTGCCTTTTAGCCATTTAAACGCCGATTTACAGGCATTGCAAACAACGTTAATGGCCGGTGCAAAGCAACAATGCAAACAAGTGTATGAGCTTATAAATTTAAACGACGGGTTTATAGAATACGCAAATTCATTATTTTTTAGAAACAAAGCCTGTTACTTAATAGGGCGCTGTATTGCTAAAAATGGCGATAATATGCCTTTTGCTATCGCCATATTAAATACTAATAAAGGGTTAAAGCTTGATGCCGTAATGATGGGCGCCGATCAGTTAAGTTTACTGTTTGGTTTTGCTCGTACCTATTTTATGGTTGATACCGACCAACCCGCGCGTTACGTAGATTACTTAAGCGTGCTGATGCCTCATAAAAAACGCTTTGAGTTATTTAACGCCATTGGCTTTATTAAGCACGCTAAAACAGAGTTTTATCGTTACAAAGTTGATACCACTAAAAATAGCCCTACTAATTTTAAATACGTGACAGCCCCAGGTACTCCCGGCATGGTTATGCTGGTATTTACCATTGAAGGGCTAGACTACGTTTATAAAGTAATAAAAGATAAATTTAGTGCACCAAAAACAGCCACCAAAGCGCAAGTAAAAGCCAAGTACAACTTTGTAAAGCAAGCCGACCGCGTAGGACGCTTAGTAGATACACACGAATTTAGGTATTTAGCGTTCGACCTCAGCCGCTTTAGCGACGAGTTACTTAAGCAAATGAAATCACAAATTGGCAGCAGCATGGTTATATCGGGTAAGGCGCTTATTTTAAAGCATGTGTATGTTGAGCGAAAAATGACGCCGCTTAATTTATACATTAATCACTGCTCTAACAAAGCATTACAACAGGTTATGACCGATTACGGTAAAGCGATTAAAGACTTAGCCGGCGCAAATATATTCCCAGGCGATATGCTAATGAAAAACTTTGGCGTAACCCGTTGGGGGCGCGTTGTTTTTTACGACTTTGATGAAATTTGCCCATTGACTGATTGCCATTTTAGAGATGTACCTAGCGCACAAAACGACCTGGAGGAGCTAAGCGCCAACAGTTATTTTGATATAGCAGAAAACGATATTTTCCCCAGTCAGTTTAAGGTGTTTTTTAGCGCAAACGAAACGGCATTTAACTATTTTAACTGCGAACATAACGATCTGTTTTTAGCTGATTTTTGGCAAGCTTGCCAACAACAAATTAAATCAGGCTTTTTACCTGACGTATACCCGTATAAACAAAGCTGGCGGTTTAAATAAAAATAACTAACCCCATGTCTAGCTAGGGCCTGTTTATCTTTTGAGGTTAAATTTGCAGCCGTCTGTTTGGTAATTAGGCAAGGCAGAGCCTATGTAGTGTGGTTGTTCCCCATAAATAGGCGATAACG
>NZ_LJSP01000019.1:50244-61211 GCF_001399995.1 Pseudoalteromonas sp. P1-11
GGAGCAGTTATCGAGCCCACTAGGTTACAAACCTCGCGCCGCGATTAAATGGCCCCTAGATTGAACAAATTTTAATCCTGAAAGGTTATCAGGCCCTAATTAAAAGGCTAAATACGGAGCATTAATGAAATATATTTCTCATAAGGGTGGCACCCTTGCATTTAGTGAAACCGATAAACCGGTTTTAAAAAGCCACGAAGTGCTAGTAAAAGTGTCTGCCATAGGTGTAAATCGCGCTGATTGCATGCAGCGCCAAGGTAAATACCCAGCGCCAGCTGGGGATAGCCCCATTTTAGGTTTAGAGTGCGCAGGCACAGTGGTTGAGCTTGGTTTTGATGTTGATAAAAGCTGGCTTAATAAACGTATTTTTAGCTTGTGCGCAGGCGGGGCTTACAGCGAATACGTTGCCATAGATGCTAAACAATTAATGGTATTGCCAGATGATTTAACCATGGTTGAAGGTGCAGCTATTAGCGAAGTGTACCTAACAGCATTTGGTGCGCTTTTTGAACTGGGTAAATTACAACAAGGCCAAACAGCGCTTATTCATGCAGGGGCAAGTGGTGTAGGCGGTGCGGCGATTCAAATGGCTAAAAGTGCAGGTGCAACGGTGGTTATTACTGCAGGCTCAGATGAAAAATGCGAGCATGCAAAAGCCCTTGGCGCCGATCATGCCATTAATTACAAAACAACTGACTTTGTAGAATATATGCAAGCAAATGAGCTTTTAGCAAATGCAATTGTAGATCCTGTATCGGGCAGTTATTTAAATAAAAATGCGGCTATTGCTGCCATGGATTGCCAAATTATTATGCTCGCTTTTTTAGATGGGCGTTTTGCTGAGGTTGATTTTGCAGCGCTACTACGCAAACGTATTTCGTTTCATGCATCAACACTTAGAAACCGTAGTATTGAGTTTAAACGCCAATTACGCGATGACTTAGTTGCCCGTTTTTACAATGATATTGCTACTAAAAAGTACGACTTTAACGTGTATAAAACACTACCGTGGAGCGATGCAAACGAAGCGCATGCTATTTTAGATCGTAATGAAAATGCCGGTAAAGTGGTATTACTTGTAGAATAACCACCCAATGTAACACTGAGGCGTGGGTTGGCGTTGTTAATGCATGGCTCAGCTAATATAATTTAGTAAATATAAAATACGTACAAAACACACAAGGTTAAAAATGAACCCAATACTAGCAATACTTAAAGAGCACAATGTAAGCGACGAAAAAGTAAAAGCATTGTTCGAGGCCTTTACACAAAACCCAATGATGGCAATGGCATTAGTACAAGAGCTTGGTATTCCGCCTGAAAAACTACAGCAGTTAATGGCCGTGGTGATGACTCAGCCGCACTTAATTAAAGAAGCCACCGACGAACTAGGCCTAGACTTTGAAAAAGTAAAAGAAGCGAAAGACAAGCTAAACCAGCAATAAGCTTCACGAATTACTCCTTACCAAGGCATAAGCCTTGGTAATTCTACCTAAAATCACCACACTTTTTGTTACATTATTCATTGAACTGCTTGGTATTAAGCTAGTCATACTATTACTTATGATAGGTAGGGACTAGGTATGAAGCCACTTTATAAATTTTGGAAAAATAACCGTTCGTTAATTTTATTTATTGCGCTGATGAGCGTGTTTAGAAGTGCAGTTGCCGATTGGTATGAAGTACCGACAGGCTCGATGAAACCCACCATATTAGAAGGCGACAGAATCTTAACCGATAAAATGGCTTATGATATACGCATCCCTTTTACGCATATTCCTTTAGTTAAATTAGCCGACCCACAAACAGGCGATATTATTGTATTTGACTCACAAGCTGCTGATAACCGGTTAATTAAACGCGTAATTGGTGTGCCAGGCGATACGGTAGCGCTTTATAACAACGAGCTAGAAATTAATGGCGTTAAACTTAAATACAATAACTTGCAAAGCAATATTGATTCTTTAGATAAAATAGAAGATTTAAATGGCCACAAACACACGATTCGTGTTGCACATACGCCTTCACAGCTATCGGGTTTTAATAAAATAACTATTCCTGAAGATTATTATTTAGCAATGGGTGATAACCGCGACCACAGTGCTGACTCGCGTGTTATTGGTTTAATCCCCCGCAGCGAACTACTTGGCAAAGCAGAGCGTATTATTGTGTCGCTTGATTACGACGATTATTACTTACCTCGTAAAAACCGCTTTTTAAAACCCTTACTTTAAGGGGTTTTGGGCGCTAACCACACGCCCGATTTTAATCGCTTAGCTCTACAATTTTTTGCGCAATATTATAAAGCGAGCAGTGCGAGTCCATTGCTTGCTTTTGCAACTTTTTATGAGCTTGCTCTTCGCTAAGGCTTAGCTGCTCTATTAAAATATACTTTGCCTGATGTATTATTTTTTGCTCTGTTATTACCCGTTTAGCATCAACTAAAGCCTGGTTTATTTGCTTAATATGTTGGCTTTGCTCCATGATTAGGTCGTACATGCTTTTATTACTATTGAGTTTATTAGCAGCGGTATTTTGGGGGGTATTTTGTTTAAACGCGAGTTGGCCGTCGGTCATTGGCATGTATTGTTCTTCAAGGCTGCTTATAACCTGTTTATTTGAATTTAAAGTGCGCTGCGCCTGAGCAATTTGCATTGCTGCAGAGTCAATAAGGTAGTCACTGAGGTTTTGCTCAATTTTGTGCATAATATCGATACGCGTTGTTGTTACCTCGTACCACACCTCACTAAGCTGAGAAAGCGGCTGCGCATTTTCGTCATCTAAATTTTGTAAAAGCCCGCGTAGCTGATCCACTTGCTTATTTACGGGGTGATCAGTTAACGAGCGATAGCATTTTAATACGTGTTCGTCGGCGTATTCGTTAAAAAACGTAAAGCTGTAGTGCTGTTGTTGAACAAAATGAGCAAGCTGTTGTTTTTGCTCCATGGTAAACTTACTTGATGCAAACGCTTGCGCGCCACAGGCACGTTCTTGTCCGGCGTATTCTTTACCTTGCATAAAATTAAAATAAGCCACTAGCAATCGTGTAACGCGCGGGTCGCTTGCGCCATCGGCGGCTTCTAAAATTATATTTAGCAAACACGAAATAAGCTGCGTATACGATTGAGTTGCATGCACAGGGGTAATTTTTTGATTTGCTATTTGTTGTCGCAGCTCTGGCAGCGCCTCTAACGATTGCAAACTATGGGTAATTAAATTGTACAAACGGGTGTGGCCCGTATCGGCGTTATCGGTAATAAAGGTCGTTTTAATTGAGTGGTAAAACTGCGTTTGTGTTTGCTCTGTTAAGCTAATTTGTTGTTTTAACTGCGAAGCAAAACGTTTGCGGTTAGAGGCTAAATAAATATTGCTCATGCCGCGTTCTTTTTGTAACTGATGTATAAAATCGCCCAGTTTAGTAAGCGATGCACAGCTTTTTTGAAGCTGTTTTAAGGCATGAATTTCTTGGTATTTTGCTGCTAATAAAAACTGTTTTGTGAGAGGATTGCTCGATAACATAGGACTTGTTCCACACTTTTTTGTATATAAAGTGCAACCACTGTTCCAATCATTTAAAAAATTTTCGATTGAATTTAAAATTAAATTAAAACAGCCGCTTAAAGCCATACTTGTTATTTGTTCCCATTTTAACTTATCTGTCCTTATTACAGGAATAAACCTTTTTGGTGCAAAAATAGTTGTTTTTGCACTCGATTGCGCCCTTCATGAACGAGGGGAAAAAAGTGTTTACTCTGTAAACTGCACAGAGCAAACACCAGAGGGGGAATTTATACGTTGCTACATTGCAGCAACGCTGGGCTGATAGCCATTTGATGATTTATTACCTCGCCAACCATAATTAGCGTAGGGCCCGTTAATGTATGCACCGCACTTTCGCTAATAATTTGCCCAAGCGTGCTGGTTATTATTTTTTGCTGGTTGGTGGTGGCATTTTCTATCAATGCGATAGGGGTTGTTTTAGGCCAGCCAACCGATTGCAAACCAGTACTTAATGCGTTTAAACGTCCTAATCCCATATAGACGACTAGCGTGGGGTTGTTAGAGCCTTGTACATAGGTGTAGTTGTGCCAATTAGGGAGTTTATTAGGATCGGCAAATTGCGCCGTTAAAAATGTAACACTTCGGGCCACATCGCGAGCAGTAAGCGGTATACCAGTATAAGCCGAGGCTGCACACGCGGTGGTAACGCCTGGGACAATAGCAAAATTAATATTGTGCTCTGATAGGGCGTTGGCTTCTTCATTAATGCGCGCAAAAATACTCGGATCGCCACCTTTTAAACGAACAACTTTAAACCCTTGTTGTGCGTATTTTACTAATAAGGCACTAATGGCAGCTTGTGGCATAGAGTGCTTGCCTGCGCGTTTACCTACATACACTCGCTGCGCATGTTTAGGCAGTGTATTTAAAAGCGCTTCACTAACTAGGCTGTCGTACAATACAACGTCGGCTGCTGCAATCAGGCGCTGCGCTTTCACCGTTATAAGCTCAGCATCGCCCGGGCCTGCCCCTATTAAATACACGTGGCCGTTTTTTTTGTGTTTAGCTTTGTGCTTTGTATCTTGAGTGAGTTTATTAACAAACTTGTTTAGCCATGGGCTGTCAATACCCGAAAAATACGAAAGAACACTCATTTTATTGCTCCTTATGCTAACGCTGTAATGGCTTTTGGCTCAGCGCTAACAAAGACATTGCCATTGTCTATTTTGGCTTCAAATACGGGGAGCTGTATTGCCTCTGCTTCTAGGCACTCGCCGGTATTTAAACAAAAATGTTGCTTATACAAAGGGGAGGCCACTACTAACTTTCCATCAATAGAGCCAATAATGCCGCGCGATAGTACATTGGCTTTGCCTATCGGGTCGTAGTTGCTAATGGCTAACACAGGCTCACTATTTTGTGGAACATAAAATATGGCCACTTGCTGGTTGTTTACTAATGCGCATACGCCACTATTAGCAACTAGGTCGTCGGTTGTTCCAATTTTATGCCAATACATCAGCTTGCTCCTGCTCAATTTCCATTACGGGGATACGGTTTGTCGAATTTTGCTGGTTACGTTTTTCAGAGTCAGTGGCGGGGCGAATTTGGTTGCGCTCTTGTACAAATAAAATATTGCTATCGGCATCTGGGCTATTAATAAATTGGCGGAACCGTTTTGAGGCCTCTGGACTTTCGACTGCTTTTTTCCATTCGCAGGCGTAAGTTTTAGTTATAAGCGCCATTTGGGTTTCAAGCTCATGGCAAATACCTAGGCTGTCGTCTATTACTACGCTTTTTAAATAATCTAATCCGCCCTCTAAATTTTCCATCCACACTGAGGTGCGCTGCAGTTTATCGGCGGTTTTAATGTAAAACATGATCACGCGGTCAATGTATTTAATGAGTGTTTCGGTATCTAAATCGGTAGCAAATAAATCAGCATGGCGCGGGCGCATACCGCCATTTCCACATACGTATAAGTTCCAGCCATTTTCGGTTGCTATTACGCCTATATCTTTGCTTTGTGCCTCAGCGCATTCGCGAGTACAACCCGATACGGCCATTTTAAATTTATGCGGGGCGCGTAAACCTTTGTAGCGGTTTTCAATCGCAATCGCGTGGCCAACACTGTCTTGAACGCCATAGCGACACCACGTACTGCCAACGCACGATTTAACAGTTCTGAGCGATTTACCATAAGCGTGACCGGTTTCAAAACCGGCTGCAATAAGTCTTTCCCAAATAATAGGGAGCTCTTCAAGGCGTGCGCCAAATAAGTCGATACGCTGCCCACCGGTTACTTTACAGTACAGGTTAAAGTCTTTGGCAACTTGGCCAATAACGATAAGTTTGTCGGGGGTAATTTCGCCACCCGCTATACGGGGAACGACAGAGTAAGAGCCATCTTTTTGCATATTTGCAAGGTAAGTGTCGTTGGTGTCTTGCAGGCCAACATGAGCGGGTTCTAAAATAAACTCATTCCACGTTGAAGCTAAAATAGAGGCCACTGCAGGTTTGCATATTTCACAGCCGTGATGACCGCTGCCATGTTTAGCGAGCAAATCATCAAAAGTTTTAATGCTTTCTACTTTTACTAAATGCAGTAACTCTTGGCGCGAAAAAGCAAAGTGTTCACACACATGGTTGTTAACTTCAACCCCACGGCTTTGAAGTTCACTGTCGACTACCGATTTTAATAATGCGGCACAACCACCACAGCCGCTGGCGGCTTTGGTACAAGCTTTAACTGCAGATAAATCGCATGAGCCGCCATCAATTGCACCCACAATGTCGCCTTTGCTTACATTGTGACACGAACAAATAGTAGCAGTATCGGGCAGGGCATTTCCCGCTAAAACAGGTGCTCCTTCGCTATCAGGTAAAATGAGGCACTCAGGGTGTGCGGGTAATACCATGTCGTTTAACATGTACTGCAACAGTGTGTCGTAATCGCTAGTATCGCCAACAAGCACTGCGCCTAATAACTTGTTGCCTGCCTCATTTAAAATAATTTTTTTATAACAATCACGAATAGGATCTTGATAAATTAGCTCTTTGCAATCGGGGGTTTTAGCGTGGGCATCGCCAATTGAGCCTACCTCTACCCCGAGTAGTTTTAATTTTGTGCTCATATCGGCGCCTAAAAACTCAAGTTCGCCGCCTGTAAGTTGGCTTGCAACCACGCGAGCCATGTTATAACCCGGAGCAACTAGACCAAAAAGCTTTTTGTCCCATAAGGCACATTCGCCAATAGCATATATATCAGGGTTTGATGTTTGGCATTGGTTATTTATTACAATGCCGCCACGTTGCCCTAATTCAAGTTCGGCTACTTTGCCAAGCTCATCGTATGGGCGAATACCGGCCGAGAACAAAATTAAGTCGGTTTCTAAAAACGTGTCATCTGAAAAATTTAATCTGTAACGGCTCGTTTCGCCTTTTACTATTTCGCTGGTGGCTTTAGCGGTATGCACACTCACGCCCAGTTTTTCAATTTTGTTTTTTAACAGCGTACCACCTTGTTCATCAAGTTGTACCGCCATAAGTTGGGGTGCAAACTCAACTACATGAGTATCAAGTCCAAGTTGCTTAATTGCATTGGCTGCTTCAAGCCCTAATAAGCCGCCACCTATCACTACGCCACTTTTACTTTGTGCAGCGCTAGCTTTTATTTGCTCTAAATCTTCTAGGGTACGGTAAACCAAGCAATGGGGTTGGTCATTCCCTTTAATTGGCGGCACAAACGGGTACGAGCCTGTTGCTAAAATAAGTTTATCGTAACTAAATTTATCACCGGTTTGAGTGCTAACTACCTTGTTTTTTTTATCTATTTCATTAACCCACTGGTTAGTATGCACATTTATATTTAACTGCTGATAATTATCAAAGGTGGTTAGGGCTAAATCGGCGGCTGTTTTACCATCAAACACGCTGGATAAGTAAACACGGTCATAAGCTAAATTTACTTCTCCACACAGTACGGTAATGTGCGCGTTAGCGTCGCTTTGGCGCATTTGCTCTACAAAATGGTGCCCAACCATCCCATTACCAATAATGAGTATTTTTGTTGGTGTTTGCATTGGTATCCCCTCAATGACGGTTTAATTTAAAAACAAAAAAGCCCGCCACAGTTACAAATTAATGCAACTGCGAGCGGGCTTCTTTGCCTGTGGTCATAACAACCTAAATGTGTGTCGTTTTAATAACGAACGGTATGGTTATCATATAAGCAAAAACACGGCCATTTTTATAAGTGTTTGTTTTTTAATGGCTACATTACTTTTAAATGGTTTTACTTACGCATATTTGAGTTGTTTTGGTGCGGTGCTAGCACTATGGGAGTGCACAAAATGAGGCTACAATGTGATGCTTAGTCAATAAAAGTGCATGTGTGCCGTTAACTAATAACGAGGGGTAAGTGTTTAGGCTATAAATAAAAAATGCACTTAGTGTTATTATGAGATGAAATTAACACTAAGTGCATTAATACTGTAAAGCGGCTTTACTTGCTTTGTTTTGCTAGGGTTTCTACATCGGTATCTTCAACAGGTTTAAAGCTGCCCGTTGCTTCATCGTAGGTTTTAATTTCTGCAGATTCTATATCATATACCCAGCCGTGTAGCTTAACTTGACCAGTTGCAATTTTTGCAGCCACAGCAGGGTGTGTTTTTATATGCTGTAGTTGTTGTACTACGTTTTCTTCAATTACTAAGCCTAGGTGGTCGTTATTGTTTAGCTCTGCGCAACCGCATTTTTCTTTTACAACTTCAGTTGCTACGCGGCTGTGGCCAAGCCACTCTTTAACGTGCGGTAAGCTTGATAAACCTTCAGTATTTATAGCGCCCTTCATTGCGCCACAATCCGAGTGTCCACAAATAATAATGTGCGATACGCCCAGTGCAGCCACCGCAAATTCAATTGAGGCTGTCATACCGCCGGTTTGATTACTATGTGGCGGGATAATATTGCCCGCGTTACGACAAATGAATAATTCACCGGGTTCAGTTTGAGTCACTAAGTTAGGATCGATACGCGAGTCGGCACAGGTGATAAATAACACTTCTGGGTTTTGACCATTGGCTAGTTTTTGAAACGCTGCTTTTTTTGATGGGTAAACTTCTTTTTGAAACTTAGCCACGCCCGAAATAATATGTTCCATGTACAACTCCTATTGGTGTAATTTAATCGTGTTATTTATAGCTTTATTCGCCTGACAAATTAGCGCCATTATAACTTTGTTCTTGTTTGTTTTGTACTATTACACTGTTTAATAAATTTCATGCGCACGATCAAAGGGCGACACACGTGCATGAAGTTATTGGCGAATACATGAGCGTACCTAGCAGAGGCTTCGAGTAAAATAAAAGGCGGTAAGTGGCGAAAAAGGTGGTTGAGAAGGTTATTAGCTTAACTTGCTTTAAGTTTATGGGCTGATTTTAAGTTATACATGCGCTGATCCGCTAAGGTTAAACACTCGGTATGGCTTTGGCACTCATCGCTAGATGCTATGCCATAACTAATACCGGATTGTGGCCATTGCTGCTGAATAGTGCGATGTAATGCGGTGAGCTTTTGGGTAAGTGTGGTTTTTAGTTGGGGAAGGTGTGATTTGTTTTTGACTTTACATAACCAAATAAATTCATCGCCCCCGGTTCTAAATACGGTGCCGTCTTGCGGTAGATGCTGTGTCATTAATTTTGCTGCATTTATTAAAAACGCATCACCTTTGGCGTGACCAAGCGCATCGTTTATTTTTTTTATTCCATCACAATCTATAAACACAATGATGTAAGCACTGTGTGCAAGTTTAATCAGCTCATCATTTAATAGTAGTCGGTTGCCTACTTGGGTTAGAGGATCAAAGCGAGATTCATGTAACAAGGTACTAAATTCATGCTGTTTTAACTTTAGCCACTCAGACAAAGACAGCACAATACACACACAATCTATTGCTAAGGCTAACAGCACAAGTATTTCTGATGAGGTCGCATTTATTAAATCAAAATGAAACGCAACGTATACTACTAATGACAGGCTATAGAGCATATTTCCAAATAAAAAATACTTGGCTCTAAAATCGTTCAGGCTAAGCATGGCAAACCCGGTGGTTAAGCTAAGCATAACCCATACGGCTGCTAAAAAGTGCGCGATATAAAACACTAAATAAAAGGGCATTAATAGGCTGCAGATACCGCATACAAATGCGCTAACGGTAAAGTACTTTAAAGCACTCCCAAGCTTATTGGCTTTTTCTTTATCGAAGTTAAACAGGTAGTAGGTAAATGCTGCTGCGCAACTTACAGCAAAGGCAAATAAATAAATACCTAAGTAATGTTTATTAATAGAGGGGCTGGCATAAATTGTATTTACAGCGCCCGAAGCAAACGCCCAACCAAGACCGTGCAAACCGACATACCCAGCACAAAACAAGGCCACTTTTTGCTTTACTCTTAAAAACATTACAAAGGCCATCATTGCTAAAGTGAGCATGATAGAAATAGCAATAAGGCTTAATGAGTTTATATAAAACTGATGATGCAAAAATGCACCTTCGCTTAAAATACTTAAATCAACCGGCGTTGGATAGTGTTTGGCTTCTAAATATATCCATAAATAGCCACTGCTTGGCGCATAGAAGGGCAGTTTAAATGCTTGTCCATGCATTAAAATAGCCGGTTGATTAACGTGAGACTGCGAAAAATCAGCAAGCTTAACTATATCCCCCTGTTCGGTTTGCCAATAGGCTAAACCAACGTCGATAAAATTGGCTTGCGGCAACACATACCAATCTCCAGTGGTGGGGTTATTTAGCGCAATTTTTGTTATTACAGCGCCACTTTTACCGAGCAGGTTACTCGTTTCACTAGCGTTTTTATAAGATGTAATTACTTGCTGTGCAGAAGGAGACGTATTGAATGCTATGACAGGGCGCCACAGGTTATCATCCTCTAGGGTAATGTTGTTATTAAGTGTATAAGCATATGCTAGCGGGCTAAACAAAGCACAGAAAAAGAATACTGTTAATATACCAACCCGCACCATACCTAAACTCACTTTAAAAACCCACTAAGCGATTATAATCAAATTGTAAACAAATAGTATATAAATCAAACAAAATTATCGCCTTTAAGTAATGGCTTAATTTGGCTTTAAATAACAAACTGCATTAATAAATAAGTAATACGAGGGCGTTTTTGTTTAAACGAATTTATAAACACTGCGGGTGTTTGCAGTATTAGTTAGGATTTAAGGTGGGTAGCGGGCTAACCAACTGAGTTACAGTCGTACAAATAGGGATTCTTAAATATAATTTATTCAAAGAAGTCAGAATAAATTTGGTACGACTGAGTGAATTCGAACCACCGATTTCGGCGTGGGCATAGAGAGTAGGTAGCGCGCTAACCAACTGAGCTACATTCGTACATATAGGGATTCTTAAATATAATTTATTCAAAGAAGTCAGA
>NZ_LJSP01000020.1:0-28726 GCF_001399995.1 Pseudoalteromonas sp. P1-11
AGGCTCTGCCTTGCCTAAAAACCAAACATACTGCTGCAAATTCAAACGCCAAAGGTCAACACGCCCTCGTTATTAGAGCTAAGTGGAGGGCACTTAACTGACAAGCGGCTCAAAACCATTGCGGTGTGAGCTTAATGCTAAGCAATAAAATTATAATGCGTTAGCGATGCTTTAAATTGAGGGCGCATAATACGCTGATATAATTAAAATAATTACCCATAATTTATTTGAAACACTTTATAAAAACTATTAATAATGCAGTGCAATATTTAGGCAATAAAAAGCTCGGCGTATTAGGCCGAGCTTTAATGGTTGGGAGAGAAACTTTAATTATTTGGCAGTGGGTGTCGGTTGAATACTTATAGGCTGCGATTTACCAAGTAGCTTACGGGTAAGGCGCTTAGCGTCTTCTAGTGCTACGTATTGGCAAGGTATAAGTATTAAAGTAATTACCGTGGCAAATAGCACACCAAAGGCCAGCGATACCGCCATAGGAATAACTATTTTAGCCTGTAAGCTGGTTTCCATAATAATTGGCATTACCCCAATAAATGTAGTGATTGAAGTGAGCAATATAGCTCTAAAGCGCTTTGCACCGGCTTGCATAACGGCCTGTTTTACGGCCATGCCTTCTGCGCGTGCTTTGTTTACAAAATCAACCATTACGAGGGAGTCGTTTACGACTATGCCCGCTACCGCAATAATGCCAAACATAGACAACCCGCTCATGGTCATACCTAATATTACGTGACCAAACATTGCACCTACTACACCAAATGGAATAACCGACATAATAATAAGCGGCTGCGAGTAAGAGCGAAGCGGAATGGCCAATAAGGCAAATATAATCATCAGCGATATAGCAAAGTCGCGTAACTGCTCATCGGCGCTGTCCATTTCTTCTTGTACGCGCCCAGCCACATTACTTTTAACGCCTGGGTAGCTTTTAAGCAGTGAAGGTAAATAGGTATCGCGAATTTCTTGTGCAATAGCAAACGGCTCAACTTGGTCAGTATTTACCGCTGCCCACACATTAACAGTACGGTTTGAGTTTTCACGGCGAATACGGTTTACACCATCTACTAGCCTAACTTCGGCTACTTCGCTTAACGGTACTTCTGCGCCGGTTGGCGTAATAATACGCGCATTTTGAATGTTGCTAATTGAGTTACGCTCGCTTTCTGGGTAGCGTATCATTACTTTAATTTCTTCGCCTTCGCGTAAAATACGCTGTGCTTCTAATCCGTAGTAACTAAAGCTTACTTGCGATGCAACGTCGGCAAGTGTAAGTCCCATGCTGTAGGCCAGTGGTTTTAAATCTAGCTGTACTTCGTCGGTGGCACTTTGTAGTGAGTCGTTTACATCGCCTACACCTTCCATGCTTTGTAGTTTAGCTTTTAATTTACCAGCTACTTCTTTTAGCTCATCGGCATCTTTGCCTTGTAGCCTAAAGCTTACGTCGCCGTCATCACGTCCGCCGCTAAAAATATTATCTTGAATATTAAGCGTTTTAACACCTGGAAGCGGGGGCATTTGTTCGCGCCACAGGGTGCTTAATGCAAAGGTGTCGATAGGGCGCAAGTGTGGCTCTACTAAAATAGCCATAATGTTTGCTTGAGTACGCCCACGTAAGCTTACCGATAAATCGCGGATCATGCTTTGGCCGTATTGCTCTTCAAGCTCTTTATCTACTTTGAGTAATACATCTTCTATTTTGCGGGCCGTTTCAAGGGTGGCTTGCTCCGAAGAGGCCAGGTTCATTTCAAGCGTAATACGCGGAAAATCATGCGGTATTTTAGGGTTAGGCACAAACTTAACTAAGCCGCCTGCAAACATACCTGCACTGACTATTAATATACATAAAAAGCCAATAATTACGGTATAACGATAATGTATACAGTGGCCTATAAAAGGCGTGTAATAGTTTTGTACAAAATGTTTTAAGCCACTATCAACCACATTACGCAGTTTATGTAATGGGTTTTTAGGGTTAGGTTTACGTGGGTTCATGGCTGCAATATGCGCAGGTAATATTAGCTTTGATTCAATCAGCGAGAAAATCAAACACAATATAATAACCACACCAATGGCTTTAGAAAACGCAGCGCCTGGGCCCGATGCCATAGCTTGCGGTAAAAACGCCGCGATAGTGGTTAAAACCCCAAAAGTGGCAGGCATTGCAACGCGCTTAACTCCGCGAATGACATTATCAAGGCTATGGCCGTGTTTTTCTATTTCGGCACTGGCAGACTCACCCACGACTATGGCATCGTCGACCACAATGCCAAGTACAATAATAAAGGCAAATAACGACACCATGTTTATGGTGATGTCTAAAAAGCCAATTGGCATAAACAAAAAGGCACCTAAAAATGAAACGGGTAAGCCCATCATTACCCAAAAAGCTAAACGCAGCGGTAAAAACAGTGCCAGCACTATCATTACTAAAATACCGCCCCATACCATGTTGTCGATCATCATATCGAGTCGACCTTCAAGGTAGTAAGTTAAATCAACAATAGGCGAGAGCTTTACGCCTTGTGGAAGTTTCGATTGTTTTTCTGCCATGTAGCCTTTAAGAATTTTAGCTACATCGGTAATGTCTTGATCTTTAGAGGCATCTACTTCAAACGTGAGTGAGTTTTTACCGTTATATTTAGAGTAAAGTAAGCCTTCTTCAAAGCCATCATTAATCGTTGCTACATCGCCTAAGTTAATCTGTGCGCCATCGGCAAGCGTTATAAGCGGAAGCTTTGCAAATTCACCACCACGGTAGGCTTGTTTTTCAACACGCATTGAAATATAACCAGTGTCAGAGCGAATTTGCCCTGCCGACATATTGGTAGAAAAATTTTGCACCGCACTTGAAACATCTCTAAAAGTTAGGCCATATTCGCGTAGTTTGTCGGGGCTTATTTCTATGCCTATTTCGTAATCTAGGCCACTGTAAAAATCGACTAAATTAACCCCAGGCAAGGCGAGTAGTTCATCTTTTATGTCGTTACCTAGCTCTTTAAGCTGGTAATAACTCATGTCGCCATAAAGCGCGAGGATCATTACCTCTTGCTGAAATTTTTCACGTTGAATAACGGGGCGCTCCATTCCTGCCGGAAAGGTATTGATAGAATCAACTTGTGCTTTTATTTCGTCTAGGGCTTCTTGTAGGTCGTATTTTTCTTCTATTTCTACCCACGCTTGCGCATAACCTCGGTTAGAGTAAGTGATTAAGCGTTTTATACCCTCGGTACCCTCAAGGTTTTCTTCAATTTTTATGGTTATGCCTTCTTCAACCTCTTGCGGGGCTGCGCCTGGGTATACCGCTTGAATACTCACCCAGTTACTTTCAAACTGCGGGAATGCCTGTTTACGAATTGTCAGCGCTGTTAAAAGCCCGCCAATAAGTATAAAAATCATGATGAGGTTTGCCGCCACTGGGTTACGTGCAAACCATGCAATTAAGCCTTTTTCTGAGGTACTCATGGTGTATCCTCTTTAAGTGCTAATTGAGTCACATCGCTTTTAGACTCAGTGCCTTCTAGCTTAACCGCCATGCCTTCTGTTGGGTATTCAAGGGCAGAGGTAATAAGTTGCTCACCACTGTTTAAGCCTTGGTCTGCAATCACCATACCGTTTTGTTCACGTACAATATTAAGCGTTTTAAAACTCAGGGTGTGATCGTCGTTTAAAATAGCAATTTTGTTATTTTTAACTAAATGGTGCGGCACTATAATCGCGTTATCAAGCGCGCGGCCTTTTATGGTGGCATTTATATAAGAGCCAAAACGCAGTGGTTTGGTGTTATCAGCGTACGGAGTTGGTAACTGAGCAACTAAATAGCTCATACGGCTGGTTTGATCTACCACACCTTCGCTTCGTACCACCTTGGCTTGCCATGTTGTTTGTTTGCCGGCAAATTCAGCATTAAGTGTAACCAATGCGCCAATACCGCCGTTATCTAGGTATTGCAGCTCTTTATCTGCAACCGGTAAACGCACCTCTGCAACCGAGGTAGCGCTTAGCTCGCCAAACTTGCTACCCGCACTAACCACTGAGCCTAAGCTAATGGTGCGTTGGTTTATTATAGCGTCGTAAGGGGCTTTGATGTACGTGCGTTCTAAATTACGTTTAGTGCGTTTTACACGGGCTTGGGCAGAGCGAAAGTTTGCCATTTTTTCTGCAAGTTGTGGTTTACGTAAATAAAGCTCCGATGCAATTGCATCGCTTGAGTCTGATTTAATACGTTCCCATTCGGCTTTAGCTACGTGAGCTTGCGCGCGTTCTATTTCAAGCGCTGAACTTGCTTGGGCAAGGCCTGCTTCGGCCTCAATTAAATCGGCCTCGTAATCATTTGGATCAATTCGTGCTAAAATATCGCCTTGCTTAACAAACGCGCCTTCAACAAATTGTTCGGCTACTGAAATAACTTGCCCGCTTACTTGTGCAACCAGCTCTGTACGGTCTTTAGGTTTTACTACGCCGTACGATTTAACATCGAGCGTTATTGCATCAATGTTTACGTTTTGCGCAGCAACAAGTGGGCGAGTGTCTTGCTCTGGTTTTTCTTCTGGTGGTGTTTTCATGGCTGAAAGGCCAAAAGCGAGTGCAATCCCGGCTGCTAAAACCGCGACTGGTAATAAAATTTGTTTTTTAGTAGCCACAAGGCATTCCTTCATATATTTGGTGACAAGGCAATAATACGCAATAAAGTGTTTACAAGGCGTTTTAAGATGTAACAAAGCATTACATATGTGTATTACAGATAAATAATGGGCTAGGCAGAGTGTAAATTTAAATACAAAGGCCTGGCTTTAACTAACAGAGGTATTTATGAAAACAGAGCCTATGGCATGTCGCTTAGGCTGCGGCGCATGTTGCATTGCCCCAAGTATTAGCTCGCCAATACCCGGTATGCCAAACGGTAAAAAAGCCGGAGAGCATTGTATTCAGCTTGATGAGAACAATTTATGTAAACTATTTGGCGATGAAAGCCGCCCTAAAGTATGTAGCGATTTTAGCGCCACGCGCGATGTATGTGGGTCAACTAATGCAGAGGCTCTAGCGCTTATTACCGAACTTGAGCAGTTAACCTAGTTTACGAAGTTGATACACATATATTTACATTTATCTATTACCGAGTGATTTTTTTAAGTAATTAAAAGCTGCGCTTTTCACGCGAGCAAGCTCTGCGTCTACCGCAAATGTGTAGATATATGGTTGTTTTGTAGACGTAAAGCTTGCTTAAGTGACAGGCAAAGCCTGTAAAAGTGGTTTATTTACAAAGAGGGCAAGAGGCGCTGCGCTTTTAGAGGGAGAGATTAACTCTAAGTAATAGTTGGTTTGTGTTTTCTCATTTATTTCTTATTCGCTCCTCTTTGTGCAACTTTTTAGCTTTGCTTTATATAAAAACACAGCGTCTACAAACCAAAGTATAAATTGAGTTTGTAAACGCCGCTTTAATTTTACCAACTGTACGTTGCGCTTAATGTATATTGTTCACCACGCCCTGGTGTACCAGGTATTTCTTCAAACGACTCATCCCATAAGTTATCTGCCGCTAAAGTAATAAATAAATTGCTTAACTGAGGCGGGGTTATTTTAAGCGTGAGTTGGGTAAATAATGCGTTGTCGTCGCCGTTTCTAAGTGCATTTTTGTGTTGTGTACGCCATTCGTTATCTATTCTAAATTCTAAAATATCAGTTGGGTTATACACAGCGCCAAGTGTTAAACGGTGATCAGGAAAGTTTAACGCGTAAAAACTGGCATCAATATCGGCTGCGCCGTAGTTCTCTGATTTATGTAAATAGGTGTAGCTAGCAATAAGTTTTGCTGTATCAAAGTGCTTAGTCGCTAAAAATTCAACCCCTGCAGTATCAATATCAACGGGGTTTGCAAAGCGCGCCGAGGTAGAATCAAAATTAAAGGTCCAGTCGGTTAAGTTACTATCTTTTCGATAAAAAATAGCCGAGTTTAACTGCCAGCTTTGCTCTTCAAGTAATAAACCTAGCTCTAAGTTTGAAGTGGTTTCGCGCTCAAGGTTGTAGTTACTTCTAAATAATCCACCAGAATCGTTGCCGCCAATAGCTGTATAGCCTGCAACTTGGCTCGCCTGCGCGTACGATAAATAAAGGCTTTGCGCTGTGCCGTCATTATTTTGGGTATTTAAGGTTATATCACCAATGGCTGATACTTTAGCATCATCACGGTTTGTATCGTCATACGCAGCCCCTAAACGAAAAATAAGCTGTTGGTTAGCCTTTAGCGCCATTGTGTATTGGGGCAATACGCTCAGCTTATAATATTTTCGTGAGGTAAAGTTGTTTTCAAGTGTGGTTGATTCAATCGAGTCATCAATAAATTGTGCTGAGTAATTGATTGCAAACGCATTGCTTTGTGCATGGCGACCTGAAAGAGCAAGCGATTTAACTTCACTTTTATGAAACGCTTCGAATGCACTTGGGTTTTCGCGCGAGTAAATATAGTGATCGTCATGGGTGCGGTAATACGCCGATACTTCAAAATTACTGTTTTCAGCGTAATTTTGCTTGTGGTTAAGCATCCAAAGGCGGGTTTCTAAATCTTCAGTTTCGTTAACGCCAAAAGGGGTATACAAGTTAGGCCAGCCAAAAAACTTATCTTGCGAGCCATAAAATAAATCGGTTTGGCTATTCTCACTTGCCAATTGCACGCGAGCTGAGGCGCGCGAAAAGTCATGATCGCCATTATCAATAGTGCCATCACTTTGCGAGTGAGAATATTCACCTTCAAAACCTAAGGTATAGCCAGCTAAGCTATCAAGTTGTGTGTTTTTAGCAGCGTGAATACTTTGAAGATTAAAGTCGTTCGTACCAGTACCAAGCGATACACTACCGCCAGTAATAATCGGTTTCCAACCAAACGAAACCGTACCTACAGAGCTGTTCATACCGTACATTGCGTTATCGGCACCGGTTAAAACTGCTGGGCCGCTTAGCATTTGCGGTGCAATGGGAATTTCAGCAAAATAATGACCAGATTGCGGGTCAAGCAGGGTAGCACTGCCTACTCTAAAGCCGGTGTTTTCAAAAATACCGCCACGAATAGTTACATCAGCTTGTGCCTCAGCCATATTTCGTGATTGAAGATCTACACGCGGATCGTATTCTAAATTAGAAATAGGCGAGTCAAATGTACCTACAGGCAGTTTATTCGCAGTAGGCGAAGCCTCCACTGTTATTTGCTCGATTGAAGACTCATCAGATAACGTATTAGCATAAGCAAATGGAGTAACGCTGCATAATAGTGCAGGCAATATAATGTGTGGTGTGCGGTTCATGTGTTTCTCGTCGTTTTTTATTTGTAGCTGCGGTTACAATTAATTTAAAAGCTCATATTTGAGCATGATAAAATAGCTAAATGTAACAGCAGTCATTTTGTGCGCGATTGTACATTAATTTGTTAATATCTGCATTTGATAACCATTCACACTTTACTCATTAGGTAGCATTTATAATGGATACTAAAGAACACAATACTATTTACTTTGCTGGTGGCTGCCTATGGGGCGTACAAGAGTTTATGAAACACTTGCCTGGTGTTGTTAGCACACAGGCAGGGCGCGCTAATGGTTCAAGTAAAACTACAGATGGCGACTACGATGGTTACGCAGAATGCGTAAAGGTAATTTTTGACCTAAACGCCGTTAGCCTAAATAAGCTGTTTGACTACTTTTTTGAAATTATTGACCCATATAGCATTAATAAACAAGGGGATGACGTAGGCCCTAAATACCGCACTGCTATTTACAGCAAACACCAAGGCCATTTAGACGCAGCAAACAATTATATAAATAAGCGCAGTGATGCAGAAAAAATTGTAGTACAGGTAGAGCCGCTAACTAATTACGTGCCAAGCGATCCTGAGCATCAAGACCGTTTAACCAACCATCCAGATGACTATTGCCATATACCTTTTGAGTTATTGTATAAGTATAAAGCGTAAATTTAACTCGGTATTGTAGACGTGCAGCTTGCTGACGTGACGTGACGAGCGCAGCTCATAATTATTTAAATCTGAAGTCCCAAAAATAAACACCCACAAAAAAGCTCACATACTGTGAGCTTTTTAAAACTTATTTAACGCTAATTTTAACTTACTGCTGCTTTTGCGGCGGGAAGTTGCTTAAAATATTAGCGACTGTTTCTTTAATTGATGCTTCGCGTTGCTCAGGCGATTGTTTTTTCTTTAAACGGCCTTCTTTTGCGCCGCGCCATACAAGTTGGTTTGATTCGCGGTCAATAATATCAATTACTAACGTACCCACTTCGTATTCGCGGGCACTAATGTCGCGTTGAAAACCCGTACCCCAGTATCCCCAACGTGCGCCGTAGCCTACGTTAAAGCTGTCTACTTCTAGCTCTTTATCTACCGATGCATGGTAGTTAACTAGTACGTCAGCTTGGGCTGGGTCTACTAAGCTCATACCTAATGTTTGGCTAAGCTCTTTATTAACGGCAGTACGTACACGTTTTTCCATTAAGCCGTTAATTTGGTAGTTTGTGGTGTCTTTGGTTAGGCTCGCGTTTTCTACCCAAGCAAATGTTTTAAAATTACTAAAGTTGGCTGATTTGTCGTAATCCCAGTCTGGGGTTTGCGTACAGGCTGTAAGTAATGTCAGCGCTGCAACAATAAGTATATTTTTCATTACCTTTGCTCCAATAAAATGCGTTAATTTAAAATAACACACATCGTTTAAATGTGTATTAGTTTAACGTCCTATATTTTAGTTTAGTTGGTTTGCCTTAACGGCCAATTAATTGTGCTCAACTTCAATCCAGTCTTTTTCGTCTACCCAGTTTTGGGCGCCATCTTTTACTGAACGAATAGGTACAATGTAATCACAGCTTACCTGCGGCTTAACCGAGGCAAAAATTGGCACAAAGCCAAAGCTCAGTGCCGTTTCTATGATTGCTTTTTGGTTTTGCGGATCAATGTCGGCCGCTTCATCAATATAAATAGGTATACGGTAAAGGTTTTGTTCCTGATCGCTTAATAAGTAACGAATAAACAACATGCCACATAATAACTTAATAGTAATACGGGTCCCGTTTGAGCCAGCTGAATCTATTTTTTCAAAGTGTTCGGTTTCGCCAGCGCGGTTAACCACTTCAAAACGAATATCAAATAAGTCAGTTAATGTAAGGCCTGCTTTGTCGGAGGCAAGTTTTATTAGGTGATCTTTTGCTTCGTTTACTGCGCTTTCGCTGTAAGGTTCTTGGCTTAATAAATCAAGGGTGTCGCCTTGCTCAAACTGATGCGACGTGCTGATAATGGTATCAATACTATCAACCAGCATTTTGCGCGGTATTACGTTAATTTTAAACGCTTGAAGGTTAGAAATACGGTGCTGGCTTATGCCTTTATTAAAGCTGTTCATTTCGCGGCGAAGGCGGTCTAGGTCTTCACGCAAGCCTTTAATTGTGGCGGCTACTTCGGTTAGGGCTACGCGGCCCTGGCGCTCAACGGCATCGCGTTCGTTATCAAGGTTATGAAACGCGCTAATCAACTTTTGGTATTTAGTAAATTCGTCATTTTCGTTATCGAACTTAGTAATGCCCGCGTTATATACATGCAAATAGGTATTACGCACGTTTATGTCAAAGTTGCGCAGCTCTTGGCAGTCTTTATTAAAGTGATGTACTAAGTCGCTTAGGTTATCAAAGTCGACTGTTATATCAATCATATACGGGGTTACTTTACCGCTGTATAAATCAAGCGTGTGGTCAATTCGCTCGCTTTTAACTTGGCGTAGGCGCTCGGTTTGGCGATTAATTTGCTCTTGCTTAGATTTAATTAACGAGTGCCTGTCTGCAATTGAGCCACTATTTTTTTGAATGTCTTGCAGGTAGTCGTCAACTTGTTCGCGCTCTGCTAATAACTGCTCTTTTAGCATAGATTGCGCTTCTACCGACTGCTGCATTACCTCAAATTGCTCTAAGCGTTTTAGGGCGCTCTCTGCGCTCATTAACTCATCGTAAAGTGCATCTTTTTCTTTTTGTTTATCGGCCACGTTAGCGGCTACTTCGCGCTGTTGTTTAAACTCTTTTAACGAGCGTTCCAGCGCGTCTAGCTGAGCGCTAAGCTGGGCTTTGTTTTCGCCGCTTTGCATTTGCACTGGCGAAAGTTTTTTAAGTTTAATGCTTGCACCTGGAAGCGTTAGCACTCCGCCTTTAACGTTTTCGCTTAATAGCGATAAAAATTCCCCAAAGGCGTCTTCATCATCAATGGTTATATCGCCATTGCTGGTGGTGGCAAACGAGAGTATATCGGGGTTTAAAATGCGCGATATTTCTTCTACTTCTTTAAGTGATAGGTCTTCGCGCATTCGAGTAAACAAATTAAACTCAAGGTTTTTAAGCTGCAGTTTTAAGCTTTTAATTTGTTTTTGGGTCTCGCTAATGCGGTAATCAAGCGTGTGTAGGCTTTGCCCTTGTGCGCTGGTAATAGAGTGCGAAAGTGACTCGTAGTCTTGCTTAAGTTGGCCAAGGTTGGCTTTAAGGGTGGCTTTATTTACCAGTTCAAATTCGCTTTTAAGAGCGCTGTAATCTAAAAACCATTGCTCTATTTGGGTTTGCCTGCGCTCTATATCGCGCGATTGCTGTACGTATAAGCTTTGCTTTTGCTCAAACTCGTGTTTTTCGTGCTCTATGTCTTCAAGGGCAATGGCTAGTTCGCTTAGTTGCTCTTCTTGGTAGGTATCAAAGTCTATTAATGCTTGATCAATTTTGGGCGCGTAGGCTGCTAACTTACCTTTAAGCACGGTTTGGTTTTCAAGCATTGATTCAAGCGCCGTTATTGGCTCTTGCATTGATTCAAGCGCTTTTAATTCGCGTTTAGCGCGATTTACTTTATCAAACGAGCGACGCCATACCTCGTAAAAGTCCACTTTAGAGTTAGACATATGGCGTTCAAACACACGCAGCATAAAGCGTTTAACATCGCTTGCACCTAATTTGTGTAAGTTAAGAATACGCCTAAAAATTTCTTTATAAATGGCGGAGTCTTGCACGTTATTTAGCGGGATCATTTTTAAATTAATGTCGCCGTCAAAAGGGGTTGCGCCGCCGGTAAGCAGGGCGTTTAGCTCTTGTGCTTTAAGCTCTATAGGGTTGTAACCTTGCGTTTTTAAATGATTAAACAGCTTGGTAAACTTAATAATGGTATTACCTTGCGTGTACTGCGCTAAATCAAGTTTGCCCTGATAACAAAAGTACTGGTGCGCGTAACCGGCTATTTTACCTAGGCCTGCTACACCAATAACCACCGAGCCATGGGGAAGGTTAGCTTCAAGCAAAATGTACGACTGATCCGATGAAAAATAAAATTTACGGGTTTCATCTAAATCGTGCCCGTCCCATTCGGTTAGGCGCAAATCATTTATTAGCGGAAATTGCAGGGCGTTAATAACCGAACTTTTACCGGTATTGTTTGGGGCACAAATAGAGCTGCTTTTATCAAGCGGAATAACACACTTTGCATAGCCTGCGGTATTAAGTAGGGCGAGTTTACTTAGTCCGTATAAGTTTTTCATTGCTCGTCCTCTGTAATGTAGGTTTCTTCGTTTACTTCCATAAGTGCATCAATATAGCGGTGAATAGGCGCTTGTAGCATAAAGCCGCCTTCGACTTCGCGGGCAAGGCCTAAACGTACCATGCGCAGGTATACATCTTTTCGTAAATCTGAGCCCGAAAATATCTCAAGCTGATCAAACAAGTGCTTATTAATTTGCACTAAGGTTTGCATCAGTTCTAAATCGTTTACTTCATCAAATAGGGCACGCATTGGGTCTTTACCCGTATTGGCAAAGTGCTCAATTAAAATGTAAATAGTCAGTGCAATAGCACGGGATATTTTACCCATGTTTGGCGTGCTTTCGTCGCTGGCAAAGTAGTAAAAGCCGCGGCTGTCGTGTTTTAAATCGTGGCCAAGGGCGCTAAATAAGGCGCTATAAGATTCTATGTGCTGGTCAAGCTCTTGCCACATTACGTTGTCTTGTTCGCAAATATGGTAACCCGCACCTAATTTTTTATTAATGGCTTGTAGGTGCGTAAGCTCGTCTAAGTTTATATGTGTCATGTGTTACTCGTCTGCCTGTGTATCTGGCTGAGGCGCAGAATTAAATGGGTATAACGAAAAATGCTGGCCGGCAATTTTTACGCGTGTTTTTTCATCGCTTTGGCTAATGTGAATTTCACTGTCGCTGACTAGTTTTTGATATAAAAATAGCATTTCGTCGGCGTCTAATTCTGGGTAGCTTTCATCTAAAAATTGCAGTAATGGCTGGGGCTTTTTACGTTTTTTATTAAAGCGTTTTGCAAAGCTTGTTTTAACATCGTGGTAATCAGGAATGTTTGGCGTAACAAATGCCGGCACGTCTTGTTGCTCTGGGAGCTGATATTCTTCGTGTTCAAATTCTACCAAGCTTGCCATATAGGCAACTATATGACGCTGCTGGCCAAGCGAATAACGCTGCGCATCGCTTACAAAATTTGGTTGTACCGCGCTTAGCATGTTGTCTACGCCATTTTTACGCACAAGGCCAAGCACTTTTGCTGCCTGGCGGGTAATTAGGTTATTACGGCGTAGCTCTTCGCGCAGTGGCATAAGCATATCGGCACTTTTGCGTAAGCTTTCTCGGCCAACTAAATGCATTTCGAGTATCCGAGTACGCAATTGCTCAAGCATACGTTTGTCGTTGTAGGCTTTGCCTGAGCGTTCAATGTGCTCTATTTGCTTACTTATTTGTTGCTCAATAAGTGTAAAACAGGCATGAAAGTCACCGCGAATATCGACCATTTCAAGCATCGGCTCTATGTATTCGTCAAAGGCTTCTATTACCGCTTTGTAGCGCTTTTGCAAAGATTGCACCGCGTGATCAGATTTAGCTTGCTCAACAATGTTTAAAATAGCGTTTTCGTTGTGCGCGTAAAGCTTCATTATTTTACGCACCCGATCATCCATAATGCGGCTATAGCGGCGTAAATCGTCAAAGTCTTCTATTTCGCCGGCATTATCTAAACGGTTTCCTAGGCGTGCTAAATCATCAACCAAAACGCTAATTTCTTGTGCTAAACCTAGGTGTTCTTCTTGTAATAAAAAGGTCGCAAAATCGGCAATGGCGCGGTTTATTTCAAGCTGGGATGATTTAGCCAATGGAATAAGTATGTCTTGATTGAGCAAACGATTTGTTTCTTTGTAAATGCGCTCGTTTGTCCATGTGGGCTGTTTTTGCTTAATGGCGTTTTGCACGTCTTTGAGGTTAAAGTCGGCCATTTTAAAACGTTTAAATAATAGCTCTAAAACACCCCAGTGTTCGCTAAGGGTATTAAGCAGCTTTTTAGCTGGGATCATAATGCGGTGATACATCCTAGTAATGAGTTAACTACACTTAAAGCAGAGCGTAGTTTTTATATTTTTATAATAAAAAGTACTCGTTATTAACTGGCTTAATTTACACATTTTTTTAGCTGGCGTACAGGCGAGTTATATTAAGCGCTGTAAAAGTAGCCAGCAATGTAAACCTTGGCTAAATTATTCGCGTTATATTAACTAAAACACCTTGACAGCTAGACGTCTAAACGATAACTTTCAAAGCCCCGCTACACAGTGGGGTTTTGTTTTATTAGCCACAGGTTAATACAACATTCAGAAGAGGTGCGATACTTAGGTATTTAATGGTAGGTGACGAACGCCCATAACCATTAAAGAGGGAAGTACTCGCCGAGGAAAACAAGGTTACGTCAACCATGTTTTTCGGTTTATGGGGCTGAATCCCCAAAACTGTCACCAACTTAGGTGGAGAGCTTCTGGCAGTGGACACATCTTATTTGCATTCCTTTGCCAAGTTCTTCTTGTTTTTTAGCGGTTTGGATACCGCGAAAGGAGACGAAATGACTACCCAATCAGTGCCACAAACAGTATCAGGCGCAAAATCAGATTACATCGTTGCCAAATTTGGCGGAACCAGTGTTGCAAACTTTGAAGCGATGAGTCGCTGTAGCGAAATTATTGTTGCAGATAAAAGCGTACGTATTGTAGCTGTGAGCGCCAGTGCCGGCGTAACTAACCACTTAGTTGCACTGTGCAAACCCGACCTTAGTAAAGAGCAGCGCCAAGCACACATAGATGGCGTATTGGCTATTCAACAGGCTATTTTAGATGAGCTGTCGCTTGATGCCGATTTAGCGGTGGGTTTTAACGAAACGTTAAAAGCATTTCAAATGTTAGCCCTTGAAACACTCACCACTGATCAACAACACGATGAGCTGCTTAGCTTTGGCGAGCGTTTATCGTCTTATTTATTTGCTCAAGTGCTGCGCTTAAAAGGCTTAAATGCAGATAGGTTTGATGTACGCAAAGTGCTTAAAACAGACAGCCAATTTGGTAAAGCAACGCCCGATGTTGCGGCCACTGCACAAGCGGCTAAAGATCTGTTAATTCCGTTATTAGATGAGCAAGTAATAGTTACACAAGGGTTTATTGGTAGTGATGAATTTGGCCAAACCACAACGCTTGGTCGTGGTGGCTCTGACTACAGTGCGGCGTTATTAGCAGAGGCTATTAACGCTAAAAGTGTACACATTTGGACCGATGTAGTGGGTATTTTTAGCACCGACCCGCGTTTATGCGCTAAGGCAACGCCAATTGCCCGTTTAAGCTTTGATGAAGCCGCAGAAATGGCGACATTTGGCGCAAAAGTATTGCACCCTGCAACTATTTTACCAGCAAGCCGTAGCCATATTAATGTATTTGTAGGCTCTAGCCGCGAGCCAGAGCGCGGGGGGACGTGGATTGAGCGTGAAAAATCGCAGCAGCCAGGTATTCGTGCCGTTACGCAGCGTAAAAACCAAATATTGCTAACGCTTAAAAGCCCAGAAATGTTATTAGCAAGTGGCTTTTTGGCCCGTGTATTTACCATTTTAAGTGAGTTTAATATATCGGTAGACTTAGTTACTACCTCAGAAATTAGTGTTGCCATAACCCTAGATAACGCACCTAATGCCTCGCGACCTGAGCTTGAGCAAGCGTGTTTAGATAAATTGGCCGAATTTTGTCATGTATCGGTTGAAAACAACTTAACCTTAGTGGCGCTTATAGGCTCTGAAATACAGCTACGCCAGCACGAAATGAACCTAATGAACGTATTAAAAGAGTTTAATATTCGATTAATTTGTCATGGTGCAAGCAAGCACAACTTATGCTTTTTAGTAGAGCAAAGCGAATCAGATACCGTGGTACAAGCAATACACAGCCGCTTATTAGAAAGCGCTGCTTAAGCTTTTAAAGCCAAGTTATTAAGTATCCAAGTTATTAAGTATAAAGCACCGCCAGTCGGTGCTTTTTTTATGCGCCACGCTTATATCAAACTCCTCATTGGCAACCGTTATGGTGTTACTCGATGCTGTTAGGTTTAACAAAGAAAATTCATCAAATACATTTGGGCTAAGCAATTGCGCTATTGGGCGGCTAGTTGCTTTAGCGAGTGCCTCTTTTAAGGTCCAAATTCTAAAAAAGCGGTGGGCTTGCTCTTTTATAGCCAAAGGCGCGGTAATTAAGGCAATTTCAGCCTTATGATAAAAATGCTTAGCGAGCTTTTCGAATGGGCGTTTTAAGTTTATTTTTTCAATATCAAAGCCAAACTCCGCCTTAGTAACATTAAGTGCTACGCCAACTAAGCCATGCGAGTGCGAAATACAGGTATTTATAACGGTGTGGTTTATATGGAGCTGTAGTTTTGAGCATTCTTCATTAAAGTGGGTGCTCATTTTATTAAGCGGTATGTGTGCGTATTGGGGCTGAATATGCTTTGCAAGTTGCTTTAGTAATATACGCGATGCTAGATATTCTTGCTTTGCTTGCATGCGTTTACGGCGATTTATAACGCTTAGCTCAAATGGGCTTAGGTACTGGGTTAAATCAAGGTGTTCTACATTAAGTGTGTTGGCATTAAACACTAAAATAGTATTGTTGCTAGGGGATAAATCGCTATAAAAAGAGGGAGCAATACTTAGGGTGTTTTTAAAAAAGTGGTTAGTCATACGCGCTTAAAATAAGTGAGTGCTGTAATTATGAGCGGTTAACAGCGCTTATTTATGCCAAAAGCAATTTTATTACTCAGTTGGCATTAAATATGGTTTAATTCACAATAATCAAAGAATAACAGAATTTGTAGATGTATGGCACAAGTGCGTGATGGATTTCAAAGCCGTTTTGGTTTTGTTTTAGCCGCTGCAGGCGCAGCAGTGGGTTTAGGTAATATTTGGGGTTTTCCTACGCAGGCGGCCAACCATGGTGGCGGTGCATTTTTATTGGTTTACTTTGTAGTTATATTTTTACTTGCGCTACCTGCGCTTTATACCGAACTTTATTTAGGCCACCAAGCGCAAGCAAACCCAGTAAAAGCATTGGGTAATGCGTGGCAAAATACCAACAAAAAAGTAGGGGCTGCCGCAGGATATATTGGCCTTGCGGGCGCTGTGGTTATGCTTAGCTTTTATTCTATTGTAGCTGGGTGGATGCTCTCTTACGCGATAGAGCCTATTACTACATTCTTTGGTTTTACCGCCGCAAGCGAATTTTTACACAGCGACTCTATGGTGCGTAATTTTATATTTACGCCGCTTATGCTTATTTTAACCGCCAGTATTATTTTAAAAGGGGTTAAATCTGGGATTGAAACCTGGTCACGCCGTTTAATGCCATTGTTATTGGTGCTACTAATAGGCTTAATTTTTTATATAGCCAGTTTAGAAGGCGCCAGCGAAGGGTTTGCTGCTTATTTAATTCCTAATTTTAGCCAAGTGCTTGACCCAAATTTAATTATTGCTGCAATGGGGCAGGCGTTTTTCTCGCTCTCATTAGGGGTTGGCTGCATGATGATTTATGGCTCGTACCTGCAGCCAGATGCAAACCTGCCAAAACTAACTGCAAGCGTTGCACTGCTTGATACCAGCGTGGCATTTTTAGCAGGTTTACTGATAGTGCCTGCAATTTATGTAGCGCAACATAACGGGGTAGAGGTGTTTAGCGGCGGAAAACTTATAGGTGAAGGGCAGCTTATATTTGCTATTTTGCCTGAGCTTTTTAGTACCATGGGCGAAATTGGTTTACTAATTGGGTTACTGTTTTTTGTACTTATGTCGATTGCATCGGTTACATCTACTATTTCTACCACAGAAATACCGGTAGCGTTTTTAGTAGAAAACCACCGCGTAGATCGTACTAAAGCAACGTGGGCCGTTAGCCTAGTGGTGTTAATATGCGCTAGTGCAATAATATTAAACTTTGAGTGGTTATTTGGTTTAGTAATCATGCTATTTACTCAGTACCAACTTCCACTTATGGGGCTGTTTTATTTTATAACCGCAGGTTGGATGTGGAAACGCGGTAATAAGCTTCATAAAGCCAGCACGGGCACGCATTACTGGTTTGCTCAATACATTCGTTTTGTGTGCCCAGTATTAATGACTCTTGTTTTTGCAAACGTTGCGTTTGGCTAAAGTATTTTAAGCTTTACCCGTTATGTAAATAGCAAAACGGGTAAAGCTAAATTAATGGGCCGCGGCTTTATAAAACCTCATTGGTTAAAGGTCTTTGTTCATTAATTTCTATTGCGTTTTGTATGGTGGTATTGGCAATTTCGCTCAGGGCTTCTTGAGTAAAAAAGCCTTGGTGGCCAGTTATTAATACGTTTTTAAAACTAACTAAGCGCGAGAATATATCGTCTTGGTTTATCTCGTCGCTGTGGTTTTTAAAAAATAGCTCCGACTCCTGCTCGTACACATCAAGCCCTAAATACCCTAGCTTTTTAGTTTTAAGCGCATTTATACACGCTTTGCTATTAAGTAGCGCACCGCGCGAAGTGTTAATTAGCATTACCCCAGGTTTCATTTTATTAAATGCATCGTCGTTTATTAAATGATGTGTTTGCTCATTCAGTGGGCAGTGCAATGAAATTATATCGCTTTGAGTAAGCAGCGAATCTAAATCGGTAATGGTGTAATTGCCAGGTGCTGCATAAGGGTCGCACACTAAAACATGCGCGCCAAAGCCATTTAAAATATTACAAAGGGCAAGGCCAATTTTACCACAGCCTATAATGCCAACTGTTTTGTCGTGTAAGTTAAAGCCTAATAAACCGTTTAAATCAAAGTTGTCTTCGCGTACGCGGTTATAGGCTTTATGTGTTTTACGGCTAAGGGTAAGCATAAGTGCAACACAGTGCTCAGCTACGGCTTCTGGGCTGTAGGCGGGTACTCGTAATACCTTAATGTTGTGTGCTTTGGCAGCCACTAAATCAACATTATTAAACCCTGCGCAGCGAAGTAAAATAGTATTAATTCCTTGCTCAGCAAGGTGCTCAATAACGAGGGCGTTAACCGTGTCGTTTACAAATACACACACAGCATCAAACCCTTTAGCAAGCAGTGCTGTTTGCTCGTTCAGTGCTTGCTCAAAGTAACAAATCTCTATTTGCGGGTGTTTTTTAATACTGCGCTTAAAAAAAGGCTGCTCGTATTTTTGCGTACTAAAAAAAGCAATGTTCATGTTATTTACTCCAAAGCCTAGCTGTTATACCAATGCGCATAATCAAGTGATCTATTTTGAGGATGTAAAAACGCGTTGATAGTAAGGCAAAAAATTCGCTATTTAATTGTTCTCGGCAATTGCTCCTGCATTGCTCTACCTTCTGCATCCATGCNNCGCAGATAGCGACACGTTTAGCCCCTAAAAATGATTAAGTATTATTGCTGATTGGTATTATACGTAACCTTAAACTAGTTTAATAAAGCATGCTTGAGTAACCACCCGTTTATTGATTTAGAATAATTAAGCGCCTTTTAATGCATTAAAGTTGGGTATTATTTTTGCGTTATTTAAGTTATTAGCGTTTAGTGCGCTAGGTAAGTTTGCCTCAATGACCTGTTTAAGCGTTTCGGGCTTGGTGCGCGGCGCATAGCGTGCAACGAGCTGACCTTGTGGGTTAATTAAAAACTTGGTGAAGTTCCACTTTACTGCGCGGTTTTGCGAAATACCACGGGTATGCGACTTTAAATAATTAAACAGCGGATGCGCCTCGGGCCCATTTACCATTACCTTACCAAACACTTTGAACGACACGTCAAATTGCCCTTGATAAAAGTCTTTAATCGCGAGGTTATCAAGCGGCTCGTTTTGGCCAAATTGATGACACGGAAACGCTAAAATAGTGAAACCGCTATTTTTATATTCTTGATAGAGCTTTTCTAGCGAACTTAATTGCACCGAAAAATTACACTTACTTGCTGTATTAACAATAAGTACTGTTTTGCCTTTTAGCTGGCTAAGCGCAAAGCTTTCGCTGTTGTACAAAGGGGCACTAAATTGATAAATACTATCCATGGTTACCTACTTATTTCCTTACGTTGGAAATTTATAAAGACTTAATTCGCTTTTTAAGCAGCCGATTGACATAATCGGGCATAGTTTCTAAGTTAGCAGGAAAATAAGGCACTTTTATGTCAATCAATGTTGCATTTATAGGTTTAGGGGTAATGGGTTACCCAATGGCAGGGCATTTAGCAAAAGCGGGCTTTAATGTGTGTGTATATAACCGCACTCAAGCAAAGGCGCAAAGCTGGGTAGATGAGTATGCAGGAAGCTTTGCTACCACGCCGCGAGAAGCTGCTAATAATGCTGATATTGTATTTATGTGTGTAGGTAATGATGATGACTTACGTGCGGTTGTTTATGGTGAAAATGGTGTTTTAGCGGGGATGGCCGTTAATAGCATTTTGGTTGACCATACAACGACATCGGCCGAAGTAGCCCGTGAAGTAGCAGAAAAAGCAGCCTTGCAAAATATCGATTTTATAGACGCGCCCGTATCAGGCGGACAAGCAGGTGCTGAAAACGGCGTGCTTACAGTCATGGCTGGCGGTAACGAAGCTGTTTTCACTAAAGTGCAACCCGTAATGGCAGCATATAGCCGTTTTAGCCAGTTATTAGGCGATGTGGGCGCAGGGCAGTTATGTAAAATGGTTAATCAAATTTGTATTGCCGGCGTAGTGCAAGGCTTAGCCGAGGGCTTACACTTTGCTAAACAAGCAGGGCTTGATGGTGAAAAAGTAATTGAAACCATTTCAAAAGGGGCTGCGGGTTCGTGGCAAATGGAAAACCGCTACAAAACAATGTGGGCAGGTGAGTACGAGTTTGGTTTTGCCGTAGATTGGATGCGCAAAGATTTAGGCATCGCGCTTGATGAAGCTAAAAACAACGGCGCTACGTTACCGATGACCGCAACGGTTGATCAATATTACGCCGACGTACAAGCGCTTGGTGGCGGCCGATACGATACATCAAGCTTACTAGCACGCATTGAAGCACTGCACAAAAAATAACGTTTACATTGAGTATATCAATGTAGACGCGCAGCTTGCTGGCGTGATGGGCAAAGCCCGTAATAATTTAAACAAAAACGCGACGCTTTAGTAATTAAAGCGTCGCGTTTTTATATGCGCTATACAAATAAACTAAAAGAAAATTACATGCTTTGCGCGTAGTTATATAGAGCTTTTAAAATGGTCAGGTTTTTTTCGCTGTCGTCGTGCTCATGGGCCAAGTTTTCAAGGGTGATCATAAAGTCTTGTGCGCTAATTGAGGGTTGATCTTCTCCGTGCATTAACTTGTTTTGGCAATACTGACGCCATTGGTCAAGCTCTTGCTGGTTTAGCGTTTCTGGCCAGTTTCGTGCACGGTATCTAAACAGTAATGTATTGAATTTTTTATCTTCAAAATCTAAATTTAAGCCCGCTAGCTCGTCTGGTTTAGCATCGCGAATAATCGCAAATTTAGCTTTGTCGGCGTGGCTTGTAAAGCCATCGTAAAGTAAGTAATCAACGTTAGTGGTTGCGCTGTAATCGCCTTTTTCGTTAAACACCTCAGTTACTTTATCGCGAAGCTCGGTATTGGCTTTTAAAATAGCTAAATTAGCGAGGCATTGCTCGCGGTCAATGCCTAAACGGGCTGCGTTTTCAGGCAATAACGTTTTAGCAGGCGCTAAAATAGGGCACTTGTTTAAATGCACCAGTTTTAAACCAACAGGTAAATCGCCCTCGGCTAAATCAACGCGTTTGGTGTATAAACGTTTACGTAACTCTTCTACGTTTAAATCAATGAGTACTTGCGGGTTTTGGGTCAAATCAAAACATATAACGGCGTTTTTATTTACCGGATGAAAGCTCATAGGCGCCACCCACGTAGTACAGCCTTGCGTTGCAGGAATACGCGATGATGTGTGTACCAGCGGCGTCATGTTAAATACATCAACTAACTCGCCAAGCGCTTTTTTATTACGCAGCCCAAAAAAGAAGTTATAAAGCTTTGGTTGTTTTTCTTTTATAAGTTTAGCCAGTGCAATAGTGGCAGTTACATCGCTTAGCGCATCGTGAGCAGCGGCGTGTTCAATGCCATTAGCTACCGTTAAATGTTCAAGCTTAAAGCTCGGGCTGCCGTCTTCTTTTACCGGCCATTCAATCCCCTCAGGGCGCAGCGCATAACACGCACGTACTAAATCAATAATATCCCAGCGGCTGTTATTGTTTTTATATTCGCGCTCGTACGGGTCGTAAAAGTTACGATAAAAGCTATAACGGCTTACTTCGTCATCAAAGCGAATACTGTTATAACCAGCCACACAGGTGTTTGGCGCACTAAATTCAGCGTGAATTTTGGCTATAAACTCAGCCTCAACCAAACCTTTTTGCATCGCCACTTGTGGCGTAATACCGGTAATTAAACATGCCTCAGGGTGAGGCAAGTAATCCGCTTGCGGCTTACAATATTCAATAAGCGGCTCGCCAATTATATTTAAATCAAGATCGGTACGAATTCCCGCAAACTGGCTCGGCTTATCTTTTTGAGGGCTCGCCCCCCAGGTCTCATAATCGTGCCAATAGATTGTTGCTTGATTTTGCTCTTGATATGCCATGCTGAAAACCCTGAGTAGTTAACTTAAAAACGCCTAAATATGCGCCAAGTTACTAAAATAATGAATTATTTAGATTATGGCATATGGGCGGGGGAGTTTATAGGTTTGGGTGATAAATGATGTTATGGAACTTTGTAGTAATACGTCAAGTTTGAATTTTGTTCCAATCCACAATTACGAATTAAAAGTAAGGGGGCGCGCCGTTATAGCCCATGGCTTGCTAACCTTTTTGCAAATAGTTATTACCGGTCCAAAGTAAATCAAACGCAAATTTGCTAAGCACTTGGTGCTTTAACAGCTGGTTTGGTGGATAAATGATGCTGCAGACATAGGCTTTAAGTTTGAAGCTGTTATGGAAAAGTTAAGCTACTTGAACGGACTAAGTAAAGAGCGGGTTCGGTTACTGATTGTATAAATACCAATTGCCGTAAATTAGTAATTCTCCATTAGACTAAAGTCTATAAGTTAATTTTCTTCACTTATTGGTTTTGTTTTAATCGTTTGTCGGTTTTGTGTTAATTCTCTAAAGTTGAATTGTCGGCAACAAGCACGACTAACTCAACAGGAATATAATCATGAAAAGCTCACTTATCAAAACCATCGCTCTTGGCTCTTTATTAACTTGCTCAGCTGCTGTAATGGCTGATACAAGTGACTACAAATTAATGGTTATCGAACAAGCGACTGCACCGCAGCCAATTGAGCAGTCGTTTAATAGTTGCGCACTTAATGTTAAGTCAAAAAACTATGCAGAGGCTGAAGCAATTTGTACAAAAGCAATTGCACTTTTAAAAGATGCAGACGGCCCTAAATTTAAAGTACGCCAACTTACGTCATTCGCGTTAAGTAACCGAGGTGTTGCGCGCTTAAAATCAAATAATGACACAGCAGCCATTGCTGATTTGTACGAGGCAGCGCAAATGTCTAACAGTACAATGGTATCGCATAATTTAACACTTGCTAAAGAAGAGCTTGCGCTATAAAAAAGCACTAAACATGCTTTAATTAAGCCAGTGTATAAAAAGCCCATGTTAGGTTTATTCTTAACATGGGCTTTTTGCGTTGCACGGTTAAAAACTGCAAATCATAAAAGTGGAAACTACTTATTAGGCTTTAAATTTAAGAGAGCTAGATTATGGATGTCACGAGTACGTTGAGCATATTTGAAATTAGCGCGATTTTTTTATCTATAACCGCATTACTTGCTTATATAAATCATCGGTTTATTGGTCTGCCAACCACCATTGGGGTGATGGTTATTTCGCTTTTAGTGTCTATTGCGGCCATATTTATGGGCTTTTTAGGGTTTGATGAACTTATTGATTACGAAGTAAGCCTACTTGATCAACTCAATTTTACTCATGTATTGCTCGACGGCATGCTCTCAATGCTGCTTTTTGCTGGGGCGCTGCACGTTAATGTAAGTGACTTAAGACGTTATAAATTACCCATAGGTATTTTAGCGTGTGTGGGTACGCTAGTTTCAACAGTGATTATTGCTACAGCGTTATATGTAGTAGTGCCTTTATTGGGATTTAATTTATCGTTTATATGGTGTTTATTATTTGGTGCGTTGATTTCGCCAACCGATCCGATAGCGGTGATGGGTATTTTACGCTCTGCTGGTGCGCCTAAAAGTATTGAAACCGTAATAGCGGGGGAGTCGCTATTTAATGATGGTATAGGCGTGGTGGTATTTGCGCTTTTATTAGGAATTTTAACCAGTGGTGATATGCCAACTACATACTCAGTGGCTCATACACTCGCTGTTGAAGCGGGGGGCGGTATAATATTTGGTTTAATATTAGGCGCTGCTTTAAATTATTTATTAAAAGCGATAGATAGCTACCAAGAAGAAGTATTACTTACGCTAGCGGGTGTTATAGGCGGTTATGCATTGGCGAGTCACTGGCACTTATCGGGGCCACTTGCGATGGTTATGGTGGGATTAATGGTGGGTAATCATGGCCGTAATTTAGCCATGAGTGATAAAACACGCCACTATGTTGATTTGTTTTGGGAGCTAATTGATGAAATTTTAAATGCCATTTTATTTGTGCTAATTGGCCTTGAAGTGGTAATGATTGTGTACTCAGCTAATTTGCTGGTGGCGGGCGTTTTAACCATTTTAATTGCGCTATGCGCACGTCTTATTGTGGTTGGCCTAACAACAACTATTTTTAATAAACAGCTCGAGCTGCCCAGCGGTGCATGGAAAGTGTTAACCTGGGGAGGGTTACGTGGCGGTATTTCGGTGGCACTGGTGTTGCAGCTACCTGATGGATCGCAGCGTAATATATTATTGGCTTTAACTTATGCGGTGGTGGTTTTTTCAATTTTAGTGCAAGGCTTGAGCGTAGGAAAAGTCGCCAAAAGCATAAAAACAAAATAAATTATAAAGACTGATTTTTGTACAGCTCATAGGCTTGTTTGCGTAGCTACAGCATAAGATTCGTTTTAAAACCTTTTTCAAAACAAGCAGTAATTACGCTGGTTTACACGCTGTTAAACATTTAAATTTGTACGTATATTAGACTAAAGTCTATAGGTTAATTTTCTTCACTTATTGAGTTTGTTTTTCTCGTTTGTCGGCGCTGAGCTATTACTCTAAAGTTCAGTTGTCGGCAACAAGCGCGACTAACTTAATTAGGAAAGACAAACCATGAAACGTACACTTTTAAAAACCATCGCTCTTGGCTCATTACTAACTTGCTCAGCAGCTGTAATGGCTGATTCAAGTGACTACAAACTAATGGTTATCAAAACCGCTACTGCACC
Organism: Pseudoalteromonas sp. P1-11; assembly: GCF_001399995.1. Lineage (NCBI taxonomy): Bacteria > Pseudomonadati > Pseudomonadota > Gammaproteobacteria > Alteromonadales > Pseudoalteromonadaceae > Pseudoalteromonas > Pseudoalteromonas sp. P1-11. The sequence continues at coordinate 24,783 of NZ_LJSP01000020.1, forward strand.
ATTGCCACTTGAAGAGTCATTCAATAGCTGTGCACTTAACGTTAAATCTAAAAATTACGCTCAAGCTGAAGAAATTTGTACTAAAGCCATTGCACTATTAAAAGATGCACAAGGCCCTAAATTTAAAGTACGCCAGCTTACATCGTACGCTTTAAGCAACCGTGGCGTTGCACGTTTAAAAGCGCATAACGATACAGCAGCATTAGCTGATTTATACGAAGCAGTACAAATCTCTGAAAACACATTAGTGTCTCATAACTTAACTCGCGCTAAAGAAGAGCTTGCCTTATAAAGCAATTTAATTAGCGAGAGTCACAAAAAAGTCCCTACCGATTTATATTTGGTAGGGGCTTTTTTGTGCGTGTAATAAAATTTTTTTATAAAACTCACATGTAAATTTAAAAGCGAGAAAGCCCGTTTTAGAGAGCTTTATTTTTGGAACTATTACTTTTACCTGTTTTTTATACGAGGTTTCTGTAAAATTAATGAGTTAACATTTGTTATTGATTTAAAACACCTGTTATTGACGTAATCATTCAACTAAATATAAGCAGGTTATATGATTTTCTATATTGTTGGGTTGAGTACATTGGTTATTATTTTGTGTTTAGCTATTTATGTTATTTATAGCAATATACGCAAAAATCGAGTAAGAAAAACTAAGGAATACAATGTGCTGTTTGATAAAGACACCATTGTAGATGAGCTTATTACTCAACTTACGGATAAAAACCAAGCCCAAGCAGATAAACATAAAAAAATAAAAGGCAAAGAAGAGATCCTTGCAACATTTATAGAATTGCATCGCTCAGGTAGTTTTTGTGCGCATTTAAGCGAGCAAGAAATTATTTACTTTGTTAAGAAAAAACTAAACATGGAGAGTAATGAAAATGGATAGCGATAAAAAAGCGGTTCCAGAAGAAAAGTCACAATCATTTATAGGTCGTTTTGGCCGCCGAAATGTCATTTTAGTAACATCAATAGTGGTTGTGTTGGCTGTTATAGCAACGCTTACTTCACAAGTTATTTCTTGGAACGAAGCTGACGAGCGTTTAGTTCATCAATCGGCGTTTACCGGAAAGTTAACGGTTATTAACCAAGCTGGCCCATACTTAAAAGCATTTGGCACTACATCTGCTTATAAAAAGGTTATATCGATTAACTTTACGGGTGACGAAAACGCGACTGCGAGTGCAATTGTACCTCTTATTCCAATACGCTTTTTGGATACAACAACCGGTGGTGCACGTGGTGTATCGCGCTTTAGGTTGCCAGGCAATGTACCAGCCACTGAAAAAGGTGAATTACGTGGATTACTAAAAATACACGAAGAGTTTGGTTCGCAAGATACGCTTATATCTAATTTACTTATGCGTGCTACTACAGAAAACGTTAAAGCGTCGGCGCGTATGATGTCGGTTGAGCAGCATTATTCTGGTGGAAACGGGCAACTTAGCCAAGACTTCTCTGATCAACTTACTAATGGTATTTTTGTTACTGAGCAAATAATCAGCAGCGGTGAGCGGGATAAAAGCGATGAACTAGGTAGCTTAAGTAAACAGCAGCGTGTAACGGTAAATATTAAATCTGATAAAGAGGGTAAACCGCTGCGTAATGCGCCGATTTTAGGTGCGTATGGTATTACTGTTGTAGATGCAAGTATTATTGATATTGACTACGAAAGTAAAGTAAACGCGCGCTTAGAAGCGCAAAAGCAAGCGGCTGCAGATGAAGCCTTGGCACGTCAAAATCTTAAAAAAGCAGAGCAACAAGCGCGTACAGAAGTTGCCTTAGGCGAACAAGCAATAGCAAAGCAACGGGCAGAGTCTGAAAAGCTTAAAATTAAAGAGCAAATCGATGCCGAGCGTATTAAAGCGAATGCTATTATTTCTGCTCAGCAACGTGTAGCTGTAAAAGCTGAGTTGGCTAAAGAGCAAGAAGAGATATTAAAGCAACAGCGTTTAGAAGCACTAGGTATGGATGTGTTAGCTGAGGCACGCTTACGTGCTAAATCAGCAGCGCTTGATCCTAAATATGTGTTTGATGAAACATTAAAAGCTGAGGTGAAAATTCAAACTGCTTTATTCAATAGTTTAGGAAAAAGCCGTTTAGTGCCTGAAATTGTAATAGGTGCAGGGCAGGGCGAGCAAAGCAATGGTTCTGAATTTATGCGATTATTAGCGGCAGATGCGGCTTTAAGTCTTAAAAAACGTTTAGAAAAAGACCAAAAATAAACAATTAAATATACAAGCAATAGTGAGTTTTTAGCTATAAAGACTCTACACCAATAAAAACGCTGGCTGATATATCAGGCAGCGTTTTTTATTGTGTATTTTTTGCTATTGTATTTTGCAGATAAGCCTATACCAATTCGCAATAATACTTAATTAAGCGAATTGGTATTAGATGCTAGTGAAAACAGTTTTTTTAATTACACAGTAAAAAGAGTGAGTAGTATTGATGGGCTCCAGCAAAAATCAGCTTAATTTAGACTTAGGAAAAGAGCATATTACTATCCAACGCCGTTATGAAGCATTAGGCGCAGTTAACGATTTTTTAATTGCGGTGTGGTTTTTAATTGGTAGCTTTTTCTTTTTAAATGAGTCATTAGTTGAAAGCGGTACCTGGCTTTTTATAGCTGGCAGTGCGCAATTAATAATAAAACCTGTATTAAAATTAATGAGTTTAGTTCACGTTAAAAAAGTGTTTCGTTCTAACAATACTCACTAGGCGTTCAGGTATTGTAATTAATAATTTAATGACGACTTACAGCAAAGGTAATGCATTGAAACTACTAAAGTGGACTTTGGGCGCAGCTATAATTTTATTAATAATGGGTTTACTCATTCCTGAGAAGCTAGTAATTCCTGTGCAAGGTGCTACAAGTAAAGATTGGAACCACAATACGTTTTGGTATGAGCCGTGGGGGCGCTCGGGTGTACATAAAGGAATTGATATTTTTGGCGCTAAAAACACGCCTGTGGTTGCTGCAACAAGCGGTATTGTTATTTTTTCAGGTGAACTAAACCGAGGTGGCAAAGTGGTTGCGGTATTAGGTGCAAAATGGCGAGTGCATTATTTTGCACATTTAAATGACTACAATGTAAGTGCAGGGGATGTAGTTAGCATAAACAGCCAAATTGGCTTACTGGGTGATACCGGTAATGCTGCAGGAAAGCAACCTCATGTGCATTATTCTATATTATCGCTTATGCCTATGCCGTGGCTTTTTACAACACAAAGACAAGGGTGAAAAAAGATGTTTTTTTTAAACCCACATAAAAAGTTAACTGCTAACTAACTCAGTTTTATGTATGGATGGGCCTTTACTGATTAGCTGCCAACGTTGTTAACTCACCTGTTTTTGCTGTATTTTTTTGAGAGTGAAAGAAACGCTATTTAAAGCAGGCATTAGACTAAAGTCTATAAGTTAGATTTTCTCACTTATTAGGTTTGTTTTTATCGTTTGTCGGGGGGAGAGGATTTATCTAAAGTTAAGTTGTCGCCAATAAGTACGACTAACCAAACAGGAAGATAATCATGAAACGTACACTTTTAAAAACCATCGCTCTTGGCTCATTATTAACTTGCTCAGCTGCTGCAATGGCTGATCAAAGTGACTACAAATTAATGGTTATTGAAGATTCTGTAACAGCCGCACCAGAGTTTGAACAGCCATTTAATAGCTGTGCACTTAATGTAGAATCTAAAAACTACACAGAAGCTGAAGCCATTTGTACACAAGCAATTGCCTTATTAAAAGAAAGCCGTGGCCCACGTTTAAAAGTACGCGAACTTACATCGTTTGCATTAAGTAACCGTGGTGTAGCCCGCATGATGGCTAAAAAAGACACCGCAGGCCTTTCAGATTTATACGAAGCGTATCAAATCTCTAAAAACTCACTGGTATCTCATAATTTAACGCGTGCTAAAGAAGATTTATC
>NZ_LJSP01000021.1:0-26562 GCF_001399995.1 Pseudoalteromonas sp. P1-11
CTATGTGAAAGTAGGACATTGCCAGGCTCCAAATAAGAGAAACCCGTTGCAGCGATGTAACGGGTTTTTTGCTGTCTGGGTTTTAATAAATAGCCGAACTCAGTAGTGAAACGAAACAGCTCGAAGGCGAGCCCTACGAAAGGCCGCCCCGAGACAATGATAATGTACATTTGCTATGTGACTCTCTACCGCTGTGGGCATTACGACATCGCTAGGCTCCAAATACAAGAAAGCCCGACTCGAAAGAGCTGGGCTTTTTTACGTCCGTAGAAAAGTAAAAATACATTCCAGATATTATTCGCACAATCTCCACCACCACCGTAGCGTGGGTTGAGTATCACGAAACCCGCGGCAAAAGCCCACCACAGAGCTCAAACTCTTTGTATGGTAAATATAGCGTTTTTAAATATGCGTACCTTAGTCCGCACGACATTCTGATGTGTAGCGCTCCTACTCCCAATACCAGAACGCTGCTTGAGAAATGAAGTGCTTTTTCTACGTCTCTAGAAAAGTGAAATACCTGCCATTATATAGTTCCGCAACTCCTTCGTAGCGTGAATTGAGGCTCACGAAGCCCGCGATTAAAGCACGCAATATAACTTAAAGTAATGAATTAATTTTACAAACAGTTCATAGGTCTTAGCTTATTATCAAGCGCAGCACCTCAAGTTTGGTATAAGGCGGTTTGACTATCTATATCGCTGTTGCTTTGATTTACGCTGCGTAAGCAGCTCGTAAGTTAGGTCGTAAGTTAGGTCGTAAGTTAGGTCGTAGTTAGGTCGTAGTTAGGTCGTAGTTATACAAGCAGGTTTAGGTTGTGAAGGGCTCGTTTGATATTTTAAATAAGCTTTGTAATTAGCTTATAGTGTATTTAAATCGTTCCGTTTTAATGAGCCACCTAAAAAGGCCCAGGGCAAATAACAAAGCGCTGGCTACCCCTGATAAAACCCATAGAATTCGTAATGGCTGATCGCCAATGCTGCCATTGTGAAGTGGATGCAACCAGTTTTTAAATTTACTGGCAATGCTCATCTTATCTATATTAAAAACACTTATGAGCTCTCCTGTGCTTGCATTTACTTGCACATAACTGTGAGGAAAGCGATAAGAGGGATCGCTTTTGGTTTTGAACCTAAACCGATATACCGCATTGTGATTTGACGGGGTTTCTACCCATGCTAGCCGTGTATTTGGCATGGCCTCTTGTGCTGTACTAAGTGCTGCTGATAAGGAAATACTGCGCTGGGGTTTTATTATTGCGCTGTTAGGTCTATCTATATTTCCAAGCAGGGCTGTTATTAAAGGATCGGTTTGCTTGGGTATTGCTAACATTATGCCGGTTGCTGTTAATAAGATTAAAGGCAGAGCAAAAATTAAACCAAGCAACTTGTGCCAGTCATATAACACGCCCAGTAAAGAGCTGCGCGCTTTAAACTTTATAGCCTTAGTCCATAGCCCTTTTTTAGGCGACCAAGCGCATAGGCCTGATATGAGTAGTATAAGGCTACCTATTCCTATATAACCTATAACGATTGTACCAGCGCTACCTGCAAGTAACGAGAAGTGTACGTTATAAATCCAGGTAACAAAGTAGTTACCCCATACATCCTCACGTAATATAAGCCTGCCATCAGGGCTTAGCCAAACCATAAGTGGTGCAAAAGCGTGCTCCACTGTTTCGTTTGGGTTGTAATATCTTGCGGGAATATAATGTTTATTTTTAGTGCTTTCTAAACGCCACGAGCCTTGTTTATCTGGGTAGTGAGTTTTTAGTGTTTGATATGCGGTATCCCAATTTATAGGCCTCGCTGTTTCTGTACTTAAATTACTTATATTTTCATCTAGTTCGGGGTAATAAACGAGTATAGAACCTGTTAGAGCAATGAGTGCGAGTACACCCCCGATAGATAAGCCTAGGTATAAATGTACACGTCTTGCTATTTTTCGCCATGAACCATTAAAACGCATAAAAGAGTGACCATTAAAAATATGCAGTATAGGGATGGCGCATTGTATCTTTGTTTAATAGAAAAGAACTGCGACAAAATGTCGCAGCAATAAAATAATTAGCTTAGCAAACAAAAACGCCAGCTTTATAGGCTGGCGTTTAAATCAGGCTTGGTAATTAATTATGCTTTTGGGCCTGCATTTTTAATATCATCTGATACATCGTATTTAGCGAAGTTTTCAGTGAAGTCAGCGGCAAGTTTTGCTGCATATTCATTATATTTTGCTTTATCTTCCCATGTATTAATTGGGTTAAGTAGCTTGCTATCCACACCAGGGACTTCCACTGGTACGTCTAGGTTTAATACATCGATATGCTGAGTTTCTACATTGGCTAACTTACCAGATACGATTGCATCTATTACAGCGCGGGTAGTTGGAATATCAAAACGTTCACCAGTACCGTATGGGCCGCCTGTCCACCCTGTATTAACAAGGTAAACCTTTGCGCCAAATTCGCGTACACGCTTCATAAGCAGCTCAGCGTAAACACCTGCAGGGCGAGGGAAGAAAGGGGCGCCAAAACACGTTGAGAATGTAGATTCTATATCGCTAGTTGAGCCAATCTCTGTAGAGCCTACTTTAGCCGTGTAACCACTTAAAAAGTGAAAAGCTGCGGCTTCTTCGCTAAGTACAGAAACCGGCGGTAAAACACCGCTCACATCACAGGTTAAAAATACAACAGCTTTTGGCTCGCCAGCACGGTTTTCAACTTTGCGCTTTTCTACGTGCTCTAGCGGGTAAGCGGCACGGCTATTTTGCGTTAAGCTTGTATCGTTAAAGTCAGGTGTGCGTGTTTCATCAAGTACAACGTTTTCTAAAATTGTACCAAAGCGAATAGCATTCCAAATTACTGGCTCATTTTTTTGTGAGAGGTCGATACATTTTGCGTAACAGCCACCTTCGATATTAAATACGCTTCCTGGTGCCCAACCGTGTTCGTCGTCACCAATTAAAAAGCGTGTTGGGTCGGCCGATAAAGTTGTTTTACCAGTACCCGATAAACCAAAGAATAGTGCTGTATCACCCGCTTCTCCTACATTAGCAGAGCAGTGCATTGGTAATACACCTTTTGCTGGAAGAAGAAAGTTTTGAACGGAGAACATCGATTTTTTCATTTCACCGGCATAACGCATACCAGCAAGTAACACTTTGCGTTGAGCAAAGTTAATAATAACAGTGCCGTCGCTGTTGGTGCCATCACGCTGTGGGTCACAAACAAACGAAGGTACATTCATTACCTGCCATTGGGGTAAATCAGATGCATTATAGTTTTTAGGCTCAATAAACATGTTTTTAGCAAAAATATGGTGCCACGCTGTTTCTGTAGTAACAACTACAGGTAGATAGTGCTCAGGGTCTGCGCCAACTTCTAGGTGAGAGGTGAAGTGGTCATTACTTTGCACATGTGCTTCTACGCGAGCCCATAAAGCGTCAAATTTGTCAGCATCGAATGGGCGGTTTACATTGCCCCATTGGATATCATCTTGCGTTGTTGCTTCTTTTACAATGAAGCGATCTTTAGGAGAGCGACCAGTGCGCTTGCCTGTAATTGCAACAAAGGCTCCATTTGCGGCTAGTGTCCCTTCGCCACGACGAATCGCATGCTCGACAAGTTCAGCTGCGGTTAAATCGACAAAACGTGTTGCGCTTGTAGTCATGTTTATACCTAACTATGTGTGAGAGTTTGAACGGGATAGCTCTGGGTTCTTAATTCCCTTAAGCTGAAATTATAGTAACAGAAGGATTTGAGATATTCGAGCCTGTAAAGGCCCTAAAAACACATATATTTGTTAAAAAACATGAATAATTTCAATGATACCGGTGTCAGTAAATTAACAAAATTCATGACACCGGTATCATCATTTTATAATATAAAACCGCATATTTTGCGGCTTTATATTTGATTATGAGGTGGGAGGTTAATTAAAAATATTTTTAATATCTTGCTCGTCAAAAACATATTCTTTTAGGCAATAATGACAGCTAATGTTAACAGCGCCATTTTCAGCAACATCATCAAGTAATGCTTGTTGGCCTACATTAACTAAAGCAGTAATGGTTTTCTCTCTACTACAGCCACATTTAAATGTAATAGCTTGCGGGTCAAATACGCGCGGGTTATCTTCGTGATATAAGCGCGTTAATACGGTATTGGCATCAAGCTCTAATAGCTCTTCGCGTTTAATTGTATCGCTTAAGGCTTCTAAGTGAGTGAAGTCATTAATTGATTTTTGCTTATCAACAGGCAGTACTTGTAAAAACAACCCACAGGCTTTGGCTTTCCCTTCTGTTGTGTCGGTTGCAAACCAAAGGCGTGTTTTTAGCTGTTCTGATTGCTCAAAGTAGCTTTCAATACATTTACTTAATGTATCGTGCTCAAGAGGCACTATGCCTTGATAACGTTCGCCTTTGGTTGGAGTAATGGTAATAACCATATAACCTTTACCTACAAGCTCTTTTACCGTTGTGCCGCTAACTTCGCTTTGCATGCGCGCAATACCACGCATATTTTGTTTATCGTCGCCGTTAATAACAGCGTATTTAACAGGGCCATCGCCTTGTAGCTGAACGGCTATTTCACCCTCAAACTTTAAAGTGGCAGTTAATAAACACGTTGCAACGAGTAATTCACCTAATAATGCTTTAACTGGCTCAGGGTAATTGTGATTAGCTATCATCTCGTTGTAGGCGTGCTCAATTTGAACGAGTTCGCCACGAACATCGAGTTTGTCGAATAAATAACGGTGCAGTAAATCTTGTTGCATGAGCGGCTATACCTAACTTGATTTCATTTTTAAAAGTTCGCGTCGTTGCTTTTTATCGGGCTTTTTATCCGGATGTGGAGCAAAGAAGCTGTTATTTTTGCGTGCGATGGCGTTTTCTTCGCGTTTTGCAATACTTGCATCAGTTTCTTGATACAAGGTCTGTGCAATGGGGGCGCTTTGGCGTTTTTCAAGCACTTTAAGTACCTTGATAAGCTTTTCATCAACGCCTTGGGCAAGTTTTATGGTTGCGCCAACCTCCACCGTTTTACTCGCTTTAGTACGTTGCCCATTATAATGTACTTTGCCGCCTTGCACCATTTCGCGTGCAAGCGCACGGGTTTTATAAAAGCGCGCAGCCCATAACCATTTATCTAATCGAACTTTTGGCTCACTGTTGTGGTCTGAGTCGGCATTAGTATTATTTTTTTTACTCATTAGGCTTCTTCAATCGACTATTTATATATCGTAAAATTTATCATGAAATCATCGTAGGATGAAGGTATTACGGCGCATGCTGGTTTTTTAGTCAACATTACATTGTTATATTAATCTGTTTACAAAGTTTAATATTAGTGTGCTTGTTGAATGAAAAATGAAAGGGTACTATGGGTACGCGCTTATGCAGTAAATTAAAATAAGAACATTATTATGGAACAGCAAATTCAACAGCTTAAACAATTTTTAACACGGCTACCCCATGCTAAATTAAGCGCAGTAGTTACGCTGTTAGTCGTTGTTTATCTTGCTTATTTACTCTCAAAATTAGTATGGCTGGTATGGCCACAACCGATCTCTACACCGCTTGCTCCATCTCACTATTCAGCCGCATCGAAGGCTTCTAGTACTACCTCAGTACAAAATATTATAGAGCAATTTTTATTTGGTAAAAAAACTGTAACAAATAAAACCAATACTGCGCAGCAAAACGAAGTAATTAATAATGCGCCAGAAACACGCTTAAGTATTAATCTAACTGGTATTGTTGCTGTAAGTAACGACGACAAGGCAGGTATTGCTATTATTGAGTCACAGGGGCGACAAGTTAGTTACTTAGTTGAAGAGGTTGTACAAGGCACCCGTGCAGAGGTTGCGCAAATACTTCCCGATCGCGTTATTTTAAGTGTAAACGGCCGATTTGAAACGCTAATGCTAGATGGTCTCGACTTTAGTAAAAAAGTGTCTATGCCTGTGCTTGCCGCTCGCGAAGCACAAGACATGGGGCTGCAAAAAATAGAACAAAGCGAGTTGCAAATTAACGCAACCGCTGACCCAGATGTAAAAGAAGCAATAATAGAAACACGAGAAGAGCTACTAAGTGAGCCTGGTAAGTTATTTGATTATATTCGTGTTTCACAAGCAATGAGCGATGGCGAGTTAATCGGCTATCGCTTGAGCCCAGGTAAAGAGCCTGCTCTGTTTAAACAAATGGGCCTACAGAATAATGATTTAGCCGTGGCTATTAACGGCTACCAATTAACAGATTTACAACAGGCAATGGCAGCTATTAATGAGCTGCGTAATACCAGCGATGCCACAATTACGATAGAACGTGATGGTGAGCAAATCGATGTGCAATTTAGCCTGCAATAACTTAGCTTTGGAGTTTTAACATAATGGTTCAGGTGCTACACCTCAAAAAAATTAAAAAAGGGTTAGCTAAGTACGCAGCGCTTTTTTTAGCAGCCAGTATTTCGTTGTCGGTTTCAGCTGTTGAATATGCTGCAAACTTTAAAGGCACAGATATCAACGAGTTTATAAACATTGTTGGTAAAAACCTTAATAAAACAGTGATCATTGACCCAAATGTGCGCGGTAAAGTAAACGTACGCAGTTATGAGTTAATGGATGAAGCGCTGTACTACCAATTTTTCTTAAATGTACTCGAAGTGTATGGCTACTCAGCAGTAGAAATGGACAACGGTATTATCAAGATTGAAAAAAGCTCTGACGCTAAAAAATCAAATGTGCCGCTAATTACAGAAAACAGCGCTGCATCGGGCGATATGATGATCACCCGTGTGGTACGCGTTAAAAATGTAAGTGTTCAAGAGCTTGGTCCATTAGTACGTCAATTTAGCGACCAAAAAGACGGTGGCCATGTAGCAAACTTTAATGCTGCCAATGTCATGATGCTTACTGGCCATGCAGCGTCGGTTAATCGCTTAGTAGAAATTATTCGCTCGGTAGATCAAGCCGGTGATAAGCGTGTAGATATTGTTAAGCTTAAATATGCAACAGCAGATGATGTAGTATCGGTTGTTGAAAATATTTACAAAGACAGCGGTAAAGGCAGCGTTCCTGAATTTTTGATCCCTAAGGTAGTTGCCGATGGCCGTACTAATAGCGTAATAGTAAGCGGTGAAGGGCAAGCCCGTACCCGTGCTATAGAACTAATTAAGCGCCTAGATGGCGAACTTGAAAGCCAAGGTAATACCAAAGTATTTTACTTAAACTACGCCAAAGCAGAGGATTTAGTAAAAGTACTGCAAGGCGTAAGTAAAACGCTTGCAGAAGATGGCCAAGGCACAAGTAAAACTCGCACAAACAATAAAAACGATGCCAGTATTGAAGCTCACCCTGACTCAAACTCATTAGTTATTACAGCACAGCCCGATACCATGCGCTCATTAGAGACCGTGATTGATAGGCTCGATATTCGCCGTGCGCAAGTACTTGTAGAAGCGATTATTGTTGAAGTAATGGAATCGGATGGCGTTAACTTAGGTACGCAATGGATTTCAGAAGATGGCGGTATGTTGCAGTTTAATAATGGCTCAACTGTGCCTGTAGGCTCATTAGCGGTTGCAGGTATTCAAGCGCAAGACACAACCACTACTCAAACAGTAATAGGCTCAGAAAGTGGCTTAGTTACCAGTTACGATGAAACGTCAGAAGGTGATTACACCGCGCTTGCTTCATTATTAAGCGGTGTTAATGGCTTAGCGTTTGGTCTAGTTAAAAACGACTGGGGTGCAATTATTCAGGCCGTTTCAACTGACACTAACTCAAACATACTTGCTACACCTTCAATTACCACCATGGATAACGAAGAAGCGTCGATGATAGTGGGTCAAGAAGTGCCCATTATTACTGGTTCGCAAACAGGCAGTAATAACGATAATCCATTTCAAACCATTGAACGCCAAGAGGTGGGTGTAAAACTAAAAGTAACCCCACAAATTAACGATGGCTCAGCAGTACAATTATTAATTGAACAAGAAGTATCGAGTGTAAGTGGTGCAACCGCTGTCGATATTTCTGTTAATAAGCGCGCCATTACCACAACCGTTATGGCTGATGATGGCGGTATGGTTGTGTTAGGCGGCTTAATTGATGAAGACGTACAAGAAAGTGTATCTAAGGTACCAATTTTAGGTGATATCCCAATTTTAGGTCACTTATTTAAGTCAACTAATACGACCAAACGTAAGCGTAATCTTATTGTATTTATTCGTCCAACTATTATTCGCGATGGCGTTAATATGAATAAGTTAAGCTTTAATAAGTATAACTTTATCCGTGGCGAGCAAATGAAAGAGAAAGAAGATGGCATAGAGCTTATGCCAAATTCAGATGTTCCTTTACTCCCATCTTGGGATGATGAGCTTATTCTGCCACCAACTTATGAAGAGCACTTAAAAGCATTGAGCTCTAAAGAACGTGCAGAGCGTGAAGATGACTAGCGCAATAGAACAAATAAACGAAGACGTGGTTCATCGTAGTGATGAAACACGCTCTGAGGAGTTACTTACAAGTAACGATTTAGTTGAGTTGCCTCCAAAGCGTTTACCTTTTTCGTATGCGCGCAGAGCGGGTGTACTGCTTAGTAAAAATAATGAACAGCAAGTTGTGTATTACCGCGGCGAGCTAGATGTTGAAGTATTGCTAGAAGTGCGTCGCATTGCAGGTGAAGGCTTTACCCTAGAGCAGTTAGCTGACGATAAATTTGAGTTACTATTAGAGGCTGCGTATCAGCGCGACAGCTCTGAAACACAACAAATGATGGAAGATATTGGTAATGAGGTCGATTTATTCTCCCTTGCCGATGAGCTCCCTCAAACCGAAGATTTATTAGCCGGCGATGATGATGCGCCTATCATCAAACTAATCAACGCCATGTTAAGCGAAGCAATTAAAGAAGGTGCATCCGATATACATATCGAAACCTTTGAGCAAGAGCTTGTGATTCGCTTTAGGGTTGATGGCGTATTAAAAGAAGTGCTTAAACCTAATCGTAAGCTTGCTTCGTTACTCGTCTCGCGTATTAAGGTAATGGCGAAACTAGATATAGCAGAAAAACGTATTCCGCAAGATGGTCGTATTAGCCTGCGTATTGCAGGGCGTGCAGTAGATGTACGTGTATCTACCATGCCATCTAGCTTTGGTGAGCGTGTAGTATTGCGTTTACTTGATAAAAACAATGCCCGCTTAAACCTTGAAGATTTAGGCATGACGCCGCAAAATCGAGAGTTGTTTGCTGATTTAATTAGTAAACCACACGGTATTATTTTGGTTACTGGCCCAACGGGCTCTGGTAAAAGTACCACCTTGTACGCCGGTATGAGCCAAATAAACTCTCGCGATCGTAATATTTTAACGGTAGAAGACCCAATAGAGTACGAAATTCCGGGGATTGGTCAAACACAAGTAAACACCAAAGTAGATATGACCTTTGCCCGCGGGCTTCGTGCAATATTACGTCAAGATCCCGATGTGGTAATGGTCGGTGAAATACGTGACCTTGAAACCGCGCAAATTGGCGTGCAAGCATCGCTTACAGGTCACTTAGTTATGTCTACGCTACATACCAACACCGCCTCGGGCGCAATTACCCGTATGGAAGACATGGGTGTAGAGCCATTCTTGCTGTCATCATCATTGTTAGGCGTGCTGTCGCAGCGCTTAGTACGTACTTTATGTAATAGCTGTAAAGAAGGTCACACTGCTGATGAACGTGAGTGTGAGCTGCTAGGTGTACCGTTTGATAGCGCACCTACAATTTACCGCGCAGTAGGGTGTGAAGAGTGTAACTTTAATGGTTACCGCGGCCGTACTGGTATTCATGAATTACTGGTGGTTGATGAAGAAATACGCGAAATGATCCACAGCGGTAAAGGCGAGCAAAGTGTTGAAAAATACATTCGCCAAAAAAGCCCAAGCATACGCCAAGATGGCTGTAGCCGCGTACTGGCAGGCAAAACAACCCTTGAAGAAATTCTACGCGTTACCCGTGAGGAAGCCTAACCATGGCGGCGTTTGAATACCGTGCCCTTGATGGTCGAGGGAAAGAGCAAAAAGGCATTTTAGAAGCCGATACAGCTAAGCAAATTCGCCAAGCGCTGCGCGAAAAAAAACTTACGCCGCTTGAAGTTGTCCCTGCAGCAGAAGGGGAAAAACAGGTTAGTGGCGCAAAAACGCCGTTATTAAGTCGTTTTTTTAAACCCAGCGTATCAACCTCCGATTTAGCCCTTATTACGCGCCAGCTTGCTACGCTCATTCAATCGGCATTGCCAGTTGAAGGGGCTGTCATGGCGGTGGCAGAGCAATGTGAAAAGCCTCGCCTAAAACGTATGCTAATGTCGGTACGTTCAAAGGTAGTAGAGGGTTATACACTGGCCGATGGCATGAGTGAATTTCCACATGTATTTGACGATTTATACCGAGCAATGGTAGCCGCAGGTGAAAAATCAGGGCACCTTGACCAAGTATTAAATCGCCTTGCCGATTACACCGAACAGCGCCAACACATGCGCAGCCAAATTACTCAAGCCATGGTTTATCCTACCATTTTGGTTATTTTTGCTATTGGTATTGTTTCGGTTTTACTCGGTACCGTAGTGCCTAAAATTTTAAAAACCTTCGAAAAAACTAAGCAAGTACTGCCTTGGACAACCGAATGGGTTATGGCAGGCAGCCACTTTGTACAAAATTATTGGTTTATAAGTTTGTTAGTCATTACTGCACTGGCAGTAGGCATTAAACATGCACTTAAACAACCTAAAATTCGCTTTTGGTGGGACGACCGCGTACTGCACATGCCTGGTTTTGGTAAAGTAGCGCGGGGTATTAATACCGCGCGTTTTGCACGTACGCTCAGTATTTTATCGTCAAGCTCAGTGCCACTACTTGAAGGAATGCGCATATCGGGTGGCGTATTAGCGAATAAAAAAATGAAAAAATCGGTGGCAGATGCTGCCGATAGAGTCAGTGAAGGTGCAAGCCTAAGAGCGGCTTTACAGCAAACTAAGTTGTTTCCGCCGATGATGCTGCACATGATTGCCAGCGGTGAAAAATCAGGTGAGCTAGAACAAATGTTAGAGCGCGCGGCTAATAACCAAGACCGTGAGTTTGAAAGCATGGTAAACGTATCATTAAAATTATTAGAGCCAGCAATGATTGCCTCAATGGCGGTGATTGTTTTGTTTATAGTAATGGCTATTTTACAGCCAATAATGGCAATGAATAAAGCGGTGGGACTTTAAGCTTTAAGGGGTTAGCTAAGTTAGTATTTACTTAGATGACGCCAAATTAAATTATGTTTTTGGAAAATGAGGTATTTACGTGAATAAACAATCAGGTTTTTCTTTACTCGAAGTAATGGTGGTATTGGTTATTATCGGGATGATTATGTCAATTGTGGCGCCTAATATTATGGGCCAACAAGAAGAAGCTGCTATCGATAAAGCACATCTAGATATTCAACAGCTTGAAGATGCAATGAGCTTATACAAGCTTAAAAATAAAAGCTACCCAAGCACAGAGCAAGGCTTAGAAGCATTGGTCAATAAAACCAGCATTGAGCCAATTCCAAAGCGTTTCCCTGATGGTGGTTTTGTAAATGAATTACCAGAAGATCCATGGGGCAACCCGTACCAGCTAATTAGCCCAGGTGAAATTGGCAAGTTTGATATTTTTTCAATGGGACCTGATGGCGAAGCCGGTACCGATGATGATATTGGCAACTGGAACGAAGACGAGCAATAAATGCGACTTAACCCAGCAGTATGGTTAAATACGATTGCACGAGGCTTACTATGCAAGTAAGCCTTAATCGTATGCGCGCCCACCACCGTGGGTTTAGCTTAATAGAAATTTTAGTGGTACTTACTATTATCGCATTTGCGACCAAAATGGTGGTATACAGCTTAGAAGGCGGTGCCGAAGATGAGCTTGATACACAAGCGCTTAGGCTGCATACCACCATTAACATGGCCTCTGAATTTGCTATTTTAAATCAAATAGAACTTGGCTTAATGGTTGAGGAAAACACCCTTGAGTTTCTAGTATTTGATGGCGAAAAATGGATTACCTTTGACCGCGAAGACCTTTACAAGCCCATTGAGCTGGATGAACGGCTAAAACTCACGCTCAATTTAGAAGATTTAGCTTGGTCACAAGAGAACTTACTTGAGCAAGCTAATTGGCGTGAGCTAATGAGCGGCGGCGATGACGATAGCTTATTAGAGCTTGAAAAACTAAAAATACCGCAAGTCCTTATTTTATCATCTGGCGAGGTCAGCGCCTTTCAGCTTATTGTTGAATTAAAAGAGCAAAGCGAGCCTGTGTATTACATTGAAGGGGAATTTACAGCCCCTGTTAATTTGCGAAAAGAGCCATAATAATGAGGCTAAATAAAGGCTTTACCTTACTCGAAGTGCTTGTGGCGCTAAGTATTTGTGCTATGGCTGGGATTGCAGCTATGCAAGCAACCGGCGAGCATATAAATCATTTAACAACACTTGAAGAGCAAACGTATGCATCGTGGGTGGCAGAAAATGTGCTTGTGGTGCAGCGTAGTAAAGGTAAAGACTGGCAGGCTAAAAATGGCGCGCGCGGCAGCGAAGTAATGGCGGGCGTTGAGTGGTTTTGGAAGCAAGAAATAGCAAAAACTGCAGACAAAAGCTTTGTAAAAGTGACCATAAATGTTTTTAGCGACGAAAAATACGAGCAATCGGTGTACGAGCTTTCAACTTATTTAAATAAAGGTAGCTAATAAGTGAAGCAGCGCGGATTTACATTAATCGAAGTATTAGTTGCTATGGCTATTTTAGCGGTGGTGATTATGGCTACTCACCAAATTTTAGACTCAACCACCAAAGCAAAAGAAGCGTCTGATGAAAAAATAGCGGAGCTTAACGGCCTACAAACCGCATTTAGGTTAATGGACCAAGACTTTAGCCAAATGACTCAGCGCACTGTACGTAACGAAGCCGGTGATGCGCAAGAGCAATACTTACTAGCAGGGCGTTATATATTAGAAAGCCAATACGATGGTATTGCGTTTGTACGTGATGGCTGGGTAAACCCTATTAATTTGTTGCCTCGTTCTGAGTTACAAGCTGTAGGGTATAGAGTGCTTGATGACAATTTAGAGCGTGTATACAGAGTGTATGTAGATCAGCTTGATAATATGGAGCCGCGGGTACAAGTTGTTTTAAAAGGTATTGAAGAGCTTAAATTTGAATTTTTAGATGCCAACAACGAATGGCAAGAGCAATGGCAAATAAAAGCCTTACCTAAAGCGGTTGCGGTTACTTTACAACAAATTGAGGCAGAGCCTATTCGTCGTGTTTTTTTAGTACCCGGGCAGGGCAAAAACAGCGGGGAGAGTAATTAATGAATAAGCGCGAATCACGCGGTGCCGCATTAGTTATTGTGCTGTTTATTGTTGCACTGGCCGCTATATTAGCCGTAGAAATGAGTGCTAATTTAATGGTGCAGGTTCAAAAAAGCACTAACCTGCAAGGTCACCAGCAAGCAAAGTGGTATGCCTACGGCGGTGAAGAGCTGGCAATAAAGGCACTAAAATTAAGTAAAGACGATGATCCTGACAAAACCTCGTTAGATCAGGTTTGGGCCACGCAAGGCGACACCCAATACCCTGTAGATAACGGAACTCTAAGCGGTAAAATCACTGACTTACAAGCGTGTTTAAATTTAAATGCATTAGGGGAAGCGCCAGACTCAAACTCTACCAGCAAAACCAACCCTGCTCATAAAGCGCTATTTGCATTATTAGAAAACATTGAAGATTTACCTGCCGAGGAAAGCGAAGAAGCAATGGCAGACAGTGTATTTGACTGGCTTGATGAAAACAGCATTACCTATCGT
Source organism: Pseudoalteromonas sp. P1-11 (assembly GCF_001399995.1). NCBI lineage: Bacteria > Pseudomonadati > Pseudomonadota > Gammaproteobacteria > Alteromonadales > Pseudoalteromonadaceae > Pseudoalteromonas > Pseudoalteromonas sp. P1-11. The sequence goes on from NZ_LJSP01000021.1 coordinate 13,887, forward strand.
TCAGGCGCTGAAGAAGACGAGTATTTATCGCGTGATTACCCTTATATGAGCGCAAATAGTTTATTTGCATCACCTTCTGAGCTGCGTTTGGTAAAAGGTTTTAATCCGCTCGTAATGGAAAAGGTATTACCTTTTGTGTGTGTTATTCCGGGGTCTCCCTTATTATCGATTAACGTCAATACGTTACTTCCCGAACAGGCACTTATTTTAAGTGCCATGATTGACGAATTATCGTTATCGGGCGCAGAGGCCGTTATAGCAGCTCGCCCTGAAACCGGATTTGATAGCGTGGATGAATTTTTTTCCGAGGTACAGCAGCAAGGCGGTACAAATTTAGATTCGGTTAAAGAACTATTTAGTATTAACAGCGAATATTTTAAATTACAAACGCAGGCGACATTTGTCGATTTGCGTTTTTCGATGACCACATTACTTCATGCCAAAAATGGCGAAGTAACGATACTGGCGCGAAAATTTGGAGGCGTACAGTGACAGAAATACTGCTGATCCGCACGGGTCAAACAGAGCAAGATAAATTAAATTGGTTAATTTATTCACCACAAGAACAAGAAATAATTGCCAGTGGGGAATTAACCGATGCAAGCCGTTTAAGTGAGCTAAGTGAAAAAGCGCAAACCCGTGAGGTAGTGGTATTACTGCCTAGCGATCAGGTGCAGCTTAAAACAGTGGCGTTGCCGACTAAGTGGAATCGCAAGTTAGAGCAAGCATTGCCATACATGCTTGAAGAAGATATTGCGTGCGATATAGACGAGCTATTTGTCGCAATTGGCGAGCCCACTATGATTAATGAGCAGCATGCAATTAAAGTTGCCTTAACTGACCGCGAGTGGTTTGAGACCTGGCTTGCTTTATTTTCAGAGCATAACTTGGCGGTATACACCATTTTACCTGATGCCCTGCTACTGCCTATAGCCGACGATGATACATTAACCGCCATAGAGCTTAATAATCAGTGGTTATTTAAAAGAGGCGATTGGCATATTAGTGCCGTTGAAAATAGCTGGCTAAAGGATTACTTAAGTGCACTTGGCGAGCCGAGCGTAAAGCACTATAGCCCGGCTAATCAGTTTCCTGAAAGTATTAACCTAATTTCGCAAGCAAGCGACTACGATTTACCATTGGCCTTATTTGCTAAACAACTTACCAGCGTTAAATTTAATTTACGCCAAGGTATGTACCAGCTTAAAAAGAAAAGTGCACTGTGGTGGGGTTATTGGAAAGGCGCAGCCATTATTACCGGTGTTGCTTTATTTGCTACCATTGCAATAAAGCTGGTTGAACTAAATCAACTTAACTCGCGTGTTGAGCTTGCTAAAGCCCAGGTAGTGGATAGATACCAAAAAGCATTCCCAGGAACTAAAGTACGTCCTAACTTAATTAAAAGCCAAATCAGGGGCGCGCTTAAAACCATTAATGGCGAAAGTGAAGCCGGGTTTTTAGATTTGACCAGCCAATTGGTTGGCGTGTTTTCGCAGGTAAGCGAATTTACGCCAGAAACCCTACGTTACGATAAACGCCGTAATGAGCTGCGAATACGCGCACGCGCAAAAGACTTTCAAACGTTTGGTAAAGTAAAAAGTATACTTGAGCAGCAAGGGTTAACGGTTGAACAAGGGTCGTTAAATAACGATGGCGATTTTGTAGTAGGCGAAATAAAACTGCGAGGTGCAGTATGAAAAAGCAAATAATGCAATACTGGCGCTCTTTAAAAGAGCAAGAACAGCAATTGATTATGGTTGCTGGTGGTATATTTGTTGTTTTTGTTTTAGTAATGGGAATTTTTAGACCTCTAAATAACGCCATAGATAAAGCTAAAAAGTCGTACGTCACTCAGCAAGAGCTGCTCGTATGGGTTGATGAAAGCATAGTAAAGTTAAAAGCGGCGGGTAACACGCAGGCAATTAGCAATCAAAATATTAGCCAAGTGGTTAATTCAACGCGTAGTCGCTACCGTATTACTATTAGTAAAATGCAGCCTAACGATAACTCGTTACGTTTAACGCTTGATTCGGTAGAGTTTAATCAATTAATAGAATGGTTAGACGAACTGGTTAATCAGCATGGCTTAAGAGTAGAGAACCTTGATTTAAGCAAAGATGATAAATCAGGGTTTGTACGTGTAAGCCGCTTAGTACTAGAGAAGTAATTAATGAAAAAAATAATAATATTATCAGTGGTATTTTTTATTAGTTTTATTGTGTTTTGCATAATGAAATTACCAGCGGCCATTGCGTTAGACCTAGCTAAGCCGTACTTACCAAAGCAGCTTGAAATAGGGCAAACCGTAGGGAGTGTATGGCAAGGTCAAATGATGCAAGTGCGCTATCAAGACGAGCAGCTAAATAATGTACGCTGGGATATTGCTGGCTGGCAGTTATTTACGGGTAATTTAAATGCTAACTTAAAATTTGGTAATCCGCGTGAGCGTAGCGATATTTCGGGCTATGCTGATGTGAATTACGGATTATTTAATAATGTGGTTAAAGTTACCGATGGTATAATTCGCTCGACCGTAGAGCGTGCCATGCAACGTATTGCACTACCTATACCAGCTACGGCTAAAGGTCGAGTCATTTTAGAGCTTAACGAGTACACCTCAGGTGTGCCTTATTGTGAGTCATTAAAAGGCGAGATTGCCAGCCCAAATATAGATGTTAAAGGCTTTAATGGCTGGTTTAATATAGGCCCACTGAGTGGCATTTTAAGCTGTAAGTCGGGCGATATAGCTATTTTGGTCGACCCAGATAACACGTTAGGTCTTGAAGCCGACGCAACACTTAAAGCTAACTTTGACTTTAAAGTAGCAGGCTATGTTAAACCTGATGCCAGCTTACCAAAAGATGTACACGACGCGGTTAAGTTTTTAGGCCGCCCCGATGCACAGGGCCGCTACCCACTAAATTTTTAATGTAATAAAAGAGATTTAATGCAATTACCACAGTTTAACGAACAACACGCACAGCAATTAAGTGCATTTTTAAGTACTCAACCTCAGGCTATGTCATTAACACAAAGCCAAGGCTATCTATTTGGGGTTATTTGTTCGCCAAGCCCATTAGAAGTTCACCAGTGGTTAGCGCATATTGTGCCTAATACGGCTAACGATTTAGACGAAGAAATACTGTTTTTATTTATGGCGTTGTACCATCAAATTAGTGAGCAAGTATTTGAAACCGGTTATAAGTTACCCGCCAATTTTGACCTAGACTATACCCAAGCGTGGAGTGAAGGTTTTTTACGTGCAACTAAAGAATACGCACAACCTCTATTAACAGCTCCCGCTTTAGAGCCTCAGTACAAAGAAGCACTAGAGAGTGCGCTAAGTACGCTTAGCTTTTTTGCTGTTGATGAGCAAACAAGAGTGCAAATTGCGCAGCAAAATAGCATGACACTCGAAGCCTTATACCAGTATCAGTACGAATCAATGGGCGACTTTGCATTAGGTTTTGCCGAGCTTATTGAGGTGGTAGCCATAAACAGTGGGCTGATTACAGATGAAGGGTGGGAAGAGTAGCCTTTAGGTATATTAAACGGCGCTTAGGATAATTAAGCGCCAAGTTCTAAAATAATATCAGTGCAGCCTTTTTTACACTTAACAACGCCTTTACCCGGCTCGCTGGTGGCTAAATCGAGTGTTAACACCTCGCCGCACTGCTCACAATGCAAGGTTTTTCCTTGCGATAGCTTTTTAAGTATTGTGCGCTGTTTATGAAAAGAGTCACTCGCTTTTTTGTTTAACTGCGAAAAATCCACTACTTAGCTCTCTTTTGTTCTAATGCATCCGATACAATTTTACACACTGTATTTAAACGCTCTTCGTAAAAATATAAATTTAGGTCGCGCTCGCGGCAATAACGTAAATGAAATAACTGCACTGAATCATCAGTGGTAAAGGTTTTTTCAATATATTCGTGTTCAGACTCAGAGAGCTTTAACGCACTGCTAATGCGGTTTTTAGCCATATTGGCTGCTGGGCTACGGTTTATTTTGCTCGCATCACTTAAAAAACCCACACCTTCACCTAATAGCTTTTCGCGGGGCTCTTTAACTAATGGGTGATCAATAGTAAAAAACGCAAGGATCAGAATGACCAATATAATAAACTTTTTCATGAATGCGTAAACCTTGATCTTAATGGGGTAAATTTAGCAAGCAGTGTAATAAACTGCATTTTAAAAGCAAGTAACTGAGATGAATAAATTATTAGCAATCTATACCTGTAATTTTAGCCAGTATTGTTATAATAGCCAACAGCAGTTAGATATTTCTGAAATATCTGAAAGTATTCAAAAAGCTGATTATTTAAACTAATCACACTTACCATTAACGAACTACAGTTACAGTATAGAATACGCACATATTGCTACGTTTTTATTTCCAAGCGGCGTTGAGGAACTTCGATGGACAAGCAAATTAAAGTAAAGAATATACCTGCAGAGGTTAAAATCCAACAACCGGATTTAAGCCGTCAAGACGACAGGTTTAACCCACGTAACCGAATTTATGTTCGCGCAGTAAAAGGGCTTCATCAGTTACTTAGACAGCGTATAGGCTTTTTAGGCATGCTTGCCTTTATGCTTTTGCCTTGGATAAATTTTAATGGCCAGCAAGCTGTGTTATTTGATTTAGTTGGCCAAAAGTACAATATTTTTGGGCTAACGCTGTGGCCGCAAGATTTCACTATATTAGCCTTTATATTTATGTTGGCCGCGTTTGCACTCTTTTTGGTTACTACCTTTTATGGCCGAGTATGGTGTGGCTATACCTGCCCGCAAACTGTATGGACCTTTATATTTATTTGGTTTGAAGAAAAGTTTGAAGGCACAGCGAATCAGCGTAAAAAGCTAGATCAACGCCCGATGGACTTTGATAAGTTTTGGCGAAAAACAGCAAAGCACACCAGTTGGGTTTTATTTGCCTTATATACGGCGATTTCGTTTGTCGGATACTTTACGCCTATCCGTGAATTACTCCCTGACTTTGTTACCTTTAATGTAGGTGGTTACGCGCTGGTAAGTATTATTTTCTTTGCAGCGTGTACTTACGCTAATGCAGGGTGGATGCGTGAAATTATGTGTTTACACATTTGCCCCTATTCACGTTTTCAATCAGCTATGTTTGATAAAGACACTTACACCGTAACGTACGATGAAAAACGCGGCGAAAGCCGAGGCCCACGTTCGCGTAAAATTGCCCACGAAGATTTAGAAATGGGCGATTGTATAGACTGTAACTTGTGTGTACAGGTGTGCCCTACAGGGATAGATATTCGTAATGGTTTGCAAGCCGAGTGTATAAACTGTGGTGCATGTATTGATGCCTGCGATGGTGTAATGGATAAAATGGATTACCCGCGGGGTCTTATTTCTTATACTACAGAGCGTAATCTCGAAACACCTGAAAATAAAACCAACCCACTGCGAGCTAAAATCATAGGTTACACGGTCATACTGGTGGTGCTTACCAGTGCGCTGGTGGCTAACATTGCATTTAGAAAGCCTATGGACTTTGACATAATACGAGACCGTAACCAACTGTATCGAGTTGACTTTAATGGCTTGGTAGAAAACACCTATACATTAAAAGTAATCAACAAGGCGCAGTACGAGCAAACCTTTAATATTGATGTTCAAGGCCTTGAAAACTTTAAGTACATTGGCAAGCAAACATTTACAGTGCAAGCAGGGCAATCGCATAATGTGCCACTGTCACTTGTGATGGACCCGTATGATTTAAAAGCGCCAATGACGGAGTTTAACTTTGTACTTTCACCGGTTAATGACCCCGATGAAAGCATATCGCAACCGAGTAACTTTTTTAAAGCGCGATAAACACACTAACAAAAGCGGGGTAACCCGCTTTTTAAATTAAGAAGCCCATGAGTAAATTTAGTTTTGAAGATTTAACGCCCGACTTAATTCTCGATGCGATAGAAAGCGTTGGTATATATGCAGAGTCAGGTTTATTAGCACTTAATAGCTACGAAAACAGAGTCTACCAATTTAAGGCGGAAGATGGCCTGCGCTACGTTGTTAAGTTTTACCGACCAGAGCGCTGGAGCAAAGCGCAAATACAAGAAGAGCACGACTTTGCATTTGAATTAGCTGAGGCCGAAGTACCCGTTGTTGCACCCATTAAACACAACGGAGAAAGCTTATTTGAGCACCAAGGTTATGTATTTGTGTTATTTCCAAGTGTAGGCGGGCGACAGTTTGAAGTTGATAACCTGGATCAGCTTGATGTAATGGGTCGTTTAATTGGCCGTATGCATCAGGTGGCTAAAAGTAAAGCCTTTGAGCACAGACCCACCTTTAGCTGCGAAGAATATTTGCATACAGCTAAAGTTCATCTGCAAAAAAGTAATTTGGTACCTATGGGGATCAGCACGGCTTTTTACACCATATTGGACTTGGTTATTGAACAAGCGCAAGCACAGTATAAAAATGTGCAAGAGATCCGCTTACATGGTGATTGCCACGCAGGTAACATTTTGTGGGCAGGCGAAGCACTTATGTTTGTTGATTTAGATGACGCTCGTCAGGGGCCGGCCATTCAAGATTTATGGATGATGCTCAGTGGCGATCGTCAAACACAGCTGTTACAGTTAGACACCCTTGTAAATGCGTATGAAGAGTTTTGTGATTTTGACCACACTCAACTCAAATTAATTGAACCGCTTCGTGCAATGCGTATTATTCACTATATGGGTTGGGTAGCAAAACGATGGAGTGATCCTGCGTTCGTACGGAACTTTTCATGGTTTGCTGAAGACAAATACTGGGAGCAACAAATTTTAGCGCTTAAAGAGCAGTTTGCAGCACTGCAAGAAGCTCCGCTGAAGTTATTGCCATAAAATTTTATTTAAAAAGTACACGAGATACCAATGCTTAAAAAATTGAAACTGAGCCTACTACTTTTATGTTTACCATTTGCAGCCCTTGCTGCACAGTTTGAAGCCGATAACCAGTATACTGTTATTGATGTAGAAAAAAGCGCAGAGCCGCAAGTAACCGAATTTTTCTCGTTTTACTGTCCGCATTGTTTTAAATTTGAGCCTGTTGCAAAGGCAATTGAAAAAAGCCTACCTGAGGGCACTGAATTTATAAAAAATCACGTTAACTTTTTAGGCGGTGTATCACCACAGGCGCAAAGCAACTTAAGCTACGCCTACTTAATCGGTAAAAAGCACGGTCAAGCACAAAGTATCAGCGACCAAATTTTTAAAAGTATTCATGTACAGCGCGCACCTTTAACGCAAATGAAAGACGTTAAAAAGTTGCTTGAAGTTAACGGTATCGATAGTGCAACGTTTGATCAAGACATTGCCAGCATGCCAATTATTTCAGCTGAGCGTGCCATGCAAGATAAGCAAAACAAATATTCAAAACTAGGTGCGCTAACTGGTGTGCCTACCTTTATGGTAAACGATAAATATAAAATAAACATTAACACCATTAATAACCAGCAAGAACTGAATGAGTTAGTTGCTTTTTTACTAACACTTTAATCTCGGAGAACAATAACAATGATCAAATTAGTTAAAGCAGGTTTACTTGCATTACTACTGCCTATGGCTGCGAGCAGTGTAGCCGCCACTTATGAAGAGGGCGTGCATTACGATATAGTTGCAGAGCGCGCGACTAAAAAGCCAGAAGTAAAAGAGTTTTTCTCATTTTATTGCCCTGCTTGTAATAACATGGAAGCGTTAATTGGTGAGTTTAAGCCAAAGCTAGACAAAGACGTTAAATTTAAAAAGAGCCATGTTGATTTTGTCGGTGTTCGCGATCCAGAAAACCAACAAATGATGAGCCAAGCGCTGGCCACTGCGGAAGTACTTCCACAAAAAGATAAAATTGTTGCGGCTATTTTTAATCACATTCACACTAAGCGCGCTAAATTTAACGAGCTTGCAGATGTAAAAGATGTGTTTGTAGCGCAGGGTGTTGATGGCGATAAGTTTGATAAACTATACAAAAGCTTCTCGGTACGTACATTAAGCTCTAAAATGAAGCGTGACCAAAATTACTTTAAAGAAAAAGGCGCGCTACGTGGCGTACCAACCTTTATCGTAAATGGTAAATACAAATTAAATCTAGGCCGTGAGTCTGGTATTACCGCGCCAGAAGATATTAGTAAATTAATTAACTATTTAGCGAACAAGTAAGGTTTGCTAAAACAAAAAAGCTCCGTAAGGAGCTTTTTTTGTTTATAGGGATATAGCAATGGAAAAAATATTAATATCGAGTTGTTTATTTGGCTTACCTGTTCGATACGATGGTAAAAGCCAAGCATTATCGCACCCGCAAATTAATGTATGGCGTAAAGAAAATAGGTTAGTTATGTTTTGTCCTGAGGTGGCTGGTGGATTGCCAACACCTAGAGCATCAGCAGAGATAAAACAAGGGAGAGTCGTAACGAGCACTTATGAGGATGTAACTAAAGAATTTAAATCAGGTGCAGCTAAAGCCCTAGACTTATGTAATGAGCATGCAATTCGTTTTGCTTTACTTAAAGAGTCGAGCCCTTCGTGTGGTAGAAATACAATTTACGATGGTAGCCATAGTGGGGTAAAAGTACAGGGCATGGGCATGACTGCTAAGTTGCTGATGGAGCATCAAATTGAAGTGTTTAGTGAAAATCAAATACCAGCACTTATAAAGGTGCTGGCATTATAATATTAACTCACTATTTTCTTTGTAAGAAAACACCCGATTCTATGTGATGCGTATAAGGGAACTGATCAAATATCGCAAAGCGCTTAACATTATGAGTACGGGTTAAGTGATCTAAATCGCGCTCAAGCGTTTCTGGGTTGCACGATATATAAATAATGTTCTCGTAGTTGGCTACTAAGTCACAGGTAAGGGTATCCATACCTGCGCGTGGAGGGTCGACTAAAATAGTTTGGCAATCGTAACTTTTTAAATCTATCCCCTCTAAACGCGAAAAGGTACGTTCGCCATTCATTGCCTGGGTAAACTCTTCACTCGACATACGAATTATATCTAAGTTATCTACCTTATTTTTAGCAATGTTGTATTGCGCTGAATGCACAGAAGACTTAGATATTTCAGTAGCCAATACGCGATTAAACGAACCCGCCAATGCAATAGAGAAATTACCATTACCACAGTAAAGTTCCAGCAGGTCATTACTCAGTGGTTTACATAAGTCTTGTGCCCACTCCAGCATTTTTATATTCACTTTAGCATTAGGCTGCGTAAAGCTATTTTCTACTTGTTGATAAATAAGCTCCTGGCCGTTTACGGTTAAACGCTCAGTAACAAAATCATTGCCTAGTACTTCTTTTTGTTTGCGCGCACGACCAATAAAGTCAATATTGTATTTGCTGCTCAGTTTTTCTTTCAGGGCTTTTATTTCAGTTAGCCACTGCTCATCGAGTGGTTTGTGATAAAGCAAGCTTACTAAAATCTCGCCACTTAATGACGATAAATAATCGATTTGAAACAGCTTACGACGTAATACTTCACACGACTTTAAATTATCAATCATCACCTGCATAACTTCACCAACTAATGGCGCGGCAGGGTCAAAGGTGTCGACGCGAATTTTTTCTTTCGTGGCCTGATCAAACATAATATGAAATAGATCATCCCCATCGTGCCATACTCTAAATTCAGCACGTTGGCGGTAGTTAATTGGCTGTGAGCTAAACACCTCTAACGCTTGCACACCAAATCGCTTAAATTGCGACGTAATACGCTGCTCTTTTTCATTTAGCTGCGTATCGTACTGTGTGGTATCTATTTTAATCACTGCCATTAATGCTACTACCTTATCTATGAGATCTATTTATCGGCGCTATTGTAGGGAGCGAGCAGTATTTGTCTAGTTTTGCTGATAATAAAGTTGCTGTTTTTTTAAACATGCACTTTAGTTTTGTCACTATTAGCCGATAATAAGCTAAGTACGTAATGGAGGTGGATCATGAAAATCGGTAATTATGGCTATACGCCAAACAACAACGTAAACAAATTCAATAATAAAGAGGCGCTACAGCAGCCAACAATCCAATCTCCGCAAGAAAGTTCATTACAGCGAGGCAGAGAACTTGCTGCAAAAGTGCTTGGCGACAAAATGGCAGAGCAACTAGGTTTACCTGTTGAGCAAAAACAAGCCGATAAACCTTTATTCGATTTTGATGAAATAGTAAAAAATGTACTCGACTTTGTATCTGGCGCAGTTAATAAAGCCAAAGCCAATGGTGCCGATGACGATAAATTAAAAAATATGTTAGATGATGCGCGCACAGGTGTTCAAACCGGTATAGACGAAGCGGTTGATGAACTAAAAGGCACCGGTGTATTTAACGAAGAAATGCAAGAGGGCATCGACAAGTCAAAAGAAGGCATTTTTGAGGGGCTTGATGAGTTTGAGCAAACCCTGTTTAACCCACAAGCGGCCAGTGTTAGCGTAAGCCAAGCACAATATGTAAGTATGAGCAGCAATGCCGAGTATAAGTTTACAACGGCCGAAGGTGATGAGGTCAGTATTAGCTTTGCTGATGCATATGAGTCTCAAACAGCGAGCGGGTATCAACAAAGCAATAACAGCGAATCGTTTGCCAGCTCATCGTCGCAATCTCGAGAGCTGTCTTTTTCAATGTCAGTTAATGGTGATTTAAACGAACAAGAGCAAGATGCTATTAATGCCATGATGGAAGAGCTACAAGGTGTAAGTAAAACATTCTTTAGTGGTGATTTGGATGAAGCATTTGAAAAAGCACAAGAGCTGAGCTTAGGCAGTGAGCAACTTGTTGCATTTTCAATGGACCTTCGTCAAACAAAAACAGTCGCTACCGTTAAAAGTTATGAGCAATATCAGCCAAACCCAACAAAAGAGGTAGCCGATGCGATCGCACCTTTTAATGACGATCTAAAAAATGCATTTGATAAAGCATCGCAACTAGGCTTACAAGATCAGCTTGCCGGTATTATAGAGTGGCTAAACCAAGATCAAGCAGCGGTCGATCAGCTAGTTGATTACACCCAAGCAATGTTTGAAAACCTAAACCAATTAAATTCAGCGGGCGACGCACTCGACGCGCTAAAGTCTGAGCAAAGCTAAACTACTTTCTTTTATAAATACCTCATGGCAAACTGCCGTTCTTAATAAACAGTAGGAACCAAAGTTTGTCAGCCCACATAATGGTATTTGATTCAGGTATAGGTGGCACCACCGTGCTTGAGCATATTCAAAAGCGTATTCCAGATGCACAGTACAGCTACTTTATGGATAATGCGTTACTCCCTTATGGCGCGCAAACCCAGCAAACTATTATAGGGCGTTTATGCTCACTCATTTATTTTATTGAGCACAACGCGCTTAATGTCGACCTTATTGTTATAGCCTGCAATACAGCCTCTACATCAGCCTTGAGTGAAGTACGCAAAATTACATCAATACCTATTGTCGGCGTAGTGCCCGCAATAAAGCCTGCTGCTGAAGTAACTCGCACAAAGCACATCGGCTTATTGGCAACCCCCGCCACAGTTGCAAGCCCCTATACTCATACATTAATAAAAGAGCATGCCAGCAACGTAACAGTGATTTTATATAGCAGTGTTGAGCTGGTGGCATTGGCAGAGCAGTTATTTTTCACTCAGCAGCTAGATACACTCAAACTGCATAAAGAGCTTACGCGTTTGCGCATTAACTCAGATATAGATGTACTTGTACTAGGCTGCACACATTTCCCAATTCTTAGCGATGCTATACAAGCGTACTTTAATAACGCAGTGCAATTACTCGATTCAGGCGCGGCCATTGCTAGCAGAGTAAACTACCTACTAGAGCAGCATAACTTTGGAAATAAATTTACAGACAAAAAAAAGCCGCTGCAATATTATGCAACGGCTGATGTTTTGAGTAATAAGCTAGCTATAAAGCACGTTACACTGATTGATCCGTCTCAGTGCGTAAAGAGCTAGAATCATCTTCTTGTTTTTGTTTTGCCTCACGTACTTTTAAAGTACGCTGTTGAAACTCACTATCGTTTAACTTAGCAATTGCATTGTCTGCATCTGCCTGTGCCATTTCAACAAAACCAAAGCCACGACGTTTGCCAGTATTTTTATCCTTTAATAGGCGCACGTTGAAAACTTTACCTTGTTCTTCAAACAAAGCGCGAACAACACCTTCATTTGCACGATAAGGAAGATTACCAACATAAAGTGTTTTTGTTTTAACTTCAGCTTCTTCACCACCTTCCGATGATATTGCAGCAATAGCAATCCCACCAATTAATAAACCAGCACCAAATAGCAATGCTGGGCTTAAAGCTAAGCTGCCTAAAGCAAACTCAACAATAACAAAACCAACTACAGCAAGAATAACAGAGAAGATAAAAGATTTTTGATCGGGTAATTTCATTTTAGATCTACCAATAAACAGGAAATAAACATTAATTTAACATTGTGAACTTGCTATCTTAACGTCTTAAACGAACATAGCAATGAAATTTATATTAAATAATAAAAATCAGTATAAAAAAGCATCATCTTAGCCAGTGATTTAGCTAGTTTTATGCTGTTTTGCTCTATTTTTGTTCGAACAGTAAAAAGATCTAAAAAAAGGGTTGATCTGTTTTCGGATCTCCCTATAATGCGACCCCACTGAGACGGGGAACGCCAAC
>NZ_LJSP01000022.1:0-25131 GCF_001399995.1 Pseudoalteromonas sp. P1-11
CCTTTTTTGAAGAAAACTTGAAATAAATGACTGTTCGCTGAGTATTTGAGCTAAATGCGCTAAAAACACAACATAACTAGCACTTTATTAACATTTTAGGTGTATTAATTGGTTTATATAGAGGGTTCACTGAAATAACTTTATATACAAACTAGCACCCCACACGATCGTAAGGATCATTAATGAGAGTGTTACCGCTGCAGATCCCATATCTTTCGCACGCCCCGATAATACATGGCGCTCTGTACTTACGCGATCAGTGAGCGCTTCTATTGCTGAATTAAGTAATTCCACAATCAGTATGATCAGTAATGTACTTACTAACAATGCCCAATGTAATACCGATGAAGCTAGCCAAAAAGAAATGGGTAGCAAAATAATGCTAAGTAGCAACTCTTGCCTAAAAGCCGCTTCTTCTATAAAGGCCGCTTTAAAACCAAGGTATGAACAATACGTTGCTTTAAATATACGCTTTATACCAAGGCCGTTAGGTTTAAATACATCTTTCATTATTAGCTCTATTTACTGTGGTCAAAATAAAGCCCCGCAATTGCGAGGCTTTTTTTAGTTAGGCAATACCGTATTGATCTCGGTATGCTTTAACTGATGCTAAATGCTCGTCCATTGTACCTTGGCTCTCAAGGTAGCTAATAAGATCAGCTAATTTTACAATAGAGATCACTTTGGTATTAAAGTCGCGCTCAACCTCTTGAATAGCTGAAAGCTCAGCTTTGCCTTTTTCTTGGCGATCAAGTGCTATTAGTACACCACTCAGGTCTGCGCCGTTATCGGCAATGATTTCCATTGATTCACGAATCGCAGTGCCTGCGGTGATCACATCATCCACCAGCATAATTTTGCCCGTTAATGCAGAACCTACTAATGTACCACCCTCACCATGTGCTTTTTTCTCTTTACGGTTAAAGCAATAAGGTACATCTTTATCATGGTGATCTGCCAGCGCTACTGCGGTAGTGGTTGCAATAGGAATACCTTTATAAGCTGGGCCAAATAAAACGTCGTATTCTATTGCGGCGTCTTCAAGGGCTGATGCATAAAAACGACCCAAACGTGCTAAATCACGTCCTGTATTAAAAAGGCCAGCATTAAAAAAGTATGGGCTTGTACGACCTGATTTAAGGGTAAACTCGCCAAATTTTAAAACCTGCTTTTCTAAAGCAAATTCAATAAACTCTTTTTGATAATCTTTCATTGGGGTACTCGCTTATGCTAACGCTTGTTTTTGAACGTCAATAATTTCACGGATTGAATGTTTAGCCAGTGTAAGTAGCTCATCTAATTCGTCGAACGAGAATGGTTCGCCCTCTGCGGTACCTTGCACTTCAATAATTTTACCTGTTTCAGTTAAAATTACGTTCATATCGGTTTCGGCTTCAGAATCTTCAAGGTACTCTAAATCACTAATTGGTTGGCCTTTATAAATACCTACCGAAATAGCAGCAATCATGTGCTTAAGTGGGTTTGAGTTGATCATTCCTTTAGCGCGCATGTGAGTAAGTGCATCAACTAAAGCAACGCATGCACCACTGATAGATGCAGTACGTGTTCCGCCATCAGCTTGAATCACATCACAGTCAATTGTAATGGTATTTTCGCCAAGCGCTTTTAAATCTACTGCAGCTCTTAATGCGCGAGCAATTAAGCGTTGAATTTCCATAGTACGACCGCCTTGTTTACCACGTGCTGCTTCACGAGCATTACGCGTATGCGTTGAGCGCGGTAGCATACCGTATTCAGCGTTGATCCAACCTTTACCTTGGCCTTTCATAAAACGTGGTACACCTGCTTCAACCGTAGCAGTACAAAGTACTTTGGTATTACCAAACTCAACAAGTACTGAGCCTTCAGCGTGTAATGTGTAATTACGTGTAAATGATACCGGTCTAATTTGGTTAGGTGTTCTTTCGCTTGGACGCATTGACGATCCCCTTAATTCTGAATTTGCGACATTATAAGTGCATGTGCAGGTAGATGCCATGCTGATTGTAAAATATTCAGCGTAATAAATTTTCTCTAGAGGTTAAGCAGTGTTACGGTATAATCATCGCAATATTGTATTAATAAATTTTAGGAACTTATCCATGATCCACAGTATGACTGCTTATGCGCGTCGCGAAATTAAAGGCGATTGGGGCACTGGCACCTGGGAAATTCGTTCAGTAAACCAGCGCTACCTTGAAACGTTTATTCGCGCACCAGAGCAATTTCGTGGCATGGAGCCGGTAATTCGTGAGCGTTTACGTAAAAATTTGCAACGCGGTAAAGTTGAAGTATTTTTAAAGTTTGTTGCAAATCCAGCACACGTGGGTGAGCTATCAATTAATGAGTCACTTGCTGAGCAACTAATAAATAGTGCTAAATGGGTGCAGCAACAAAGCAGTGGCGACATTAACCCAGTTGATATACTGCGCTGGCCTGGCGTAATGGAAGCACAGGAGCTCGATTTAGATACCGTTAATAAAGCACTTATAGCGGGCTTTGACCAAGTAGTTGAAGATTTTAAATCAGCCCGTGGCGATGAAGGCGCAAATTTAGAAGAAATGATTGCCACTCGTCTTGATGCCATACTTGAGCAAGTTACTGTAGTAGAAAGTCACTTACCAGAAATAGCAAAGTGGCAGCGTGAAAAGCTTAATCAAAAGCTTGAAGACTTAAAAACCGACATTGACGAATCTCGCCTTGAACAAGAGCTTATTTACCTTGCGCAAAAGCAAGATGTTGCCGAAGAACTCGACCGCTTAAAATCGCACGTAAAAGAAACTAAAAAAATTCTTAATAAAGGTGGCGCGTGTGGCCGCCGTTTAGATTTTATGATGCAGGAGTTTAACCGCGAAGCAAACACCCTAGCCTCTAAGTCTATTAATAGCGATATTACTAATGCAGCTGTGGAGCTAAAAGTGCTTATTGAGCAGATGAGAGAGCAAATTCAGAATATTGAATAACTATTAGTCCATATAAAAAAGCACCACAATACATGTTGGTAAAGTGGTGCTTAATACTTCATCGGAGGGTTAGTTTTTGTGAAGCCTTGTGATTGCTACCGCGTAATCTGCTCGTGTAATTAACTTATCACCATTAAACGATGCTGATACCGTGGGCTCTAAATCATAAGCATTTTGGCTAATATTGTAATAAGCATTCATTACCCCTAAGTCTAAAGCAAGTTGCACATAACCTTTTAGCTCACTTGGGATTGCCTCTTGGTCTGTTAGCGCTATTCGTTGCTCACCATAAACTACAGTTATATCACCTTCAAAGCTAAAAGCTTGATTCTCCAATGCCAAAGATTGCATTAATGAATACGCGAGCTCATTTCGGCTAACTGACTCAAGCGGGCTAAATAAGCTTGCATCGGATTGCATAACTGCTGCTTGATCTTGCTCTGTATTTCTAAGTGCAGCCCCTTTTTGAGTCACACTATTAATAGCCGCAGTAAAGTCGTTTGATACATCATTGAACTGACTATTTTTAGCTAAGTTCGACTGTCTAATTCCTCCTCCTAACATAAGAAAGTCAGCTAACTCTTGGCGTAAAAGATAGTCATTCGGATGAAAACCTGTTCTTTTAGCATCAACTAGCTGCTCACTAACGGCATATTCAATAAATGACTTTGCAGGATGATCGCTAATATCTCTGAGGCCTTTATACCCATCGGTCTTAACTATTTTAATATTTGCAGTGATTTCACTAGGTAGCCCGTAACCATTTGTAAGGCCAGCGGGGTCTACATCAACACCAGACACTCCCCCAATACCATGCGCTTTTAAGGTCCAATTACCAAATTCAGCCGGAGCAGTAACTGCGATATTTTGTCCTAAAACGGGTAATGCAATACTTGAACTATACGTTTTACCTGAAGGACTAACGAGTGATAAGCCAACCGTATTATCGTCAACATTAGCGTTAACCATTACCATGGAAGCATTCACATTTACGGGAATTAAAATACCGTCGTTTTCACCCACTGGGCTAAAGGGTACTGATTCACTATAGTCTGCTTGTATTGATGTTAACGCGTAAGCATTAAATTCACGTTGTAGTTTAGTCGTTTCACCAAATGCAAGCTGTGTGTTTACAACCGACTGTACTGCTGCGTAAGCATTTACATAACCTGCGCCAACTTCCCACGCTTCTTTGCCAGGCATATTAGTTGCTGTTTTTTGCAAGATACTTTTAACTTCTCGCCAAGTTAAATTTGGATTAGCTTCAAGCATTAATGCAACAACACCTGAAATGTGCGGGGCAGACATCGAGGTACCACTCATAGATGTATAATACGGTACGTGACTGGCTTCCATCACTTCGCTATCATCTGTAATGCTCAGTGCACTTAAACTAGATAAAGAAGCACGTGTAGAAATAACATCAACGCCTGGTGCAGTAATTGTAGGGCGATCTTCCCAAGTAAACGTTTCGCCATCTACACTTACAACGCCTGATTTACCTTTAACGCCGCGAGAACTAAAATCGGCTAACTGCCCATCTTTATCTCCTGCAGCAACCGTTATAACCCAAGGTGCTTTTTTAAAATTACCAGTAATCGTCGATTCACCGCTACCTGAGTTCCCTGCAGAGAACACCACTATTACACCGTTATCTGAAAGCTGCTTTGTTGCCACATTGGTTGGGTGATCTGGGTTGAAGTCGGTGCCTGTATCACTAGTACTACCAAATGAATTAGAGATCACACGAATATTGTAATCGTATTGGTGAGTTAAAGCGTAATCAAAGCCCCCTATCGTATCAAGTATAAATAAACCAGCTCCTGAGCCATAACCAATAATTTTAGCTCCGGGCGCAACCCCTTGATACTTACCACTAGACATGGCGCCATTACCACCAATAATGCCAGCTACGTGCGAACCATGGCCACCAGCAATATCTGTATTTGCCGTGTTTTCTTGATAGGTAATAGGTAGTATTTCAGAAAGAGAGTGCAAATTGGTTTGCGCCAATACGTTTTGTATAACATGGTTTGGATATTTAATATCTGAGTGAGTGCCGTCTACACCTGAATCGTTAACTACTACCCCAATACCACGGCCCGAAAAAGGCATGCCTTGGTTACGTAGAGATGAATCTTCACGGAGCCTATCTACACCTGTAATTTGTGTTGAGCCATCGTCTTCAAGCGTAAGTGGTGAGTTATACCAAACTGAGCGGACCTTATCAGAGGCATAAATTGCATCAATTTGAGCCTTGGTCGCTTTTATTCCCATAATTGGTAGATTATTAAAGGTGATCCCTCCAAGGACACCCGCCGATTCGATAACATTGGTTAGATCGCTTGTTAGCTTTCCTTTACCTTCAAACGTTACGATTACTTCAAAAGCATCTTGATCTGTTGCACTTGTAAGTAGTTGTTGCAGCTGCGGCCCTAATGACTTTGCTGATACGTGCAAGGGCGCTAAGCACATACCCGCACTCATAAGTCCGATCAGTAATTTTTTAGTTTTTAGTGTTGTTTTAAACATGAGCTTACACCTTAATTGTTTTGACCCATTGAGAATGGCAAACAACTAACGTTTAAAACATACGGGAAAACCCCTAGGGTGTATTAGTTAAAACACCCGTTTTATAGCAATAGGTTATTTTTAGCTGCATAGCGTACAAGCTCTGCAGCATTAGCAACACTGAGCTTATCGAGCACCTTTCCTCGATGGTTTTCAGCCGTTTTAACGCTAATATCGAGTGAGCGCGCTATGTCTTTTGTTGTTTTACCTTCAATTATTAAATGAAAAACTTCTCTCTCTCTGCTGGTAAGGTTTTTATATGGGTCTTGCCATTGCTCAGCTGGCTTGCACGATAAAGAGGCTAAAACATTAGCTGCGTACTGGCTAAAATACGTTTTACCTTGTGAGAGTGCATTAACGGCATCTAATAACTCATCGCTGGCGCTATCTTTTAATAAGTAGCCTGATGCACCAGCACGAACCATATGAATTACATACTCTTGTTCTTCATGCATGGTCAAAACCAATACTTTAGATTCAGGGAGTTGTTCGTGCAGCCTTTTAACTGCCTCCATGCCGTTTAGTTCAGGCATGCTTATATCAATAACAATAACGCATGGCTTTAATGCTAGTGCCTTAGTAACAGCCTGCATACCATCAGCGGCTTCTGCCACTACACAAATATTCTCATCTTTACTAAGTAAGCTTACTAGCCCCTGGCGTAAAATTGTATGATCGTCTGCCGCCAGAACGCTGATCATAAAACCTCCTTGCCTGTTACTAAAACTTTTATTTCGCTGCCTTCACCTGGGGCTGAATTTATAGTTAATTGCCCGCCATAAGCTGCAACCCTATCGTGCATAGCACCTAACCCAAAGCCCTCTTTGTAATTTTGCGGGCTCACCTTAATTCCTACACCATCGTCTTTTATTTTTATCATTAATAAGCTTTCAGTAGCGATTAAATTAATTGTGATTAAAGAAGCATCTGCATGTTTTATCGCGTTGGTAAGCGCCTCTTGAACAACCCTAAAGGCTAAAGTTTGAATCTCATCTTTGAGCGGCGCATCAATTTTATGATGGAGCTTTACTAAAACCTCACAAGGCTCACCCATAACTCTTACCAACCACTCAAGAGCGGGCACTAATCCTAAGTCATCTAAAATACGAGGGCGCATTAACCGAGAAATCACACGTGTGTCTGACAATGCTTGACGAGCCAGCTCTATACTTTGCGTTAACTCATTAGTTGGTGAGTCATTTTGCACTTGTTGTAATTGGTTTATAAGTGCTGTTAATAACTGCCCTACGCCATCGTGTAGCTCTTGCGCTATTTGCTTACGTTCGTTTTCTTGAACACGCCATACCCGCTTTGCCAAACCACGCATTTGCTCATTATTTGTATTGAGCTGCTGGGTAATTAACTGCTGTTTTTGGTTTAATTGCTCAACAAAATAAGCAATATCCGTATCACTATCGTTAGTCATTCGCGCTAAGTTCTCCAAAGCCGTCATTTAATTCAAAATAACTTAAGGTTGATAAAAATGTGCGTTCAGCGTTTTTAGGTAAATTATTGAGCAGATCTGCCACTTTTTTATCTACTTTAGCTGTATACGCCGAAGAGTCGGCCTCATTTGCTAATGCAAGTTGTGCATGCAGTCGGTCAAATTGAAAACTACGCCAATAGCCTCCCATGTTTCTTTGTAATAGCTCTGCCTCTCTAAGTGTTGCTTGAAGTGCTTGCCATTGCTTATTTAAAAACTGCTGTATGGCCAATAGCTCTAAATAGTCAATGTATTGGTACTTTTGTAATTCGTAATCTGCAGCTTTTAACTTGGCTAAATAAGCACTGATGTCCTTTTTACCGGTGCGTAGGTGTTCTCGGGCTGCATAAATAAGCTCACGTATATACACTGATTGATGAGCAAAATCAGGTGCAACTAGCGCTTGGCTTTGTAAGTTGTTTAAGTGAAGTTGATCATTAATATAGCGAGATAAAAAGGCGTGTTTATTGTGGTACTCAACATTACCGTTATTCGCGACAGCCAGTTCCACTTTTTCTAAATAGCTAATAGCGTGTTCTTTTAAGCCAAGTTGCATTGACCAATCCGCAAGCCATAAACCAAACTCGGCAATTGCTCTTACGTCATTAAGCGCTTCAGCTTGCTGATAAACACTTTCAAGCTCACTAAAACTCTGTTTAAAACCACCTTGTAAAAAGCCAAGCTTAGCTAAGTAGCTTTTAGCAACTATGGTTTCTTCTACACTATTTAACGCACTAGCATCTTTAAGCGTGTTATTAAAAAGGTGAAAAGCATTACGCCAATTTCCTTTTGATAATTCAATTTGCGCTAAGTTTTGTTGCACATGAATAATGCCTATTGGAAATTGAATACGTTGAAATAGCTGCTCAGCCTGCTGCCAATAAACTAAAGCATGTTCATGATTGAGTAACATGTAATACATAAAGCCAATGTTATTCATGCTCTCAGCCTGTAGCATTTGGTTACTAAGGTTTATTCTGATTGTTAGCGCATCTTGATAATGCTTTAACGCTTTTTGATAAAGTGCCTGTTCTTCAGCAAGTACACCTAGTTCATTATAAGAATTAGAAAGCCCTTGCTGATCGCCTAGCTGGGTATATATATCTAAGCTTTTTTCTAAATAGTCTTCAGCTTGTTTATACTGCGCCTCAGCAAGGTACAAAGAAGCTAAGTTTGTCATGGTTGTAGCTACACCTGCCGAGTCTTCCATGTTTTGACGTACTGTTAATGCTTGTAAGTAATAATCAAACGCCAGTTCGGTATTTCCTTGTTGACCGTAAACAACACCAAATGCATTTAATGCTTCCCCCTCTTTAAGTGGGTTCTTTAACTTTTTAGCTGTAACCAGTGCTTTTACAAAGTAATCATCCACTGCTTTATTTAAATCACCTTGTAAAAAAGCAGCGCGACCAAGCATAAACCAAGCATTAGGGTGGTATGGATCGAGCTTTACAACATCTAACAACAATTGCTCAGCCTTACTATGCTGCTCTATAAAAAAGTAAAACTCTGCTAAGGCAATTTTTAATTCAATATTGTAAGGGAATGCTTTTATGAGCTCTAAATAATCATTTTTAGCCAGTTCTACTTTACCTGCTAAATCATTAAGCCGCGCACTAGCAAATTTAGCGCTGTAAGTTAGAGGTTTAGCGTGCTGTAGCACTTTTGAATACGCCTGTTCTGCCTCTATTATCAAATTATTTTCTAACAAAAGCTCACCTAACACCAACCAACCTTGCGCTAAGTTAGGGTTTTGAGCCAATAACGATTGCAACTTAGTTTTTGCCTCTTCTACATTACCCAATTCAATCTGCTTTTTTATATTAAACAATGCTTTTGATGGAGGGCTGCTAAGTAACAGTGATTTACCGGCTTGCTCTTTTAGGTTAAGGGCTTGTTTTAAATTTTTTACGGCCTGACTTGCAACGCTATTCCATTTTTTATCATCAAGCGGGGCATTTAATAATAGAGATTCGTTAGTATTGAAGCCATCGACCTTTATTAGTTTAATTTGAACATCTTGATTGTTACCACCTGTGCGAATAACTGCAGGACTAATTAAAGCATCCACCTTAAGTAAGTCAGACAGTAGCTCTACTTTGGCTTTATCTAATGGCGGATTTAAACCTAATTGCTTTAGCAAATTTGTAACACGCGAAGTATCGATAACTCTTAAATTGCTCACATGCGACAATCTGTAATGTATAAAGTCAGTAAACGCATCATCTTCCGTTTCGCTATTCATGACTGTAGGTAAAATAGCAATAGACGAATAGTTTGCTTTATCTGTGTTTGCCGTATTTTCAACTGTTGCTAGCACCCAAATAAACCCAACAAATACAAAAGCGGCTGCAAATAGCATTACGGGGCGAGTATTACGCTTAGCATTTTTATTAATAAGCGACTCAAATAAGCGTGAGGCGAGGCTTACACTTTCAGGCCGAGACTGAGTATTTGCAGCAAGCATACTGAGCACTAAAGCTTTTAATGACTTTAATCTTGCCTGATAAGGGTTAAATTTAATATTTCCTGAAAGCTTACTATCAATGATTAATTCAAGACTATTCCCCTTAAAAGGCATTGAATGGCAGCAAAGCTGATAAATAATTACCCCGAGGGAGTACAAGTCAGTGCTTTTATTAACTTTACCTTGCAGTAGATACTCAGGTGCCGCGTAGTAAGGCGTGCCAATAATACTTTGGCTGTTATCGTTATTTTTTAAAGCTGCTAAGCCAAAGTCGGCAATGTAAACCTTGCCTTCAGTATCAATTAAAATATTATCGGGCTTTAAATCTTTATGAACTATACCAACTTCATCTGCGCACGCTAACCCTGCAAAAAGCTGTTTAACAATATCAATTATTTCTTGAGAGGTGAGTTTTTTTTCTGCGATTTTATCTTCTAATGTAAGCCCCTCTATCCAATCCATTGTTATAAAGTGAAGTTGTTGATCGAAGTAATATTCATGCACACGGATTATGTTTGGGTGACTTAGTTGCCTGACTAAAAGTAGCTCGTTTTTAAATGAACTAATTGCCTGCTCACTGTTGTGAAGTGCGCTATTAAGCACCTTAATAGCAACGTAAGTTTGCAGTTGTGTATCAAGTGCTTTATATACACAACCATATTGCCCGCGCCCTTGGGCTGAGACAATTTCAAAACGCCCAACTAACAAGCTTCCTGATTGTAAATCGCTTTGCGGCGATATAAGTTGTGTTTCGTTTAATGAACTTTGATTACGATCGTCGGAGTTGATATCGCGTTACTCTTTTAATGACATAATTTAAATAAATTATAGTCATTACCGTCAAAAGAAGAGGAATTTATAAGTTGCGACTGTAATAACTCTATAGACTGTTGAAGTAAAATAGCTTGTACTGTGGTCTCTATTTGCAAACTTATACTGGTTAATATTTCAAGATCTAACTCTGTAAGCACCTTTCCAGACATTTTGCTGTCGGTGTAAATAACCCCAATAATTAAACCTTCATAAGTCAGGGGGATACACGCTAAAGCCGATATTTTTTTAAGCTCAATACTTTGTCGACTACTTAAAAGTTGATGGTGGGTTATATCCATGGCAATAATAGGCTTACCTTTTGAGTAACATTGCGATATTGCACCAATGCTCCCTTCAAAATTATTAAGCTTAAAATCTTTGCTCGATAACCCCTGCGTTATACACACACTTAGGCTTTGTAAAGTGTTGCCTAAAAACACCCCCCCTCGTTGCGTACCGGTAAGCATAATCAGGCTTTGTAATTGTGATAATAAGTTTTGCTTTAAATTATCTGTAATATTTTTTATGCCTGGCTTACTCGCAGATAACCGCCAATTATTGTGGCTCTGAATAGCTTGAATTTGCTGTGTAGATTTAGACTCAAATAAGCAATCTAATTTACCAATAGATATTATGGCATCATCTTCTAAGGTTGAGGTAGAAATAGCCAGCCCATTAACTCGAGTGCCGTTTCGACTTGATTCATCATTAAGCTGCCACACACGATTTAAGTTAACTACGGTCGCATGTTGGCGCGAAACGGTAGGATGCTCAAGTATTAGCTCACATTCTTTAGAGCGACCAATACGATAGTCGCTCTCCTCATATAAAAAACTTTCAACCGCTGGCTGGTTGGTATAACAAACCGTAATTCGCGCAGGCATAGTTTTACTCTTTAAATAGTCTTTTTGTTGATACTAATTAGCTAAACGTAGACTAAAGCGTAAGGTGTTCGCATAAGCCATGAGCTCCCCCGCCACATTGCTTATATCTCTGCTAGAGCGCCATACATTAGGTACTTTATCGCCACTGTTATCGCTTATTCTTCGATTAAAGGTATTAAGTTTGTTGCTTGCAGCACTGTAATTTTGCAGCAACATAAGCTGATTTACATCTGCTAAATCTTGTAATAAAGCTGAATAAACAGCGGGGTCAATATCTGCTGAAAAGTTGTTTAAAGCAGTTTGCAAATCATTATATTTAGAGTCTATCACCGTTACTTGAGGACGTAAGTCAGCAACAATTATAAATTGAGAGAAACGGCCGGTAGAGCCACGCGCTCTGTAGCTGCCAGCTCCCATGGTCATAGTAATATCTTTAAACTCACCGTTTAATGGCGCTTTGAAAAAGCGCAGCGGCGTGCCCGCGGTATACTCTAAGTTATGAGTATGTATATCAACGGTTGCCAAACCAGAAAAAGAAAAGCCACTCGTTAACTGCGGCTCTATTGTTATCATCATAGGAAAAGCAGCTGACGGTGCTATATCGGTAATGCTCGGTAATCGCTGTAACAACGCTTGAGAGGTAATATCAACTACTTCAGCACTGATACCTAAATTTTGTGCTGTTAACCCTACCGCATTTTCAAACTCTAAGGTTATATCCGCAGAAACTCCACCTGGTAGCTCAATAATAGCCTCAGCAGAATTGCCATGAATATTGACTGATACAATATCAGTAGCTTCTACTTGCGAGCTCATAAACAGTAAACACCCTGTATATGAAGCAATTAATAGTTTTTTTATGTTTAGCATAGTGATCCTCAGAAAACACAACTAATGAACCAACTACAAAATGGTTACTATTTTTTCACCTGTAATTAAAAACTAGCATGATACATGCATTTATTGCAACAAATAAAAGCCAGACAAATATATGACTGGCTTTTAAGTTACTAGTAATTATTTACGTAAGTAATTGTTGAATAAACGAGAAATTATTACCGCATAGTCGCCACGCTTAACCTTGCTTTGAGGTTTAAAGTAAGCAACAACAGTTGGTGATAAATCATAAGGTCCTTGCTCAACTTGATAGGTAACGTTAATCAGTGACATATCAATAGCAGCTTGAACATAGCCTCTAAACTCAGGTGCAACTTGGTCTGTATCTAATACTGGAATACGCTCTGAGTTATATTCAATTGTGATATCACCTGTAAAGGCACGCACTTGCTCTTCTAAACCAAGTCCTTGAACCAGTGAATAGGCCAGCTCTTCTTTTGTTACATTACCTTGAGGTGAAAATGTCCCTTCGCTTGTGAGCATAACTGGTGCTTGGATTTGAGTGCGATCTTTTAACGCAGAACCAACCTCAGTCACAGCTTCAATGAAAGGTGTGTATTGGCCGTTTACATCTGAAAGGGGCATTTTTTCATTGTTTAAAATATCTCTATGCTGCCTAACAGACATACCCATAACAAGATACTTAGCAAGTTCTTTGCGTTTAAGGTTTGCATCTGGGCGATATAAAAGATTGTTTCTGCTATCAACTAAGCGCTCACTGACAGCAAACTCAATTGCATTTTGCGCTGGATGCCCCTCAATATCGTCTAGCCCTTCGTAGCCACCCGATTTTAAAATTGAAATTTCACCACTAATAAATTCAGGTACGCCTGGGCCGTTAGTTAATCCAGTAGGGTCTGCTTGTACGCCGGATAACGATGTCATTCCATATACAGATAATTTCCATTCGCCTTCTTGCGCAGGTGCAGAAACCCGCATAGTTGTATCAAGTACTGGCAGTGTTAAGTTACCCATATACACAGTGCCATCTGGCGCTTCTAACTTTAACTTAGTGGTTGTAGCAAAAACCTCAGAAGAAACATTTATCCAACTATCCTCTGCATTTACGTTAAACCTGTGCACTTCAGGCTCCCCAACCGGTGAGTATAAGACTTCAAAAGGCTGCGGATCAGCGTCTGCCAATGTAATGGCGTTAGCATTAAAGTCACTTAAGTTGTTAACTGTTACGCTATTTTGGTTATCGTAACCTAATGCACCTGCAACAGCTGCATATGCATTTATATGCCCTGCACCAACCTCCCATGCTTCATAGCCTGGCATATTGGTTGCCGTTTCTTGGATGATTTTTTTCACTTCTAAAGGTGTGAGTTCTGGGTTTGCTTCTAGCATAAGTGCAATCACACCAGCCACATGCGGCGTAGCCATTGATGTGCCCGAAATCATAGTGTAATAAGGAAGGTGCTCAGCAGGCATGGCATCAATATCATCTGCTCCGCCATTAGATACAACATTCGTTTTTGCTCTTGTAGAGATAATATCAACACCAGGGGCGACAATACTTACTTCATTTTTATAAGTCCATTCACTGCCGTCAGGCATAGTAAAGTCGCCTACTTCACCATTTTTGCCTCTCGATGAAAAATCAATCAACTCAGCTTGCTTAGTACTCGCGCCAACCGACATCCCCCACGGGATTTGAGCATACGGATTATGTGTATCTTCGCCCGAACCTGAGTTTCCAGCTGCAAATACTGAAATCATACCCAACTTGTAAGCCTTATAAGAAGCCAGTGAAATTGGTCCTAATGGATCAAACTTACCACTTGAGCCCCATGAATTACTCATTACTCGAATTGGCGAATTGAAATCCCAAATATGACTAATCGCATAGTCATAACCACCCAACGCATCTAAAATCGACAAACCAGCTCCAGAGCCATAGCCAATTAAGTCAGCGCCTGGAGCCGCACCTTTATATTCACCATCAGAATGAGAGCCCCAACCCGCTACAGTGCCAGCACAATGAGTGCCGTGTCCTACATTTAGGTCTGTATTTGGTTGGCCCTCTATCCAAACACCATCTATTCCAGTAAGCGAAATTGCTTGTGCATGTGTAACCCCCTGTACGTTTTCAATAACCTTAGAGCCATACTCTAAGTCATCTAATGTGGCATCAATACCCGAGTCATTCACTATTACGGTCACACCCTTGCCCGTAAATTTGATTCCATTGTGGGCTTCAAAATCATCTGATTGAAGCTTATCTACACCCGTTAATTCGCGTGCTTCTTTATTAAAATAAGTAAGTGATCTATTTGCATAAACAGAACGAACACCTGGCACGTTTACTAACTGAGATATTTGTGAAGGTGTAGCCAACAAGCCTATAATTGGCAAAGACTTAAGTTGCACACCTTCAACCAAGCCTAAGCTTAATAAGTTTTGTAATTGGGTATTACTTAGTGCGCCTAGTTGATCATAACTGACCACTACCATGGTAGTGTCTGCTGCAGTCATTGTTTGTAGTTTTTGTTCTAGTTGATTACCTATAACAGCTGCGGCTGCAGCGTTAAGGCTAAATCCTGCAAGAGAAAGACCAGCCAGTATATTCTTAATTGATGACTTCATAATTTACCCACCTACTTAAAAGAATGTTTGCTTAACATTGTTTGGTTAATATTTTGTTTACAAGTACATTTAATAAGCAAAGCGCTTTCTTGCATATCAGGATCACTCCCTATAAGTCATAGGGGAAAACCCCTACATACAAGCAGGGGGGGCTGTTAATAAGAGATGGTTGAGTAAAAAGTGTTAAATAAAGTACAATAGCGTAATTAAAGGCTTGGATTATTGATTTAGTCCAAGCCTGTTTATTTTAAGTAGAGAAAAACATGGCTCAAACTCGCGGAAATTTATTTATTTTATCTGCGCCTTCTGGTGCGGGTAAATCTAGCTTAATCACGGCGTTATTAAAAAAACATGCAGATATGAAAGTATCGGTCTCGCATACCACCCGAAGCCCTCGCCCTGGTGAAGAAAATGCGGTGCATTATCACTTTGTAAGCGCCGATGAATTTAAAGCATTAATTGCTAAAGATGATTTTTTTGAATGGGCGCAAGTATTCGATAATTACTACGGTACTTCAAAGCAGGCTATTGAGTCGCAGCTGAATGCCGGTATTGATGTATTTTTAGATATTGACTGGCAAGGTGCGCAGCAAGTGCGCAAAATTATGCCAAGCGTGCAAACAATTTTTATTTTGCCTCCTTCAAAAGCAGAGCTAGAGCAACGCTTAAATAACCGAGGCCAAGATTCTGCCGAGGTCATCGCTGGGCGTATGGCTAAAGCGCAATCAGAAACATCGCACTACAATGAATATGATTATGTTGTGGTTAACGATGATTTTGAAACCGCCCTTAGCAATATTGAAACTATCGTATTAGCGCAGCGCTTAACGTTAAAAGCACAAGCTAGTCGTCATCACGATTTAATTACAAACTTACTTAAATAAGCCATTTATGCCCTTTACAGGGAAAACTGGTAAAAATTAACCACTGGCTATTGGCGAAACAAGCTGCTTGCAGTAAACTACGCCTTTGCTTTTAAATTATTTTGGAGTGCTGAGATGGCTCGCGTAACAGTTGAAGATGCAGTAGATGCAATTGGTAATCGTTTTGACTTAATTTTAGTTGCGGCTCGTCGTGCCCGCCAAATTGCTGTTGGTGGTAAAGACCCACTAGTAGACGCTGAAAATGACAAACCAACCGTTATCGCTCTACGTGAAATCGAAAAAGGTTTAGTTGATAGTTCATCAATGGACGTTATTGACCGTGAAGAACAACAACACCAAGAAGCAGCTGAATTAGCTGCGGTTGCTGCTATTGTTGGCGGTAATCAATAATCAACCACCCGGTTTGATTTAGTCAACGGCTCAGTATTTCTACTCTAGCCGTTGGCAATCCCCTCTTTTCATCGTATATTCTATTACTTACCGTTACTTATTGCTTCACGAGAACATTGGAGTGTGAATGTATCTTTTTGAAGGTCTTAAAAAGAAAATATCTGAATACTTGCCTGCTGCTGAAGTAGAGCTAGTGCAAAAAGCCTACGTGGTAGCCCGAGAGGCTCACGAGGGGCAAACTCGCTCAAGCGGCGAGCCGTACATTACTCACCCTGTTGAAGTAACCCAAATTCTTGCTGGCATGCACCTTGACCATGAAACACTTATGGCCGCGCTAATGCATGACGTTATTGAAGATACCGATTTTAGCCAACAGGACTTAGCCGAAATATTTGGCGATACGGTTGCCGAACTTGTTGAAGGGGTAAGTAAGCTCGATAAGCTCAGCTTTAAAGACAAAAAAGAATTCCAAGCTGAAAACTACCGAAAAATGATCATGGCTATGACCCAAGACATTCGGGTTATTTTAATCAAACTGGCCGATCGTACTCACAATATGCGTACATTAGGCGCTCTGCGCCCTGATAAGCGCCGTCGTATTGCCCGTGAAACACTTGAAATTTACGCACCTATTGCAAACCGTTTAGGTATTCACGATATTAAAAATGAGCTAGAAGATTTAGGTTTTCAGGCTTTATACCCTATGCGTCATCGCGCACTTAAATCTGAAGTGGCAAAAGCGCGAGGTAATCGTAAAGAAGTTATTTCTAACATCCAAACCGAAATAGAAGCACGTCTTGAAGAGTCTGGTATTAAGGCTACGGTTTCTGGGCGCGAAAAACACCTTTATAGCATTTATAAAAAAATGCTTAATAAAGAGCTGCTTTTTAATGAGGTAATGGATATTTACGCCTTTAGAATAAACGTAGATGCAATGGATACCTGTTATCGCGTGTTAGGTGTAGCACATAACCTGTATAAACCTATCGAAACGCGTTTTAAAGATTATATAGCCGTACCTAAAACAAATGGTTATCAGTCTTTGCATACGTCATTAGTAGGCCCACACGGCATTCCGGTAGAAATACAAGTACGTACGCATGACATGGATCACATGGCCGATAAAGGGGTTGCTGCGCACTGGATGTATAAAAAAGCCGGTGATGGCGCGGGTAACACAGCTCAACAGCGTGCGCGTCAATGGATGCAAAGTTTGCTGGAGCTTCAACAAAGTGCCGGCTCATCATTCGAATTTGTCGAGAACGTTAAAACCGAGCTGTTCCCAGAAGAAATATACGTATTTACCCCCGATGGCCGCATAGTAGAGTTGCCAATGGGCGCTACCGCGGTTGATTTTGCTTACGCGGTGCATACTGATGTAGGTAACACTTGTGTAGGTGCTAGAGTAAACCGTAAACCTTACCCGCTAAGCAAAGCCTTAGATACTGGGCAAAGTGTTGAAATTATTACCAGCTCGGGTGCACACCCTAATGCAACGTGGTTAAACTTTATAGTTACAGGTAAAGCCCGTTTAGGGATAAGAAACTACCTTAAGAGCCAACACCAAGAAGAAGCATTGTTATTAGGCCGACGCTTACTCGATTCTGCCTTGGGTGAAAATAAGCTCGACAGCATTGCCGATGAAAACATAGCCCGCGTACTCGAAGAGCACGAACTATCTACAGTATTAGAATTACTGGTAGAAATAGGCGCAGGTAACTTAATGAGCGTGTTAATCGCTAAACGCTTATTGCAAGAAGAAAGCGACGACTTGTCAGATATTAGCAAACAAGCCAAAGCAACCATTATTGGTACCGAAGGCATGTTGGTTAATTATTCTAAGTGTTGCCGACCTGTACCAGGGGATGCCATCACTGCACATATTAGCCAAGGTAAAGGGCTTACGGTTCACCGCCAAGAATGTAAAAATATTCGCGGTTGGGAAAACGAACGCTCAAAATACCTGGTTGTAAAATGGGATGACAATCCAGAAAAAGAATATATAGCTGCGCTACGGGTGGAAATAATTAATCACCAAGGGGCTTTGGCTAAACTCACAAATGTTGTTGCTACAACCCAAGCCAACATTGTTGAGATCACTACCGACGAAAAAGAAAGTAATTTATATGTGATAGACTTGGGCGTTACCGTTAAAAACCGCGTCCATGTTGCTAATATTATGCGCCGCATTCGCGTGATGCCTGATGTGCAAAGAGTCTATCGTAAAAAGTAAAATAGGAAACTCATGAATAAAGCATTTATTTCTACCGAAAAAGCACCTGCTGCTATCGGCACTTATAGCCAAGCGGTTAAAGTAGGTACTGCCGTTTATTTATCTGGACAAATTCCACTTGTCCCAGAAACAATGGAAATGGTTTCAGAAGACTTTAGCGAGCAGACACATCAAGTATTTAAAAACATTACAGCGGTGTGCGAAGAAGCAGGCGGTAAAATCCAAGATCTTGTTAAAATTAATATTTACCTAACAGACTTATCAAACTTTGCCACTGTTAATGAAGTAATGAGCCAATATTTCAAGCAGCCTTATCCTGCCCGTGCAGCACTAGGTGTACGTGCTTTACCAAAAGGCGCACAAGTTGAAATTGACGGCATTATGGAACTTCCTTCAACTAATTAATAAATACAGAGCTATAAACCCCCTTTATAGCTCTATTTTTTACTGCTAGCCTTTGTTTATCGCCCTTTCTTGACTCACATGTAAATATCTAGCACTCTGTAATCATGCAATAAAATCAATCTTAACTTAAGTAGTAGAAAAGGATTAACTAGTGTTTAAGCTTGCCAATAATGGGAACGTATTACTTGATGTAAGTAAGCACGCTCCACCTAGCGCCGCTTTTATAATTGATGCACTCGAGAAGTCGACGTTTTGCGAATGCAAAATTGACCACGAGGCTATTGATAATTTTTTTAAAGCGCAAAATAATGAGCCAACCTTGGTTGTAGCAAGTAAGCACGATGCATCGCTTGTGGTAACGTTAAGTGAAGATAAAATGCAAGCCATAGGTGAGCTAACTTTAGCTTATGGTGGTAAAGTACTTTCGTTAGAAGAGGGCAAAAAACAACTCATAAAAGCAGGGGTTGTACGTGGTTACAAACAAGCTTTTTTAGAGCAGCTTTTAGATAAACAATTTAACTTACCCCCAGGTACAGTGGCAAAAGGGATTCTAGCCAAAGGCCGCCTACCAGCAGAAGGCACAGCAACAAAATTTGTAGCTATGGTAGAAACCCTCAAAGATCGCCTAAAAGCACCAAAAATGAAGGAAGATGGCAGTGTTGATATGCGCGACTTTGGTAAACTGGCAAGCGTAGAGCCCGGCACTGTACTGATCCGCCAACAACCTGCAACTCCCGGTAAAGAAGGATTCACTGTAGTAGGTGACATACTACCGGCTAAACCCGGCGAAAATAAAAAGTTAGTGGCAGGCGAAGGCGCCGAAATATCAAAAACAAATCCGCTCGAGCTTGTTTCTACAACAGCGGGAGTCCCCGTAGAAATACCTAACGGTATGCGAGTTGATGATATTTTTACCATCTCTGATGTAGATGTTAAAAGCGGCCATATTGATTTTGAAGGCAGTGTTATTGTGACTAAAAACATTGACCCAGGAATGCGAGTCACGGCAAAAGGCGACATTACTGTTTTTGGCACGGTCGAATCTGGCGAATTATCAGCCGGCGGAAACATCACTGTAAAGCAAGGCATTATTGGCCATCAAAAGCTCGAAGATAAAACTTTGTCTTGCTCTATTAAAAGTGAAGGTGATGTTCATGTATCTCACGCACAATACTGTTATATGCAAGGCAAAAACATTTTTATAGACCGCCAAGCTAGCCATTGTGCGATTAAAGCAAAACACTTATTACAAGTTGGCCAAACAGAGTTACCCAAAGGGAAAATTTTTGGTGGAGAGATTCTTGATGCAACCGTGTTAATTGCTGGCGAAATAGGCAATGAATCAGGCGCAAAAATGGCTATCAATTTAGCCGCATCCGGCGCTGAAATAACGGCCGACACAGATAACTGCTTTAAAGATTTAGCAAAAACCGATGAGCAGCTTGATACCCTTCAAGCAGCACTAGAAAAAGCAGATAAAGTAAAAGATATAGAAAAA
This sequence comes from Pseudoalteromonas sp. P1-11, assembly GCF_001399995.1. NCBI lineage: Bacteria > Pseudomonadati > Pseudomonadota > Gammaproteobacteria > Alteromonadales > Pseudoalteromonadaceae > Pseudoalteromonas > Pseudoalteromonas sp. P1-11. The sequence goes on from NZ_LJSP01000022.1 coordinate 20,078, forward strand.
AAGAATCTGCTCATTAAAAAAATTGGCGCAACACAGCAGCATTATTGCCAACAAGCAGAGCAGCTAGAGAAAAAGTTATCTAGCCTAGATCATGAACTCCACGACCTACTAAGCGATGCAAATCTCGTCGTTAATACATCATTACACTCAGGGGTAGAGATCCATATTTTTGATAAAGTATTAAAAACTACCCGCAACTACCCACCTTGCAATATAAACCTACAAAACAATAAAGTAGAAATAAACTTTAAAACACATTAGGGCGCATTTAGCGCCCTTTATAATTTACAGTAAGCCACTTACCGTATCGTGCGTTTGCTTTGGCCATACACCTACTTGGACTTGTCCAATATGCTGCTTTTGCAGTAATAACATTGCTAAGCGCGATTGCCCTATCCCGCCACCAATTGTTTGTGGGAAAGCCTCTTCTAGTAACGCTTTATGCCAATCGAATGCTAGGCGTTCTTCATCGCCTGTTATGCTCAATTGCGCTTTTAATACATCAGGGCTTACACGAATACCCATAGATGATATTTCAAAGGCATCTTCTAACACAGGGTTCCACACTAAAATATCGCCATTTAATCCTGTGTATCCGTCAATCGTTTGGGTAGACCAATCGTCGTAATCTGGAGCGCGTACATCATGGATTTTGCCATCACCTAATGCACCACCAATACCAATTAAAAATACCGCACCGTACTCTTGAGCAATGGCTTTTTCGCGTTGCTTTGCGCTAAATTCAGGGTACATTTTGCGTAATTGCTCACTGTGTATAAACGTGATTTCATTGGGCAAGAATGGGGCTATACCAAAGCTTTCACTTACAAACTGCTCTGTTTGCTTGATGCCAGTGTAAATGGCTTTAACAGTGTCTTGTAATGTAGAGAGCGTACGTTCAGTACGTTGGCAAATTACCTTCTCCCAATCCCATTGATCAACATAAACAGAATGTATTGGGCTTAATGAGTCTTCATCTGGGCGCAACGCTTTCATTTGCGTATAAATACCTTCACCTACAGAAAAGCCATAAGTCGCTAGCGTTTTACGTTTCCATTTAGCAAGCGAATGAACAACTTCATAGCTGCTATCGGTAATTGCTTTTACGTTAACAGCAACTGCATTCTCGTGGCCGCTCAGGTTATCTTGTGTGCCATCACCTACTTTGGCCAAAATAGGAGCCTGAACTTCAACTAACCCTAGTTGCTGCTCTAATTGCTGTGAAAAAAACTGCTTAACTTTACTTATTTGCTGCTGTTGCTGCACATAGTGTGAACTCATAATAATTGGCCTCATTCCCAGTTATTGTTACTTGCTTATTAATAAAAAAGCACCCTGCAGGCGCCTTTAATGAGGTTACTGTAACGATTTAAACTTTTAATTCAATAACCCATAATAAAAATAGCTTTAATATGTAAAATCGATTAATTTACACAGTATAAAAATGTAGATTCACTAATTTAAGTAAGCAAAAATAATGGAAAATTATCAAATCGATAATCTCGATAAACATATACTTCACGCTCTAATGGCCAATGCCCGTACAGCCTACGCAGAATTAGCTAAACGGTTTGCTGTAAGTGCCGGCACAATTCACGTGCGCGTAGAAAAAATGAAACAAGCGGGCATCATTACCGGCACCCAATTAAGCATTAGTACAAAGCAACTTGGTTACGATGTATGTTGTTTTATCGGTATTAACTTAAACAACGCTCGCGACTACCCAGAAACACTCATTAAACTAGAAGCATTAGAAGAGGTAGTTGAAGCTTATTACACCACGGGTAACTACAGCATTTTTATAAAGGTAATGGCCAAGTCTATCGACCATCTGCAAGACGTGCTCATTAATAAAATACAAGCTATAGAGGCTATTCAATCAACCGAGACCCTAATCTCTTTGCAAAATCCAATTAGCCGCACAGTAATGCCTTAATAGATAAAATTACGTATAATTATCAAAAAAGAGGATCACCATGCAGCAAAATCGCTACCAACGAATAAAAGACGTGCTCTCACGTCGCCAAACAGACCTAACAGTCTGCCTAGAAGACGTACATAAACATCATAATCTCTCAGCTATTGTAAGAAGTGCTGATGCAGTAGGTTGCCATCATGTGCATGCTGTATGGCCAGAAAACCAAAAATGGCTGACCAATAATACTTCTGGCGGCAGTAAAAACTGGCTAGAAACACACTTGCATAAAAATATTGATGATGCTGCTGCAATGATGCGAAAGCACAACCCAGATGTACAAATATTAGCAACACACTTGAGCGAAGATGCTGTAGATTTTAGAGAAATCGATTACACAAAACCCACAGCTATAATCGTTGGCCAAGAAAAAACGGGAATTTCTGAGCGCGCGCTAAAACACGCCGATCAAAATATTATTATTCCTATGCAAGGCATGGTGCAGTCACTTAATGTATCAGTAGCTGCTGCGCTTATTTTATTTGAAGCACAACAGCAACGAGAAAAAGCAGGGCTATATAAGCGCGATATGCTAAGTGAAGAGATTAAACACCCTATGTATTTTGAAGGGTATCACCCAGTTATTGCTAAACAATGTAGATTAAAAAACCTACCTTACCCACCACTCGATGAAGAAGGTGAAATAGTCGCTAACGAGCAGTTTTGGCAAGCTTTAAAACATGCTTGATGCTTAGCAAACCTGTGAGTACACTTAACTCATTCACAAATAAACAGATTTGAGCCTACATTGTCTAAACCTAGCTTAAGCCAATACCCTATTACAGAACTTAAAGGGGTAGGACCAAAAATGGCCGAACGCCTACAAAAGCTAGGTATAGCTACCGTGCAAGATATGCTCTTTCATTTGCCTTTACGCTATGAAGATCGTACCCGTATTTATGCTATTAACGATGTTACTTTGCACAGCCACTGCACTGTTGAGGCAACAATAGAAACAAGCCAAGTGACCTTTGGTAAACGGCGTATGTTAGTGGTGCAAATAAACGATGGTACAGGTAGGCTTACTTTACGGTTTTTTAATTTTACAGCAGCGCAAAAAAACGCATTTAGCAGTGGCAAAATAATCCGTTGCTTTGGTGAAGTAAGACGCGGGCGCGTTGGTTTTGAAATGAGCCACCCAGAATACAGCATTAGCGATACCCCAAACGAGCAACCAACCGCCGCAACACTAACCCCCGTGTACTCAACCACCGAAGGCTTAAAACAATTATCAATTAGAGCGTTAAGTGAACAAGCCATCGATTTATTACATAAGTATTCTGTTGAAGAGCTTATCCCTGAAAAATGGCAACCGTCACATATGCAATTAAGTGAAGCTTTATTGCTACTTCATCGCCCTGCGAATGATGTTGACGTTATTTCGCTTGACCAAGGCATTCATCCGGCACAACAACGCTTAGTGTTTGAAGAGCTGCTTGCCCAAAACTTAAGCTTATTAAAAGTACGCGAGCAAGGGCAGCAAGTAAGTGCAGTTTCCCTAAGCCCTACAAATACATTAGAGAGCCAATTTTTAGCGCAACTTCCTTTTGCACCGACTAATGCACAAAATAGAGTTGTAGCCGAAATAAAAGGGGATTTACAGCATGCCTACCCCATGATGCGATTAGTGCAAGGTGATGTAGGCTCAGGTAAAACACTGGTTGCAGCATTAAGTGCATTAACAGCAATAGCACAAGGTTTTCAAGTTGCCCTAATGGCACCTACAGAAATCCTTTCTGAACAACACGGAATAAATTTTAAGCAATGGTTTGAAAGTCTTGGGATTAACGTTGCCTGGCTAGGCGGTAAAACTAAAGGGAAAGAGCGTACTAATACACTTGAAAAAATCGCCTCAGGGGAAGCGCAAATGATAGTAGGAACGCACGCCCTATTTCAAGACGAGGTAAAATTTAACAACTTAGTATTGATTATCATAGATGAACAACATCGCTTTGGTGTTCATCAACGCCTCTCACTGCGTGAAAAAGGCAAATTTGGTAATTGTTACCCTCATCAGTTAGTCATGACCGCAACCCCCATTCCGCGTACATTGGCTATGACGGCCTATGCCGATTTAGAAACCTCAGTGATAGATGAGTTACCACCTGGGCGCACACCTATAACCACTGTTGCCATTCCTGATACACGCCGAGACGATATAATAAACCGTGTTAAGCTTGCCTGTAATGAACAAGGCAGACAGGTTTATTGGGTATGTACCCTTATTGACGAATCAGAAGCCCTACAATGCCAAGCAGCTGAAGACAGCGCATTACAATTAAAAGAGGCATTGCCAGAGCTTAATGTCGGGCTCGTTCATGGCCGTATGAAAGCCGCTGAAAAACAAGCGATCATGAGCGACTTTAAAGCAGGCAATATTCACGTACTTGTTGCAACAACTGTAATAGAAGTAGGTGTAGACGTACCTAATGCCAGTTTAATTATCATAGAAAATCCTGAGCGCTTAGGATTAGCACAATTACATCAATTACGCGGGCGCGTAGGACGAGGAGCCACCGCTTCGCATTGCGTACTGTTATATCACGCCCCTCTTTCTCACACAGCTCAAAAACGTTTAGGTGTATTAAGAGACAGTAACGATGGCTTTGTCATCGCAGAGCGAGATTTAGAAATACGTGGGCCAGGTGAAGTGCTCGGCACTAAACAAACTGGCTTAGCAGAATTTAAAATAGCGGATCTTACTCGAGATAAACACACGCTAAATCAAGTCAGGCCCATTGCACAACAAATGCTAAAGCAAAACCCCGACCTTATAGACCCTTTAATTCATCGCTGGCTAGGTAATAAATCTAACTACGCACAAGCATAATTACGCTAAAGCACTCGTAAAGCTCACTGCTGAAACGCTATATTTACCATACAAAGATGTGCGGCGAGCGTTATCCGCGGGTTTCGTGATACTCAACCCACGCTACGGAGGTGGTGATATTACGTAAAGACATGTATTTCACTTTTCAACGGACGTAAAAAGCCCGGCTCTTTAGAGTCGGGCTTTCTTGTATTTGGAGCCTGGCAATGTCGTAGTGCCCACAGCGGTAGAGAGTCACATAGCAAATGC
>NZ_LJSP01000023.1:0-23684 GCF_001399995.1 Pseudoalteromonas sp. P1-11
GGGGCAGGGGAGGTTGATACCGTTGCGCCAACGCTTGATTTAACCAGCCCAGGTTCAAGTAACGATGTTACACCGACCCTAAGCGGCACCAGTGATGCGGTTGAAGGCACCGTGATCACCTTTACGGTTATCGATGATTTAGGAGCCCAGCAAACCTTTACCACCACCGTGGATGCGAGCGGCAACTTCTCAGTCGAAGTACCGACGGCACTTGCAGAAGGGCCTTACAGCATTGAGGCCAGCATTAGCGATGATGCAGGTAACAGCACTGATATCAGCAGCAGCGGTAACATCGATACCACCGCGCCAAGTGTGAGTGTGGATGCACCAGCGCTCACCAACGACAGCTCGCCAACGGTTACGGGCACCAGTGATGCACCAAACAGCACCGTCACGATAACCTTTACCGATGCAGCCAATGCCGTACAAACTATTGATGTACAAACCGATGCCAATGGTAATTGGAGTGCCACCCCAGCGACTGATTTAGCCGAAGGGAGTTACAGCGTCAGCGCGAGCATCACGGATGCAGCGGGCAACACGGGCACAGGGACAGACAGCGGNATTTAGCTGAAGGTAACTACAGTGTCAGCGCGAGCATCACGGATGCAGCGGGCAACACGGGCACAGGGACAGACAGCGGTGAAGTGGATGTAACTCCACCGACTTTAGAGATCATTCCTTCGTTCTTACTTGGCAACTTAGTTTCTCTTTCAGGGGATTCTGATTTACCAGAAGGGTCAGTGATCACCATTACTGAGTATCTTGTTGGCGGTGCTGTAGGCGCTACCTACACTGCTACCACGAATGCTGATGGCACATGGGGACTTGCCAACATAACAGTACCTCTGCTTAGTCTTGCGTATGTTACTGCAACTGCAAGTGATGCAGCCGGCAATGTTGCGAGCGTCAACTCACTTAATTTTGATAATGAAGCACCTGCGCTTACCGTTACTGTAGATGCATTATCGAATGATGCAACGCCGGTGATTTCTGGTGTTACTGATATGGTTCAAGGAACCGAGGTAGAACTAACCGTTGTAGATAGTGCAGGTCAAAGCCAGCAGTTTACGGCCATAGTTCAAGCTAATGGAAGTTGGTCTGTTGAAGTGCCAACCGAGTTAGCACAAGGGCAGTACACTGTTACCGCAGAGGTAAGAGACGATGTTGGTAATTTAACCACAGAGCAAGCACAAGGTGAAATAGACAGCATAGCACCTACTCTTAGCGTTAATCCTATCGACACGACAGCAGATACAACGCCAACCCTATCAGGCACCAGTGATGCCATAGGTGCTGATGTAATAATTAGCATTGATGGCCAAACCTTTTTTGCGGTAGTCGATGCTGATGGAAATTGGCAGGTAGAGGTACCAACTGCACTTACAGATGGTAACTATACGGCGCAAATTAATGTTGCTGACGACGCCAATAATATCACTAGCACAACAATCGACTTAACAATTGATACTCAGATACCAATAGTCGCATTGGACGACATAACCGTATTTAACACAGATACGCCAGTTATTAGTGGTACATCTGGTGAACCTACTGGCACAAATGTAGATATTGTTATTACAGATAGTAATGGTGATACGCATACGTTAGCCGCTACGGTTGATGCAAATGGTAATTGGCAAACAACAGCGCCTAATTTACCTGAAGGAAATTATAGTGTTGTTGTTAGTATTACCGACGATGCTAATAATACAGGTTCAGCGACTGGAACAGGGCTTGTTGATACTCAAGCACCAACCATTAACATTGACGCATTAGGTACAATTAATAGCAGCACGCCTACTATTTCAGGTACATCTAATGAGGTTGAAGGTACTACAATTAATGTCACAATTACTGATGGTGATAGCACTGATACCTACACAACGACGGTGGGTGCAGGCGGGGCCTGGAGTGTTGATGTAACCACGCCATTAACTGATGGACAAGTGACAGTTTCAGCAAGTATTACTGATACTGCAGGTAACAGTAGTGAAGCAAATGCTACTGCTACGCTTAATACTAATGCACCTACCATTAATATAAACACTATTGTTGATACAAACGATCAAACACCTACGCTTTCTGGGTCGAGTAGTGCTGCAAATGGTACGCTAGTTACGGTTACTATTACCGATGTTAATAATGTCTCGCACACGGTTACAACAACTGTAACTGATAATACATGGAGTGTAGATGCGACAAATATCCTTCCTGAGGGCACGTTTACTGTTTCAGCCAGTGTGACTGAAGGTGGCTTAACCAGCAGTGTAACAGATACAGGGCTGATAGATTTAACAGCCCCAGAATTGAATATTACACCGCTACTAACGAGTAATGATACAACGCCTACAATTTCAGGTACAAGTACAGCCCCACAAGGCGCGATAGTCGCTATTTTGATTACAGATAGCTTAGGCGCAGAGCAAACAGTTAATGCCACAGTAGGTGCAAATGGCACATGGTCAGTTGCAGCTCCTTTATCGCTTAGCGAAGGCACATATACTGTTACTGCATCAACAAGTGATACCGCGGGGAACCCTGTAAATACTAGCACTACCGGTGTGGTTGATATAACCGCACCAGTGGTTAGCATTAACGATATTGTAGGTAGTACAGATTTAACACCTAGCGTTTCTGGCAGTGTAACAGGTGCAGCCGTAGGAGATGTGGTTGCTGTGGTATTTACCGACTTCCAAGGTAATGCGCATACTGTCAATACAACGGTGCAAGCCGGTGGAACTTGGTCAGTAGAGGCAAGCAATAGTCTTTCGCAAGGGGCATATTCAGTAGAAGTATTTATTACTGATAATGCCGGAAATACAGGCAGCAATATCACTAACGCTAATATAGATACAATTGCGCCAGAAATTAGTATTGATCAAAGTTCATTAATACTTACCCAAGACAGCACGCCATTAATTAGTGGCACATCAAACGAGCCAAATACAAACGTTTTCGTTACGTTTACTGACTCAGCTGGCGCATCGCATCAAATTACCGTACAAACGGATGCTAATGGAGACTGGCAAGCCGCTGCAGACAACGTATTAGCAGAGGGGGTTTACAGTGTTTCGGCAACGATTACTGATAGCGCAGGAAATACCTCTGTTGATAGTAAAACAGGTGGCGAAGTAGATACAGTAGGGCCAGAGCTTACTATTGTGCCTTCGTTCGTATTAGGACAGCTAGTATCTTTATCTGGTACTTCCGATTTAGGTGAAGGTAAAACAGTCACCGTTAATTTAGAATTAGCAGGTGATTTGGCTAACTTAACTTACGATGTAACCACCGATGCCAATGGAGATTGGGAGTTATTAGGCCTAGCGGTTAATATTATTGGCTTATCAGTTGTTGAAGCCTCCGCAACTGATGAAGCGGGTAACACCACCACTATTACGACGGCAGATGTAGATGCTTCAACGCCGTTACTTAATGCGGTGGTTGACTTTGTAGCTGGCGAGGGTGATTTACCAGTAATTAGCGGTACGACCGACCAAGCTCCAGGCACCGAAGTGCTAGTGAGAGTGGTAGATAGCGATAACATAGCACAAGATTTGGTTGCTATAGTGCAGGCAGATAATTCATGGACTGTACAGGTTCCTCAATCACTTGCTGAGGGCGTGTTTACTGTAACTGTAAATGTATTAAGTGAAGTCGGGATCACAGCTACACAGCTGCTAAGCAGTGTAGTAGATACCATCTCGCCAACGCTTAATTTGCAAGTGATTGGTACAACGTCAGATTCTACTCCAATTATTCAAGGGACCAGTGATTTAATTAATGGAGTGGTAGAGATTCAGCTGGACGGAGGCTCAGTACTAACAACAACAGTGAATGCAGCAGGGCTATTTTCACTGGAGGTTGATGCGCTGACTGAAGGGCAGCATGTTGCCAACGTGAGTATCACTGATGATGCCGGCAATGTAGTAACACAAACGCTCGAGTTTGTTGTTGATACGTTAGTGCCTGTGGTAGATATTTTACCGTTGAGCATCAGCAATACTGACATTCTAACTATTTCTGGTACTTCAGAGGAGGCTCCGGGCACAGACATTGATGTAACTGTGATAGATAGTAACGGCAACGCAACAGTATTTGATGCCCTTGTTGGTAGCGATGGCACGTGGTCATTAGTAACCACGAGCCTACCTGATGGTATATATAGTGTATTTGCAAGTATTACTGATGCTGCGGGTAATGTAGGCCAATCTACTACTGAGCAAGTGACGATTGATACCATACCGCCATCGTTAGAAATAGACGCCTTTGGTGTACTTAACACGCTAACGCCAACTATTACTGGCACCAGTGACGAAGAAACCGGTAGCTTAATCACTGTTAATATTACCGACTCTGCAAACACACTTTATGAAGTTACTACAACAGTATTAGGAGATGGCACGTGGCTTGTTGTTGCACCTTTACTTGCTGAGGGCGATTTAACCGTTGAGGCTATTAGTATTGATAACGCAGGCAATATAGCAACGGTGACGCAAACGGGCGTTGTGAGCACCACTTTACCGAGTCTATTAATTAACCCAATAATAGATACAAGCGATACAACCCCTACTATTAGTGGTACTACCGATGTAATAAACGGTAATGTAGAAGTTGTTATTACAGATAGCAGTGGTAATGCAACAACCTATAACACTCAAGCTATTGCTGGTGTATGGACATTAATACCGACCACTCCATTAGCTGAAGGTGCATTTACGGTTGATGCGACAGTCGAAAACTTAAACCTTACAAGCTCTACAAGTCTTAATGGCATAGTTGACTTAACTCCGCCTACAATTGAAATTAATGAACTTGCAGTTACGAATAACTCACTGCCAACCATCTCAGGTACAAGTGATGCTCCGGCAGGTACAACCATAAGCGTAGTACTTACTGATGCTAATAGTGATTCGCAAACATTAACTGCGCAAGTGGCAGGTAACGGAACTTGGTCAGTCACAGCTGTTACGCCGCTTAGTGAAGGCGATTTTAGTGCTACTGCAACAGTGAGTGATGCTGCAGGAAACTCATCAAGCGATACCATGGTTTCAAGTACTGATTACACAGCACCTATTGTATTTATAGACCCTATTGCAGTAGGCCAAGATACCACACCGACTATTACAGGCTCGGTAACCGGAAGTTTTGCTGGAGCTGCAGTTATGGTGATGTTTACTGACGCACTAGGTGAAACACACAATGTTTCAACAACGGTAAACACAGATGGGTCGTGGAGTGTTACAGCTTCGCAGCCTCTTAGTGAAGGGAACTACAGTGTTGATGTAAGCGTACTTGATAATGCAGGTAATATTGGCGAGCAATCTATAAGCAGCATAGTTGATTCAGGCATAGTAATTAACTCTGGTTTAGAATTAACAGCCGATAGCACACCTAAGATCACCGGTACCGCAGGAGCAAATGAAGATATTACCGTAAGCTTTATAGATGAAAGCGGTACTGTTGTAACCAAGGATACAACAGCGGGTGAGACAGGTGTATGGAGCGTATCACCAGACAACGCTTTACTCGATGGGGCATACACTGTAACGGCTACCGCTACTGATGAATCTGGAAATGTTACTTCAAGTGGAAGCTTATCTGGGTTAGTGATTGACACAACGCCGGTAGACTTCGAAGTGTCTAACTATTACTGGGGCTTACTAGGAATAGGTTTAACTGCAGAAGGTACAGTAGAAGAAGGAAATAGTGTATATGTTGTAGGAGCAAACTTACTTGGCCTTGAGGTGTTAAACCTAAACTTAAATGTGCTAGAAAGCGCTATGGAAGTTCAACCTGATGAGAATGGAAATTGGAGTTCATTATTATCAGTTCTTGATTTAGGTTCTTGGTCTGATTATCGCTTTATCACAGTTGATGAAGCCGGTAATTATTTAATTAAGGATATTAATGACAATATTATTGACCAAGGAAACGACCCACAACTTGCTAGCGCAGGAAGTAGTGCAAGTGCCACCGATACAACATTTGGCTTAGAAGGGGCCGCTGAGCCGTTTAGCGAAGAAGCAGCATTAGGCGCTACTATGCCAAATGAAGCAGTAACCAGCGATGCTTTAGGAGAAACGGTTAATTTAAGTAATGTAAGTGCTTTATCGAGTACAGAGCAAACGGTGTCAATGAGCTCTACAGAGCCCCTTAATATCAATGATGTAATTACTGACGAAGACACCGAGCAACTCGTTGCTCTTAATACCTTGATTGACGATGAAGGCTCTGCAATTGCTTATAGCCCTGCACAAAGTGGAGGAAGTGTTGATGAGGCAGCGCCAGCAGTTGATGTTCAAAATCAATCAGAGGAAATGATTAAACACTTAATTGAAAATGGTAATAACCAAACAGATATTTAAATCAGTAACCCACTTCAGTTAAATAGCTGAAGTGGGTTTCTAAAACTCACTTAATCAAAAGTGTGGTTATTATTTTGTGCTAAGTAGTAAACCTAAAAAAGCCCTTATTGAGACTTCAATAAGGGCTTTTTTAATAAATTAGGATAGATAAAAGCAGTTAAGCTTTTAGGTTACGAACCAGCTTGCTGTCGGTATTAACTACACTACCGCCTTGGTCGTAAGTCATACTGGTTGGGGCGCCAATTAAAATATCTTTTAATTGTTTTACACTTAAGTGTGCTTGGCGGGCAGCATGTGAGTTTACTTTATTTTGTTTTTGGCACTGCGCTAACTGCGCTTTAACTTGCGCTACTCGTTCAGTCACTTCAGGGGCATTTTCATCATTTGCAGCAAAAAGTTTATTCAACTCTTTATCGAGCTGCGTAAGCTTAGTTAAAAAAGACATTTTTTGTTGGGCAAGTTCTTTTAAACCTTCACCTCTGCGAGAGGCAATAATACTAAGCTCTTCGTTTAATAACGCATATAGTGAATCCAAGCATTTAACTTGTTCATTTAATTTAACGCTAATTAAACTATTGTGATCAGCCATATACGTTAAACTCAAAATCAGCTAAGTTTTTAGTCAGCTTTTCAGCATCAATTTGGTATTTACCTTCGGTAATCGCTTTTTTAAGCTCAGCGACCTTTTCACTATCAAAGCCAGATGATTGCTGTGCTTTATCTTGCAGTGTTTTTAACTGCTGTGCTTGCGGCGTCAGGCTCACTGAATCGCTTGCCGCTTTAGGCGAAGGAGTCTGTGTTGTTTGTGTACTTGCAGCGTTATCTTTTTTAATATCAACTTGTTGCTGTTTTGCGTTTGTAAGCGCATTAGCTTGTTGATTACTGCCATTAACTTGATTAACCATAATAATAAACCTGTATATTACCCAACTTATGCCAAGTTATCGGCATATACATAGGATACTTTAGTATAAATCGAAATTAAATATTTACTTGCACAGACTCTACACCATCTACGCGTGCATTCAAAATTTTACCGGATTTTTTATTCTTTATCTGTACTTGCTCACCAAGGGTGCCATCTTCAAGTGCTATCCCCGTGGTTTTTATTCTAAGTCCTTTAATACTCGCATAAATATTAACAGCGTCGCCTTTGCAAACCATACAAATTTGGTTGAGCAAAACCGGCATACCGCTTCTTATATTTCGCTTACTGCGGCTGCCAATAAGCATTAAAGGGTTATCTAAATATTGTACCCTAACAAACTGCGAAGGCTTCATTTGTACACTTAAATGAGACTTAGTAATAACTTCACCACGGGCTAGATTTGCCGTGGCAACCACAACGGGCGCCATTTTAACGATTCTTACATGGACATATTGAGTCCAGCTTTGCGCATCGTTACATTTTATTTGTACAGTCACCTGGCGTGTAAATGGCGGCTCATTTGGCACGACTAATTCTGGCTCGTTTTCGCATACCCTATCAGGAATACGGCTATCGAGGGCAAGCGCGGTAATCTCCACATTTTTTTCAAGTGGCACGGTAACTTGCTCTGCAATATGAGAAATTGCTATTTCTTGTAATAAATCTTTACTAAACACTTTTGCATGCAAAGGTGTTGCTAAGCAGAGGCTAGCAAGAAAATAAAAAACACTGTATCTTCTGACTTTTTTTAACAAACTCATAATGTTTCGACTATGCTTATGGTTTCAAACAGGGTATAAATATTTTGCGTCAAAAAGTAGACGCTCCCGCGATGTTATGTAGCTTTATAAACAGAAAGCAATTATCGTTCCGCATTATTTGTTTTCTTTAGGAGATTTGAATGGCAGGCATTTTAGACTCAGTAAACCAACGCACCCAGTTGGTTGGGCAGAACCGCCTAGAATTACTATTATTTAAGCTCAGAGGGCGTCAGCGTTTTGGGATCAATGTATTTAAAGTAAGAGAAGTACTGCAATGTCCTCCTTTAACGAGTATGCCTAAATCAAATGCATACATTCGGGGTGTGGCTCATATTCGTGGTCAAACTATTTCAGTTATCGACTTATCAATGGCCGTAGGCGGCCGACCTATTGAAAATGTTAAAGACAGCTTCATAATAATTGCAGAATACAATCGTTCAGTGCAGGGCTTTTTAGTTGGTGGCGTTGAGCGAATCGTTAATATGAACTGGGAAAAAATAATGCCACCTCCGTCAGGAGCAGGGCGTTACTCTTATTTAACTGCCGTTACCGAGATTGAAAACGAATTGGTTGAAATTCTCGATGTAGAAAAAATCTTAAACGAAATTTGTCCAGTAAATACCGAAGTTAGTGCCGACCTTGCCGCCGATAGTGCAATACAAAAAGATTTAGGCGAGCGCATTGTATTTATTGCCGACGATTCAGCTGTTGCACGTAACCAAGTAAAAAGAGCACTTGAGCCACTTGGCGTGCAAACTGAGCTTGCAAAAAATGGTAAAGAGGCTTTAGTTAGGCTTAAAGAAATAGCCGAGCTTGATTGTAAAAATGATATTACTGAGCGCGTAGGTTTACTTATCTCTGATGTTGAAATGCCTGAAATGGACGGCTATACATTAACAGCAGAAATTAAAGCAGATCCAAAATTAGCGCCTCTACATGTTATTTTACACACTTCTTTGAGTGGGGTGTTTAATCAGGCGATGATCGAAAAAGTAGGCGCGGATGATTTTATTGCAAAATTTAACCCTGATGAATTGGCAACAGCAGTTAAAAAATGGGTTCATTGCGACTAAACAACAATAGGTGTTATTAATTTGAATAATAAAGATTTGCAGCAAAGTGACTACGATCAGTTTCGCTCATTTTTAGAGCAGCAATGTGGTATTGTGCTAGGCGAAAACAAGCAGTATTTAGTAAAAAGTAGGCTTGCGCCGCTTATGGCTCGTTTTAATGTTGAATCTTTATCACAATTAGTGAGTAAAACGCTTGGCCCTCATGAGCGGCAACTTAGAGCCGCTGTAGTTGATGCCATGACCACTAACGAAACCTTGTGGTTTAGGGATCAATATCCATTTGAGCTTTTAAAAAATAAATTGTTTCCAGAGTTTAAAGACGCCCGCCGACCATTAAAAATTTGGTCAGCGGCCAGCTCTTCAGGCCAAGAACCATACTCTATTGCCATGTCTGTTGCTGAGTTTCAGGCCAAGCAACCGGGCGTGTTGCGTATGGGGGCTCAAATTATTGGTACTGATATTTCTAACACAATGCTCGATATGTGTAAAAACGCTGAATATGATTCGCTGGCTTTAGCGCGAGGCCTATCTGCAGAGCGCCGTAAAAAGTACTTTATGGATAGCGGCAACGGCATGGCAAAAGTTGTCGACTCAGTTAGAAAACAGGTGAGCTTTAGACATTTAAACTTGCTTGATTCTTACGCCTTAATGGGGAAGTTTGATATTATTTTTTGCCGCAATGTCCTTATATATTTTTCACCAGAGGTTAAAGCAAAAATAATTGGTCAGTTTGCCCAAGCACTAAACCCAAAAGGGTATTTATTTTTAGGTGCGTCGGAGTCGATGACGGGCTTAAGTAATGAGTTTGATATGGTTCGTTGTAACCCTGGAATCATTTACCAAAAAAAATAATCCCATCACTTTGTTATTAAAAAACGACGTTCTTAGCGTCGTTTTTTTATTTAATAACAACCCTCTATAAAAAAATAACGTAACTAAAAACTAATGGCTTATAAATTGCTTTAACTTAAGCAAGTCAATTTTTTGGAGAACGTTATGGCTATCAGTTTTGATAAAGCATTAGGTGTGCACCCGCATGCAATGTTGATCCGCTCACAGCGGGCAGAAGTACTTGCCACAAATATAGCGAATGCTGATACGCCTGGCTATAAAGCAAAAGATATCGACTTTGCCTCAGCATTAAAAGCGGCAAGGTCAACTCAGCAAAGCGGCAATAGCATGGTTACTACCAATGAAAAACACATTGCTGGCGGTACTCGAAGTGTAGGTGGTTCTGAATTATTTCGCACTCCAAATCAAGGGGATACAGGCGATGGTAACTCAGTTGATATACAGGTGGAACGAAACTTGTATACACAGAATGCGATGGAGTATCAGGCAAGCCTGCAATTTTTAAGTAGTAAATTTAAGGGCCTGAATAAAGCGCTCGGTAGTCAAGGATAATAATTATGAGTTTATATAACGTTTTTGATATTTCAGGCAGTGGTATGAGTGCACAAAATGTTCGCTTAAATACCACCGCGAGTAATATTTCGAATGCTAATACAATTAGTTCATCCCAAGACAAAACTTACCGAGCACGCCAACCTGTATTTGCTGCCGAGCTGACGAAAGCGTCTGCTTCAGCCAGCAACCCTCAGGGCTCCGCTGTTGGTGTTAAAGTGCTGGGAATTGTTGAGAGTAACAAACCACTACAAATTGAATATAACCCTAATCACCCAAGTGCGGATGAAAATGGCTATATCTATAAACCCAACGTTAATGTTGTTGAGGAGATGGCAAATATGATCTCTGCTTCTCGCTCTTATCAAACAAACGTGCAAGTTGCCGATGCAGCTAAGCAAATGTTAAGCAAAACGCTGTTACTTGGGCAGCGATAACCGAGGGTAGGTTATGAGTAACGATATTAGTAGCAGTTCAACTTATTTGGACTCACTACGCTGGCAAGAACAACAAGTTGCTACCAGCGATGGAGAGAGTGATGCGTTAACACAAGAAGATTTTTTCTCGTTGCTAACTCAGCAGTTATCGTATCAAGATCCGAGTAATCCGGCTGATAACGATCAGATGATTGCGCAAATGACTAATTTTACCATGGCGCAAGGCATCACAGATTTAAACACAAATTTTGAGTCACTAGCCTCATCAATGACCTCAAATTCTGCCTTACAAGCATCAACGCTGGTTGGTAAGCAAGCGCTTTTAGAGTCTAATACGCTTGAGCTTGGCGAAAGCGGAGAGGCAAAAGGGTCTGCGGTTGCTGAAGAAGCCGTTGATAATTTAACAATTAAAGTCACAGATGCTTCTGGGCAACTGGTTAGAACTATCGATATGGGTTCGCAAGCAGCGGGTGCAGTGCGCTTTAGCTGGGATGGTAATAATGAATCCGGTGAGCGCCTACCAGAGGGTGAATACACCATTACTGCAGAGGGCAGTACCAACGGCGAGTTTTCAAGCTTACCGGTGGCAACATTCAAAAACATTGAAAGCGTTAATATCAATGGCTCTAGTGGCATTATTATTAACACTAAAGAGGGTGCGGTTAGGTTGACAGATGTCGCAGAGATCGCATAACCAATTAAAAAATATTTCGCCTGCTAGCAGGCTATTAGATTAAAAGTTAGAGGTGAATTATGAGCTTTAATATCGCACTTACAGGCCTAGCTGCCGCTCAAAAAGATTTAGACGTAACAGCAAATAATATTGCTAATGTAAACACCACCGGTTTTAAAGAATCACGAGCTGAGTTCGTCGATGTGTATGCATCTTCTGTGTTCAGTTCTGGTAAAACTAAAAACGGTGATGGTGTTCAGACAGCTATGGTTGCACAGCAGTTTCATCAGGGGTCGTTGCAGTTCACCAACAACTCGTTGGATTTAGCTATTACGGGTGAAGGTTATTTTGCGATGAGTGAAGACCTTGGCTCTCAAGATTTTTCTTATACCCGTGCTGGCGCATTTAAGCTAAATCAAGACAATTTTGTAGTCGATGCAAAAGGTAATTTCTTACAAAGCTTTCCTGTTGATGAAGCTACAGGAGATACTACTTCAGTGAGCCTAAGCACATCATCACCTTTACAAATACCTGACTCGTCAGGTTCTCCAAGAGCTACTAGTCAAGTATATTCATCATTCAATCTAGATTCTCGAAGTACTCAGCCTTCAGTTACTCCTTTTGATTCAAATACTAGTGCCTCCTATAATAGCTCGACATCCACCACTGTGTATGATTCATTAGGTGAGCCACATGTTTTACAGCTGTTCTTTGTAAAGCAAGACCCAGTAACAGCACCGAACCAATGGCAAGTTTACGGGACCTTAGACGGGAAAAACTTTGGCACAGATGGAACTGAAACCGCCGCCGGTTCACATACTCCAATAGATACTTTTGAATTTACATCTGCAGGTTTGCCTAATGTAGCGTCACCGGCTACAACTTTTTCTGATATAGACTTATCGTCAGATGCTACTACAGGTTTGACTTCACTTTTAACTAATGGTGCAAGTTTTCCCGATGATGTATCAGTAAGTTGGCGTGATGAAGCTGGCACTAATAACAAAGTTCCAACACAGTATGCAAGTAACTTTGAAGTAAAAGCACTAGAGCAAGATGGCGCTACCGTTGGTCGTTTAGCGGGTATTGATATTGGAACAGATGGAAAAGTAGTAGCATCATATAGTAATGGTGATTCAACCTTCTTAGGCCAAGTTGCTATGGTGCGTTTTTCAAACTCTCAAGGTTTATCGCAAGTAGGCGATACGAGCTGGAAGAAAAGTTTGACATCAGGGGAGCCTATTGCAGGAGAACCAGGTTCAGGCACATTGGGTAGTATTAATTCATCCGCGCTTGAGCAATCAAATACCAACTTAACAAACGAATTAGTTGATTTGATTACCGCTCAACGTAACTACCAAGCGAACTCACGAGCGCTTGAAGTTAACTCAACAATTCAGCAAAGTATTTTGCAGATTCGATAAGTTAACCTTATTTTTGGTTAAGATTTTAAGGCTGCATTTTTGCAGCCTTTTTTGTAGCTATGTCGCTAAAACTAGCGTAGCTGAACCGTTCAATACCTTCCTTATATTGCGTCAAATTTAACCTGGCATCTATTTTGCATTTATCAACTCAGAGATTTTTTATGTGAGTCGATGTTATGGACAAAATGGTCTACATTGCAGCCTCCGGCGCTAAGCAAAGCCTACAAGGGCTTGCACTTAAAGCCAATAATTTGGCAAACGCAAACACCACGGGTTTTAAAGCTGACTTTGCGCAAGCGCGTTCTATGCAAGCATTTGGCGAGGGCTTACCAACGCGCGTGTTTTCAATGCAAGAGCGACCAGGTTCTAACATGACCTCTGGCGGCATAATCGAAACAGGGCGAGATTTAGATATTGCCATGAGCGATAACGCCTGGCTTGCGGTTCAGGATGACTCAGGAAACGAAGCATATACAAAAGTAGGCACGCTAAACATTACTGCGCAAGGTATGTTGGTAACAAGTCATGGTCGTCAAGTTATTGGCGAAGGTGGCCCCGTAATTTTACCGGTTCCTATTGAAAAAATAAGTTTTAGTGAAGATGGTGCCATACAGGTTCGCCCCCAAGGCGCGCCTGCAAATTTTTTAGAAGAAGTAGACACGCTGCGCGTTGTTGAAGGAAACAGCAGAGAGCTTGAAAAAGGCAACGATGGTTTATTTAGACCTGTACCTGGGCAAACCGTCGATACCTCTGCAAATGTAAAAGTGTTAAGTGGTGCACTGGAAATGTCTAACGTTAATCCAGTTCACGAAATGGTCGATATGATCAACCACCAACGTCAATTTGAGTTACAAGTAAAACTAATGAAAACAGCTGAAGAGATTGACGAACGTCAAGATCAGTTGATGCGCATAGTTTAACTTTAAAATGAGGGCATACTTATGAATCCTGCATTGTGGATAAGTAAAACAGGGCTAGACGCTCAACAAACTGATATTTCAGTTATTTCAAATAACTTGGCGAATGCCAGTACCGTAGGTTACAAAAAAAGCCGCGCTATTTTTGAAGATTTACTGTATCAAAACATCAACCAGCCTGGCGGGCGCTCTTCACAAGATACCGAGCTGCCATCTGGCCTAATGCTAGGTGCGGGTGCAAAAGTGGTTGCTAACCAAAAAGAGTTTACGCAAGGTAATATGCTCACCACCGAAAACTCACTCGATTGGATGATTTCAGGCGAAGGTTTTTTTGAAGTGCTGCAACCCGATGGCAATATAGCGTATTCGCGTAATGGGCAATTTACTACCGATGAAGACGGTCGTATTGTTACCTCCGGTGCAGGTTTTGTTGTTCAGCCCGAAATGAATGTACCCGATGATGCGCAATCAATTACAGTCTCTCAAGATGGTGAAGTATCTGTACGCGTTGCAGGGCAAGCCGATAACGTGGTGATTGGCCAGCTAACAATTAGTGACTTTATTAATCCATCGGGTCTTGAGCCAATTGGTCAAAACCTTTACACCGAAACCGCTGTTAGTGGAGCGCCTGTTCAAGGTAATCCAGGCGTAGAAGGCTTAGGAACTATTATTCAAGGCTCACTTGAAACATCAAACGTTAATGTAACGGAAGAATTGGTAAACCTTATCGAAACTCAACGTGTTTACGAAATGAACTCAAAAGTAATCTCGGCCGTTGACGAAATGATGAGCTACATCAATCAACAGTTATAACCGTGCACAAGGGGATAGTTATGCGTAATGTTATTTTATTTGCAGCAGGCACCTTATTTTTAAGTGGCTGTGTTTCTACGCAAAATAGTGAAGTGGTTCAAGATGACCCCTACTACGCACCCATGTACCCAGAGCCTGTAGCAGAGCCTGTTGTTGCAACGGGTTCGTTGTTTAACACCAATACATTCAATGATTTGTATTCAGACAAAAAAGCACTTAGAACCGGCGATATAATTACCGTTAAGCTTGAAGAGTCAACACAAGCTACAAAAGCCGCTAAAACCGAAACCGATAAAGAAACCGAAGCCAGCCTAGACCCCGTTATTGGGTTAGGTGGTTTACCAGTCAATATAGGTGGCGATAGTATTCAGTTTGGCATTGGTAGTGACTCATCATTTACCGGTGACTCTAAATCAAATCAGTCAAACAGCTTAGTGGGCGATATCTCGGTGAATGTTATGCGTGTTTTACCCAATGGTAACTTAGTTATTCGTGGTGAAAAATGGCTAACACTTAACACCGGCGAAGAGTTTATTAGGCTCGAAGGCCTTGTACGTCCGCAAGATGTAAGCGCCGATAACACGGTTGAGTCGAATAGAATTGCCAATGCCCGAATTCAATATTCAGGTAAAGGACAAACACAAGAAGCGCAAAGCCCAGGGTGGTTAACACGTTTCTTTAGTAGCTCGTTATTTCCGTTTTAGAGGATAGTAGTATGAATAGCATTAAAGCGTTTATTTTGATCATACTGCTAGGCTGGCAATTTTCTGCCAGCGCCGAGCGTATAAAAGATGTCTCTATGGTTGAAGGCGTACGTGCTAACCAATTGGTTGGCTATGGTTTAGTGGTGGGGCTACCTGGTACAGGGGAGCAAAACTCTTACACGCAACAAAGTTTTAGAGGCATGCTAAACAGTTTTGGTATTACGCTGCCTTCAACACAAAGCCCTAAAATTAAAAACGTAGCAGCAGTGGCAGTCCATGCTGAGCTTCCGCCGTTTAGAAAGCCGGGTCAAACAATTGATATTACGGTATCTTCTATTGGCAGTGCAGGCAGTTTACGTGGCGGCACCTTGCTCCAAACTTTCTTAAAAGGGGTGGATGGAAACGTATACGCCATAGCCCAAGGTAGCCTAATTGTGGGTGGCTTAGGAGCACAAGGGCTTGATGGCAGTAAAGTGGTCATTAATACCCCGACAGTTGGCCGCGTACCTAACGGAGCCACTGTTGAACGCGAAGTTAAAAGCCCTTTTATGCAAGGCGACTACATTACTTTTAACTTAAACCGCCCAGACTTTACAACGGCAAAACGTTTAGAAGCAACAATTAACAACTTGGTAGGCCCTAATAGTGCACAAGCTATTGACGCTGCCTCAGTACGCGTTATTGCGCCACGTGATGCATCGCAACGAGTGTCTTATTTATCAACGCTTGAAAACCTAGAGTTTAAGCCTGCTGACACTTCAGCCAAAATTATTGTTAATTCACGTACGGGAACCATTGTCATTGGCAAAAATGTGAAGCTACAGCCTGCGGCAATAACCCATGGCGGCCTAACAGTCACAATTGCTGAACAGCAAAATGTAACGCAGCCTAATCCGTTAGCAGAAGGCGAAACTGTTGTTACACAGCAAAGTATTATTGACGTTAATCAAGATGATTCTCGTGCGTTTGTTTTTAACCCCGGCGTTAGCTTAGATGACTTAGTGCGTGCTATAAACGAAGTAGGCGCAGCACCTGGAGACCTAATGGCTATTTTAGAAGCGCTTAAAGAAGCGGGTGCAATTAACGGACAGCTTGTTGTTATTTAGTTAGTTTTTAGAATATTTACCCTTCCACATAAAGCTTAAGTACTCAAAAGGTACTTAAGCTTTTTACTGTTTACCTTTCTTTGGCTCAATTTTTGCATTTCTTTAAGCATTATTCATTTTTGTGTCAAAAAGCTGATGGAAACAAATCACCTCGACAAGCAAAACTTTTTTGATTTAAGTAATCTTAATACTTTACGTCAAGACGCTTTAAACAGCGGTGATGCATCTACTGATGCCTCTAAAGCGGCGCTAAAAAAAGCAGCGGCACAATTTGAAGCTATTTTTACACAAATGCTTCTAAAAGGGATGCGTAAAGCCAACGAAGCATTTGAAGATGAAGACAGCCCGTTTAACTCAAGTGGCGTAAAGTTTTTTGAAGAAATGCACGACCAGCAGCTCTCTTCTGAGCTTTCATCAAATGGGTCTTTGGGTTTGGCTGATTTAATTGTTCAGCAGCTTTCTCCAGAGGCTGAGAACTTTATGCCTGGCTCAGTATTAAGAACTACTAACGACTTTATGAGTGATAAACGCGCAGGCTCTGAACTGCCGCACGAAAAGGGGCACAGTGTAAAGCAAGCAAATAAAGATGACTTAGTAGTCAGCAGTGCGGCAACACAAACTAAAACCACAACACAGCCTATACAGTCGTCATTTAATAATGCTGAAGAGTTTGTTAGTGCAGTGTGGGAGCATGCTAAAACAGCGGCCGAAAAAATTGGTTTAAACCCTGCAGTAATGGTGGCCCAAGCGGCACTTGAGACGGGTTGGGGTAAGCATATTATTAATAAAAGCGACGGGAATAGCTCAAATAACCTGTTCAATATTAAATCAGATAAAAGCTGGGAAGGCGATAAAGCAAGCAAAGTAACGCTTGAATTTGAGCAAGGTACCCCTGTTAAAAAGCAAGCAAGTTTTAGAGCTTACGATTCTATAAAAGAAAGCGTGAACGACTTTGTCGATTTTTTAACGCAAAACCCACGCTACGAAGAAGCATTACAAAAAACAGCACAGCCAAACGAATTTTTAGATTCGCTACAAAAAGCAGGCTATGCAACCGATCCTAATTACGCGAGTAAAATAAAAAAAGTGCTAAATAGCAGTGAGCTTAAAAATATTGCAACAAGCGCGTTTACCCAAGGAGTGAAGTAATATGTCGTTTAGTTTATTAAATATTGCCAGTGCTGGGGTGCGTTCAAGCTCTGAGCTGTTGCAAACGACCAGTAAAAACATCACCAATGTAAATACAGAAGGCTACGTACGTGAGCGCACTGAATTTACCACGATGGTTGATAACCAAGTAGGTCGCGGCGAAACATACAGGTTATTGAACGAGTTTGCCCAGTCGCAGTTAAACCGCGACACCTCAAATAAATCGTTTTTTGATCAATTTGTAACAGAAGCCAACCGTGTTGATACTATTTTTTCAGAAGAGTCTAATAACTTATCAACGGGTATAAATTCATTATTTAATAACGTGCAAGAGGCGCTAAACCAGCCGTCTTCAACAGTTGCTCGCTCATTAGTAATGACCGATGCGCAAAGTTTAGTTGATCAAATGGATAGGCTTTCGGGTATCGTGCTTGAGCAACAAGGTATAGTAAATGAGCAGCTTGAGATTTTTTCTGAAGAAGCCAACTCACTTATCCAAAATATAAATACGTTAAACCAAGAAATTGCAGTCGTAAATGGCACAAATAACGCCTCTGACGCAAGCTCTATTTATAACCAGCGCGACTTAGCGATTCGTGAATTATCAGAGCTTGTTGATATAGAAACACTTGATGGCCCCAATGGCGAAAAACTCGTCTTTATGGGCAGCGGTGAATCTTTAGTTATGGAAAACGGTACATTTAACTTGTTTTCACTGTCGGGCGACCCCGATCCTAATTTTAAAGAATTGACGCTTGACGTTAATGGCGGCAAAGCTGTGCCGCTAGAAATAGATGCAACTAAATTAAAAGGCAAAATTGGCGGCTTGTTGGCTTTTAGAGACGACATACTTGTGCCTGCACAAAACCAAATTGGCCAAATGGGATTGGCAATTGCTGATGCGTTCAACGAGCAAAATAAATTGGGTATGGATGCTAACGGTGAGCTAGGCGGTGATATATTTAATATACCTACCGCCGGCGCTTATGCGTATCAAGCGAATACTGGTAATG
This sequence comes from Pseudoalteromonas sp. P1-11, assembly GCF_001399995.1. Taxonomy (NCBI): domain Bacteria; kingdom Pseudomonadati; phylum Pseudomonadota; class Gammaproteobacteria; order Alteromonadales; family Pseudoalteromonadaceae; genus Pseudoalteromonas; species Pseudoalteromonas sp. P1-11. The sequence goes on from NZ_LJSP01000023.1 coordinate 18,771, forward strand.
CAGGTATGACTGCAACTGTAGAACCCGGTAAAGGCAGTGAGCTACCGGCCAGCGACTTTATTGTTACTTACACGGATACAAATGAAGTGAGCATTCAGCCCGTAGATAATAAAGGCGAGCCTATTGGCGATGCGGCCATAGCAATTATTCCAGCAAGTAACGTCATAGATGCTGATGATATACAATTAGCTACACCCGGTGATCCTAATGCAACGCCGCCACTACCGGCTACAGTTGAAGACTCATTTGGCTTAAAACTAGAAATTAATGGTACAGGTAATATCGGGGATAAATTTCAAATTAAACTTAACTCAGAGGCGGCAACCAGTATTTCCCTTGCGACAAGCCGCGGTGAAGACTTAGCACTGGCATCGCCTATTCGTACAGCTAACAGCATAGATAATGTAGGTACAGCGACTATTACAGCCGGAGAAGTAACAAGTGTTACCTCGGGTGGCTTTAACACTACCCCTGGTTTAGCCAATGGCGATATCACGTTAGTTAAAACAGGCACTGCAAACGAATATCAAATTACAGATGCAAATGGCACCTCTACGTTTACAGTAACGCCTCCAGCAGAGGGCGTACTGGGTCAGGCTGGCGTACCTTATAGCAACTATGGCTTTGATTTTGATATTGAAGGCACGCCAGCTACTGGAGACACTTTTACCCTTGAATTTAACGAAGGCGGCTTTGATGATAACCGTAATGGTTTAAAACTTGCTGATTTACAAAATGGCGAATTAGTGCGTAAAAATGTAGTGACAACAGCCGCTGCCGACAATCATGACACGTTTAACCAAGCCTATTCAGGGTTAGTGAGTGATATTGGCGTAGTCACTGGCCAAGCCATTACCAGTGCCAGCGCATTTGATGCGTTAGCCCAGCAATCAGAAGCGTGGTATGAGTCGCTCTCAGGTGTAAACCTAGATGAAGAGGCTGCCAATTTACTGCGTTTTCAGCAATCATATTCAGCATCAGCTCAAGTGTTGGCTGCAGCTCAAGAAATTTTTGACACCTTATTAAGTGCAGCGAGGTAATTATGCGTTTATCAAATAACTTAATGTACCAAAACAACATTAATAAAATACTCGATAACCAACAAAGTGTTGCTAATGCACAAGAGCAAGTAACGACAGGGCAGAAGTATTTAACGACCTCAGAAGCACCTGCTGCTATTTCGCAAGGGATGCTTTACTCAAATAAAATACAAACAAATGAGCAATATACTAAAAATATTGACCAATTAACTGGCCGTCTTGAAACTGAAGAAACCATCTTACAAAGCATAAATACCAATATTCAACAAGCTCAAGAGTTGACTATTCAAGCAGGTAATGGTGCTTATACTCAAGATGATTTAGAGTCAATCGCGGCTGAGCTGAGTGACATACAAAAAACACTCGTCAACTTAATGAATACCCGCTCAGAAGACGGTAAATTTATTTTTTCAGGCTACCAAGACAGCACTCAACCTTACCAATTTGACTCTACTACGGGTGAATATACTTATAATGGAGATCAAGGCCAGCATGTAATAACTATTGCTGAAGGGGTAAGTATTAAATCTAGCGATAACGGTTTTGATACGTTTGAGAAAAGCGACGCACGACTTGATGTTACTGATAATCAAGCTACGATTCCGGTAACTACGCCTACAAATAATATTACTGCAGGGACGGTTTATGTCGATGGTCAAACAGAGTTCGATAAGTTTCATCAGGCAAATTACAATGCTGATCTAGGGACTTCAGTGTCACCCACAGCAAATACTTTTAGTGTTGTAGTCAGAACCGTTGGTGCGACAACAAACGATCCAGATACATATGAAATTCTACAAGATGGTGTGCCGCTTACCCCACCTCAAACAGGGGAAGTTAATGATAATACAATTGAGTTTTCAGGAATGAAAATTCAATTTGAGGGTAGTACACCTGGCCAACTCGATTTTACGCTTGAAAAACCGCACAAAGAAAACGTGCTTAATACATTACAATCACTTATTACAGGTTTAAATGACGGCACACTTGAGGGTGATGATTTTCAGCAAGTACTAGCCGATGGCTTAGTGCAATTACAAAATGCCAGCGAGCAAGTTGTGTTTACGCAAGCAAGTTTAGGTGGGCGTATGAATGCACTTGAAAGAGTTAGCGACTCTAATCTTGCGCAAGACATTCAAAACAAAAGCAACCTTTCTGATTTAGTAGAAGTAGACATGGCAGAAGCCATTAGTGAACTCACTAAACAAGAAACCGCACTGCAAGCGTCGCAAGCTACGTTTGGCCGTTTAACAAACCTTTCTTTATTTGATTACTTATAAACATATTATAAGCAGAAATACCTTGCCGCTTTAGTGAATACAAAGCGGCAAAACCTCCCTCAAAATAGCGGCAATAAATTGTCGTCACTCCAGCTAACCAGATAACTTATTATTAACGTTTGATGTTTTGATTGAAAAGGCTTTAAAAACATATAGTTATATTTATTTAAAAGTTGGCACAGTAAATGCTTTTCTAATAATTAGAAATTATCGAATAGTGGTTCCTGTTAAATCGTGTTGAACCACACTCTGTTTAAACCTAGGAGATGGTAAAATGGCATTAACAGTAAATACTAATGTGTCGTCACTAAACGCACAACGTAACTTAACAAAATCGAGCGATGGTTTAGCAACATCAATGGAGCGTTTAGCTTCTGGTATGCGCATTAATAGCGCTAAAGATGATGCCGCCGGCCTACAAATTTCAAACCGCTTAACCTCACAAATAAACGGCTTAGCTGTAGCGCAACGAAATGCCAACGATGGTATTTCGATGGCGCAAACTGCTGAAGGCGCTATGCAAGAATCTACTAATATTTTACAGCGTATGCGTGAGTTGTCTTTACAGTCTGCTAATGGCTCTAATTCATATGAAGATAGAACAGCCCTACAAAAAGAAATGACAGCTTTACAAACTGAGTTAACACGTATTTCAGACACCACATCTTTTGGTGGGCAGCAATTGTTAGATGGAACTTATGGTACTAAAGCATTTCAAGTTGGCTCAAATGCAAATGAAACTATAAACGTATCATGTGGCTGCGGAAGATATAGGAACAAAGCAGATCAACCTTCAATCAGCAGATGGTTTTGGTCAGGCGTTAACTGCATCAGGTGATACTGCAGGTACCAACCCAATTACAAATTCAATGTCTTATACTATAAAAGGAGCAAATGGGGAAGATGAAACAGTTACAATGCAAGCAAATTCTTCCGCTAAGACAGCAGCTACAGACATTAATGGTATTTCTAATAAAACAGGTGTAGAAGCTCTTGCTAAAACACAGCTCCAGTTTGAGTTAGGTACCGGTTATGTTGACGGAGAAGATACTGTAAGCTTTGATTTGAATGGACAAGCGATTAGTGCTAATGCAACGTTGAACGATATTGCTGATAGCATTAATGCCGAGAGTGCTACAACAGGTGTTACAGCATCGTTTAATGATGATAATGAGTTAATCCTCGAAGATGTCGATGGGGATGATATTACAATTGAAGACTACAAGGTTGATGATAACGGTAGTGCAAGTGCAACTTTGGAAGCAGACATTACAGCTATGGGTTATGATGGTACTAAGGCAGCTTCAGCGATTACTTTACAAGCTGATACTGCAGACGATGGTAGCGGTACAGACTCTACCCGTATCTTAGGTGCACTTCAATTAAATTCATCAAAGTCTTTTACAGTTACTGGCAATGATGATGCATTAGTTGCTGCAGCTAATGTTGATAGCCAATTGACAAGTGATACAGTAGCTGTAAGTGAGATTGATATTAGAACCCAAACAGGCTCGCAAGACGCATTGGCTATTATTGATGCAGCAATATCACAAATAGATAGCCAACGTGCGGATTTAGGTGCGATTCAGAACCGTTTTGGTCATACTATTAGCAACCTTGCAAACATTTCTGAAAACGTATCTTCATCTCGTAGTCGTATTCAAGATACAGACTTTGCAACTGAAACAGCAGAAATGACGAAAAACCAAATCTTGCAACAAGCAGGCACCTCTATACTTTCCCAGGCAAACCAAATACCGCAAGCTGCAATTAGTTTATTAGGCGGCTAGTAACGTAATCTACTAGGAAAGTAATTATAAAAAAGCACACTTTTTAAAGCGTGCTTTTTAGTTTATTGGCGATTAAGGAGTACGTTAAAGTAAATAGAGAGCTTTTAATAAAAAATTAAATTTATTATTTTATTAAAAATTAGTCATTTAAGTATTATTTATTAATACATTTAAAAATAAATCAAAATAACATTAAAGATAAATTTTCTCCTGCCGTTAACTTAATCAGTACGGAGCTGAGCATACACTTGTGACAGCTCTTGGTTGAATTAAAATAGCAACATTACGAAAGTAATCAGGAGTTTTATTATGATTTCAGTAAACACAAATGTATCTTCATTAAACGCTCAACGTAACCTATCTCAATCAGGTTCTGATCTTGCAACCTCAATGGAGCGTTTAGCTTCTGGCATGCGTATTAATAGCGCTAAAGATGATGCAGCAGGCCTACAAATTTCAAACCGTTTGACATCACAAGTAAATGGTTTAGCAGTCGCACAACGTAACGCTAACGATGGTATTTCAATGGCGCAAACTGCTGAGGGCGCAATGCAAGAGTCTACTAATATTTTGCAACGCATGCGTGAGCTTTCATTACAGTCTGCTAATGGCTCCAATTCATATGAAGATAGGACAGCCCTGCAAAAAGAAGTTACGGCTTTACAAACTGAATTAACACGTATTGCAGACACCACATCTTTTGGTGGTCAGCAACTACTTAATGGGTCTTTTGGAACAAAAGCATTTCAAGTTGGCTCAAATGCAAATGAAACTATAAACGTATCACTATCAAGTGTGGCTGCG
>NZ_LJSP01000024.1:0-17851 GCF_001399995.1 Pseudoalteromonas sp. P1-11
AACCAAGAAGCGTTTAAGCTCCAAGAAAGTTAAGTACGACCTTGAAGCTTAAAATGAGAGATGGTATCTACAATTTTCACTTCTCATTTACTTCTCTATCCCTTCTCTTTGTGCATTTTTGTATTAAAGCTCAATTAATCACAAAGAGGTTAAGAGGCGCTTCGCTTTTAGAGAAGTAACTAGCATCTTGCGCGAGCAAGTTTCGCGCCTACAGCTTTCACTTCTCATTTACTCCTCTTTCTCTTCTCTTTGTGCATTTTTGTATTAAAGATCAATAAATCATAAAGAGGTATAGAGGCGCTTCGCTTTTAGAGAAGCAACTATCATCTTGCGCGAGCAAGCTTCGCGCCTAGAACTTTCATTTCACGTTGCGGGTTTATCCTTTTAAATTTAAAAAATAAGTTTCGTTAACCCTACTTTAACCCTCTATAGTTTAAGCTAGCTGCATTAATGTAGATTATTCAATTGTACACGCAACTAAGCGCCACTTTTTAAGTTAGGAATAACCACAATGAAACTTACAAAAGATACAACAAGTACGTTAAGCAAAACCACCATAAGCCTGCATTGGATTGTAGCTATTTTAATTATTGGGTTATTAGGCTCAGGCCTATATATGGAAAACTTTAAAGCGTTTTTTCTAATGAGTTGGCACAAGTCATTTGGCGCAATGCTGCTTGCTTTTGCGTTATTAAGAGTAACATGGCGCATTGTAAATGGTTGGCCAAAGCACGATGTTAAACACCCAAATTATGAGCAAGTGTTAGCTAAAATTGTGCATTACGTTCTTATAATAAGCATGTTACTTATGCCTATTTCGGGGCTGATTATGTCGGGCTTTGGTGGGCACGGCGTGGATGTGTTCGGGCTAGAGCTTATACCGCACAACCCCAACCCAGAAAACCCACAAAAAAGCCTCGCTTTTAACCAAGGCTTAGCTGAGATAGGAAAAACCGTTCACGGTATTACAGCAAATGCGCTTCTTATCGCGTTAGGTTTACATATTGTGGGCGCTTTAAAGCACCATATTATTGATAAAGACAACACCCTTACGCGTATGCTTGGCAAAAAGTAGGCAGTTAAAAGTCTTATTTGATCGGTGCTATTTAAGCCGCGATTAAATAAGACTCTCGTCCTACGTGTTTGTGATTGCGCTTAAACGAGCCTTTCCCTTTTTTAGCTTTAACCACTTGAGGTTTAAACACTTTAGAAGTTACTAGCGCCGCCAGCGCATTATGATTAATAACACCTCGGCCGGTGTCTACCGCACTATTATTTGCGGCTTTGGTTTTCGATTTTTTAGCCATTTTATTTCCTAACTATTTATAACAATAAGAACCTTAAGAAGTGGCGATTGTATGCCTAATTTTCAACCTTGCAAGTGTTTTAACGCTCTTTTTCATAATAAATAAACATAAAAAAAGCGCAGTAAATAACTGCGCTTAGTAACCTGAACGCTGGATAATAAAATATGTTGGTATATCTCTTAACCAGAATTCAGGTTAAATAGTTTTATCTCAAATAATTAAAATTCAAAGCTTACTTTTGCATAATAAGTACGCCCGTCAAAGCCGTAAGGCAATGCACGTACAGGGTATTTAAACGCGCCGTTGGTAATAAAGTTAAGCACTTCGTCATCACCTAGCTCATCTGGGGTTTCATCAAAAATATTATCAGCCCCTACCGATACGTTAAATATTTCGTTAATTTGGTAGCTAACGTTTAAATCCACTAGTACTGCTGATTCAACTGTACTAGTTGGTTTAAACGACCCCGTAGGCGAAAGCTCACCTGGTAAAGGGATGTGGTCATTACCAAAGTATTTAACGTCTGTTTCGCCAAAGTAATTAAAGCGAAGCGTTGTTTCATACGCATCACGCTCATAGTCAAACGTTAAAGTTGCGCGCTCACCTGGCTGGCCGTCGGTAAAAAAGCTACGTTGTAAATCATCAAACGCCACCGACTCAGGAATACCTTCTTCTGCGTTCACGTTATCAATTTTAGTGTCGTTTAAGTTACCCGCAAAGGTTACTCCAAAATTACCGCCCTCTACATCAGTACGGTAAGAGGCAATAATATCAACACCTTGTGTAGTTGAATCTACAGAGTTTGAAAAGTAGTTAGCTTGCACTGCGCCGGTTGCTTGAAGCGCGGCTACGGCTTCATCGCTAAAGGCAACATCCTCTGCAGAAAGTAAACTACCAAGCGTAATACGGTCTTTAATTTCTACGCGGTAAAAATCAACCGTTAACGAAAGCTCACTTGTTACATCGTAAACAAAACCAGCACTGTAGTTAGTTGAGGTTTCAAGCTCTAGGCTATCTACACCTAACGCACTTGGAAAAGCAGTCCCCGTATTTGCAGTGAACGACTGCGTAAGTGTGCCGTCTGAGCCTAGGTTAGTTGTAAATGCGGTATAACCACTTTGCTGAAGCGATGGCGCTCTAAAACCAGTAGATACCGCACCACGTACTGCAAAGTCATCGTTAAATTCATAACGTGTTGCTAATTTACCAATTAAGTCATCGCCCGCATCTGAAAAGTCTTCATAGCGCAACGCACCACTTACGTTCCATGCATCCGTTACCATGGTTTCTACATCTACATAAAATGCGTAGCTGTGGCGATCGCTCTTGTTTGTTGCCTCTGGGCGCAAACCGTTATAAGCCTGAAAACCACACTCAGCAAATTGATCAGGATCGTTTACTGAAGGGTACGAAGCATCGGTATTTGCCAAGCCACATGCGTAAGAGGCTTCATCGCCAGGTACTATTTCGTAGTTTTCTTTACGGTATTCAGCACCAATAGTTACATATAAAGGCTCATTGCGGCCAATATCAACAATGCCGTTAAAATCAGCATTAACTGTTGTTTGATCAAATCTAAAACCACCAGAGTAACCGCCGCTTGGGCCTGCATTGGCTGCTATACCGGCATCGCTTGCATCTGGGTTATTAAATACGTACTCCGCCGCATAAGAGGCATTTATAGTATTACGTGAGGTAAAGTCGTATTGGTTTTCACCATACACTGCCGATACATCGTATCCCCAATCTGGGTTTATATCGCCTCTAAAACCAACCGCTACTGAAATATCTTCAGCTTCGTTATAAATGCGGGGTAAAAAACCATCGCTGTATACTTGCGTTACATTTTTAGACGCTTCGTTAAAGTTACGGTAAAAACCATTACCCAGCGCGGTGCGCTCAGAGTAGCCACCAAATGAGTACAATTCGCTGTCGCCCATTGGCAAAGCCATGTTGTAAAACAACGAGGTAAATTCACTTTCTGAGTTACCTTGGCTCCAACGTACATCTTCACTCAGCGTGCCTGGCTCAACATTTAACGACCCACCGGTATCGCGCTCTGCACGGTTAGTGCCATCGGCATCACGATACTCAAGCGATAAATTAATAAAGCCGCCTTCGCTACCTAAGTCAAAACCACGGTTTAAACCTGCAGAAAGCGTATCGCCGTCGCCTTCACTGGTGCCGCCGTACTGTACGTAACCCGTTGTTACGCCAGTTGAATTATTAAGCGATAAGTTAATTACGCCAGCTATCGCGTCAGAGCCATATTTAGCTGCTGCGCCATCGCGTAGTACTTCTACACCTTTAAGCGCAGTTAGCGGAATGGCGTTCATGTCGGTGCCGGCTGCGCCTGCACCTACAGTGCCGTTAAGGCCAAAAATAGACTGATTATGGCGGCGCTTACCGTTAACCAACACTAACGTTTGATCTGGTTGTAAGCCGCGCAGCGTTGCTGGTCTAAATAAATCAGAGCCATCAGATACTTGCGTACGAGAAAAGTTAAACGACGGGGCAGTAGCTTGCAGACTCTGCCCTAGTTCTGTAAAGCCGCCTTTGTTTAAATCATCAGCGTCTATTAAATCAATAGGTGACGAAGACTCAGTAGAGGTGCGGTTAGAAACGCGCGACCCTAATACAGAAATTTGTTCGATATTTTGTGCAGCCTCAACAGGTGCTTCTTGAGCGCTTACAATGCTTGGTGCGCTTACGGCAAACGCAACAGCGGCAGCTAATGTATTTAAACGGTATGTTGACATGGTGACGACCCTGTTTAGTGTGTTCTTTAATATTTGTTATTGCGATGTAACGCATCGCACTGGGGAACATCCTAGCAACATATGCAAATAAAAAGAAATGAAAAAAACTAAATAATAGGTCTAACTATGCAAAAAAATGTAAATACTAAAAAATAACACTTAAACTTGTTTAAAACGCATACAATTAAGGATTTTAATTTCAACCCCAAATTAAATTAACACTTTATTTACAATAGGTTTATCACGCTTTCTTGTACTTTTACGGGTAACCAACAACAAATGGTAGTACCTGTTCCTAAAGTACTGCTAACTTCTATTTTTCCGCTGTGATCTTGCAAAATAAAGTTAACAACGGTCATTCCTATTCCTAATGAGTGGGCTGTTTTATGTGTAGTAAAAAAAGGCTTAAAAATGTGCGCTTGGGTATTTTCATCCATTCCACAACCGTTATCTTTCACTTTTATACATACCCCCTCATTTTGCTGCGTTACGCTTAGTTCAATAATGGTGCCTTTTTCTAATTCATGTTCGCACGCTTGTTGAGCATTTAATAACAGCTCAACAAAAATTTGATGAATAGACGACAGCTCCCCCCAAATAAGCGGCACTTGCTCAAAATTGGTTTTTATTTCGCAGTATTTAAGCTGCCCTTGCAACACGCCTAAAGCAGAGCCTGCAACCTCGCTTACATCTAAATATTGCTTGTTATGGGTACTTGTAAATTGGCTAAGGTTTAATAAATTATGCACGGTTTGCTTTATGCGCTTTAAACCATCTAGGCTTTCGCTCAACTGCGAGTAAATTTCGTGTCCATTCCATGCCAGTTCGTATTGTTTTTTTAGATCAACCAACACGTTTTTAAATTGCCATGAATTTAATTGGCCGGTTAAAAACTGCTCGTTATAGTGAAGAGATTTTGATAAAAGAGGGCTAACATATTGCAAGCTTTCTATATTACTAATTACATACGAAAGCGGGTTATTTATTTCGTGCGCAATACTGCAAGACAAAACACCCACACTTGCCATTTTGTCGGCCTGAACAAACATTTGCTGATACAAAGACAGCTCCGCAACGTTTTTGGTTAGTTCGCCATTTAACACAACTAACAATTGGCTTTTATCGGCAAGCAGTTGCTCTGCGGCTATACGCTTTTGCTGCTCATCTAAAAAGGCTTGTTTGTAGTCGTCGGTTAAAGTGCTCATCCTATTCGCTCCATAAATACGCATCCATGTATAACGTTTAGTTTGCCATACGTAATTATGCAAACTAGGGGCAATTTTTAGGCTATGCTTATTATTTTAAAAGGTAGCACTATGACCAAACCAGCAGACGCTGCACATTCAATCACTGCCGTAGATGTACTTTGTGTTGATGACGACGAAATTGTTCTGCGCTCACTAACCTCCTTATTAAAAAATAATAACTTTAGTTTTATGACCTGCAAAAGCCCAGTGCAAGCGCTTGAGCTTTTAAACAGCCACGAATTTAGCTTAATTATTAGCGACATGAAAATGCCCACCATGAATGGCGCGCAATTTTTAGAGCAAGCCCGTAACAAAGCCCCCGAAACACAACGTATTTTATTAACCGGCTACGCCGAAATAGAAACCACCCTAGCCGCTGTAAACCTAGCGCAAATTAACGGCTACATACAAAAGCCATGGCAAAACGATATGCTTTTGCGCAGCATAAACGACAGCATCGAAAAATTTCGGCTAAAAAAACAAAACAAGCAACTCGAGCAGCAAGTAAAACAGCAAAACAAAGAACTTCTCGAATTAAATAACTCGTTAGAGCAACGAGTAGAAAAGCGTACAAAGCAAATTAAGCAGGTACTTAAACAGCTAGAAGATGCCAACGAGCGCGAAAAACACGAACACAAAGCCACCGTGGAGCTACTTTATAATTTTATAAACGCCAATCCGTACTTAGATGGCAACAAAGCGCAAAAAATTGCCGACACCTGCACCCAAATAGCACTGTACTTAAACCTCTCGCAAAAAAGTATAGATTTAGCCCCCATGGCGGGTTATTTAGCGCAAATAGGTTTGCTTGCTATGGACCCTGAGCTCTATAAAAAGCCAGTGAGCCGGCTAAGCGAGCAACAGCGCAAAGCCTTTTATACACACCCAAGCACAGCACAATTAATGCTTATGCCTGCTATACATTTACATGATGTATCTGATGCAATTTATCATCAATATGAGCGCTTTAACGGTAACGGTTTACCAAAAGGATTAGCAGCAAACGACATCCCTATTGGCGCTATGGTGCTTAGCGTTGCTCGCGATTATTGGAACGCATTTGAACAAAGCCAAAGCCCCACAGACAAAGAGCGCCACAGCGATGCGCTCGAAAGCGTTAAAATGTACAGTGGCACTTTTTACCACCCTAAAATTGTGCGCGCACTCGAGGCAAGCCATAGCAAATTAAATGAGCAACTTAATAATGCGGGCTCTATCATTATATGCAGCGCTCAAGAGCTAAAAGCCAATATGATTTTAGGCCATACGTTACACAGCCACAGCGGTATTATGTTGTTACCTAAAGGCCATGTGTTTGGTAAAAAATCCATCGAAAAACTACAGCAACTAGAAGCCAAAAAACCGACCCCATTTAGAATAATGGTAAAAAGCGCTAAATGAGTGATCTAAACTGTGGCTTTTTTCGTTACAATTACCGTAAATAAGCTAAACTAATTCAAACAGGTACCTGTTAATCTGGGTATAAATTTTAAACTGTTTAATACCAATCCGCTTAATTAAGTAATTTATTTTGAGGGTGGAAAAACGTGTAGATAGCTAGGCAAAAAAATTCGCTATTTAGTTGTTCTAAATGAGAGTTTTTTAACGCTGGTAGCGACACGTTTAGCCCCGCAAAATAATTAAGTATTATTGCGAATTGGTATCACATTGCTTTAAGGAGCACAGCGTGTCGCGATTTTCTGCAGTCACTGACAATCCCCACGACGGACGTTTTAATCAAAAAACGGGCATTTTACTTACCAACTTAGGCAGTCCAGACGCGCCCACCCCTGCGGCACTGCGTACCTACTTACGTGAATTTTTATCCGATCCGCGCATTGTAGAAATTCCACGTTTAGTGTGGATGATAATACTGCACGGTATAATTTTGCGTATTCGCCCTAAGCGCTCAGCAAAACTATACGAAAGCATTTGGACCGAAAACGGCTCGCCGCTAACGCATATTACCCGCCTGCAACGCGACAAACTAAACGCGCTACTCCAAGAGCAAGGTTATACCAATACCGAAGTTGTTATGGCCATGCGTTACGGCAACCCTTCAATAGAGGCGGGCCTTGAAGCGCTGCGTGATAAAGGCCTAACGCGCATAATTGTACTACCGCTTTACCCGCAATATTCAAGCCCTACCACCGGCTCAACATTTGATGCCGTATCAAGAGTATTGCAAAAATGGCGCTGGGTGCCAGAGCTACACTTTGTAAATGGTTATCACAAAAACACCGCTTACATTGATTCATTAGCTAGCAGCATAAGTGAAGATTTAGAAAAAAACGGCATGCCACAAAAATTAGTTTTTTCATACCACGGTATGCCAAAGCTATTTTTAGATAGAGGCGACCCTTACCACTGCCTATGTTTGCAAACCACGCGTTTAGTGGTTGAAAAACTAGGCCTTGATAAAGATAAAGTAATTAGCACTTTTCAAAGCCGCTTTGGTAAAGCCGAATGGTTAAAGCCATACACCGACGCCACGCTTGCATCGTTACCTGATGAAAACATTACCGACGTAGCAATTTTAAGCCCTGCTTTTAGCGCCGACTGCTTAGAAACACTCGAAGAGCTTGAAGAAGAAAACCGCGAAATTTTTGAAAACGCAGGCGGCGAAAAGTACCGTTATATAGCCGCTTTAAACGACAGAGACGATCACATCAACGCTTTATATGATGTGCTAAAACCAATGCTTTAAACACATCTTTATTGCCTTAACGTAAAAAAGCGGTGTTAAATTTCAACACCGCTTTTTTAGTTGTAAGATAAGCATTTATTAAATGTCATAGCCACTATTTTACGCGAGCAAGCTTCGCACCTACAACTTTCACTTCTCATTTAATCCTCATTCCCTTCTCTTTGTGCATTTTTGTATTAAAGATCAATAAACCACAAAGAGGTTTAGAGACGCTTCGCTTTTAGAGAAGCAACTAACATCTTGCGCGAGCAAGCTTCGCGCATACTGACAAAATTAACACCGAGGTAAATTACCTTGTAGACGTGCAGCTTGCTGGCGTTTTAAAAGCAACGCTTTTACCTGTTTTAACCTATTCGTTAACGCTTTTCTTTAACTTTTACGGGTGATCATCAACGTACAAACGCCGGCAATTATTCCCCAAAACGCAGAGCCCACCGAGAGCATGGTTAAATCAGATGCGGTTACCAAAAATGTAACTATTGCAGCCTCTGTGTATTGGGCTGAGCTTAAAGCTTGCTGCAAGCTATTAGCAATGGTGCCAAACAGCGCAATACCCGCTAAGGCTAAAATTAATGCCTGCGGCAAACTTGCCACTAAACCAACAAGCGTTGCCGCGCAAAGTGCCATAACAATATAAAATACGCCTGCGGCAATACTTGCCCAATAGCGTTTATCGGGGCTTTTATCGGCCTCGTCGCTCATACAAATAGCAGCGGTAATAGCGGCTAAATTAATAGAGTACGTACCAAACGGGGCTGTTAAAATATTAATAAAACCAGTTACGTTAAGCGTAGCTGAGATAGGCGCTTTATAATTATGAGCCTTTAGTACAGCAATACCCGGTAAGTTTTGTGAGGTCATGGTCACTATATAAAGCGGTAAGCCAATACTTATACACGCTTGCAAGTTAAACACCGGCGCTATGTATGCAAACTCACTTATTTTCCAATGAATAGCGCCAGTATCAATATGCCCCATTTGCCACGCCAGTAGCACGCCTGCAACTAAAACGCTAAGCATGGCAAAACGCGCAAAAAATCGTTTTCCTAAAAAATACATAAGCACCATTAGGCCTATAACCAGTGGTAGCTCATTCATAAAATTAAATACATCTATACCAAAGGTGACCAATACGCCTGCCAGCATGGCACAGGCAAGTTCGCTCGGGATGCGGTTCATTATTTTTTCAAACCAACCGGTAACCCCAGACACAAAAACCAATGTAGCGGCAAACATAAATGCACCAATGGCTTCGCCTAAATGGTAGCCCTGCGCGCTGGAAATAAGTAAAGCCGCCCCAGTGGTAGACCATGCAATTAAAACGGGCACTTTATAATAATACGACAACCCAATAGTGGTTATACCCATTACCAGCCCTAGCATTAAAAGCCAGCTTGCGACTAAATCGGGCGTGCCGCCAAGGGTTATAACAACTTGATAAATAAGCGCAATAGAACTTGAAAAACCAATAATAACAGCCACCAACCCTGCGGTTGCTCGATTAAGCAGCTGATCGGAAAACGTCATAAAATCCCTCTTAATTTTAGATTTTTAAGCCCACAACATACGTTGCCTATTTACGCTTTGCAATTAGCGTTTACGCTATTAAGCGTGAAAAATATTCATTATTTTAAAATTTTTTTTACCTATAAAGATCACACCTTTCATTGCCAAATTAAAAACAAAAACAATTATTCGCTTACGCTTACACCCCGCTAAAACTCCATGAAAACCCATCCTTTTTAGCTCAACAAACCAAACCCATTATAGGTAAATTGTTTATTTACAATCATTTACAATGCAAATAATTAGCACTTTTATACTACCACTACTAACTTGATCTAATTCTCTAGATGATATAAAACGTAACAATTAGTTAACTAAAAACCCCGTAAGAGAAACAAATGAAACGCGCTATTTTAATAATTGTTGCCCTTGGTCTATCTGCATTTGCTATTTATAAGCTGCTATTTAATACCGAAAAACCTCAGCAGGTAACGGCGCCTGTTGCAGTGGATATAGTGCCCGTTGACTCTCAATTTGCAGTAAATAAAAAAGCACTGCAGCTCATAGATATGAGTAAAGATCCCGTTAACGTAAAACCTAAAACCATTGAGGCACCAGCGCAAAGCAACCAGTTTGAAGCTATAAACAAGGTATCTGCAAAAGCGAAAGAGGTACTTACCAACGCCAACGTACTACCAAGCGATTTAAACAACGAAGCCTACATAGAGTTCGACCTAAATACGTTACAAGCCCTTGAAGTTGGCGACTCGTTTGATATTTCAATCCCGCAAACCGTTGAAACCTACAGCGCCGAAATCACCTCGTTATCGGAGGCGAGTAATGGCGATAAAAGCATATTTGGCCAAGTTATTGGTGCCAATGGGCAACTACACACCACGGTTATGACCGTAGGAAACGATGCAATTTATGGGCAATTTACCGCACCTAGCGGCAATTACGTTTTTGAAAGTAAAGGTAAATATGGCTGGATTGCAGCAAAACGCGACTTATACCAAAACCACATAGAGCATCACGTAGATGCGCCCACACCAAAAACAGATAAAACCATAGATATGTTTGCCCCAAAAAAAACTGAACAACCCAACACGCAGTAACCCAACTAAATCAATCAGCAGTAAAACTTCCAACCACTACATAAGTAAGGAAATATAAAAATGAAAAAACTAATCACTACGGCAGCCATTGCCAGCGCGCTATTTGCAACCAGTGCAGCACAGGCAGTAACGATTGATATTGGTATTTTATATACCGACCAATCGGCCGCAGCTACGAGCAATATAAACACTAAAATAAACCAGCTGATCGCCTTTAGTAACCAGGTTTATAGCCAAAATGGGGTAGACATTACACTACGTTTAGCGGGCACAGAAAACCTAGGCGATTACGCAATTACACCGTCTGAAGATTGGTTAGATGCAGTAACTAACAGCAGCTACGTAGATGGTTTACGCACTAGCTGGAAAGCCGATATGGTTGCCGTACTTGGTACAGGCCAAAGTGCGGGTAATGGTTTAATCTCGTGTGGTTTAGCTTGGGTTGGCCAAGGCACTAACGGTAATTTATACAGCTCAATGAGCGACCGTATGTACTCTATTACTGCTATTGACTGTGGTGCCACTACGTTTGTACACGAACTTGGTCATAACCAAGGCCTAGCGCACTCACGTAAACAAGGCGATACATCGGGCGGCGTATATGTTGATGGAATGGGCCACGGCGTACAAAACGAATTTGCAAGTATAATGGCTTACCCGCATGTTTACGGTAGTGCAACGCAATACGATTACTTCTCTAACCCTAATTGGAGCGTAAATGGCTTGGCTTTTGGTGTAACTAACCAAGCGTATGCTATTCGTACGGTTACCGACACTAAAACAAGCATTGCTAACTTTAAGTAAGTGATTTAAAGCAGGCTGTATTTAGCCCACTTATAATTATTTCCCTTTAGAGCGCATTTGCGCTCTTTTTTATTTAGCTTAGGGGCTGTTGTTCTTTCAAGGTTAAATCACTGAAAGCCTAAAAGTGCGCAGCTAATTAATGCACTACTATTTTTTGTTTAATAGCAGGCATTAACGTTTTACCGTCACCATCTACTTTACTTAAAAGCTTAAGCCCCATCACTTTTGCAAGTACCGGGTAAATATCAAGATTATTTACCTTTTCAAGGCTTAGCCCTTGTTTAAAAGCAGGCCCTACAGCAATTAACGTAGCCGCCATATCATCGGTATAGGCATAGCCATGAGTACCTAAATACATTGCTTTGCCTTCGTTAGTAAATACCGCAGGCGCATTAGTTTGCACAACAATATCGCCCACACGAGTGCCTTTATTGTAGTGATATGCCGCTAATTGCTCGTCGTTTAATACCTTATAACGCCCGTTTGCTGCTTGTTGCAAACGTTGTTTGTAAGTTGCAATTTGCTCGCTTGTTACAGCAAGCTTTGCATAAATAAGTAATCGCGGGCCGGTATTTTTAACTATAAAATTATCGTTTTTAGGCAATGTAGAAACATCAATACTTTGCTCTGGGTTTACATGCGCCATACCGTGATCGGATACAATAACAAGGTTAATCTCTTGCTCTAGCTTGCTTAAACGGGTTTGTAATTGGCCCATTAGTTCATCTAATTGTTTTACCGCATCGCGGGTTTGCGGTGCATCTGGGCCAAACTCGTGGCCCATGCTATCAACAAGTGAAAAATAACTTGCCACAAAACGTGGGCGCTGCGCTTTAGGTAAGCTTAGCCACTGTACTATTTGATCAACACGGCCTTGGTACTCACTGTATTTAGAATAATGAAAGTAATAGTCGGGCGTCATACCGTTAAAACGCGCATCCGACTCTGGCCAAAAATAAGTAGCCGACTTTAGCCCCTGCATTTTTGCTAAATTCCAAAGTGGAATGCCGTTTACCCACGTGTTATCGCGCATACCTTTACCCATGCTGTAGCACTCGTTTTTACGGGCTTTATCACAAAAGTTATTATCTACAATGCCATGATTTACCGGCAGCAACCCTGTAATAATAGAAATATGGTTAGGAAACGTTTTTGTTGGGTAAACAGGCATTAGTTTTTGCGCGCGTACACCTTTAGCAGCCATTGCTTTTAAATTAGGCGCGCCGTGTTTTTCTATATAATCCCAACGCATGCCATCTATTGATATAAGTACAACGGTTTGCTCTTTTGCCGCATATGCCGCTTGGCTGGCTAACACTAAAAGAGCCAACATCATGGCCTTTAAAAATACATACTTCATTACAAATACTCGCCTACATTAAAATGCGTTAAATACTGAAAAATATAGCTTTATAATACAATTGCCAGGCCTTAAATGATACAAGCACCTGTACCTAACTCGTCTAGATGTATATATTAACTAGTAAGTATTTAAAACGAATGACAACGCGCATTTACTTTGCCAGTCGTCACCACTAAGCAAGGACTCCGATGACTATCGACTTTAGTAAAAAAATAACCCCAGCGCGCATGTATCGCACGACTGCAAATTTACAAATGGCGATGGAAAGCGATCGCGGTCGTATAATTAACAGTGCAGCTATTCGTAGGTTGCAGCAAAAAACCCAAGTTTTTCCGCTGGAGCGAAACGCTGCGGTGCGCTCGCGCTTAACTCACTCACTAGAAGTACAGCAAGTTGGCCGTTTTATAGTACAGCGCATTTTTGCAAATTTAAGCTTTGAGCAACAAACCGAGTTTGGCTTAAAAGGGCTAGAGCGCCCACTAGAAAGCCTAGTAGAAATGGCCTGCCTAATGCACGATATAGGCAACCCACCCTTTGGACATTTTGGCGAAGCTGCCATAAATCACTGGTTTAATAACAATTTAGCAAGTGTGACACCAGCGCGCTGCCAAGAACAAAATACCGGCATAGGGGTTATTTTTAAGCATCTAGCGCACGATATTTGTAATTTTGAAGGCAACGCCCAAGGCATACGCATAATTCATTCGCTACTGGGGTTAAACTTAACTTATTGCCAAAGCGCGGGCATTTTAAAGTACACCCGCCCCGCGGGATTAAACCCAAAAGACATACCACAAAATAAAAACTACTTAATGAAAAAAGTAGGTTACTACTACAGCGAAAAAACCTTTGTAGAGGCACTGCAAAACGAGCTGGTTATAGAGCCATACTGCCGCCATCCGGCAAGTTACATAATGGAAGCCGCCGACGATATATCGTATTGCTTAGCCGACATAGAAGACGCCGTAGAAAAAGACATAATAACCACCGAGCTACTTTGTCAGCAGCTAAAAAGTGAATATAAAAAAGCCCTTATAAACCTAACCATTGACGACACCGAACACCTAAATTTTGTAGATAAAGCAGTAGATTACGCACTAGAGCGCGCCAACGCGCAGCCTTACAACTTTAATAGCGAATTTTTTATTTACCTACGCGTGGCCTTGCTTCACCCACTTGTAAACCACGCCGCTAAGCGTTTTATAGAGCACATTGAGCCTATTTACCACGGCGACTTTAACCAAGCATTATTAGAAGATAACAGCCACTTACATGCCGTTACTAAAACCCTTAAACAGGTGGCGCTTAAGCATGTGTTTTCTCACAAAGAGGTAGAAAAACTCGAACTACAAGGCTATCGCATAATTAACGGCCTGCTCGATTGTTATAGACCACTGCTACAACTTAACAGCGACGATTTTAAACGCGCATTAAATGGCGACTCACGATTATTAATCGAATCGCGTTTGGTTAAAAAGCTCTCTAAAAAGCACTTAAATAGTTATCAGCACGCCATAGATGCCATGCAAGAAGAGCCCGATCACTTTGCCGCTTACGAGTTTTACTATCGCTGTAGGCTAATTCAAGATTACATAAGTGGCATGACCGACCAATTTGCCTACGACGAGTACCGCAGCCTAATGGTGATTGATTAACTAGAGCGTGTTGCTGGGTGGTTTTTACTTATTTCACTAGGTTACAAACCTCACGCCGCGATTTAGTCGCCCTTAGTGCCTAGATATATTTTAATTTTGCGCTTAAAATCAGACTATTGATACTTAAGCACCGTGTTTTATGATTATTAGACTCTCTCAACTTATTTTTTGCTTTGCTTTATTTTACAGCAGCCAAAGTGCTGCCTATAACGAAGCCATGTGTATTTTAATTAAGCAAGAAATGCAGCAGTACAGTAATAATAAAGCCAGTGCCAAATACCGCAGCGCCGCACGCGATTTTAAAAGAAACTGTAATAAACCCAAGCAAGTACAAACAAAACCAAAACCAGTAGAGCCGCCAGTAGTTGAACAAGAGCCACAACCACTTGCCCTTACCCCCGAGCAAGAACAACAACTGCTTGAGCAAATAACTGCGGCCGAAAAAGCTATAAAACAAAGCGCAAGCAAAGCAACTACAAGTACTCAGCCTACAAACCAAATAAGCCAGCAAAGCTCAGAAATTAACGAGCCTGAGGCTGCGCCAATTAATACAGTAAAGGATGCGCCAAGCACACCTAAGGGTGAACTTGCGCCAAATAGCAGCGAGTTAATACCTACCACTAGCCAAGCGCAGCCGGTGGCCACTGAAACAGGCCCAAAAGCAGCGCCTAAAATAGAGCCTAAAAAAGAGCAGCCAACGGTTAATACAACACCCAAACCCGCACCTGTACTTATACCTACGCCAGTTGAAGAGCCACCAAGTTCATTATTGTTACCAAGTTTGCTACTGCTTATTGTGGTATTAATTGGCGCCATGGTGGTTATACGTTTACGCCGCGCTAAACAAAATAAGCCCGAGCCGCCGGTTGCTCCACCGGCTACAGCCCCAACTAAAGCGATGACTAAAAACAACAAAAGCGCAGCGCAAGCAGCACCACCCAAAACGGCTCCAGCCCCAAGTGATGAGCTTTCAAAACCAGTTGTGCCAACGGTTTCGGTCCCGAGCGAGCCTGAGCCTGAACATGCAAGCTCTAATGCACCAATAAACGAGACAATTAACGAGCCATTGCCTGCCAATACGCAAGCCACAGAGGCTGAGCCAGAACAAGCTAAACCAGAAGAAGATGCGCCGGCACCTGAACCTAAAAAAGTAGCGCCAGAGCCAAACACCGCAGAGTTTGAAGCTGCCGCAAAAAATACATTAGCGCGTATTCAAAGTGCAAAAGGCTTTACAGAGCCCGAGATAAGAGAGTTTAACCCAGACGCACCTTCGGTTAAGCGCACGCGTAAACACAAAGCCGCCGCAGTAGAACAGCCAAAAGCAGAGCCCGTTGAAGAAGTAAAACCACAAGAGTCTACTCTTATAAACGAACCGGCTGCGCCTAGTAACCCTGTCACTGAGCCTAATACCAGCGCGCATCTGCATACAGCCGATAAAAACAGCGAGCTTGATCAAACCACGCTAAATAGCGAACACGACTTTAAAGAGCCCGAAATTCGTACCTACAATCCAGATGCGCCTTTAAAACCAAGTAAAGAGCCTGCACAAGCTACAGTTTCAGCAAAACCAAATAACGAACCCACGTTAGAGGCGCCAATATCAACAGCCCACCAACCACAACCAACTCAAGAAAAGCCAGCGCAACCAGAGGCCGATAGTACGCCCAAGCAAAGTGATTCTAGCAACCCATTTGCAAACCTTTCGCTAGATGAAAGCTGGGACCCAAATTCAGATAAAAAGCCCGTGATTGAGGAAAAAAAGAAAGCGCCTAAATCACAAGCCTTAATAGAGGCAGAAGAGCGCGCTAAAAACATGCAAACAAAAGAATAGCCGAGCAAATAAGCTTGATATTATTGCTCTAAACAAATAATTTTTAACGCAGCAAGTACACTATTTAAAGATAAAATTGCTATTACTCAATTACCAGCACAAAAAAGCGGCCACAAGGCCGCTTTGTTGTTTAAAAATATAGAGTTGTATTAATGCGCTTAATTAAGCGAGCTATTTTGAGTATGGATTTAAAACTGAGAAAACGTTTTATTGCTACAAAAATGCGTTGTTTAGTTGTTATAACTAACTAGTTGAAAATTCCTGTACTTTTAGCATCTTTGTATTTTTAACACGGCTAGCGCCAAGTTTGGCGGCTTAAAGTAATTAACTATATATTACGCTTAGTATTATTCGGGGGGCATGTTTTTAATATTTAAATCGTATTGTAAAATACCATCGTTATTAACCGCCACACCCGCTAATTGCACAGAGTGATTAGCAAACTCTTCAGACGCCGACAAATGCGCTAACACGCCGGCTATGTCTTCGTGTTTAGGTTGGCCGTCGGTTGCCACAATGCCTGCATTACAATCGTTTTGCTTACACTCAAAGCTGTATAAAAATAGCGACTTTTCAGCAAAGCTGCTTTGCACTTTATCTAAAAACGCTTGCTCTGACTGTGCTAAATCAAGCGTACTTTGAATTTGAGCAGCGCTTTCTAGCTCAGAGTATTCACCTACCTCTTGGGGAGTAATCACTATTTGCTCGGTAAGTGCAGTGCCTTCTTTATTAGTTACATCGTGGCTACTTTGCATTGCTTGTATGTCTACCACCAGAGGTTGAGCAGGCTGCACAGCCGTGGTGTTAGTTATTGAGTTGGGTAGCTTATTTTGAGCCAAGGCGGTCAAATCGTTTTTAAACACGTACAAAGTTGCAGCAGTGATAGCGCATGCAATGAGTAATTTGTTCATAATACTTCCCTCCTTCAACCAATTTACGCAATACAATTAAGTGAAATGCTTTTTAAGTGTAGCCAATGTTAATATTATGTTTTGTTTGGGTGTGTACTGTCAATCTTTAATACTAGACAGTGCAAATTAAAAGAACAATTTTATCAATGTTAATATTTAATGAACCACTGGTAAGCTCAGCGCGCCACATTATAATGCTAGCAATAGCTACACGCTCATTTTGCAACCAGGCAGCACGTTATTTATTTGTAACAAGCTGTAAAAAACAACTCTTTTTATGACCACACCTCAATCAAAAAGTTTGCGTTTATTGTTACTAAAACTTAAATAAAATTACCCAAAGTAAATAACCGCATAATTAAAACCATACACAGCAGCTTTAATTTGCTAAAAGATGCAAAGATTACATAAAGAAAGGCACTAACATGTAGGCGCGATTTTATATCGCGCTTGTAGACGTGAGCTTGCTCACGTTAGAAACACAGCTTCTCATTACTTAAAAAATTAACACCGTAAAAGCCCTGCTTTTAAACGAAAGCAATGTGCGTCTACAAGGTTACACCAAGCTTTGCTGTTAGCACTCGACGTAGATACCATCTCTCATTTTAAGCTTCAAGGTCGTACTTAACTTTCTTGGAGCTTAAAC
>NZ_LJSP01000025.1:0-10357 GCF_001399995.1 Pseudoalteromonas sp. P1-11
GCGCCGCGATTTAATCGCCCCTAGATTGAACAAATTTCAATCCGCAAAGATCAACACGCCCTAATACTTTTATAAAACTAAGGAGCCCCATGTTTTCACTATTTAAATCAGACCCGACAAAAAAACTACGCAAAGAGTACGACGCAAAACTTGAGCAAGGCATGCAAGCACAGCGTAAAGGCGATATTAAAAGCTACGCCATGTTAAGCGCAGAAGCCGAAAAAATCTGGAGTGAAATAGAAGCGCTTGAGGCTAAAAAAGCTAAGTAAGTTCGTATTAAACGTGTCTGTACTGTTTTAAAAAAGCCGTTGCATCGGACCAAAACAAGCTTAGCCAATGGACAGGGGCATTAGCATGAAAGGAGTCAGCGTTTGGAAGCATTCTTTTTCCTCTATTTTATTTTGATCATTTATGCGTTGCTAATTCGTTTTGCTTCAAGGCATGAAATACGCGCACAATGTGACGGAAAAATATATAAGTTCCAATCCGTTTCAGCTGTTTTAATTACATCTTTAGCTAGCGCATCCCTCAGCTTTTTATTCGCAGAGCATTTCGCTGATTGGCTGTATCAGTTTATTCCTGCTTTTATTGTGGCATCTATAGTAGCAGTTGATAAACCTATTAGATTACAGTAACTTTATGCTAACAAGAGTTTCAAGTGGAACAAAATACAGTGGGCTTTTTATTCACTACGTCATGTATTTTAGCCATCTGAATTTAGCCTCTTAAATGGACGTTAGCCCGCCTGGAGATTTATGAGCATTCCCTTAGTCTACATTGATCAAAATATCATTGGCCTCCAGTTGTTAGGACATATAAATCTTAGCAAAAGAGATGACATGAAATGGGTTTATTCGAAGGAACATTTTGCGGAAATCAAGCGAGCTGATGACCCAGAAAAATATTTAAATGTGCTAAATGAGATTGGCGCAAAAATGTTGGACCTTATACTTGACGAAAACTGGAAAATTACCGGTGAAGCAAGATTGATCGAAGATCTTACTCCATTTGAGAATTATCAGAACTATATTGAAGCAATAGGGAACGTAGAATTCGATGAAACCATTTTTGATCCATTTCAAGTGTGGATGAACGGTGGTCGAGATGAGGGTCCCTTAAAAGAACTTTCAGATAATTTAGCGAATCAAGTTTTGCAACTAACATCAGATTTACCATATAACACAACAGGAATGCCTAACAAAATCGGCGCCATCAAACCTGAACTTGATTCGATGGTTGACGATATGATTTCGAACGGAAATGACATAAAAAAGACTAGAGCTGCACTTGGTGATAAAAAAGGCACTATTGGCGCTGTCTCTGAAGAACATCAGATTGCCCAAATTTGGGAGATAATATCTCCAACAATGGAAGACTCTGGCATGAACTGCGATCAATTCTTTGGGTTTGATCCCATTGATAATCAAGGTTATGAGTTATGGCCAGTGTATCTTGGCATAGTTGGATGCAATGCAGTTATGGATATTTTGGGATTCCAAGCGGAAAAGAAGTGCAGAAAAATTAGTAAAATCCACAATGTGAGAAGTGATGCTGGTCATATTGGAATGGGAGCATACTGCTCTGCAATCTTGTCAGAGGATAAGAGACTAGTGAAAAGAGCAAAAGCCATTTATGAATACAAAAACATAGTTACTTCATCAATATTGATAGAGAAAGATGCTAAAAAGTCAATCCAGCCGACCGCTAACGTGTCGGCTGATTAAAGCGTTAGGCACCAAGGATGATTAAATTCATAAAGTATCTGCTAATAATATTTCTTATAATGCTTCTTGCAGTTATAACTCTTTTTACCATACATATTTTAAACGGTGATGATGGCGCTACCTACGAGCTTAGAGGCCGATATAAAACTTCACTAGACGGTAAAACCTATTTGGTAATTGAAGATAATAATGGTGGCAATTGTGGGCCTTTACTCGTAGATAAAAAAGAGTGGCCATATGGTCTGAACGCTAAAGGAGAAGTGAAACCTGGGGAGCATAGAATTGAGTGTGGCGGATGGAGGGGAATTAGCATCCAAAAAGGCACTACTTATTATTTTGACTACTGGGGTCCATAAAATGCCTAAAAAGTTGCTTACATAGACAATGCTCTTCCCTCGTTTACTATACCTCTGGAGTATTTCCCTCATACACATTTTTAGGGTTTATTTGCATTAGCAATGCTGGGTTGTCTATCGGTTTAAACCCGTATTGCGCATACAGGCCATGCGCATCAGAAGTGGCTAATAAAAAGCGCCTTAGCCCTTGCAGCTCAGGGTGTTCTACAATCGTTTTTATGAGTAACTTGCTCAGACCATTACCTTGTAAATCTGGGGTAATAAATACATCAGCCAAATAGGCAAAAGTGGCGTTGTCGGTTACTACGCGGGCAAAACCCACTTGCTCGTTATCAGCGCTGTAAACACCAAAACACATTGAGTTATCAATCGCTTTTTGCATCACGCTTTTAGGTATTCCTTTAGCCCAATAACTATTAGCAATAAAGTTATAAATAACGTTAAAGTTAAGCTTGCTTTTATCTGTGCTTATTTTGAAATTGTGGGTATTTACAGTCATAATTTATTGTCTTTTTATCATAAAATTTGAATCAGTAATCTTTAACATTTTTTAGCTGTTTATCGTGTACTTTTGAAAGCAGCAATATCGAGCAAATAGCCCCAAGTAAGGCAATTCCCATATCAGATTGAGTATCCCATACGTAGCCTTGCGTACCTAAAAATGCTTCTGCGTTTTCACCGCTTAACACTGCAACCCACCACTCTATTAGTTCGTAAAAAGCACTAAACGCTAAACATATCGATACAACAAACACATTTAGCCAGCCTTTACCATTGACTACGTTTTTACGTAGTAATATTTCACGCGCTAATAATGCAGGCACAAACCCTTGAAAAAAGTGCCCTACTTTATCGTAGTTGTTACGCTCACTGCCAAATAAATTATCAAACCAAGGGACTTCGGCGTAGGTGTAATGCCCGCCAACCATTAGCACAATACAATGCGCTAATATAAAGCCATATAAAATGGGGGTGAGTTTAAAATGCTTATAGCTGCTTGCCAGAAGCACTAAACCAATGATTGCGGGGATAACTTCAAGCAGCCAAGTAAACTGATCTTTTGGGTTAATTCCGGACCAAATTAATACAATAAAAAACAGGCCAAGCCATAAATACTTCATTTAGAATCCTTGTCTAAATTGATTGAATTTACAGCATTTTATATCTCTAAATTGCCCGATGCTACCGATAGTTTGTTTTAGCGGTTAATCGATTAAATAAGCGAGGAAAAAACCGTTTAATGGTCGGTGCCCAGCCGCTTAAGCCTTTGCCAACAATCACTTCGTCTTTTTTATTATAAATTGCGAGGATCATTTTTTTAGCAGCTAGGCTTACATCCATGCCATTTTCTATTGAGTGCTCTGGCTTGTTTTGCGCTATGCCTTGCTCGTTTAACGAATTATGTGCAATGGCGGTTTTAATAGAGCCGGGGCAAATAGTTAAGCAATGAATGTTATGCTCTGCAAGCTCAGCACGCAGGCAATCCATAAAGCCCACTACCGCATATTTAGAGCCTGAATAGCCCGTTCTAAATTTAGAGCCTACTTTACCCGCAACGCTACTAATAGAGACGATTGAACCGCTTTGTCTTGCTACCATACTAGGCGCCACCGCTTTAGTAAGTGCAATGAGGCCAAAGTAGTTAACTTCCATCAACTGGCGGTAAACATTAAATTCGTTTTCTAAAAATAAGCTGCGCTGCGATACCCCACCGTTATTAATTAAAATATCGATAGCAGGTAATGCACTCATTAAGTCAGTAACTTGAGCTAAAACAGCTTCAGGCGCTGACAAATCAAGGGGCACAATAATGTGGCCATCGCCATGTAAGCTTTGTTTTAGTTCGTTAAGTTTATCAACGCTTCTGGCTGATAAAATAACCTTGGCACCCAGTGCTGCAAACTGTATTGCGAGCTCTTTGCCAATACCTGATGATGCGCCGGTGATCCATACTGTTTTATTGTTGTATTGCATGGGTTATTTGCCTTTATTATTTTATCTGCTGCTAATAGCAATCGTGTTAAGTTATAAACATTTATAGCGACAGATATATGATTTATAACGCGGTTAATGCTTTATTTAGCACGCTAGAATAACTAAATATTTAAGCCGCTTAGCATTATGCCTTGGTGGGGCCTGCTATGGCGTTAACTTCATGCTCTAGCGATTTATAAAGCCCCATTAAAAATAAAAGCTCAACGGTTACATACAATGGGCCAATAATTAAGCCAATTAAATCATCTACAAACGCAGGCTTTTTACCCTCATAGTAATGGCCAATAAACTGCAGCACCCAGCCAAATACAAATACGCCCACACCAATACTTAACCAAGGCCAAAAAGCCATAGCAGCGATTGGCTGTGCTGCTAAAAGCAACAAGGTAAACAGTACACCCATTATTAAGCCAAGTGACACGCTCAGCATTAAGTAATACACCACGCTTGCAAAAACAAAAAGCTGCGCGCCATCAATAAGCAGGCTGCCAGTGGGTATTTGAATACGCGCTAACAAGCACAGCACCGCAAATACAATAAGCGGAATGCCAAAAAAATGAGTTAAAACATTGCGTTTAGAGCGATGGTACAAACCGTATGTACCAAGCTGTTGCTGTAGAGTTTTCATGTGTGTGCCTTTTATTGTGTTTTTTACACTATATCAGGCTTTTAAAATATCACTCTGTCGGAAAGCCGACATTTACTGATTACAAAGTAACTCTAAAGCAGATTGGTTTAAAATGGTCACTTTGTTATAGCCGACCTCAATGAGTTGCTGCTTTGCTAATTTTTTTAAAATTTGATTGGCGGTTTGCCGTGTAAGGTAAGTCATATCAGCCAATTGTTGTTGAGATAACGTAAACGTATGGCCATTACTATGCGCTAAATGCGCACACAATATAAGCAAGCGTTTTGCAACGCGCTGCTCGGCACTTAATAGTGCATGATCTTCCATGCTAGTAAACATAACTCGCAATTTTTGGGCAAGAAGTAACCCAAAGTCTTGCCAATAATGCGGGTATTGTTTTAACAGTTGCTCAAGTGCGCGTTGCCCAATAAAACACAGTGTTACATCGGTTTGCGCATAAACATCGTGGGTGCGCATTCCGCGGTCAAATAAAGTGACTTCGCCGAACCACAGCGAGGCGTCAACAAAGCTTAAAACAGCTTCTTTACCATTATTACTTACCCCACTAATACGCACCACACCACTTAATACAGCATAAATACCGTCGTGTTTATCACCTCGTAAAAAAAGAGATTGGTGCGCGCTAAGGCTTAAAGTTTTTGCGTGGCTTAATAAAAACTGTTTTAAGTGTGCATCGCGCTTAGAAAACCACTGCCCTTGTTCAATAATGTTACAATGTGCTTTACTTAATCCATTCATTGCATTGTGTTTATATGTGGTTGAAGCTCTATTGCCAACGACTTAGGCAAGTCTAAATTACTGGCAATAACAAAGTCGTTATACGCCTCATTACCAGAGAAAAACTCCGCAATAAGCGTTTTATTTTTATATACGTTCACTGAAACACCACTGCCCATACCACCAGCATTAATAATGTAGTAATAGTAATTGCCTTTGTTAAAAAACAAAATACTTTCGCCTACTTTCCCTATTTGACGATAGTAGCTACCAAATGGCTGCGCGGCAGTGGCCGTATACTCTAGGCCAATTTTTTGCTCAGTGCCATAACGATAAGTAATAGCTGAGTTATCATTGGCCACACACACAGACAAAATATTATCAGTGGGCTTTAGTGTATAAGTCACTTTTGCGGTTGGGTTGCGTATAACCTTTTGCATTTTTGCATTTATATACGCTGTTTCACCACGTTTACAGTGACTTGGTACAATTCCCTCTATTAGGCCTTCTACAACAAGGTGCTTTTGCTTAATAGCAGTAGCCGGTAAATTAGCGTTTTCGTTTTTAGCCACTAACGGCGTTTTACTGCTACTAAATAAACTCACTTCCTCATCGCAACCATTTAAAAAGAGTACGGGAATACAATAGCAAAAAGAGATCAATTTGAAACTCATACTAATTCCATCTAATACAACTTAACCTTAAAATAGCGGCAAAATTAAGCACTAGCAACCATTAAAAATGGTAAGTTTTATAAATCTTTTTTTTAAGCATGTTATGCAAATATTGCTTTACTATTTAGTGACTTATTTAATATTTATTTACACATTAATTGGTTTATTTACGAACAATTCATAAACCAATTAATACCCGTATGTCTATTTTCAATATAGGGACAATAAGCCCTCTTTTTATAATACTTAAACACAATAATTGCGAATAAATGTTGGCTTAGCGTAAAACAATGTTGGCTTTTATTAATACAAATTCGCTTGGTTAGGTAATCTATTTTAGATAGGAGGCGTGTTGAATTTTTGGCAAAAATTACATTGTTGAGCTTTCTTCAGCAGAACACTTTAACGTAGCAAGGTTTGCTTTGGGCTCTTTAGTATTAGCTAGAAAAGTTAGCGCATGCCTTTTAAAGGCATGCGCGGTAAATATTAAAGCGCTGCGACTCCTGAGCTAAGGCCAACCTAATCAGATGAAGAATCGTTTTCTTCACGTTTATATATGTAGGTTTGCTGCGTTTTAAAGCCAAAGCCTAATGTATCACTGTCATTTACAAGTTTAACTTTACCATCAACAACAGTTAGCCCTGGTCCGTTAATTTCAGGCGGTTTGATAGGGTTTACTGCACCTTCCCCAGTAAGGCTCGGGCCGATTAAATAAAACTGGCTTACTTGGCTAACAGGTATTGTTTCTTCGTACTCGTAGCCACCACCTGGGGTACCGTCATCTGGGTCACCATCATCAGGTGTTGGCACATCACATAATCCATTATTATTAGCATCTATACATGAGTCGCCTTCACCAAAATACAACTGAGCGGTATCGGGTACATCGTAGCTGGTAGTAAATTTAAGTTGGTCGTACACTTTTGTGCCATAGTGCAAATGAAAAGCGTACATTGCACCACCGCCCCCTGTTAAAGAGCACTGATTTTTATCAGACTCTAGTGCAGGTGTAAACGATGTATAATAAGCTACGCCTCCTACTACGGTGGCTGCAGCCAATGATTTTTCACCATTACTTAGCTCATATCGCCACCCTTTAAAGCCTGCTAAATCAGCTTCAAGTTCTACAAACTCATCTACATTATCTAGTGCATTGCCAAATGGGTCGTCATTCATAAGCATTAATTCACTTGGCACTATGGGCTCTGGCGTATTTTGTGAATCGAAGGTTTTAGTTACGGTTTGTTCATCGCGAATCATGTAAAGGTGATCTTGCTCATTGGTTGCAAGCGGATTTGAGCGATTACCACTTCCTATAACGATTGCATCGTAAGGCGTATCTAATCGTGTGGTTATTTCTTCACCGCCATAGCTCGTTTTGCTCACTTTACTAAACATAGTACGCGCCACTAGTGGCTTGTAAAAAAAGCGTCGGTCTTGCGTTGCTAATGAACTGCCAAGCTCTGCTAATTTGTAATGAGAAAAACTATTTTTGTCAGAGCCAGGCATATCCACACGCCAAATATTACCCCCCGTATCGGTGGCATATAAACGGTCAATGTAACCATCATAATCTGAGTCAAGCGTTGCTATATCAGCAGCTATACTGTGCTTACCTTGGAAATTATTATCCTCGGGCGTTAACGCCCATACTCTTTCGCCGGTTTTAGCCTTAACAATGTAAATTCCCGTGCCTGATTCATCCTCGCTACGAATCGCGTTGTCTTTGTTTGTATCGTATCCGCCACCAAATACCAGTAAAGGCTCATCTCCAAACGCTTTAATATAGGCTATTTGTGGTTTTGACCAGGTTTGAGCTAGGTATTCAAACCCATCTGAGCCGCCTACAATAGGCTTACTCCAAAGCTGTTTTGGTTTATCTGGTGCGCTAATATCAAGTGCATAATAGTTTTTACCCCCGCGGCGCATGCCAGCAAATGCCCATACTTCATCACCTTTAGTGGCATCTATTACTCCGTCATTTAAGCCGTCACTGTTTAAACTTTTATTGTTAAAAAACACACTAATAGGCCCATCCATACCATACACTTTAGTATTGGCTTGATTTGTACGAAGCGCAGGTATGTTTTTTAACAGCTCAGCAGGCATAAACGCCCACTCCTCTTCAATGCTGTTACCTTTATCGTTAAACATGTGTAAAAAGCCAGCATTAGTGCCCACTAAAATACGTATGTTGCCATCACCATAATCAATAGATACCGGCTTAGAATGCAAAGGATCACCAAAAATATTGGCACGCTGATCTACTGATGAGCTATCGCTATCTTCGTTATCTACATCCATGCCTCTTGCCCAATTAATATCATTGCGCGAGATAGCAATATTAGTACCCGGTATGATGCCACCTATGGCGTCTGACACTATATTTAAAATTTCTTTAACTCTCTCAAAGGTAAAATCAACAATACTACCGTCCGAATCTATATACAGTTTGCGGCTTTGTGAGTCTAAGCTTGAAAGTAAGTAGTTTACGCCGCCTTGTGCGACTAAATTACCATCGGCCGGTTTATTTGAAGGTAGCCAAAACGTGCGAGCGTCTTCTTTAATTAAGCCGTCATCACCTATTGCCTCACGGCCTGTGGAGTCAACTATGTTAGAGCCCGACATAACTAATTTTTTTAAGTTGCCGCCCCAACGAGCCCCGGTCTCTGGGTAAAACATAGCAAAATAAATTGCTTCTCGGCTGCGGGTTTGGTCAACGTTATTACTGGCAACCGTAGGCGATGAAAAGCTATCGTTTACTTCGCGTATTCTAGAAATAGTGCTATTTAATTTCTCTGAAAGCTCCGCAGAAGTATTTGCATGTAAATATTCTCCACCACCTACTTGAGCTGTTTGCTCTAGTAGCTTCTTACCGTTAGGACTCATTCCACTGCCAAAACCTATGGTAAATACTCGTCCAGTATCGGCAATTTCAGGTGTGCTATCGTACAAATCAATTTCTACGTCACTTGTTCCATGAATTATTTGTGCTAGTGCAGCCAAATAACTTCCACTTGTTGTACTTGGATATGAACCAAACTTAGATTTATAAAGATGGTATATATCATAATTACTTTCAGTGTCACTTTGCGGATCGCCATCCGTCATTAAAATAAGGTTAATAGAATTATCACAGCGCTCATCGCTATCTAAATCAGTTTCGAATGGCGAAATATATGTAAGAGTGGTTACTTTTTTATTTTTTTTATTTTTTTTATTTTTTTTATAAGTAACAGTTTTACTTAAAAAATCTTCATCTCCTGAATATTCTTCATACCCATACAAAACTTGTTGCCCAGTTAAGTATAAATAAGCTTCCCATAATGTTTCAGTAACTGGTGTACTGCCACTAGCAGGTAGGCTCTTTATCTGATTTTTAACCGTAGCTCTTGAAGAACCAATTTCAGCCATAACATAACCGCCGTAGTTATTTTGAAAGCGCATAAGACCAAAATCAATAGACTCATTATTATTAACCAGGTCGGTCATTGCATCTTTAGCAGCATCAATTTTTCTTGGCCCGTTGTAAGGAAGCTTACTTCCCATACTCCCAGATGTATCAAATACAATTAAAACTCGAGGCTTTTCATCGGTTTCTACGTTATGGTTTACGTATAGCTCTATATCTTCAGCGGTTACAGAGAGGCTAACAGTTGCTGCAAAAAAAGATGCAACAATGCGATTGAAGGTAAGTTTCATTTTAAATCCTTTTATCTGCGCTAAAATCACGCAGTTCCATTAAAAGTGCAGTTACTTATTTATTTTTAGTTTTAATTAGAAAAATGTACAAAACAGCTAAATGCCATTAAACATAAACTTATTTACAAAGATTAATGTTAACTGAATTTGCTATATTTTAAGTACTTTAATGAAAATAGACGCAAATATAAAGAAATTTAATACCCTTAGAGCATTTTATATACGCATCGCCATTAGTAAAATATCCCGCTTTTAAAAACAATTAACCCTGTGATTCTCGGTTAACCTTACTTGCAATGGTGTTATTACCATATTTTAAGTTTAAAACCCCCTATTAAAATAGGTATTTAAGTGAGGATACACGTTAAACCCGCTTAAAAATTAACAACTCACATTGGTTAATTTCAAAAATAAAAACTAAAAAGCCCCCGCGAGTTTATAACTAGCGGGGGCTTTTTAAGTGCTAAGTAATAAATTTATAAAGATAAATCTTCTTTAGCACGCGTTAAATTATGAGATACCAGTGAGTTTTTGGAGATT
>NZ_LJSP01000026.1:0-2453 GCF_001399995.1 Pseudoalteromonas sp. P1-11
ATGATAGCTAATCATTTATCAACGAGAGATACAAGGCGCGAAGCTTGCTCGCGCTCTGTATTTTTAGTTCCCTATGTCGCGTTGGCGATGGCAACCAAGGGGCGAATATCGCCGTACGCCCCTTGAGGCGCCCCGAGCATTTTGCATTTTCCTCAAAGCCGAAATAGATATGAACGTAACCGCCGTGTATTCGCCGTCCATGGCGAGACCACGGCTTTAATTGCATTGCCTAAAGGGATTTAGGTACTTGGAATTTGTCGGGAACAAAATTCCGCCATGCAATCAATTACTCATCAATTAAGTCCTTTCGGGCAAAATGACGGGGGAATTGTCTTGGCATTAGCCTTCAATTTTGTTGTTGGTATTACCATTATGTATATTAAAGTTAACTTTTACTTTTTACCTTGGCCAGTAAGTTACCTAACTTACCTAGCTCGATTAACCATCATCTCAAAGCTTTATGATACTCCCCAAAAATAACGAACACAGTAAACAGCGGCTTGAAATTTTTTAATCAGCAATTACTTAAGTTTAAGCAAACCGGCCGCTATCAAGCTTACTTTTATGCGTTAGATAATGGCGTTTATCAGCCCACAAATAAAGCCCAGGCCGACTAATCTGGCGCTGGTTTAGAGCTACGAGCTAGGTTTTACCAAAAGCCCGCTGCCTTTTCATTTCTTCTTTATGGTTCATAAAAGCGCCAACCAGTAAATGACCACTTAATCAGTCATTAACTATCTAATGAATGTTTAAATAATCTTTAACTTATATGAGGGATCACGCTTTCTAAGCGCTTTATGTCAATATCACTGATATTAGCAAAACGTTTAAAGTGCGTTGGCCACTGGCGAGTATAGCTTTCAACCTCTGCAATTATTTTTGTTGCTTGAGCCTTGTTGAGGCCAAAGCGTTTGGCTTGCGACAATAAATTATCGATACTAGCATATCGGCCATCATCACCAAGCCCTATGCCGTGCTGCTTTGAGTTATTAATAGGAGTGATATCATAAGCGGGGCTCATACGCCACGTTTGCCCAGCAAAGTGATACAAAAATGCATGATTTCGGCTGTGATCATCGGTATTACCAATAAACACGTTAAATACCATTCGCTTGTAGAGCTCTGTAGCATCATCAGCGAACTCACCTGTGTGGTGGCGAATAAATTCTGCCAGTTCACCGTAGCTATAGTATGTTGCTAAGTCGCTTATCGCGACTTTTGGTTTTTGTAATAAGCTATTGGCGCTTAAAAAGTGATGAGTTGGTAAGTCATCGCTTACATCAAAACGCTCAACTAACAGAATATCGCCATTTTCTGTTTCATGAATACGGGTATTTGCAGTGCGAATCCCCAATTCATTAGCCATACGCATAGCGCCATGCTCAGCCCTAGCTAAATTAAACAAATCGTCTTGACGATTAAATTTTGCTAAATAAAGCTTTTCTTCAATTTTTACAGAGGTTTTAGGTCTTGCTCCCCCCATGCTTTGGCCAAATTCAAAGGCTTTTTTTGCTTCCTGTGAAATCGCTTTATTGGCGAGCAAATCGTCCTTTGCTTGATCTAACAAGGCTAAATCGGCTAATGTATTTTTATTCGCTTTATGTTTTGATGCGCTGCGCGACAAACTAAATACCAAGGCGCCAACACCATACCCAGACCCTGCGAGTAAAAATTCTAGCTCATTCTTTGGCTTGGTATTATGTAACGACAGTATAAGCTTACGCCCCCACGAATCAGCTCCCGCATCACTTAACACCCCAAACACACCTTTATTGGCAGAATAACTAACTATGCCAGGCTGTAAAGGTAAATGCAGCGGATCGAGCGCAAACGCATCAGAGCGCGCAAGGTAACTTTTACCATAATTAAACTCACCTCGGCCAGTTTGTGGATTTAACTTAAAAAAACCACAAATTATGGGGCTGTCTTCTAAACCGTCAATAAATACATAAGCTTCAGAAGTCATCGTTAATCACCTGAGTTTTATTGCTTTTACGCTGTCTTGCATTATAACCGCCCACATCTGCGGCTAGCTCGTTAATTTCATCCAGCAATGAGCCTTGCAATTGAAGAACAACAAGGGCTTCAAACAATATATCGCTTTTTACTACCTCTCCTTGTTCAAGCTTTTGTACCGTGGAGCGAGATACACCAATCATCTTAGCGAACGTGCTCTGGGTATAAAGTAAAGTACGATGCTGACGAATTAAATCACCCAATCGACGCGCCAACTTTAATGCTTTTTCTGATCTCATAAATGACTACCAAATCGGTCATTAATAAACTAATGATTAGTTTAGCGGTATTTAATATGATTGCAATATTATTTAAATAGAGACGTAATGAGCTTTGGGTAGCGGCGTTCAAGTTTACCGTAGATACCATCTCTCATTTTAAGCTTCAAGGTCGTACTTAACTTTCTTGGAGCTTAAACTCTTATTGGTTTTTTATTA
>NZ_LJSP01000027.1:0-1724 GCF_001399995.1 Pseudoalteromonas sp. P1-11
AAAACTCACTGGTATCTCATAATTTAACGCGTGCTAAAGAAGATTTATCGTTATAAAAACGTTTTATAACGCGATAAAAAAGCCGATGAAGGGATAACCCTGCATCGGCTTTTTTTGTATGCAATTAAAAGGGTTATATCGTGTTTTTATCGAATAGACCAAAATTGTTATAAAGCGATTTTTGTTTAGGTAACTGGCTTGTTTGAGTTGTTGAGCAACTATTATTAGTTAACAAGTATAGAGCCTCGCTTAGAAGAGGATCTTTGCTATCGCCCCAATCAGAATTAATGGTATCTTCGGCGTAACAATCTGCAGGTAAACCATCAAAGTAATCACCATAGCCAGCTGAGTTAGTCATTTTAAAGTTTATGGCAAACACAACGTGGTCACAAAGTTGATTAATATCCATGCCAACAGGCTTTCCTCCTGTGCTTGTGCCAACTACTTGAACATCAATGTAAGGTTCTAGCGCATTTATTACCACTTCGCTGGCAGACAATGTTTGTTCAGTGGTAAGTATTACTACACGAGGTAAATTTAGGCGTGGTTGATTATTATTTAACTCGAAATCTACGCTGTTAGTTTCACGGTTTTTATTATATTCGTAATTAAACATAGGCTTGCCAAGCACGTTCTCAGCAGCAATTTGGCTTGCTAGTTGTTTAGCTACATTAAGGTAACCGCCGCCGTTATAGCGTAAATCAAGTACTAGCTCTGAAACGCCCTCTTGCTCGAATAACGAAAATGCGTCATCTAAGTCTGGAGCACTGCGTTCAATAAAGCTATTAAAGGCCAGGTAGCCAACCTTACCTGTATTAGATTCTAATATGCGGGCGTCTAGAATAGTGTTTGTGCTAACCGTTGCGCGTGCCATAGTGCCGGTTTGTTCTTCTCCGTTTAAATCTATCCACGTTACGTCTACTGTATAGCCTTCTTCTTCAGGCCCCAATAAGGCATCGTAGTCAAACGTATTGTTGGTTATTGCTTCTTCAATATTTACGCCATTCATCATGGTGATTAATGAGCCTCTGGTTAACCCCATAGCTGCTGCATTACCATCGTCAAATACATACTTTACAAGAAGACCGTTAGATTCTATTTTGTTTGCTAAACCATAACCAAAATAACTCGCGTTAAGGTATCGGTCTTCATATTCTTGCGCAGTGACTACATAACTGTATTTATCTAATTCTACTTGCGATTTAACTTCGGTCATTAAATCGCTTAATGAGTCAAATGTAGATGGGTTTGTTGAGGTATTTAGCTGTTCACTCCAAAGGTAATCTGTTTGAAGGTAGTCCCAAAGGGCTTCGTTTTGTGCTGTTTGACTAGCACATACTGCAGGGTCGGAACTTATAATATCGCCTTCGTTCTCTGAGGAGCCCCCACATGCACATAATAATAAAAATGAGCTAGATAAAACTATATTTTTTGTTTTTTTAATCATGACAATCCTTGTAAATATTGGGTTAATTAACAAAGTTACAACACTAATGCTTTTTTGGCAATAGGTAACCATTGTGTAAATTGTTGAGTTTATTTAAGTTTATTTATAGCTTTCAGTCGGCCAATCTTCTGCTGTAAAAGAAGGGTAGGCTAAGTCTATAAGTTAGTATTTCTCATTTATTAGGTTTGTTTTTATCGTTTGTCGCTGCGCTCAGAATTATCTAAAGTTGAGTTGTCGCCAATAAGTACGACTAACCAAACAGGAAGATAATCATGAA
>NZ_LJSP01000028.1:0-1385 GCF_001399995.1 Pseudoalteromonas sp. P1-11
CGAGCATCACGGATGCAGCGGGCAACACGGGCACAGGGACAGACAGCGGCGAAGTGGATGTAACTCCACCGGCTCTTGCCTTTACGCCAACCTTCGAGCTTGGTTTATTGGTTACCCTCAGTGGTACGTCTGACCTGCCAGCAGGCAGTGAAATCACCATCACCGAGCAACTTATTGGCGGGGGAGTCGGTGTAACTTACACCACCACAACCGATGCCAACGGTAATTGGTCTTTGGTGGGGCTTGATGTATCACTACTGGATGTAGGCTCTGTGATTGCCACAGCCACAGATGCAGCAGGGAACACACGCACAATCAGCTCAGATGACTTTGATAACACACCACCTACACTCACAGTTGAGGTGGATGCACAAAGCAATAGCAACACGCCTATAATCAGCGGTACAAGTGACGCAGGCGAAGGCGCACAAGTAACGATTGTGGTGACCGACAGTGACGGTAACCCACAAACCATTACCGCCCTTGTTGATGCCAACGGCGAGTGGAGCGCCACACCAGCGACACCACTCAGTGAAGGTGAAAGCACGATTGAAGTGAGCGTACGCGACAGCGTAGGCAACGAAACCACCGTGAGTGAAACCGCCACCATCGATACGCAAGCACCCACATTAACTATGCAAACTGTGGGTGATGTAAATGACTTAACCCCGACATTACAAGGCACCAGTAACCACCGTGACCGACAGTGACGGCGCTGTGCAAACCATTACCACCACCGTT
The DNA here is from genome assembly GCF_001399995.1 of Pseudoalteromonas sp. P1-11. Classification (NCBI taxonomy): domain Bacteria; kingdom Pseudomonadati; phylum Pseudomonadota; class Gammaproteobacteria; order Alteromonadales; family Pseudoalteromonadaceae; genus Pseudoalteromonas; species Pseudoalteromonas sp. P1-11. The sequence goes on from NZ_LJSP01000028.1 coordinate 742, forward strand.
GGCACGGATGGGCATTGGGATATTGAAGTGCCCAGTGCGCTGGCACAAGGTGACTTTACTGTAACGGCCAGTATTACTGATGCCGCAGGCAATGAAAGTACCGCCAACAGCAGTGGCAATGTAGATACCATTACCCCAGTTGTAACTGTGGATGCACTGGGACTTGGTAACGACAGTACTCCACTTATTAGTGGTACTTCAACTGAGCCAGAAGGCACAGTTGTAAACATTGTAATCACCGACAGTAATGGCGATGAAACACCGCTCACCGCTACCGTGGATGTCAACGGCAATTGGCAAGCAATCAGCCCAGAATTACCTGATGGCAGCTACAGTGTACAAGCCAGCATTACGGATGCGGCGGGCAATACAGGAGGCGCTACGCAATCGGGCAGCATAGATAGCCTTGCCCCGACACTGACACTTGATACTGTAGGCGCTACCAACGACAGCACGCCAACCATTAGTGGTACCACGAATGCACCAGCCGGCACGGTAATTAGTATCAGCGTTAGCGATGGCATTACCACCGAAACCTTTACAGCCACAGTCCAAGCAGGTGGCAGCTGGTCAGCGGATGTACCGAACGCCTTAAGCGATGGTGAGCTGACCATTGAAGCCAGCGTGAGCGACAACGCCGGTAA
>NZ_LJSP01000028.1:1404-1518 GCF_001399995.1 Pseudoalteromonas sp. P1-11
CGCGCCAAGCATTAGCATTAATACCTTGGTTGATACCAACGACACCACACCAACCATTAATGGGACAAGCGATGCAGCCGATGGCACCACCATTAGCTTAACGTTTGAAGACAG
>NZ_LJSP01000029.1:0-546 GCF_001399995.1 Pseudoalteromonas sp. P1-11
AAGCGATGCAGCCGATGGCACCACCATTAGCTTAACGTTTGAAGACAGTGCGGGGAATATTACGACTGTTGATACCACCGTAACCGGTGGCGTGTGGAGCGTTGATGCGCCGAGTGAATTAGCTGAAGGTGAATACACAGTGACCGCCGAGGTAGACGATGGTCTGGGTAATATCGGCAGCGCGAGCGAAACCGGTGAGATTGATTTAACCCCACCGAGTCTTGTTATTACAGATAACGGCGTTAGCAACGACACAACACCGACGATCTCCGGCACAAGTGATGCGCCACAAGGCAGTGAAGTGACAATTGTTGTGACAGACAATGCCGGTGCACAGCAAACCATTACCGCCACAGTAGGCGCAACTGGTACATGGTCAGTGCCGGTTACAACAGCCCTTGCTGAGGGCAGTTATACCCTAAGTGCAAGCGTAAGCGATGCAGCGGGTAACACAGCGACCGCCACAGGCGCAGGGGAGGTTGATACCATTGCGCCAACGCTTGATTTAACCAGCCCAGGTTCAAGTAACGATGTTACACCGACCCA
>NZ_LJSP01000030.1:0-536 GCF_001399995.1 Pseudoalteromonas sp. P1-11
AAGCGATGCAGCCGATGGCACCACCATTAGCTTAACGTTTGAAGACAGCGCGGGTAATATTACGACTGTTGATACCACCGTAACCGATGGCGTGTGGAGCGTTGATGCACCAACTGAATTAGCTGAAGGCGAATACACAGTGACCGCCGAGGTAGACGATGGCCTGGGTAATATCGGCAGCGCCACAGAAACCGGTATTATTGACACCACTATGCCTGCGATTGAAGTGAATGAGTTAGTTGTTACCAATGATACAACCCCAACGATCACCGGCACCGCGAATGCACCGCAAGGCAGCACCGTAACGGTTGAAATCACCGATAGTAATAACGTGACCCATACGGTTACAACGACCCTAGGAGCTAATGGCACGTGGAGTGTGGCTGCCTCACAAGTAGTTGCTGAAGGCAGTTATACCGTAAGTGCAAGCGTAAGCGATACAGCGGGTAACACAGCGACCGCCACAGGCGCAGGGGAGGTTGATACCGTTGCGCCAACGCTTGATTTAACCAGCCCAGGTTCAAGTAACGATGTTA
>NZ_LJSP01000031.1:0-241 GCF_001399995.1 Pseudoalteromonas sp. P1-11
AGCAATAATACTTAATCATTTTTAGGGGCTAAACGTGTCGCTATCTGCGTTAAAAAACTCTCATTTACGACTGCATGGATGCAGAAGGTAGAGCAATGCAGGAGCAATTGCCGAGAACAANATTTTTAGGGGCTAAACGTGTCGCTATCTGCGTTAAAAAATTCTCATTTAGAATAACTAAATAACGAATTTTTTGCCTAGCTATCAACACGTTTATCTATCCTCAAAATAGATCACTTAA